>NZ_OZ061318.1:1315111-1972667 GCF_964063345.1 Pseudomonas lini
TCGCAATAACCAGAAGTACAGGAATATTAACCTGTTTTCCATCGACTACGCTTTTCAGCCTCGCCTTAGGGACCGACTAACCCTGCGTCGATTAACGTTGCGCAGGAAACCTTGGTCTTTCGGCGTGGGTGTTTTTCACACCCATTGTCGTTACTCATGTCAGCATTCGCACTTCTGATACCTCCAGCAAGCTTCTCAACTCACCTTCACAGGCTTACAGAACGCTCCTCTACCGCATCACCTAAGTGATACCCGTAGCTTCGGTGTATGGTTTGAGCCCCGTTACATCTTCCGCGCAGGCCGACTCGACTAGTGAGCTATTACGCTTTCTTTAAAGGGTGGCTGCTTCTAAGCCAACCTCCTAGCTGTCTAAGCCTTCCCACATCGTTTCCCACTTAACCATAACTTTGGGACCTTAGCTGACGGTCTGGGTTGTTTCCCTTTTCACGACGGACGTTAGCACCCGCCGTGTGTCTCCCATGCTCGGCACTTGTAGGTATTCGGAGTTTGCATCGGTTTGGTAAGTCGGGATGACCCCCTAGCCGAAACAGTGCTCTACCCCCTACAGTGATACATGAGGCGCTACCTAAATAGCTTTCGAGGAGAACCAGCTATCTCCGAGCTTGATTAGCCTTTCACTCCGATCCACAGGTCATCCGCTAACTTTTCAACGGTAGTCGGTTCGGTCCTCCAGTTAGTGTTACCCAACCTTCAACCTGCCCATGGATAGATCGCCCGGTTTCGGGTCTATTCCCAGCGACTAGACGCCCTATTAAGACTCGCTTTCGCTACGCCTCCCCTATTCGGTTAAGCTCGCCACTGAAAATAAGTCGCTGACCCATTATACAAAAGGTACGCAGTCACCCAACAAAGTGGGCTCCCACTGCTTGTACGCATACGGTTTCAGGATCTATTTCACTCCCCTCTCCGGGGTTCTTTTCGCCTTTCCCTCACGGTACTAGTTCACTATCGGTCAGTCAGTAGTATTTAGCCTTGGAGGATGGTCCCCCCATATTCAGACAAAGTTTCTCGTGCTCCGTCCTACTCGATTTCATGACCAAGAGATTTTCGCGTACAGGGCTATCACCCACTATGGCCGCACTTTCCAGAGCGTTCCGCTAATCTCAAAGCCACTTAAGGGCTAGTCCCCGTTCGCTCGCCACTACTAAGGGAATCTCGGTTGATTTCTTTTCCTCAGGGTACTTAGATGTTTCAGTTCCCCTGGTTCGCTTCTTAAGCCTATGTATTCAGCTTAAGATACCTAACTTATGTTAGGTGGGTTCCCCCATTCAGACATCTCCGGATCAAAGTCTGTTTGCCGACTCCCCGAAGCTTTTCGCAGGCTACCACGTCTTTCATCGCCTCTGACTGCCAAGGCATCCACCGTATGCGCTTCTTCACTTGACCATATAACCCCAAGCAATCTGGTTATACTGTGAAGACGACATTCGCCGAAAATTCGCGATTAAACTCACAAATTTTACCTTAGCCTGATCCACTACCAGTGAAAGTAGTGTTCAGTCTATCTTTCTATCACATACCCAAATTTTTAAAGAACGATCTAATCAAAAGACTAGAAATCAATATTCACACCGGAATATTCATTTCTAAACTCTCAAACGTTTCGAAGCAGTTAATGGTGGAGCCAAACGGGATCGAACCGTTGACCTCCTGCGTGCAAGGCAGGCGCTCTCCCAGCTGAGCTATGGCCCCATACAAAATTGGTGGGTCTGGGCAGATTCGAACTGCCGACCTCACCCTTATCAGGGGTGCGCTCTAACCAACTGAGCTACAGACCCAATTTCGAGCGCGTAACTGTTAGCGTTGAGCTATCAGCTTGGAGCTTAAAGCTGCTTCTATCGTCTTCTTCAATGAATCAAGCAATTCGTGTGGGAACTTATGGAGCAGCTGATGTCGTCGATTAAGGAGGTGATCCAGCCGCAGGTTCCCCTACGGCTACCTTGTTACGACTTCACCCCAGTCATGAATCACACCGTGGTAACCGTCCTCCCGAAGGTTAGACTAGCTACTTCTGGTGCAACCCACTCCCATGGTGTGACGGGCGGTGTGTACAAGGCCCGGGAACGTATTCACCGCGACATTCTGATTCGCGATTACTAGCGATTCCGACTTCACGCAGTCGAGTTGCAGACTGCGATCCGGACTACGATCGGTTTTCTGGGATTAGCTCCACCTCGCGGCTTGGCAACCCTCTGTACCGACCATTGTAGCACGTGTGTAGCCCAGGCCGTAAGGGCCATGATGACTTGACGTCATCCCCACCTTCCTCCGGTTTGTCACCGGCAGTCTCCTTAGAGTGCCCACCATGACGTGCTGGTAACTAAGGACAAGGGTTGCGCTCGTTACGGGACTTAACCCAACATCTCACGACACGAGCTGACGACAGCCATGCAGCACCTGTCTCAATGTTCCCGAAGGCACCAATCCATCTCTGGAAAGTTCATTGGATGTCAAGGCCTGGTAAGGTTCTTCGCGTTGCTTCGAATTAAACCACATGCTCCACCGCTTGTGCGGGCCCCCGTCAATTCATTTGAGTTTTAACCTTGCGGCCGTACTCCCCAGGCGGTCAACTTAATGCGTTAGCTGCGCCACTAAGAGCTCAAGGCTCCCAACGGCTAGTTGACATCGTTTACGGCGTGGACTACCAGGGTATCTAATCCTGTTTGCTCCCCACGCTTTCGCACCTCAGTGTCAGTATCAGTCCAGGTGGTCGCCTTCGCCACTGGTGTTCCTTCCTATATCTACGCATTTCACCGCTACACAGGAAATTCCACCACCCTCTACCATACTCTAGCTCGTCAGTTTTGAATGCAGTTCCCAGGTTGAGCCCGGGGATTTCACATCCAACTTAACGAACCACCTACGCGCGCTTTACGCCCAGTAATTCCGATTAACGCTTGCACCCTCTGTATTACCGCGGCTGCTGGCACAGAGTTAGCCGGTGCTTATTCTGTCGGTAACGTCAAAACAGATACGTATTAGGTAACTGCCCTTCCTCCCAACTTAAAGTGCTTTACAATCCGAAGACCTTCTTCACACACGCGGCATGGCTGGATCAGGCTTTCGCCCATTGTCCAATATTCCCCACTGCTGCCTCCCGTAGGAGTCTGGACCGTGTCTCAGTTCCAGTGTGACTGATCATCCTCTCAGACCAGTTACGGATCGTCGCCTTGGTGAGCCATTACCTCACCAACTAGCTAATCCGACCTAGGCTCATCTGATAGCGCAAGGCCCGAAGGTCCCCTGCTTTCTCCCGTAGGACGTATGCGGTATTAGCGTCCGTTTCCGAGCGTTATCCCCCACTACCAGGCAGATTCCTAGGCATTACTCACCCGTCCGCCGCTCGCCACCAGGTACAAGTACCCGTGCTGCCGCTCGACTTGCATGTGTTAGGCCTGCCGCCAGCGTTCAATCTGAGCCATGATCAAACTCTTCAGTTCAAACATCTTTGGGTTTTTAAGAAACCCTAAACTTGGCTCAGCAATCGTTGGTTACATCTTTGATTTCTCGCGGAGTAACTTGTGATGCTGATAATCTTGTTGACTATCAGTCTGACTCCACAAGCACCCACACGAATTGCTTGATTCAGTTGTTAAAGAGCGGTTGGTTAAGATCTTTCGTCTCAACCGAGGCGCGCATTCTACAGCAGCCTCTGTTACTGTCAAGCGGTTATTTTCAGAAGTTTTCAAAGTTCCGCTTGGAAATCTTTAACAACTTCAACCACTTGCGCTTCCGATCTCTCGTTAGCGGGAGGCGAATTCTACAGCGTTACTCGCTGCTGTCAACACCTCTTTTTCTCCGCTTTCGACCGAGATGATCGAACCGTCAATAAGGCGAAAACACACTGCCCTACCAACTCCTTCTGGCTTCGATGAACTGAAGCGTAACCGCTGTCGAAAACTGCGTAACTCTTTGTTTACCAAGGAGTTTTCCGTTTCGACTGCGCCGGAAGTGGGGCGAATTATAGACTTCCAGAATCTGCCGTCAACCCCTGATTTGATTTTTCTATCAGGATGTTCAAAATCCCTGCTTATATATAGACGTGCACGTAACGAATGCGCAGTATATTGCCCAATACATACAATAATACTTTCGCTTGCCACTTCGGACGATGCCACGCAATGAATGATCACCCCCGTAGCCTTGCCTCGACTCTGTTCTCGGTTGGCCTGCTCTTGATAGCCATGGCATCCATCCAGTCCGGAGCTTCCTTGGCCAAAAGCATGTTCCCGGTTATCGGTGCTCAAGGAACGACCACCCTGCGACTGATCTTTGCCAGTGTGATCATGCTGCTGCTATTGCGCCCATGGCGAGCGAAGCTCACCGCAAAATCCCTGCGCACCGTTATCGTCTACGGAATGGCGTTGGGCGGCATGAACTTCCTCTTCTATATGTCCTTGCGCACTGTTCCTCTGGGTATCGCCGTAGCCCTGGAGTTCACCGGCCCATTGGCGGTCGCAATTTATGCTTCACGTCGGGCGATCGACTTTCTATGGATCGCTCTGGCAGCCTTAGGTTTACTGCTATTGATCCCAACAGGCGCCACAAGCGCAAGCATCGATCTGGTCGGCGCAGGTTATGCCCTCGGTGCCGGTGTCTGCTGGGCGCTCTACATTCTGTTCGGCCAGAAGGCTGGTGCTGATAATGGAGTGCAGACCGCTGCGTTGGGCGTGATGATTGCCGCCCTGTTCGTGGCTCCCATCGGCATTGTCCACGCTGGCGCCGCGTTACTGACACCCTCGTTGATTCCCGTGGCCATCGGCGTCGCCATTCTGTCCACCGCCCTGCCCTATACCCTGGAGATGGTCGCCCTCACACGGATTCCAGCCCGCACCTTCGGTACGCTGATGAGCATCGAACCTGCGATCGGCGCGCTGTCCGGCCTGTTGTTCCTTCAGGAATACCTTTCCCTGTCACAGTGGATGGCTATCCTGTGCATCATTCTGGCCTCCGTCGGCGCGACCATGACCATGGGGAGTACCGCCAAGCCTGCGGTCGCAGCGGATTGAAACGAGATTTGACGAAGGTCTGGTATTTGCCGCTCAATTAGGCCATGTTTAGGCTACGTAACTCAGTGTCAGACATGGATTTTTTCAGATAGGGATATCAGAACGCTTCACGCAAAAGCGAATGCAGGCAGACCCAGGCGTAGATCCGGGGCCGCTATTAAGGACAGCAATGAAACGAATTTTGATACTGATCGCCGTACTTGCAATTGCGGGCTGCGCGGCAACCTCGAAACCCCAAATGAAACACGGCAAGAAAGGACTGCATATCAACTGTTCGGGGCTCTCGTCTTCGTGGGACAAGTGCTACACCAGCGCCGCCAATTCGTGTGCGCCCAAGGGTTACAAGGTCATCGCCAAGTCAGGTGATGCGGTGGAAGAACCCGGTGACTATCCGTTCGGCCTCAACCCTGCCGGCTATACCAGCCGCAGCATGATCGTCATCTGCAAGTAACCCTCCCTTTCTATCGGGCTTGCGTAGCCTGATAGTCGCTTCGCCCCGATGCTGCTAACGTTCGTCAGTCAATGACCGTTCAGCAAAGGGCGATATCCATGACTAACAAGAAAATCGTATTGGTCGTCGGTGCAGGCGATGCCACCGGCGGCGCCATCTCCAAACGTTTTGCCCGTGAAGGTTATGTCGCCTGCGTCACACGTCGCAGCGCAGACAAACTCCAGCCACTGGTAGAGTCCATCACAGCCAGTGGTGGCGAGGCTCACGGTTTTGCCTGCGATGCGCGCAATGAAGAAGACGTAATAGCGCTCATCGAGCAGATCGAAACCGAGATCGGCCCCATCGAAGCGTTCGTCTTCAATATCGGCGCCAATGTGCCGTGCAGCATCCTCGAAGAAACCGCTCGCAAGTATTTCAAGATTTGGGAAATGGCCTGTTTCTCAGGATTTCTCAACGCCCGTGAAGTGGCCAAGCGCATGGTCACCCGCCAACGGGGCACGATCCTGTTCACTGGCGCCACTGCTGGCCTGCGCGGCGCCGCGGGTTTCGCCGCCTTCGCCGGGGCCAAGCACGGGATTCGCGCCTTGGCGCAAAGCATGGCCCGCGAACTGGGACCGATGAACATCCATGTCGCCCACGTCGTAGTTGATGGCGCCATCGACACCGACTTTATCCGCGACAACTTTCCAGAAAAATACGCGACCAAGGATCAGGACGGCATCCTCAATCCCGAGCACATCGCCGACAACTATTGGTACCTGCACAGCCAGCCACGGGACGCCTGGACCTTCGAGCTGGATCTGCGCCCCTGGAACGAACGCTGGTAAGCCCTCCCCTACAACAATAAGAAGAGCACATCGACCATGAGCAAAACCGTGGAGTTCTTTTTCGACCTCGGCAGCCCCGCCACTTACCTGGCCTATACCCAACTGCCGAAGATCTGCAAACAGACCGATAGTCAGCTGATCTACAGACCGATGCTGCTGGGTGGCGTCTTCAAAGCTACCGGTAATGCTTCCCCCATCACCGTACCGCCCAAGGGTCGCTACATGTTTCAGGACCTGGACCGTTATGCCAAACGCTATGGCGTACCGCTGAAGTTCAACCCGAACTTCCCGATCAATACCCTGATGCTGATGCGCGCTGTCACGGGTATGCAACTGCGTCATCCCGAACGCTTTCAGACGCTTATCGATTGCCTGTTTCACGCCCTTTGGGTTGAAGGACGCAGCCTCGATGATCCAGCGACTGTTGCCTCCGTGCTGATGCAAAACGGTTTTGATCCAAATGAAGTGCTGGCACTGACCGCCGATGAGACCGTCAAAGCAGCTCTCAAGGAAAACACCGAGGAAGCGGTGCAACGCGGTGTATTCGGTGCGCCGAGCATGTTTGTCGGTGATCAGCTGTTCTTCGGACAGGATCGGCTGGACTTCGTCCTTGAAGCCCTGCTTGCGCAATAACCAGCGCCTGCCTATGACCTGAGCCAGACGCTGGAAACAGCGCCTGGAATCAAACCGTTCAAATAGCTGCGGTTCGGGTGTTCAACCATTCAAGAGCCGCGCCATCGAGCAACGGGCTCAAGCGTTCACGCACCTCGGCGTGATAGCCGTTGAACCACTGCTTTTCATCTTCGGTCAGCAGCGACGGTTCGAGGCAACGGGTGTCGATCGGGCACAGGGTCAGGGTTTCGAATTTCAGGAACTCCCCGAATTCGCTCTTGCCTGCTTCACGATTCAATACCAGGTTCTCGATCCGCACACCCCAGCGACCCGGACGGTAAGTACCCGGTTCGATGGACGTAATCATGCCCGGCTGCATCGCTGTTTGCGGTGCCGCCGCGGCCTGATAGGCGATGACTTGCGGGCCTTCGTGAACATTGAGGAAATAGCCGACGCCGTGACCGGTGCCGTGGCCGTAGTCGACGCTTTCGGCCCAGATCGGTGCGCGAGCAATAGCGTCCAGCAACGGCGACAGAATGCCTCGTGGAAACTGTGCACGAGAGAGTGCAATCACGCCTTTGAGCACGCGGGTGCAATCGCGCTTCTGTTCGTCAGTCGGCGTACCCACCGGCACCATTCGGGTAATGTCGGTGGTACCGCCCAGGTATTGGCCGCCGGAGTCGATCAGCAACAGGCCGTCACCCTCGATCACCGCGTGTTCTTCTTCGGTGGCGTGGTAGTGCGGCATGGCGCCATTGGCGTTAAACGCGGCAATGGTGTTGAAGCTCAGCGACACATAATCCGGGCGGCGGGTACGCGCCGCAGTCAGGTGTTCGTCGATGGTCAGTTCGGTGATGCGCTCACGCCCCAAGGCCACTTCCAGCCAGGCGAAGAATTCGCACAGCGCCGCGCCGTCCTGCTCCATAGCCCGACGAATGTGCTCGGCATCGGCCAGGCTTTTCTGCGACTTGGCCAGAGTGGTCGGGTTCAGGCCTTCGAGCAGTTTCACGCCGCTGTCCAGGTTATCCAGCAGACCAGCCGTGACCCGCGCCGGATCGACTTGCAGGCTCTCGCCGCTCGGCACAGCGCGCAAGGCGGCGGTTACTTCGCTGTAATCGCGCAGGGTCACGCCGTCCTGTTCGAGAATGCCGCGCAGCTCCGCGCTCACTTTGCTCAGGGCGACGAACAAGGTGGCCTGCTGCTGACTGATCAGGGCGAAGGACACGAACACCGGGTTGAACGACACATCGCCGCCGCGCAGGTTGAACAGCCAGGCGATGTCGTCGAGGGTAGCGATGAAATGCCAGTCGGCACCGCGCTCTTTCAGCACCTCACGCAGTTTGGCGAGTTTTTCGCCACGGCTGACCGTCGCCTGAGGCGGCAAGTGTTGATAGATCGGCTCTTTCGGCAGACTCGGACGATCACTCCAGACTTCACTCAGCAGATCGATGTCGGTGCGCAGACGTGCGCTGCGCTCTTGGAGTTTGCTGCTCAAAGTACGCGCGGAGGCCACGGCCATCACCGCGCCATCGACTGCGACGACAGCGCCTTCAGGGGTTTGCTCGGCCAGCCAATCGAGCGGGCCGGGTTGACCCGGTTGCAGCTTGACCAGTTCGATGCCGCTGCCCTTGAGCTCCTTGCTCGCTTGTTCCCAATAGCGGCTGTCGGCCCAGACACCGGCAAAATCCGGCGTGACGATCAGCGTGCCCACCGAGCCATGAAAACCTGACAGCCACTGACGTCCCTGCCAATAGCCCGGCAGGTATTCCGACAGATGCGGGTCGGCCGACGGCACCAACAGAGCATGAATGCCCTCCCGGCTCATCAGCTCGCGGGTTTTCGCCAGGCGCTGGGGCACCGATCCATTGGTCAAAGGCTGTGTACTCATCGTGTCTCCTGCTAACCACTCATCATTATTATTCGGTGCCGATCGGAGTCGGCGCTTAAGGACCTGTCGCCCAGAATGCCGGAGCACTGGCGCAAGCTGCTTTAATCAGGTGTACCGCTTGATCGATATCCTGCTCGGTGGTGAAACGCCCCAGGCTCAAGCGAATGGTGCGACTGGCCGAGCGAGCGTCATGTCCCAGGGCCAGCAGCACATGGGACGGCGCATTGCTGGCGGAATTACAGGCCGAGGTCGCGGAAAACGCGATCGAGGTGCTCAACGCAGCGGAACTGAACTCGCCTTCGTTGAAAGTCAGGCTCAGGGTATGGGGAATGCGCTGGGTCGGGCTGCCATTGAGACGCACGCCGGGAATGCTCAGCAGCAGCTCGAGCAAGCGTTCCCGCAGGCGCGTGATGGTGGCTTTTTCTTCATCGAACGAGGTGGCCGCCAACGCGAAGGCTGCCCCCATTGCGGCAATCTGGTGCGTCGCCAGCGTGCCGGAGCGCAACCCGCCCTCGTGACCGCCGCCGTGGATCTGCGCCTGCAGACGCTGCTGCGCACGAGGACCGACATACAGCGCGCCGATACCTTTGGGACCGTAGACCTTGTGCGCCGAGAATGACATCAAATCCACCGGCCACCGGGCCAGATCAATCGCCACTTTGCCCGCGCCCTGGGCCGCATCAACGTGGAACAACGCATCGCGATCACGCACCACCTGGCCGATGGCCGGGATGTCGTTGATGGTGCCCAGTTCGTTATTGACCAGCATCAATGACACCAGAAAGGTGTCCTCACGCATCGCTTCGCTGACCGCTTGCGGGGTAATCAGGCCTTCGGCATCGGGCACCAGATACGTCACGGCAACGCCTGCATCCTGCAATTGTTTTGCAGTGTCGAGAATCGCTTTGTGTTCGATCTGACTGGTGATGATATGGCCGCCGGATACACCGCGGGCCTGGGCCACGCCCTTGAGGGCAAGGTTGTTGGATTCGGTGGCGCCGGAAGTCCAGACGATCTGCTCCGCCTGGGCGCCCACCAATTCGGCGACCTGGCGCCGTGCTTGCTCAACCGATTGCCGGGCCTGTTGGCCGAAAGCGTGGGAACTGGACGCTGGATTGCCGAAGTTACCTGTGAAACCCAGACACTCGACCATGACCTTGATGACCCGCTCATCCACCGGCGTGGTGGCGGCGTAGTCGAAATACAACGGACGTTTATTCATAAAAGACTCGCAGAGCGTGTTCCGGGATCAGGAAGCTCGTCACTGGAAGTTTCAAAGCGCCGCCTCATGAGCGACGCCGAATTTCAGAACGACAGCAATACCTGATCGGAGGCCATTAAAGAAGAACAACTTCATTTAAAAGTGCGTAGGAACGCTCCTGAAGTCGAGCTTAACAGGCATCGGGCCACCGGATGAAGCAATGCGTCAGCTAAAGCTTTCGAGCAATAACGGATACATCGAAGCCACCAACAATAAGGCCATACCCCAGTTGAACAGCCGCAACCAGCGGCGATCGCGCAGCACATTGCGCAACAACGTGCCGCAACCGGCCCACACACTGACGCTTGGCAGGTTGATCAAGGCGAAGACCGCGGCAATCACAATCACATTGGTGAAATAGCCCTGCATCGGCGTGTAGGTACTGATGGCTCCGATGGCCATGATCCAGGCCTTGGGGTTGACCCATTGAAACGCTGCCGCACCCAAATAACTGATCGGCCTGCCCTCACCCTGTTCACCCTCGGCTACCGGCCCGGAATGAGCAATCTTCCACGCCAGGTACAGCAAATACGCCGCGCCGACATAGCGCAACACGGTGTAAAGCATTGGATAGGTTTGAAACACCGTGCCCAGGCCGAAACCGACGGCGACCACCAGGACGAAGAAGCCGCAGGTGATGCCCAGCATGTGGGGAATGGTGCGCTGAAAGCCGAAATTCACGCCAGAGGCCAGCAACATGGTGTTGTTCGGGCCGGGGGTGATCGAGGTGACAAGGGCAAACAGGGCAAAGCCCAGCAGCAGGTCGAGCGAGAGTGTCATGGGGGCAGTCCATCAGGTCAGTCAGGTATTGACCCTATCGCACGCCTTGAGGGAAACCCATGGACAGTTGCGTGAAAGTTCGAGCAGTACAGTTGTCGCTCAGCTTTGGCGGCCGTGCAGCTGTACTGCGCGCTCGGCGTTCATCTCGCCTTGTTTGTCGAAACTGAACGACTTTGCCGGCAGGCCGAGCAATTCGGCTTTCTTCGCGTGGTACTCGTCGAAGGACAAGCCACGACGATTCAGGGCCTCCAGCGCCAGTTCCCGGGTTTCTTCAGCGGTGTAGGGCCGCAATTCAGGTGAAACATGGCTGGCACATCCGGCGAGGACGGAGATGGCGAGCAGCAAGAAAGTGGCGAATAGAGATTTCATTTCGGGCGTCCGCAGATCTGTGTTTGGGGCAATGAACACAGGCTACCCGTGCCGCTCGAAGGGTAGAAATCAACGCTCTCGATAGTCGCTATCGATTTTGGCAAACGCCGGCCTAATATCTCCAAATGATCTATAAATATTAATTTATGGTCTTTTACGGAATAACAAAGAGCCTTTATAAACAACTCCATCGCCTCACGCACTGTTGCCCACGCAACTGTTTGCCTGGCAACAGTTAATCAACAAACAGCCGGTCAAATCGAACAGCGCCTGCCAGCAATCGCGCTGAAAGCCACGGAAAACCGGGTTCCCAAGGATTGGTACAGCTCTTGCTCAACTCCGGTGACTCATCACTGCTCGCTGAGCAACTGTTTAAAAAGGAACTGATCATGTCGCGTCCATTGAAAGTCGTTGCCCTCTCCGGCGGTACCTGGCGTCCGTCTCGCACTTTGGTGTTGACCCAGGCGCTGTTGGCCGAACTGGCCGAGCAGTTGCCGATCGAAAGCAAGCTGATCGAACTGGGCGACATCGCCCGACCACTGGGCGCCGCGCTGTCGCGTCAGGAACTGAGCGCCGATATCGAAGCCGAGCTGCAAGCGATCGAAAGCGCCGACTTGCTGATCGTCGCCGCGCCGGTTTATCGCGGCTCCTACCCAGGCCTGCTCAAGCACCTGTTCGACCTGATCGACCTCAACGCGCTGATCGACACCCCGGTGCTGCTGGCTGCCACCGGTGGCAGCGAACGTCATGCGCTGGTGCTCGATCATCAGTTGCGGCCTCTGTTCAGTTTCTTCCAGGCCCTGACTTTGCCTATTGGCGTCTATGCCACCGAAGCCGACTTCTCCAATTATCAAATAACCAGTGAGCCCCTGAAGGCCCGCATTCGTCTAGCTGCAGAACGCGCGGCGCCGTTGTTCGGCGTGCACCCCAAAAATCTGTTGAAAATCGCTTAAGGATCTCTTCATGGATGTTTTCTGGTTTCTGCCGACCCACGGCGATGGCCATTACCTGGGCACCACACAGGGCGCGCGCCCGGTGACCCTCAACTATTTGAAACAAGTGGCCCAGGCCGCAGACAGTCTCGGCTACCACGGCGTGCTGATTCCCACTGGGCGTTCCTGTGAGGATTCGTGGGTGATCGCCTCGGCCCTGGTGCCACTGACCGAACGCCTGCGGTATCTGGTCGCGATTCGTCCGGGGATTATTTCGCCAACGGTCTCGGCGCGAATGGCCGCGACCCTGGATCGACTCTCCGGCGGCCGCTTGCTGATCAACGTGGTGACCGGCGGCGACCCGGACGAAAACCGTGGCGATGGCAGTTTTCTCGATCACAGCGAACGCTACGAAGTCACCGACGAATTCCTGAAGATCTGGCGCCGTGTACTGCAAGGCGAATCGGTGGATTTCGACGGCAAACACCTGCGAGTGCAGAACGCCAAAGCGCTGTATCCACCGGTGCAGAAACCTTATCCGCCGCTGTATTTCGGTGGCTCGTCCGAGGCCGCTCATGACTTGGCCGCCGAGCAGGTCGACGTTTACCTGACGTGGGGCGAACCGCCTGCCGCCGTGGCTGAAAAACTCGCCGATGTTCGAGAGCGCGCGGCGCGAAACGGTCGCACGGTGAAGTTCGGGATTCGCCTGCATGTGATCGTGCGCGAGACGGCCGAAGAGGCCTGGAAAGCTGCGGACAAACTCATCGAGCACATCAGCGACGAAACCATTGCTGCCGCGCAAAACTCGTTCTCACGATTTGATTCCGAAGGCCAGCGACGTATGGCCGCGTTGCATGATGGCCGTCGCGACAACCTGGAAATCTCCCCCAACCTTTGGGCTGGCGTCGGTCTGGTACGCGGCGGTGCCGGGACGGCGCTGGTGGGTGACCCGCAGCAAGTGGCGGCGCGGATCAAGGAGTACGCGGACTTGGGGATCGAGAGTTTCATCTTCTCGGGCTACCCGCATCTCGAAGAGGCTTATCGCTTTGCCGAACTGGTGTTCCCGCTGCTGCCCGAGCCGTATGCCAGCCTGGCCGGGCGTGGCGTCACCAACCTCACCGGGCCGTTTGGCGAAATGATTGCCAATGATGTGCTGCCGGCCAAAGCCAGGGCTTGAAAACCGCTCTCCTGTGGATCCGGAACTTGTGGCGAGGGAGCTTGCTCCCGCTGGACTGCGAAGCAGTCCCATAACCGGTCAGCGCGGATCTTCTGAAAAACCGCGCAAGCCGATTTACGACTGCTTCGCAGCCGAGCGGGAGCAAGCTCCCTCGCCACAAAAGCCTCATTCCCCCAGGAAATTTGAGAGTCCTATGAGGAACCCCGCGTGACTGCCAAGCCGCTAAGCGCCCTGTTGTCCCCCTTGCAGACCGCCCGCCAGCTGGCCGCCGAATTTGCCCTGACCGCTGTCGAGCGCGATGAACGCGGTGGTACGCCGAAAGCCGAACGTGATGCCTTGCGCCACAGCGGCCTGCTCGCTTTAAGCATTCCCGTCCAGTACGGCGGCCTCGGCGCCAGCTGGAACGAAACCCTGAACATCGTGCGCGAATTCGCCAAGGTCGACAGTTCGATCGCTCACGTCTTCGGCTTTCACCATCTGATGCTCGCCACCGTGCGCCTGTTCGCCCGGCCCGAACAATGGCAACCGTGGTTTGAACAGACGGCGCGCAAGCACTGGTTCTGGGGCAACGCCCTCAACCCGCTGGACACCCGCACCCTGGTGAAAGACCTCGGAGGCTGGCGTGAGTTTTCCGGCAAGAAGAGCTTCTGCTCCGGCGCCAACGACTCGGAAATGCTGATCGCCTCGGCCGTCGATGAAAGTGCCGGCGGCAAGTTGTTGATCGCCGCGATCCCCAGCGGGCGCAGCGGCATCACGCTGCACAACGACTGGAACAACATGGGTCAGCGCCAGACCGACAGCGGCAGCGCCACGTTTGAACGGGTGCGCGTCGAAGAGTCGGAATTGCTGCTCGACCCCGGTCCGTTGAGCACGCCATTCGCCTGCCTGCGCCCCTTGATCGCCCAGCTGACGTTCACCCATATGTTCCTTGGCATTGCCGAAGGCGCCTTTGAAGAAGCGCGGCAATACACCCTCACCGAAACCCGTCCATGGCATAAATCCAGTGCTCTGGATGTGCGGCAGGATCCTTATGTGCTCGGCCATTACGGCGAATTCTGGGTGGCACTGGAAGGTGTTCGATTGCTGGTGCAACGCGCCGCTGAGTTGCTCGACAAAGCCTGGGCCAAGGGGCCGACTCTGAGCGCCGAGGAACGCGGACATCTGGCCACCGCCATCGCTACCGCCAAGGTCGCAGCGACGCGCAATGGCCTGGAACTCTGTAGCCGTTTGTTCGAAGTGACCGGCGCCCGCTCGACCCACGCCTCACTGCGGCTGGACCGCCATTGGCGCAACTTGCGCACGCAAACCCTGCACGACCCGGTGGATTACAAACTCCATGAACTGGGTGACTGGGCGCTGAACCAGTCCCTGCCGATCCCGACCTTTTATTCATAGCCTTCCACTCATGGAGCCTGCCCCATGCAACTGCTGACCTTACCGCCCTCGCCCGCGTTGGCCACCTCAATTCGCGCCACGGCACAGGTGTTCGAAGACCCGAAATCCCAGGCCCTGCTGGCGCATTTGCAGCAAGTCGCGCCGAGTGAAGCCAGCGTGCTGATCATCGGCGAAACCGGCACCGGCAAGGAGCTGGTGGCGCGACACATCCACAACCTCAGCGCCCGCCGCAACCGGCCGTTTGTGGCGGTGAACTGCGGTGCATTTTCCGAATCGCTGGTGGAAGCCGAGCTGTTCGGCCATGAAAAAGGCGCCTTCACCGGCGCGCTGAGCGCCAAGGCCGGCTGGTTTGAAGAGGCCGATGGCGGCACCTTGTTCCTCGACGAAATCGGTGATCTGCCGATGGCGATTCAGGTGAAATTGCTGCGAGTGTTGCAGGAGCGCGAAGTGGTGCGCCTGGGTTCGCGCAAGAGCATTCCGATCGATGTGCGCGTACTGGCGGCGACCAACGTGCAACTGGAAAAAGCCATCAATGCCGGGCACTTTCGCGAGGATCTGTATTACCGCCTCGATGTGGTCAGCCTGGAACTGAGCCCGTTGCGCGAACGCCCCGGCGACATCCTGCCGCTGACCCGACATTTCGTCGAAGCCTACAGCCAGCGTTTGGGTTACGGCAGCATCACCATCAGCAAGGAGGCCGAACACAAACTGCGCAGCTACGGTTGGCCGGGCAACATCCGTGAACTGGAAAACGTCATTCACCACACGCTGTTGATCTGCCGCAATGGTGTGATCGAGCGCGATGACTTGCGCCTGTCGAACATGCGCATCGAACGTCAGGACGACTACCACGTCAGCGTCGACGACTCATCGGAAGCCTTGCTCGATCGGGCCTTTCAAAAGCTCTTCGAGGAACAGGCCGGAGCGCTGCACGAGAAAGTCGAAGATGCGCTGTTGCGGGCGGCTTACCGCTTCAGTCATTACAACCAGGTGCACACTGCTGCCCTGCTGGGGTTGAGCCGCAACGTAACCCGCACTCGGCTGATCAAGATCGGCGAACTGGCGGTGAATAAACGCCGGCCTACGGAGAACGTACAGGGTGAGCGTTTGATGCAGTTGTCGATCTAGCCGATCAGCGTGCAGTGCAACGCGTTGTCGTGACTAAGCGCCAGGCTGTGCAGCACCTGAAATGAGCCGAAGGTCACGGTTTTCGCCCGATGGGCGCGAATCAGCTGCCAGAAATCCTGCTCGCCGCTTTCGACGCTCTGAAAGGCCGCTTCTCCGGCTTCGCGGGAATGCCATTGCAGGTAGTTGAGCACTCGCCGGCCATCGTCGCTGGCCTGGATGCTGGCACTCAGAAAACCCGGGTAGCTCTGGGCCAGACGTTCAGTGTGTGCCGACAGTGCCGACACCAGCGCGGCTTGCTGACGGGGTTCAATCTCGAATTCGATCAGTTGGGTGAAGCTGCGATTTTTCGCTGGCGCGTGCATGAATAATCCCCACTCACTGTAAGCCGGATCTTGCGATCCGAAGGCCTGCAGGGTAAAACCTCGAGCTAACTAGAGGTCAAGGGGCATTTTTTAAATGATCACCTCGCAAAACCTGCATAAAGAACTGACCGTCGGCCAAGTGGCTGCCCGCAGTGGCGTGGCGGTCACTGCGCTGCACTTCTATGAATCCAAAGGCCTGATCAATAGCAATCGAAATCAGGGAAACCAGCGGCGTTATCCCCGGGAAGTGTTGCGCCGGGTGGCGCTGATCAAAGTGGCTCAGAGTTTGGGGATTCCGCTGGCGGAGATTGGCAAGGCGTTGAAATCCTTGCCGGATAACCGTGCACCGACGGCGGCGGACTGGAAAGTGTTGTCGGCGCAGTGGAGCCGGGATCTGGATGAGCGGATCAATCAGCTGACCCTGCTGCGGGACAGGCTCAATGGGTGTATCGGGTGTGGATGTTTGTCGATGGAGGCGTGTCCGCTGCGTAACTTTGGTGATGTGCTGGGTGAGCAAGGGCCGGGGGCGCAACTGCTTGAGTCGGCGGTTGATCGGAAATAACGGCGCAGCCTTCGCGAGCAAGCCCGCTCCCACATTTGATCGTCATTGAATGCAAATTTTGTAATCAGTGGAGATATCCTGTGGGAGCGGGCTTGCTCGCGAAGGCGTCCTGTTAGTCGATGAGGATTTAGATGCATGATTGATAGCTGAACGATGGCACTGCTGCTCGTCGGGCACTCGGTTGCGGGAAAGGGGCTGACCTATAGTTATTCGACCGGAAATCGGCGAAGGAACACCTTAATCCCACAACAAAAGGAGAACCGTCATGAGCGTAAAACCTATTCCAGAGGGTTATCACAGCATCACCCCTTATCTGGGCATTCAGAAAGCTGCCGAAGCCATCGACTTCTACAAGAAAGCCTTTGGCGCCACCGAAGTCATGCGCCTGTCGATGCCCGATGGCGGCATCGGGCACGCCGAGCTGCGTATCGGCGACTGCCCGATCATGCTTGGCACACCCTGCGACCAGGGTCCATTGAGCAACCCGGACAAATCGCCGTCCGTGGGGCTGCATCTGTATGTGAACGATGTGGACAAGTCCTTTAAACAGGCAATCGATGCCGGTGCCACGCAGGTGTCCGAGGTCAAGGATCAGTTTTATGGCGACCGTTCGGGGACTTTGAAGGATCCCTACGGGCATCTGTGGTTTCTGGCCACGCGCAAGGAGGATCTGACTCAGGAGCAGATCGAACAGCGGGCGAAGGAGATGTTTAAACAGGGTTGAGGACTTCAGTGTCTGATCAGGCCCCATCGCGGGCAAGCCCGCTCCCACAGGGTTTACGCAATCCTTGTGGGAGCGGGCTTGCCCGCGATGGGGCCATCACATTCAACATCTTATGTTGATCCTCAGATCGCTTTCGCGAGCAAGCCCGCATAGGGCAACAGCAATACGAAACATTTACTTTCATATCCCCTTTCGGGATTTCCGATGCTCATACGTCTTATTTAGATGCAGTCGGTCGCGTAGGCAAAAGCCACGGCCGGACTTTTCATGGAACGCAACGCTGGGAAGCCCGCAGCAGCGCTCCTCTCATCGAAACAAGACCTTTAATCATGTCGAAGAAATCCCGCTCAAAACTCTGGTTTCTGGTCCATAGCTGGCTGGCGCTGCCCATCTGGTTCTTTGTATTGATCGTCTGTGTGACCGGCACGCTGGCGGTGGTCAGTCAGGAGATCGTCTGGCTCGCCAATCCGCAAATGCGTGCCAGCCCGCCTTCGGACGATGCGCCGCGGCTCAATTATGACGAGATCATCGCCGCCATCAAAAAGGCCGAACCCCAGACGCTGGTCGAGGGTATCAGTCGCCCCGACGAGTCGCATTTCGCCCTCGACGTGGACGTCAGTTACCCGGACGGGCGCTCGGTGACGGTCTATGTGAACCCCTATAGCGGGGTGATTCAGGGCACCGCTCCACAATTCAATTTCAAGGCATTCACCCGCGCACTGCATGGCTGGTGGCTGGTGCCGTTCACCAACGGCTACAGCTGGGGCTGGTATCTGGTGTCGTTCCTCGCGCTGCCGATGCTGGCATCGCTGGTGACCGGGCTGGTGGTCTACAAACGGTTCTGGAAAGGCTTTTTTCGACCGACCCTGCGCATTCGTCATGGCGCGCGGATTTTCTGGGGCGACTTTCATCGGCTCAGCGGCATCTGGTCGATCTGGTTCATTGCGGTGATCTCGATCACTGGTGTCTGGTTCCTGATCAAGGCGATTCTGTTCGACAACCAGATTTCGATTACCACGGAACCGGTGGTGTCGGTCGTCTCGCGAGAAAGCGTGCCGCTGACCATCACCGGAAAGCCGGCCCCGATGATCAATCTGGAACAAGCCATCAAGGTCGCTCAAGAGCAGATCCCCGGACTCGATGCCAGTTTCGTCACCCTGCCGAGCAATGCTTACAGCCATCTTTCGGTCGGCGGTCGCAGCTGGTATCCGCTGATGTTCCAGACGGCCGAGGTCAACCCGTATAACGGCGATATCGCCAGCACACGGTTGCTGAGCGATCGCACCGGCCTGGAGTTCGTGACCGAGTCGATGCGTCCGTTGCACACCGGTGACTTTGGCGGAATCTGGATCAAGCTGATCTGGTTCTTCTTCGGTTTGCTGCTGAGCATGATGATACTCAGCGGGTTGCTGATCTGGACCAAACGCACCGCCCTGGCCACCGCCAACGCATTCAAGCGCAGCAACAAGACCCCGCGCCCGGTGTCGAGACCGCAAACGGTCATGAACCAACAGACTCCGGAGGGCAACCTGTGAGCAAAGCTATCACTGCACCGCAGCCTTCCCGGGCGAGCCTGCTCTGGCGCAAATGGCGCTTCCACATCAACATTTTCTTGCTGCTGATCCCGTTGGGCTTCATGCCCAAATACTTTGCCGACGCCTCGCTGTTTCGCGGCGACAGCGGATTGGGGGAGCGGGAAATCGGCGAAATCCAGGTCGGTCCCTGGAGCCTGCAACTGGCCGAACTGCGCAACGAAGCGCCACGATTGACTGGCCCCGCCGGCTACATGAAAGGCTTCAACGCATCGCTGTGCGAACGCTGTCGCGATCAGGTCAAGGCGACTTACCTGCGCATCGGCAAACCCCGCAGCCTGCGCGCGGCCGGGGCGATTTTCTTCGGTACGCCATACCGCATGGGCGCGATGCTGCCAGTGCCTGAAAAGACCAAAACCGACGCCGAGCTGTGGATCACCATGGAAGGCTGGGACGGCGCCATGCATCAAGCGTCCATCCCCCTGAGCCAGGCATCCCCGGCCACTCTCGCATGGCTGAACAAACAAGGAGGCAAACCATGATCAGCGCTTTTCGCCCCGTTCTATTAATGTTCTGTGCCGCCTTCAGCACCAACGCCCTGGCCCATAACCCGATGTGCGAATGCAAAGCCATCGACGCCGAACAGATTCAATGCACTGGCGGTTTTTCCGACGGTAGCGGCGCACCGGGAGTGACCCTGGACGTGATCGGCTACGACGAAACCATTCTGGTGCCGGGCAAGCTCGGCAGCGATTCGACCCTGACGTTCAGGAAGCCCGGCGCTGAGTTCTACGTGCTGTTCGACGCCGGGCCCGGCCATGTCGTCGAGATCGACCAAGCCGACATCGAGGCGCCCTGAACGTGAGCATGACCTCGCCCACCACCCAAGTTGTTCGCCCGGCCGGTGCCGGCCATGAAACCCTTTATGTGTTGCTGTTGTGCCTGATGATCCTGGCGGTTGCCGGCTCGGTGGTCGCCTGGCGTGGCGAGCCTCAGGAAGTGAGCAGCGTTGGCAGCCATCAACTGGATGCCCGTCGTGATCTGAGCGCCTCCGAGCAAGGTATTTACGCTGACCTGCGGGTCACGCTGGATGAAATTCATCTGTTGCGTCAGGAACAGCAAGCACTGCCCACGCCCGCCACCCTCGCCGATGAAGGTTTTGCACCGTTTGCCCAGGACGCCAGTTCTGTCAGCCGCGGCGGCCATGCCTGGCAGTTGCTGGACGCCAAGGCGTACTTCGGCCAGAGCCAGACCCCAACCGTCGCCGGCTCGTTTTTGATGCGTTTGACCGCTGAAGACGACTCCGCGCCGGACATCTGGCTCAACCGCGGCAGCGCCCTCCCCGTTCCGAACGATTTCACCGACGCTGCGCTCAACGGCGCCGGCTGGCAGCAGATCGTCGCGCAATTCGATGCCGGGGTCACCCGCCAGCATCAGCATTGAACCCTCGCCTTCACCCGAGAGAAGACCGCTTTCCCATGCCTAGTTCATCTCAACGTCATCCCTTTTTTCACCTGCTGCTGGTCGGCCTGTTTGCCTGTTTGCTGACCCCTTTGGCCAGTGCCGATGAAGCCAAGCGCCTGCGCATCGGCATCACCCTGCACCCTTATTACAGTTACGTGGCCAACATCGTCGGTGACAAGGCCGAAGTGGTGCCGCTGATCCCGGCCGGTTTCAACCCGCATGCCTACGAGCCGCGGGCCGAAGACATCAAACGCATCAGCGGGCTGGACGTGGTCGTGCTCAACGGCGTGGGCCATGACGATTTCGCCGACCGCATGATTGCCGCCAGCGAAACCCCGAACATCAAGGTGATCGAAGCCAACGAAAATGTGCCCCTCTTGGCCGCCACCGGTGTCGCTGCCCGCGGTGCCGGCAAGGTGGTCAATCCGCACACGTTCCTGTCGATCAGCGCCTCCATTGCCCAGGTCAACAACATCGCCCGGGAACTGGGCAAGCTTGACCCGAGCAACGCCAAAACCTACACCCAGAACGCCCGCGCCTACGGCAAACGCCTGCGGCAGATGCGCGCCGATGCCCTGGCAAAACTGACCCAGGCGCCGAACGCGGAGTTGCGCGTGGCCACGGTGCATGCCGCCTACGACTATTTGCTGCGCGAGTTTGGCCTGGAAGTGACTGCCGTGGTCGAGCCGGCCCACGGTATCGAACCGAGCCCCAGCCAGCTGAAAAAAACCATCGATCAACTGCGGGAACTGGACGTGAAAGTGATCTTCTCGGAGATGGATTTCCCGTCCACTTACGTCGAGACCATCCAGCGTGAATCCGGGGTGAAGTTGTACCCGCTGTCGCACATTTCCTATGGCGAATACACCGCCGACAAGTACGAAAAAGAAATGACCGGCAACCTCAACACCGTGGTCCGGGCGATTCAGGAGTCCGGCGCATGACGGCTAAAGAAACCATCAGCCAGACCACCCCCGAATCCCCTGTGGGAGCGAGCCTGCTCGCGAAGGCGTCCAGTCAGTCAACATCATCGTTAAATGACACACCGCATTCGTCGGATCGCCGTCCGGAGACAGGCTCGCTCCCACAGGTTTCGGGGCCGACGCTGGATTTCGCCGAAGTCAGCCTCACGCTGGGTCGTACGACAATCCTCGACACGGTGACCTTTCAAGTCCATCCCGGCAGCGTGCATGCATTGGTCGGCCCCAACGGTGGCGGCAAGAGTTCGCTGATCAAGACCCTGCTGGGGCAGATGCCGCATCAGGGTCGCTTGAGTCTGCAATGGCCGGGCGAACCGGGGACCATCGGCTACGTGCCCCAGGCGCTGGAATTCGATCGCGGTTTACCGATGACTGTCGATGACTTCATGGCCGCCATGTGCCAGCGGCGCCCGGCGTTCCTCGGGTTGAGCAAACATTACGCGGCAGCCATTGGCGAGGCACTGGAACGAGTAGGCATGCAAGACAAGCGCAAGCGGCGCATGGGCGCTCTCTCCGGCGGTGAACGCCAACGCGTTTTGTTGGCCCAGGGACTGATTCCGGCGCCACAGTTGCTGGTGCTCGACGAACCGATGTCGGCCCTCGATGAGGCTGGTATTCAAGTGTTCGAACGGCTGCTGGGTGACTGGCGCCAGAGTGGCATAACCGTGCTGTGGATCGAGCATGATCTGGAAGCGGTCGCGCGACTGGCGGACCGGGTCACCGGGCTCAATCGCCGGGTGCTGTTCGATGCCACGCCGAAACAGGCACTGACTCCGGAGCGACTGCTGACCTTGTTTTCGACCCATCCCCGGAGCGCTGCCTGATGAGTTATGAAGCCTTTCGTTTGATGGTCCAGGGTTGGGCCTCGTCGGGTTACCTGCCACAAGCGCTGGCCTATGGATTTGTGGTCAATGCCCTGCTCGCCGGGCTGCTGATCGGCCCGGTGTTGGGCGGCTTGGGTACGCTGGTGGTGGTCAAGCGCTTCGCATTTTTCTCCGAAGCAGTGGGCCACGCCGCGCTGACCGGTGTGGCCATCGGCATTCTGCTCGGTGAACCCTACACCGGACCTTATGGCAGCCTGTTCGGTTACTGCCTGCTGTTCGGCATTTTGCTCAACTACCTGCGCAATCGTACCGGGCTGGCGCCAGATACTTTGATCGGTGTGTTCCTTTCTGTGTCGTTGGCCTTGGGTGCCAGCCTATTGTTGATTCTGGCGGGCAAGATCAACGTGCACATTCTGGAAAACGTGCTGTTCGGTTCGGTGCTGACGGTCAACGGCAATGACCTGCTGGTGTTGGCCATTGTTGGTTCGCTGGTGATGGCGCTGGCCCTGCCGCTGTACAACCGCATCATGCTCGCCAGTTTCAATCCGCAGCTGGCGGCGGTACGCGGAGTGGCGGTGAAGACCCTGGATTACCTGTTCGTGATTCTGGTGACCCTGATCACGGTGGCGGCGGTGAAAGTCATCGGCGCAATTCTGGTCGGCGCACTGTTGGTGATTCCAGCGGCGGCCGCACGTTTGCTCAGCCAGTCGCTTAAGGGGTTCTTCTGGTGTTCGGTGCTGATCGCCACGGTGAGCACGCTGTGCGGAATCCTCGCGCCGATTGTCTTTGACCTGCCCATCCCGTCCGGTGCCGCGATCATTCTGGTGGCCGGCATCGCCTTCGCCCTGGCCGCGATCGCTCGCGGTATCGTTCCAAGTCTGAAAGGGAACCTCGGATAAATGTCTTTTTCTCTGCGTCAATTGACCCTGGCGGTGACCTTGTGTGGGCCCGCCTCCTTCAACGCATTCGCCACCGACACCTTCGAGCCGATGCGTCTGGTGGCCAATCACGGTGCTGGTAACACCGCGCTCTTCGCCTCGACTTCAACTCACAAGGTGCTGGTCCTGGCGGCGTTGCCTGTGACCTACGGTCTGGGTGCCCTGCTGCTGGAGGGCACCGATGTCAGCCTTGAGCGCGCTGCACCGGCCAATCTGCCTGGCAGCCGGCAGACCGCTTACTTCACAGGTCGGGGCGCTCCGGCGCTTAGCAAGCTGGCGATCGACGCCGATGCGGTCATCGGCCTGCGCTCGCTATGGCCGGACGATCCGCTGTACCCGATCTCACGGCGCAGCAATATCCGCATCATTGAAATCGACGCCGCCCGCCCGGTGGACGGCGCCCTGCCCGGCATCGCCGTGCAGCCCGACAACAAGGTCGACGGTTTGAACAGTCAGCCTTGGCTGGCCAGCAACAACATGGGTCGCATGGCGGATGTCATGGCGGCAGACCTGGTGCGCCTGGCGCCAGCGGCCAAACCGAAGATCGACGCCAACCTGGCAGCGCTCAAACAACGCCTGCTCAAACTCAGCGCGGACAGTGAGTCACGGCTGGCCAATGCCGACAACCTGAGTGTGATGAGCCTGAGCGATCATTTCGGCTACCTGATCGGCGGCCTCAACCTGGATCTGATTGGCCTCGATGCGCGACCGGATGCCGAGTGGACACCGCAGGCGCTCAAGCAACTGGGTGCGACGCTCAAGGACAATGATGTGGCGGTGGTGCTGCATCATCGCCAGCCGTCGGACGCGGTAAAAGCGGTAATTGCCGAGGCAGGTAGCCGGTTGGTGGTATTGAGTGTCGATGCGGCGGATCCGGTGGCCGAATTGGAAGGGAATGTGGATCAGGTGCTCAAGGGGTTGAGCGGAGCGTAAAGTCAGCTGGACCGCGTTATCGTTCATCGCGGGCAAGCCCGCTCCCACAGGGGTTTGTGGTGTTCACTCTATTTATGCAACAACACCAATCCACTGTGGGAGCGGGCTTGCCCGCGATGACGGCCTGACAGGCAACACAAACTCCAGACCTGAAAAAGCCCGCTGACCGTCACCGGTTCAGCGGGCTTTTCGTTCCCAGGCGCCGCAAAGGAATGCAGCCAGAGACGCTCCGCGTCTCACTTGACAGCTCAGTTAGCCACAGCCGCCTGCTCTTCCATTTTCTGGCGCAGGCTCAATGGACGCATGTCGGTCCAGACCTCTTCGATGTAAGTCAGGCATTCCTTTTTCAGGCCACTCTTGCCCACGGTGCGCCAACCTTGTGGCACGGCTTTGTAGTCGGGCCAGATCGAGTATTGCTCTTCGTGGTTGACCACGACCTGAAAGAGGATGTCCTCGCGGTCGAATACTGACGTCATGCTGTCTCTCCATCGCTATAGGGTGGGCTGCGCGGCGTGCGCAGCCGTTATGTAGAAGGAACGTTCAAGGCACCAAAAAATTTAAAGGCTGGCCGTGGCTGCGGCCATGGCCCTGCCAAAAATGTCGGCCACCCGATCGATTTCAGTGGCGGTGATCACCAGCGGCGGCAAGAAACGCACGACACCGCCGTGACGTCCGCCCAGCTCAAGGATCAACCCACGCTTGAGGCATTCGCGCTGCACCAGCGGCGCCAGACGACCGAATATCGGTGGATGACCTTGGGCGTCCGGCGCGCCAGTCGGATCGACCAATTCGACGCCCAGCATCAAGCCGCGTCCGCGAATGTCGCCCAGTTGCGGGAAGTCCCGCTGCAGGATGTGCAGGTGTTCATTCAGGCGTTCACCCATGGCGGCGGCGTGCTCGCAAACCTTGTGCTCTGTCAGGTAGCGCATCACCGCAGAGCCTGCGGCCATCGCCATCTGATTACCGCGGAAGGTTCCGGCATGGGCGCCCGGCAGCCAGGTGTCGAGCCAGTCGCGATAGACCACCACCGCCAGCGGCAGGCTTCCGCCGATGGCTTTGGACAGCACCACCACGTCCGGAATGATCCCGGCGTGCTCGAAGGCGAACATCTTGCCGGTGCGGGCGAAACCGCTCTGGATTTCGTCGACGATCAGCGCTACGCCGGCCTTCTCGGTGATGCGTCGCAAGCCGCGCAGCCAATCGAGATCGGCCGGAATCACCCCGCCCTCGCCCTGCACCGCTTCGACGATCACGGCAGCGGGCAATTGCACGCCGGCCTCGGGATCATTCAGCAGGTTTTCCAGGTAATTCAGATTGACCTGCACCCCCTGCGCGCCGCCGAGCCCGAACGGGCAACGGTAATCGTAGGGATACGGCATGAACTGCACGCCACTGCTGAGCAACGCACCCAACGGTTTTTTCGGCCCCAGACTGCCCATCAGACTCAGTGCGCCCAGGCTCATGCCGTGGTAACCGCCCTGGAACGACAGAACCGTGCTGCGCCCGGTGGCGGTGCGCACCAGTTTCAGCGCGGCTTCCACTGCATCGGTACCGGTGGGGCCGCAGAATTGAATTTTTGCTTCAGCGGCCAATGCCAACGGCAATAGACCGAACAGGTCCTGAACAAACTGATCCTTGACCGGCGTGGTCAGGTCGAGTGTGTGCAGCGGCAGTTCATCGGTCAGCACTTGCTGGATCGCTTCGATCACCACCGGATGGTTGTGCCCCAGGGCCAGAGTCCCCGCACCGGCCAGGCAATCAATGAAACTGCGACCTTCGACGTCTTCGACATAAATGCCCTTGGCACGCTTGAGTGCCAGGGGAATGCGCCGCGGATAGCTGCGAGCATTCGATTCCTGCTGACTCTGACGGGCTAGCAATGGCGATTCGTTGAACTGATAAAGCGTCTCGGCAGGCGTCGAGACAATCCGGGCCGGCTGATCTTCGATAAGGCTGGTAGCGACTGACATCTCTCGATCCCTCAATACGCTGTTGATAGTGACCAAAACTGCACACCGGGCAGGTGCGCGTTCCAGTCACGGGGCGCACTTGCAGGTTTTCCTGTTCTGGAAACGCATCAGGACCTCAAGGATTTAGACCCTCGATCAGCTTTCTATGAAGGTGGCGACAGCGCCTTGTGCATGGGAATGGCGTGGAGTCCCGCCACGGTGAAGGTTTCAGCGCAAGCCCGGTAACCCTGACGGTAGTAAAACGCCTCGCCGGTACGGGTGCTGTTGAGCCGCGCGTGAGGTAAACCCTGAGCGATCAACCAGGTTTCGAGATCGTGCACCAGCGCTTGTCCGGCGCCTCGCCGAAACCATTCCGGCTGCACGTAACAAAACGCGACCTTGCCGCTGATTGCCGCCATGGCGACGCCGATCGGTTTGTCCTGCAACAGGGCGATGTTCAGGTATAACCGCGAGTCGGCCAGCCAGGGCTGCACATGGTCAATGGTTTTGTTGTGAGTCCAGGTGGCGACGGTTCGCGGATCGTTGCGGTGGTCGAGCGCGCAGCCGACGCGAATGGAGCGCTCGACGATCCGGCTGATGATCCCGGCGTCGGCAGGCGTTGCCTTGCAGATGTGTATCGATGCATCCATGGCGCTGTTACCTCAATCCATTGAGTCAAAGCTGCCGGGGACGATAACGCTGTGGGGGCCGGGTGGCTAATGGAGAGACGTTACATTTGGTGTGCGACACAACAAATGTGGGAGCGGGCTTGCCCGCGATGAGGCCATAACATCCAACATCCATGTTGACTGTTACACCGCCATCGCGGGCAAGCCCGCTCCCACAGGGTTTTGTGTTGGTTAGACCGACTGCAAAGGCATCGTCAATTCAACCCGCAAGCCATCCGGCCGGCTGTCGAAATGCAGGGTGCAGCCGCAACGCTGGACGATGGCTTGGACAATCGCCAGGCCGAGGCCGCAACCGGTGCTCTGGCCATTGCGCCAGAAGCGTTGGGTCAGGTGTTGCAGGTCATCTTCGGCAATCCCCGGGCCGTGGTCGCGGACCAAAAAACGCACGCGATTGTTGGTGGTTTCCAGGCTCAGCTCCACCGCCCCTTCGCCCGGGGTATGGCGCAAGGCGTTGTCGAGCAAGTTGCGCAATGCGGCAATCGATAGCACCGCGGGCATTTGCAGCGGCGCATCGGAGAATGTGCTCGGCAACTGAAATTTGATCCGCTGACGATCACCGCTGGCCGCATCCTGAATCGCCAGTTTCGCCACCTGCTCGGCGCTGCACTGCACGCCATCATCGAACGACAGGCTGCCCTCGACGCGCGCCAGCAGCAGCAATTGTTCAAGCGTGCGGTGCAGCCGGTCGGCGCCCTCTTCGGCCCGGGCCAGGGACTGATCCCGGGCGCTGCCTTCGGTCATCCGCGCCACTTGCAGGTGGGTTTTGATCGCGGTCAGCGGGCTGCGCAATTCGTGCGCGGCGTCACCGGTCAGGCGCCGTTCGCGCTCGATGGTCTTGCCGATGCGCTGGAACAACTGATTCTGGGTTTCCAGCAGCGGTTGCAACTCACTGGGCAACGGCTGGATTTGCAACGGTTCCAGAGAATCGGCGCTACGTCGCATCAACGCATCGCGCATACGATTAAGCGGTGCCAGCCCCTGACCGATGCCGAGCCACAACAGGCACAGGCAACCGAGCAGCGCGACGCCGACCGGCACCGAAGCCGCCAGCAAAATGGACATGTTCAGCGCTTCGCGCTCGATCTGCCGATCCGCTGTGGTAATCCGCACATCGCCCCGCGCCAGGGTAAAACTGCGCCACGGAGCGCCGTCGATCATTTGATCGTGGAAGCCCATTTTTTCGGCTTCCAGGGTTTGTTCGGGGCTGCTGTGGCTGCGGGCCAGGATTTCGCCGCGCAACGAGCTGACCTGGCAGGCCATGCCGCCAGGAATACTTAGCTGCTCTGCACTGAAATGAGTGCCCTCGCCCTTGCTCGGCAACGCTGGCAGCTGCTCCAGTAGCCCGGCCACCATCCGCGCCGACGCCACCAGCCGCTGGTCGAGGGAAAACATCATCTGGTTGCGCAGATCACTGAGCATCCAGGCGGCGGCCAGGGCCCAGATCAGCGCAAACGCGGCGCCGAGGGTCAGGCTCAGGCGTAAACGCAGGCTCATCACTTTTTCAATTCCTCTGCGCCATCGGCCGGCCCCAAGCGATAACCCAGGCCACGCACGGTCTCGACAATGCCATTGCCGAGTTTGCGCCGCAGGTGATGGATATGCACGTTGAGTGCATTGCTTTCCAGCTCGTCGTTGAAACCATAAACGCTGTCTTTCAATTGCTCGGTGGACAGCACCCGGCCACGGTTATGCAACAAGGCCTGCAACAGCGACTGCTCACGACGCGAAAGGTCGACGGACTGACCGCCGAGCATGGTTTCGCGGCTGCTCGGGTCGTAGGTCAGACGGCCGTGTTCGATCAAGTTGACGCTACGCCCCGCCACGCGTCGCAACAAGGTGTGCAGACGTGCGGCGAGTTCCCGCAGGTCGAACGGCTTGAGCAGGTAATCGTCAGCGCCGGCCTGCAAGCCATCGACACGATCGGTGACCGAGTCCCGTGCCGTAAGAATCAGCACCGGAATCTCCAGGCCGCTGTGACGCAGTTGCTGCAACAGCTTCAGGCCATCCTCATCGGGAAGGCCAAGGTCGAGCACCATGACGTCAAACTCGGCGACCTTGAGCATCGCTCGTGCAGACGACGCCGTAGCGACGTGCTCCACCGTCAGGCCCTGTGCCGTGAGGCCGGCGACAATGCCGCTGGCGATCAGCTCATCGTCTTCACAAACCAGTACGTGCATGGGCGCTCCAGGATTAAAAACGCGAGTCAAGCAGCTGAGGATTAAGGCGCAATTATGTCAACTGCGTTGCCTGACGAAAAGCACGGTTTTCTATCCTCGTCGTTAGTTTGGCCTGCTAAACCAACTTAGTTGCACAGTGAAACAAACAACTCAAAAAATCTTTCTTTAAAAATTGAATTGCGCGTTAAGCTTACTTCCGCAGCGTAGTTAATCAATAACTAACCCCACAACTTACCCAGTCGCCATTCGATTAACGAAATAGACTTCAACCCACTGAAAGGAATCAGCCCATGCCCAACTTCAATAACTTCGTCGCCACTGACTGGCGCTCCGGCAAAGACCGCATTTACTTTTTCTTCAAAGACACCGACACCTACACCCGATTTGATCTGGGCGATCATCAAGTCCCGAACAGCTACCCTAGAGAAACCACGCAGTACGCATGGCCTGGTTTTCACGAAAATGCCAAACACCTGCGATTCGGCTTCACTACCACGGACCTGAATACACAAGACACCTCTGACGACATTTCCTGGTTTTTTTATTACGACGGTGAAACCCCAATGGTTTGCAAATACGATCAGGATCGGGATAAAACGGTCAATAACTATCGCGTTGAAAACTCCATCTGGGCGCCGATACTTCCTTACTTCGACCGAATTGTAGCGGGTACATGGTGGCAACTTACGGGCAAAAAACACCTGTTCCGATTCCTCCTCAATGACGGACACTACCTCTCTTTCGACTATCTAAAAAACCGGATAATCCACGAAGAAATTACCGCCACCTCAATGCCAGGATTAGAAAAATTCAAACATCGGATCATTACCGCCGCACAAAACGATAGAACGTTTGCAGACAGCTACTACTACATTTTCCTCAACAGAGGCCAATTTCTCATCTACAACATCCAGCAAAACCGACTGCAATCCGGTCCACACGGGATGAATGACGAGGCCTGGCCAGGTCTGTTCCGAGACTGAGTCCACGTGGAGGCGCGGTTAATCATCGGTTAATCGCCGCCCACCACTGTGCACCTCACTTGCACAGGGATAAGGCTTACCCATGCGTCGATTGTTTTTATTCTTTGTTCTGTTGATCTCGGGTGTGGCCCAGGCAGGAACGAATCCGTTCGAGACAAAACCCGATTTTCTCCCGGTGGAAAAAGCGTTCATCTTCACCTCCGAACGCCTTGAATCCGGGGAAACCCAGCTCTATTGGCAAATTGCCGACAACTATTACCTGTATCAGAAACGCCTGAAATTCGACGGTCTGGCCCCGGAGCAGGTGCCAGCGCTGCCCGAGGGCGAGTCCCACAGCGACGAGTTCTTCGGCGAACAGCAGGTCTATCGCCAAGGCCTGGAGCTGAAGATTCCGGCCGGAGCCACTGGTCAGATCAAAATAGGCTTCCAGGGCTGCGCCGATGCCGGTTTGTGTTATCCGCCGCAGACTCAAATCATCGATCTCGGTGGTCAGGCGACAGCGGCGGCGACCGTCGAAGCGCCCGACCAGGCCCTGGCTAGCGGCCTGCAACAACGGGCGTTGGGCTGGAGCCTGCTGGTGTTCTTCGGCCTGGGGCTGCTGTTGGCGTTCACTCCTTGTTCGTTGCCGATGCTACCGATTCTGGCGGGTTTAATTGTTGGCAGCGGTGCCACGCCCAAACGTGGCTTTGCCCTCGCCGGCAGTTACGTGACCAGCATGGCGTTGGTGTATGCGGCGATGGGCGTTCTGGCTGCGCTACTTGGGGCGAACCTTCAAGCGCTGCTGCAGAATCCATGGCTGTTGGGCAGCTTTGCAGCGGTGTTCGTGCTGCTGGCCTTGCCGATGTTCGGTTTCTTTGAGCTGCAGTTGCCGGTGGCCGTGCGAGATCGGCTCGAGCATGTTTCGCGCAATCAGCGCGGTGGCAGCCTGATCGGTGCCGGTGTACTCGGGGCTTTGTCCGGCCTGTTGGTCGGTCCTTGCATGACCGCACCGCTGGCGGGGGCCTTGCTCTATATCGCCCAGAGTGGAAATGCGCTGCACGGCGGGCTGATTCTGTTCGCCATGGGCATCGGCATCGGTGTGCCGCTGTTGCTGCTGGTGACTGTCGGCAATCGCTTCCTGCCCAAACCGGGTGCATGGATGAACCTGCTCAAAGGCGTGTTCGGTTTCCTCTTCCTCGCCACCGCGCTGCTGATGCTGCGCCCGGTGTTGAATGAGTCGCTGTGGCTGGGATTGTGCGGTGCCTTGCTGTTGATTGCGGCTTACAGCGCCTGGAAACAGTCCGAAGGTTTTGGCCGCGTCGCCCAGTTGTTCGGTGCCAGTTCGCTGTTATTGGGACTGTGGGGCAGCCTGCTGGTGGTCGGTGCGGCGGGCGGCAGTGACGATCCGTATCAGCCGTTGCAGGTGTACAGCGCCGGCCGTACCGGTACTACCGCGCCGAGCGCGCATGATGCATTCACCACGGTCAGGGAGCCCGCCGTCCTGCAACGCGAACTCGATGCGGCCAAGGCCCAGGGGCAATGGGTGCTGCTGGACTACTACGCCGACTGGTGTGTGTCGTGCAAAGTCATGGAAAAACAGGTCTTCGGCAAACCGCAGGTCCTGGAAGCGCTCAGCGATGTGCGCTTGCTACGGCTGGACGTCACCGCCGACAATGCCGCCAGCCGCGAACTGCTCGGCCGCTATAAAGTGCCGGGGCCGCCAAGCCTGTTGTGGATCGGCCCCGACGGCGAAGAGCGCCGCAGCCAGCGCATCACCGGTGAGGTCGATGCCGGCACCTTCCTGCAACGCTGGACCACCACCCGAGACGCTCGTTAATGCTGACTTTTACCCTCGGCACCTTTGCCATCGCGCTAAATCACCTGCTGCTGATCAGTGCCCTGGCGCTGGCGACCTTTGTCGGCTGGCGGGTGACCAAGCGTGGCGGCGAGAACCCGGAGTCAGTGCTGTTCAGCCTGTTTCTGCTCGGCATGCTGGCAGCCCGGGTCGGTTTCGTGATCGCCTACTGGGCGCAGTATCGCCACGATCCATGGCAGATCATCGACCTGCGCGACGGTGGTTTTCTCGCCTGGCCCGGGGTGGTCGTGTTGTTACTCGCCGCCTTGTATCGAGGCTGGCGTCGCCCGGGCCTGCGCCGACCGTTGGGCTTTGGCGTGGTCAGTGGTCTGGCGTTCTGGTTGCTGGCGACGTTTTCCCTGAGTATTTACGAACAAGGCAAGCGCCTGCCACAGATCACCCTGCGCAATGCCGCCGGCCAAACCATACCGCTCAGCGATTACCAGGGCGGGCCGCTGGTCATCAATCTTTGGGCCACTTGGTGCCCGCCGTGCCGCCGGGAGATGCCGGTGCTGGAAAACGCCCAGCAACAGCGTCCGGACTTGACCTTCCTGTTCGTCAACCAGGCCGAAAGCATGCAGAGCGTCAGCACCTTTCTCGAAACCCAGGGCCTGAGCCTGGCTAACGTGTTGTTCGATGGCCGCGGTCGATTGGGTCAGGCCGTGGGTTCCATGGCATTGCCGACTACGCTGTTCTATAGCCCCGACGGGCACCTGCTGGGCAGCCATCTGGGCGAGCTCTCTGAAGCCAGCCTGGCCCGAGCCCTGGAAAACTTCGACACCCCGAACCCGGCCACCTCGGCCACGCCTTCAAGGAAATTGCCATGCTCCGCCTCCGCCACCTGCTGACCTTGACCCTGGGTGCCGCCCTGCTGCACTTGCCGTCGGTACAGGCCGAAGAATTGCCTGAAGCGATCAAGAAGATCGAAGCCAAGGGCGCAAAAATCGTCGGCCAGTTCGACGCCCCCGACGGCCTGCGCGGTTACGCGGCGCAATACCAGAACCGTGGCATGGCGTTGTACCTGACCCCGGACGGCAAACATGTACTGCTGGGCAATTTGTATGACGCCGAAGGCAATGACCTGAGCAGCGCGCCGTTGCAGAAACTGGTCTACGCGCCAATGGCCAAGGAAGTCTGGGGCAAGATGGAAGCGAGCAACTGGATCGGTGACGGCAACAAGGACGCACCGCGAATCGTCTATCTGTTCAGCGACCCGAATTGCCCGTACTGCAACATGTTCTGGGAACAGGCACGGCCATGGGTCAAGGCCGGCAAAGTGCAGTTGCGGCACATCATGGTCGGCATCATCCGCGAAGACAGCCCGGGCAAATCCGCCGCGCTGCTGGCCGCCAAGGACCCGCAAAAGGCCTTGGAAGACCACGAGAAATCCGGCAAGGACAGTTCGCTCAAGGCCTTGAAAGACGTGCCACCGACGGTTCAGGCGAAATACGCGGCGAACATGAAGTTGATGGAAGACCTGGAGTTGGCCGCCACCCCGGCGATTTTCTACATGGACGACAAGGGTCAGTTGCAACAGCAGCAAGGCGCGCCGACGCCGGATAAATTGGTGAAGATTCTGGGGCCTAAGTAAGTAGTTCGGCCGTCGGATTTGTGGTGACAGCCGCAACGCCATCGCGGGCAAGCCCGCCCCCACAGGAGGTCGCATAACCCTGTGGGAGCGGGCTTGCCCGCGATGGCGTCTATATGACCTACTAATTTCTCAGAGCTAGAAATCCCAGCAAAGCCGCAGTCACGAACTGCGGGTTCTCCAGATTGGAGATATGCCCCGCCTCCGGCACCAGCACAGTCGGGCAACCGATCAATTCGGCCATTTCTTTGGTTTCCGACGGCGGCCGCGGTTTGTCCTGATCGCCGCACATCAACAGCGTGGTGTCAGGATTCAACTCGGATAACCGCGGCAGCAAATCATCACGACCAAAGGTAATCCGTCCCATCGGCACGATGCTTTCGCGCAGACGGTCGGCCGGCAGCGCAGCCAGTCTGGCGCGGAAATCCTGATACAGCGCCGATTGCGGATCGATGCCCGGACGGAAGAAAATCGGCACAATAATGTCGAGCAGCTGCGACGAGATCACACCCGTGTCTTCGATCTGCTTGAACAGCGAGAAATAGTATTGGCGGGTCGGTTCCGGTTCGACGCCGACATAGGTGTCCATCAGCACCAGACCGTTGAGCCGCTGCGGTGCCGACAGCGCCAGGCGCACGCCCCACATGCCACCCACCGAAAGACCGACCAGCGTGACGCGATCGATGTCCAGATGATCGAGCAATGCCAGTGCCTGGCGCGCCACGTCATCCAGCGACGTCATACATTCGGGCATCCGCCCGGATTCGCCGTGGCCCCACAGGTCGAGGGCGATGACCCGATAATGCTGCGACAGCGCCGTAATCTGCGGCGCCCACATGGCTTGGTCCCACAGGTAACTGCCGGCCAGCAGAACCGCAGGACCTGTGCCTTGATCTATGTAGTGAAGCGCTTGTCCATCAACCGTTACGAAGGGCATTGACTGTCTCCCTGGTGAAATCGGATCCATTAAAAAAGCACAGGAAGACTGAGCCGCATGGGACCGGCAGTCAACCCGCAGCTTTGTGGTGTCTGTGGTGACGCCTTCGCGGGCAAGCCTCGCTCCTACAGTACGGAGTCGACTGATCGACACCGTACTGTAGGAGCGAGGCTTGCCCGCGAAGAGGCCCTCACCAACGCTAGAGAACTACAGCCCCTCCAACTCCGCCATCAAATCATTCAACCGATCCACCTTCTCCTCGGTAATGTCGCTCGCCGCCAACCCGTCGATGTATTCAGCCAGCTCCGCCACCGTGCTGCACTCGAACATCGCCCGCAGCGGCACGTTGCGTTGCAGGGCTTTTTGCACCCGCGAGGCGATCTGTGTGGCCAACAACGAATGGCCGCCGAGTTCGAAGAAGTTGTCACGCACGCCGACCTTCTCGACCTTCAACACCTCGGCCCAAATATTCGCCAGGGTCTGTTCCAGCTCATTGCGCGGCGCCTGATAGTCCTGGCTTTGCAACTGGCCGATTTCCAGCGCCGGCAAGGCCTTGCGATCGAGTTTGCCGTTGGCGTTGAGCGGCAGCTTGTCGAGCCACAACCAGTGCAGCGGCACCATGTATTCCGGCAATTCGGCACGCAGACGTTGCTTGATGCGCTCCAGTCGTTCGTTCGGATTCAGTGCCGAATCCGCTGCAACCAGATAGCCGACCAAATGCTTGCCGTTGACACCTTCCTGCACACCCACCGCCGCATCGCGAACTTCCGGTTGCTCATGCAGCCGCGCCTCGATTTCACCCAGCTCGATGCGGTAACCGCGAATCTTCACTTGGTGATCGATGCGCCCGACGTATTCCAACACGCCATCACTGCGACGTCGGGCCAGGTCGCCGGTGCGATACAGGCGATCCCCCGGTGCACCGAACGGGTTCGGCACAAACACCTGAGCGGTACGCAACGGATCGCTCACATAGCCGCGCCCCACACCGGTACCAGCCACACACAACTCACCCACCGCCCCCAACGGCACCAGTTCCAGCGCGCCATCGAGCAAATACAAACGGTTGTTGTCGGTCGGCGTGCCAATCGGCAGATAACTCCCGCGCGTCGAAGCCAGGTCGACGCGGAAGAACGCCACATCGTCCGAGCATTCCGCTGGGCCATAGGCGTTCACCAAACCAATCTCCGGGTAACGCAGCAACCATTGATGCGCCAGTTCCGGCGGCATTGCTTCACCGGTTGGCAGCATCCAGCGCAGGCCATCGAGGCTCATGCGGTCCTGGGCGAGCATGCCCTGAATCAGCGACGGCACGCTTTCCAGCACGCTGATGCCTTGGCTCTGAACGTGAGCCAGCAAGCCTTGCGGATCGTGGGCGATGCTGTTGGGCACGATGTCCACCCGAGCGCCGAACAGAGGTGCCGCGAGGAATTGCCAGACTGAAATATCGAAGCTTTGCGACGCAGTCTGCGCGATCACATCAGCTTCGCTCAATTTCAGGTACGGAACCTTGCTCAACTGGTTATTGAGCATGCCGCGCTGCTCCACCATCACGCCCTTCGGCAGGCCGGTGGAACCCGAGGTGTAGATCACATAGGCGAGGTTGTCCGGGCCACTGTAAATCCCCGGATTGGCCACCGAAACTTCGCTCGCCTGCACCTCTTCCCAGACCAGCAATCGAGGTCGGTTGGCACAACCGAACTCTTCCAGCAGCGCGACGGCTTGATCACGACATGCCTGGGTGCAGACCAGCAATGGCGTGCGGCTCAGGTCGATAATCCGGCTCAGGCGCTGACTCGGCAGGCCCGGGTCCAGCGGCAAGTAACCGGCACCGGCCTTGAAGCTACCAATGATCATGCCCAACAGATCGAGGTTACGTTCGGCGAGCAGCGCCACCGGTTGATCCAGGCCGACGCCGGCCGCAATCAGCGCATGGCCGAGACGGTTGCTGCGCTGATTCAGCTCAACATAGCTGTGGCGCTGATCGAGGCAACTGGCGGCAACTCGCTGCGGATGCGCGGCAACCTGTGCTTCGAACAATGAGACGTAGCTCTGCTCCAGCGGGTAATCGCGTTCGCTCTGGTTGCAGCCATGGATCAGGAAATCCTGCTCTTCATTACCCAGCAGCGGCAAGTCGGCCATGTCGCCATGGAAGCCTTCGACCAGTGCCAGCAGCAGGCGCTTGAATTCGCCGAGCATGCGCTCGACCGTGGATTCGTCGAAATAACGCTGATCGTAAGACAGGTGCAAGCCAAGGTCATCACCCGGATAACACACCGCCGTCAACGGGAAGTTGGTGTGGGTGCGTCCCGAATCCGAGGTCGCGTTGAGGCTCTGCGCACGGTCCAGTACCGAGACTTCCACCGGTGCGTTTTCGAACACGAACAGGCTGTCGAACAGCGGCTGGCCTTTAGGCAGTTCGCTGTTTTCCTGGATGCTCACCAGCGGCAAGTATTCGTACTCGCGCAGTTGCATGTTGCTGTCGAGCAAACCGCTGAGCCACTGGCGAACGCTGCAACGCTGGTCGTCTTCGGGCATTTTCACCCGCAGGGCGATGCTGTTGATGAACAGCCCGACCGTGCGTTGCATCTCCGGCATTTCCACCGGACGCCCAGCCACCGTGACGCCGAACAGCACGTCGCGATCACCGCTCAAGCGACGCAGCACCAGCGCCCATGCTGCCTGGGCGAAGGTGTTGATGGTCAGCTGATGCGCCTGAGCCAGTTCGCGCAGTTGCGCACCATCGCGGGCATCGAGCCTTGTGTAGCGGTCGCCGACGATCATGCCGCCGCTGTCGCCGGCATGTTCACGCAGGAACGGTCGGTCGCTCGGAATCGGTGTAGTGCGCTCGAAACCTCGCAGGTTCTGCTGCCACCACTGCCGCGCTTCGGCCAGGCTCTGGCGTTGCAGCCAACCAATGTAATCGCGATATCGCGACACAAGCCCAAGCTGCGCTTCGCGGCCTTCGCCGAGGGCGGTGTAGATCTCGAAGAAATCGTTCATCAGCAGCGAGCGGCACCAGGCATCGATAAGGATGTGGTGGTTGCTCATCATGAACCAGTAACGCGCCGGGCCCACACGGATCAAGCGCAGGTGGAACGGTGCCTGGTTGAGCAGATCGAACCCGGCCTCACGCTCGCTTTTCAGCAGCGTCTGCAACTTCGGCTCTTGCTCGGTTTCGGCAACCGCGCTCCAGTCCAGATATTCGATCGGCGTGCTGCCCGGTTTGTGGATCACTTGCAGCATGTCTTCGCCGACGTTCCAGCAGAACGACGCGCGCAAGGCTTCGTGACGGGCGATCACCGCTTGCCAGGCCTGGGCGAAACGTTGCGGATCGAGCTCGCTGTTGATGCGGTAGCGGTCCTGCATGTAGTAGAGGCCGGTGCCCGGTTCGAGCAAGGTGTGCAGCAGCATGCCTTCCTGCATCGGGGTCAGCGGGTAGACGTCTTCGATCATTGCCGCCGGGACTGGCAATGCGTCGAGTTGCGGCTGAGTCAGCCTGGCCAGCGGGAAGTCCGACGGCGTCAGCCCGCCCGCGTTGTCGCTCAGACAATGCTGGATCAGGCTTTGCAACTCGCCCAGATACGCCTCTGCCAGTTCGGTGATGGTTAGCAGATCGTGGCGTTCGGTGCTGAAGGTCCAGCGCAGCACCAACTCACCGCCATACACCTGACTGTCGACGCTCAGCTCGTTGGGCAGCGGCGCATGTGGGTCATGGGCTGCGCCCACCGGTTCATCGAGCGGACGGAACAACGCATCACTGCCGAAACTCTGGTCGAACTGACCCAGGTAGTTGAAGGTGATCGGCGCCACCGGCAACGCGGCCATGGTCTGACGGCACACGCCATCGGCCAGGTAACGCAGCACGCCATAACCCAAACCTTTGTGAGGCACCGCGCGCAGTTGCTCCTTGATCGCCTTGATCGACGCACCCTGTTCATTCATGGGTGTGAGGCGCAGCGGATAGGCGCTGGTGAACCAGCCCACGGTGCGGGTCAGGTCGATCTCGTCGAACAGGGTTTCACGACCATGGCCTTCGAGTTGAATCAACGCTGATTCGTGACCGGTCCAGCGGCACACCACACGGGCCAATGCGGTCAGCAGCAGGTCATTGACCTGGGTGCGATAGGCTGTCGGTGCCTGTTGCAGCAGTTGGCGGGTACGCTCGCTGTCGAGGCGCACGCTGACGGTTTGCGCGTGACGATTTTGCTGACCGCCCTGCGGACGATCACACGGCAATTCAGCGCTTGGCCCGGCCAATTGCGTCTGCCACCAGCTCAATTCTTCCCGCAGGGATTCGCTGCCGGCATAAGCCTGCAACCGTGCGGCCCAGTCCTTGAAGGCACTGGTTTTTGCCGGCAGTTTTACTGACTGCTCTGCATCGAGTTGACGATAAACCGTTTGCAGATCGTCCAGCAGCACCCGCCACGACACCCCGTCCACCACCAAGTGGTGAATGGCAATGAACAGCCGTTGTTGCCCCTCAGGATCATCCACCAGCAGCGCCCGCATCAGCGGCCCTTGCTCAAGGTCGAGGCTGCGTTGGGCATCGGCGAACAGCGCCACGCATTTGTCCATGGTCGGCACGTGCACCTGCCACAGCACGGCAGCGTCGGAAACCGCCTGGTGCTCGGCCTGCCAATGGCCGGCGACTTCGGTAAAGCGCAGGCGCAAGGCGTCGTGCTGTTCGATCACCGCCAGCAGCGCTTGCTCCAGACGATGCGGCTCCAGCGCCACGGTCGGCTCCAGCAGCAACGCCTGGTTCCAGTGTTGACGCTGCGGGATTTCAGTGTCGAAGAACCAATGTTGAATCGGCGTCAAAAGTGATTCGCCCGTGAGCAATCCTTGCTCGGCCGTGACCTGCTCGGTGCGGGTTGCGACGGCGGCCAGCGTCTGCACGGTCTGGTGCTGGAACAAGTCCCGTGGGCTGAAATGGATGCCCTGCTGCCGCGCACGGCTGACCACCTGGATCGACAGAATCGAATCGCCGCCCAGTTCGAAGAAGTTATCGTTGAGGCCGACCTGCTGGACGTTCAGCACTTCGCACCAGATGCCAGCCAGGGTCAGCTCGAGTTCGTTGCTCGGCGCCACGTACTGCTGACGATTCAACTCCGGGTCCGGGGCCGGCAGTGCGCGGCGGTCGAGCTTGCCGTTGGCGGTCAGCGGCATGCTGGCCAGCAGGATCAAATGCGTCGGCACCATGTAATCCGGCAACTGCGATTTGAGGTGCGCCTTCAACGCTTCGCGCAATGCAGTTTGTTGCGCTTCATCCTGTTCGGAGACGTCGGTGACCAGATAGCCGACCAATTGCTTGCCGCTCGGTGCGTCGAGGGCCAGCACCACCGCTTCACGCACGGACTCGTGTTCCAGCAAACGGGTTTCGATCTCGCCCAGTTCGATGCGGAAACCACGGATCTTCACTTGATGGTCGATACGGCCGAGGTACTCAACCAGACCATCGACGCGCTGACGGACAAGGTCACCGGTGCGGTACAAACGTCCGCCATTGGCGGCGAACGGATCAGCAACAAAGCGTTCGGCGGTCATGCCCGGACGCTGGTGATATCCCTGCGCCAGACCGGCACCACCGACAAACAACTCGCCCGTCGCACCTTGCGGCACCAACGCCAGATCAGCGTCGAGGATGTAAGCGACGCGAGCGCCAATCACGCTGCCAATCGGCACGCTGCCCAGCCCTTCTTCCAATTGCTCAGGTGCCAGGCTGGCGAGCGGCATGACCACGGTTTCAGTTGGACCGTAGGCATTGAAAAACAGGCTCGGTTTGAACGCCGCGCGAATCCGTTGCAAGTGTTCGCCCGTCAGAGCCTCGCCGCCGGTGATGCACATGCGCACTGGCAGGGTTTCACCCTGGGTCGCCAGCCATTGCGCCAACTGGCTGCCGTAGCTTGGGGTGAAACCAAGAATATTGATGTTGTGCCGACGAATCAGCCCGCAGATTTCTTGCGCATCCCACTGGCCTTGCGCACGCAGGACCACCTGCGCGCCGCGGAGCAGCGGCACCAGCAGACGCTCGGTCGCGGCATCGAAGTTGATCGAGTAGAAGTGCAACTCGCAGTCGTCCGGACGCATGCCGAAGCGCTCGATCACCGCGCGACAATGCATGGCGATTTCACCGTGGGACACCACCACGCCTTTCGGTTTGCCGGTGGAGCCGGAGGTGTAAATCAGGTACGCCTGATGTTGCGGCAGGCTGATAAACGGCAGTTCACTGGCCGGATAGTTGGCCAATGCAGCGGCGTCTTCTTCCAGACACCAGCGGCCGACGCTGGCAGGCAGTTCACCGAGTGCCGCGAACATCGCCGCATCGCTGAGCAGCAAACCGAGGCCGCTGTCTTCGATCATGTAGTGCAAGCGATCCAGCGGGTATTCCGGGTCCAGCGGCACATAGGCACCGCCAGCCTTGAGAATCGCCAGCAGGCCGACGACCATCTCCAGCGAACGCTCCAGCGCCAAACCGACCCGAACCTGTGGCCCGACTCCGCGCTCGCGCAGCATCCAGGCCAAACGATTGGCGCGGCTGTCGAGCTCGGCGTAGCTCAGGGTTTGCCCGGCGAACGTCAGGGCTGGCGCGTCCTTGCGCACCAGCGCCTGTTCGCTGAACAGGTGATGGATGCATTGATCGAGGCGATGCTCGCCCGGCTCGATGCCGAGGCTGTCGAGCAGGTTTTGCTGTTCAGTGGCTTCCAGTAACGGCAGTTCGCTGAGGCGTTGCTGCGGATCGGCGAGCAACGCTTCCAGCAAATTGCGCCAGTGCCCGGCCATGCGCGCAATGCGCGGCTCGTCGAACAAATCGGTGCTGTAGGTCAGGCAGCAACCGAGGCGATGGTCGAGATCAGTGACTTCCAGGTTGAGGTCAAACTTGGTCGCTCGCGCATCGTTGGCCAGGTACTCGACGGTCATCCCGGCCAGGGTTCGGCTCTGCTGGAACTCCCAGCGCTGCACGTTGCACATCACCTGGAACAGCGGGTTGTACGCCGCACTGCGCGGTGGCTGCAAGGCTTCCACCAGATGATCGAATGGCAGGTCCTGATGGGACTGACCTTCGATCACGGTGTGGCGAACCTGCTCGAACAACTCGCCGACGGACATCTGCCCGTCGAGCTGGCAACGCAGCACTTGAGTGTTGAGGAACGCGCCGATCAGCCCTTCGCTTTCCGGGCGAATGCGGTTGGCCACCGGCGCACCGATGCGCAAATCGGTCTGGCCACTGTAGCGATAAAGCAGCACCGCCAGCGCGGCAGTCATGGTCATGAACAGGGTCAGACCGTTTTGGGCATTGAAGGCACGAACCCGCGCCGCAAGATCATCGCTGAGGTCGAAGCGGAACAGCTCGCCCTGATGGCTTTGCACCGGCGGACGCGGACGATCGGCCGGCAATTCCAGCAGCGGATGTTCACGGCCCAGTTGCGCGGTCCAGTAATCGAGCTGACGCTGACGTTCGCCGGATTCCAGCCACTGACGCTGCCACACGCTGTAATCCAGATACTGCACTGGCAGCGGCTGAAGCGGCGATTCGCGGTCATCGACGAACGCTTCATAGAGCGCGCTCAATTCCCGGGCAAAAATGTCCATCGCCCAGCCTTCGGTGACGATGTGGTGCAGGGTCAGGACGAAGTAGTGCTCCTGCTCGGCGGTCTTGACCAGGCAAGCGCGCAGCAGCGGCCCGGCTTCCAGATCGAAAGGTTTATGGGCTTCGTCATCGGCCAGTTGCTGGACCTGCCATTCGCGGCCATCGGCATCCAGCGTGGTGAAATCCTTCCAGTCCATGCGCAGGCGAGTGTCGGGGTGAACCTGTTGCCGGGCCACGCCGTCGATGCTCGGGAAGGTCGTACGCAGGGTTTCGTGACGCATGATCAGCGCTTGCAGCGCCGCTTCGAAACGCCCGACATCCAGCACGCCGCGCAACCGCGCCATGCCGCCGACGTTGTAGGCCGGGCTGTCCGGCTCCATCTGCCAGAGGAACCACATGCGTTGCTGGGAATAGGACAGTGGCACCGGTTGGCTGCGGTCGACCTTCTCGATCGGTGGCTGTTTGTTGGTTTTGCCGCTGGCCTGGATCAAGCGAACCTGTTCGGCAAAAGCGCCCAGCTCACTGGCCTCGAACAGCGCCCGCAGCGGTAACTCGACGTCGCAGGCCTGACGGGTGCGGGAGATGATTTGCGTGGCCAACAGCGAGTGGCCGCCGAGGGCGAAGAAGTCGTCGCGAAGGCCGATCTGCGCCAGGCCCAGCACTTCACGCCAGATGCCGGCGATTTGTTGCTCAAGGGCAGTGACCGGTTCGACGTGCTCGCGGACTTGCCATTGAGGTTCCGGCAAGGCGCGACGGTCGAGTTTTCCGCTCGGACTCAGGGGCATTTCATCCAGACGCATGAGTTGCGCCGGGACCATGTATTCCGGCAGCTCAGCCGCCAGCGCGGTTTTCAGGCGAGTGGTTTGAGCTTCAATAGCTTCAGCGGAATCGGTAGAGGTGTAGTAACCGATCAACTGCCCGCCCGCCGCCGTTTCGCGCACCAGCACCACCGCTTGGGCGACTCCGGTCTGCGCCAACAGACGCGCTTCGATTTCTTCCGGCTCGACACGAAAACCACGCAGTTTGACTTGCTGATCGAGACGACCGAGGTATTCGATCACGCCGTCGGCGGTCCAGCGAGCGCGGTCACCGGTGCGATACAGACGTGTGCCCTGCTCGCCCAGCGGATCGACCACAAAGCGTTCCGCGGTCAAGCCTGGGCGACCCAGATAGCCTCGGGCCAAACCGAGACCGCTGATGCACAGTTCACCCGGCACACCGGCCGGCACCGGGTTGAGGTCGCTGTCGAGCACGCGGCACAGCACGTTGCCCAATGGCCGGCCAATCGGTGAGCGCTCGCCATCAGCCGTTGTGCAATGCCAGTGGGTGACGTTGATCGCCGTTTCGGTCGGACCATAGCGGTTGTGCAGTTGCACTGCCGGCAAGTGTTCCAGTACGCGATTGCGCAGTTCGGCGGGCAAGGCTTCGCCGCCGGAGAACAGTCGACGCAGGCTGGTGCATTCGGCGCTGAGCGGTTCGTCAATGAACAAGGAAAGCAACGGCGGCACGAAGTGCAGTGTGGTCACGCCGAATTGCTGGACCAGTTGCGCGATGCGGTGCGGATCGCGGTGTTCGCCGGGGCCGGCGATCAACAAGCGGCAACCGGTAATCAGCGGCCAGAAGCATTCCCACACCGACACGTCGAAACTGATCGGCGCTTTTTGCATCAGCACGTCAGTTTGGTCCAGACGGTAAGTGGCTTGCATCCATTGCAGCCGTTCAGCGAGGGCCGCGTGAGTGTTGCCAACGCCCTTCGGCTGACCGGTGGAACCGGAGGTGTAAATCACGTAGGCCAGGTTGTCGCCGTGCAGGTGCAAACCGGGCGCATGGCTTGGCCAGTTCTCCAGATGCAGGGCGTCCATGGCAATCACGCTGACGCCGTCGGTGGCCGGCAAGCGGTCGAGCAATTCGGTTTGGGTCAGCAGCAGCTCGACGCCACTGTCGCTGAGCATGTAGGCCAGGCGTTCGGCCGGGTAGTCCGGGTCCAGCGGCACATAAGCGCCGCCAGCCTTGATGATCGCCAGCAAGCCGATCAGCAACTGCGGCGAACGCTCGGCGGCGATGGCCACGCACACGTCCGGGCCGACGCCTTTGTCGCGCAGGTAATGCGCCAGACGGTTGGCCTGGGCGTGCAGTTCGGCGAAGTCCAGACTGCCACCGTCCCACAGCAGCGCGGTGCGCTCCGGGGTCTGGCGCGCTTGTTCGTTGAGCAACTCAGGCAGCCATTGGCTGGCCGGAGTGCACGGTGCGGCGCTCCAGACGGATTGCTGATCGTGCTCGCTCGGGGTCAGCAGTTGCAGGTCGCCGATGGCGGTCGTCGGTTGTTCGCAGACGGCTCGCAGCAGGTTGCTGAAATGCTCGGCCAGTCGCTCAATAGTCGTCACGTCAAACAACTCGCTGGCGTAGTCGAACGACAGGCTCAGGCGACCATTGCGGTCTTCTTCGCTGTGCAGTTGCAGATCGAACTTGGCTTCGCGACTGTGCCACGGCAGCTCTTCGGCGAGCAGTCCCGGCAAGCGACGCAGCGCACTGAAATCCCGTTGCTGATGGTTGAACATCACCTGGAACAGACCCTGCTCGCGGGCCTGCGGGAAGGCTTCAAGCAGTTGTTCGAACGGCAGATCCTGATGCGCTTGCGCGCCCAATGCCGCTTGACGGGTTTGCACCAGCAACTCAACGAACGGCTGTCGCGAATCCACCTCGGCGCGCAGCACTTGGGTATTGATGAAGAAGCCGATCAACCCTTGGGTTTCCAGGCGTGGACGGTTGGCATTCGGCACGCCGATACGGATGTCGCGTTGGCCGCTGTAGCGATGCAGCAGGCTCTGGAATGCCGCGAGCAACAGCATGAACGGCGTCGACTCATGAGCCTGGGCGGTCTGGCGAATGGCATCGCTCAGGCTGGCGTCCAAACGCAGCGTATGACGGGCGGCACTGTGAATGTGTTGCGCCGAGCGCGGATGATCGGTGGCCAGGCTCAGGGTCGGATGATCAACGCCCAACTGCGCTTTCCAGTACGCGAGTTGGCGCTCGCCCTCCCCTTGCGCCAACCACTGACGCTGCCAACTGCCGTAGTCGGCGTATTGCGTCAGCAACGCTGGAAGGCTGGCGGTCTGACCTTGGGAGGCCGCCGCATACAGGCGCGAGAACTCGTCGATCAACACGTTCATCGACCAGCCGTCGGCGATGATGTGGTGCATGGTCACCAGTAGTTGATGGTCCTCATCGCCGAGGCGCACCAGGGTCACCCACAGCAGCGGGCCTTTTTCCAGATCGAACTGGGTGCGGGCTTCGTCCTCGCGGATTTGCTGCGCGCGGGCTTCACGCTCGGCGGCTGGCAGGTCGCTGATGTCGATCACTTGCAGGTTGAATTCGCCGGCAGTAATGACCTGTTGCAGGGCCACACCTTCACGCTCGAAAAACCGTGTGCGCAGGGATTCATGACGTTCAATCAGTTGCTGGAAACTGGCGCGCAAGGCGTCTTCGTCCAGTTCGCCGCGCAGGCGCAAGGCACCAGGGATGTTGTAGGCACTGCTCTGCGGGTCGAGTTGCCAGGTGATCCACAAACGGTTTTGCGCCAGGGATTGCGGCATGGCATCACTGCGCGACAAGGGCATGATCGCGCCTTGGGCCACGCCGCCATCCTGTTGTTGCCGGGCGACCGCGGTAGCGAATGCGCCGAGGGTCGGCGCTTCGAACAGCAGGCGCAGATTCAGCTCCAGCCCCAGCTCTTCACGCAGGCGCGCGACTACTTGAGTGGCGGCGATGGAGTTGCCGCCGAGCAGGAAGAAGTGATCGTCGGCGTTGAGCTGTTTGACGCTTAGCTGCTGGCACCAGATATTGCCGATCAGGGTTTGCAGCTCTGAGCCGGTGTCGGTTTCAGATGGATTTGCGAAGTCTGCCGACGGGAATAGCGCATAGCTGTCAAGGCTGCCATCGGCCAGACAATTGCGGCAGGCAGAGCGTTGCAACTTGCCGCTGGACGTCTTCGGCAGCGCTCCCGGATTGAGCAATACCACCACGCTCGGCGCTTCCTGATACGCCTCGGCCACTGCTTGACGGATGGCTTTGATCAACGCCTCGGGCGGCAAGATTTTCTGCACGCTGCGGCTGATTTCCGCGGCGATGCCGATGCCCTCCTGATCCTCAATGTTGACTGCGAATGCGGCCACGCGACCTTTGCGCACCACCTCCACTTCACGTTCGATGGTCTGCTCGATGTCCTGCGGATAGAGATTGTGACCGCGCACGATCAGCATGTCTTTCAGGCGCCCAGTGACGAACAGCTCACCGTCGCGCAAAAAGCCCAGGTCGCCGGTGCGCAGCCAGGTGCGGCCCGCATGCTGGACGAAGGTCTTGGCCGTGGCTTCGGGGTTGCGCCAGTAGCCATGGGCGATGCTCGGCCCGGCGGCCCAGACTTCACCGACCGTGTTGTCGGCGAGCTCTTCGAGCGATACGGCATCGACAATCAGCACTGCGTGATCCGGCTGGCTGATGCCGCAACTCATGATCGGACTGCCATCGCCCGGCTCGGCACGGTTTTGCGCCAGCGCTTGATCATCCACGCGCAACGATGGAATGCCCTGGCCGCGCGGGCTGCCGGCAACGAACAACGTGGCTTCCGCGAGGCCGTAAGAGGCCATGAAGCTGTCCGAGGTAAAGCCACAGGCCGCAAATTTCTCGGCGAAGCGTTCCAGGGTGTCGAGGCGAATCGGTTCGGAACCGGAATACGCCACGCGCCAGCCACTCAGGTCCAGGCGTTCCAGCGCCGATTCGCTGACTCGCTCGCTGCACAGTCGATAGGCGAAATCTGGCCCGCCACTGATGGTGCCGCCGTATTCGCTGATCGCTTCCAGCCAGCGCAATGGCCGGCCGAGGAAGTACGCCGGCGACATCAACACACACGGCACGCCGCTGAAAATCGGCTGCAACAGACCGCCGATCAGGCCCATGTCGTGGTACAGCGGCAGCCAGCTGACGATCACGTCGTCGGGATTGAGATCGATGCCGAAGCCATGACGAATCAATAATTCGTTGGCCACCAGGTTGCCGTGACTGACTTGCACACCTTTAGGCAACGCGGTGGAGCCGGAGGTGTATTGCAGGAAGGCGATGTGCTCGCCGTGCAAGTCCGGCGCGACCCAGCGTTCGGCCAGGGCGCTGTCGAGGGTGTCGACACACAGCAGCGGCGGCGCCTCATTGATTTGCAGCAACGCGTCGCGCTGGTCGGCGCTGGTCAACAGCAAGCGCGGCTCGGCATCGCTAATGATCGACAGCAGGCGCTCCTGGTGATGACGACGGGTCGATTCAGGCGGATAGGCCGGCACTGCAATGACACCTGCGTACAGACAGCCAAAAAACGCCGCGACGTAATCCGGGCCGCTGGGAAACAGCAACACCGCGCGATCACCAAACGACGTCTCGGCCTGCAACGCACCGGCAATGGTTCGCGCCCGTTGATCGAGCTCACGATAACTGAGCACCACAGCCTGATCCTGGGTTTCGGCGAGAAAACGCAAGGCCACCCGGTCCGGCGTCAGGGCCGCGCGGCGCTGAAGGGCTTGGACCAGTGTGCTAGGGAGTTCGAACGCGTCGGTCATGAGGTTTCCTGCCTGAATTCGGCTTGCAAGTGGAATCGGTTTTCGTATGTCACGCCCGTTCATGGACATGCAGGACGCGGTCTTCGCCGACCGCGCAAGGCTTGGGAATGCTGGTTTGGCCGGGGCTTTCGCCCGCAGCCATTCACCAATGAGAACGGATGAGGTCTTGAAATAATTAGTCGCCAGGCTAGAGCGCCAGCAGGCTTGAGGTCAGTAGGTGAGTCAGCGTGTCGCAGCTCTCACTCTGCTCCTTTGTGGCGCATTAATTCTCTTTCTCAATTGACAATCATTATCATTCAACATAATTTGTCCCTCGATATGTAGGACGACGCCGATTCCCCTGTCGTCCCACGACCCTATTTGCAGCAAGGTGATTTCCAATGACGGAACAAGTATCCACAAGCAGGTGCGATTCACCGCTACTTCAGGCCTTCGTCGACAACCGACTGATTCTGGTCAAGATTGCCGCCCGCATCACCGGTTGCCGATCACGCGCCGAAGACGTGGTGCAGGATGCGTTCTTCCGGCTGCAATCGGCGCCGCAGATCACGTCGTCAATCAAGGCGCAGCTCAGCTATCTGTTCCAGATCGTGCGTAACCTGGCGATCGATCATTACCGCAAGCAAGCGCTGGAGCAGAAGTATTCGGGGCCGGAAGAGGAAGGTCTGAACGTAGTGATTCAGGGCGCTTCGCCGGAAACCTCGCATATGAACTTCTCGACCCTGGAAAACATTGCCGATGCGCTGACGGAGCTGCCCAGCCGCACCCGTTACGCTTTCGAGATGTACCGCCTGCACGGCGTGCCGCAAAAAGACATCGCCAAGGAACTCGGCGTCTCGCCAACCCTGGTGAACTTCATGATTCGTGATGCGCTGGTGCATTGCCGCAAGGTGTCGGGCAATCGTGCGGATACCTTTGCTCGTCGCTGAAATTTGCGTCACTCCATTCGCGAGCAAGCCCGCTCCCACATTCGACCGCATTCCTCTGAGAGAACTCGGTCACCTGTGGGAGCGGGCTTGCTCGCGAAGGCAGACTCAAGACCGCAACAGACCTTGAGCCATACGCATCAAGCCAACGAACACCGATCAAAAAACCGCTCACGCCCCAGCATCATCAGCGCAGCGCGCTTGTGCGGGAAGTCGAACTCTTTTTCGCAGTGGAAACACAGATTGTGCATATGCCCGATCATCTTCGCGTTGTCGGCGCGAGGCTCGGCGACCACCCGTTGAGTGCGTGGATCATCGAGAAACAGGTAGTGCACCAGCGCCGATAGCCAGCTCGCCACCTTGTGCGGGCCGCGGTGATGTTCTTCGCCCACCAGCATGTGAATGCCACGGTCGTAATCGCCGGCATCATAGAATGGCGCAATGCGATCTTCCTTGGCCCAATAGGCTTCGAAATAGGCAAACGGCTGATCATCGAAACAACCGATCAGCGTCAAGGTGTGCGGATCCGCTTCGAGCTTGCTCAGGTATTCGCGATGCTTCTGGAGACTGCCCTCCTCCTGCCAGAAACTCGCCACTCGCGGGCTGTTCTGCCAGCGGTTGAAACGCGCCAGGTCATGCTCGATTGCTACCGTGCGCAGGGAGACCCACGCACCGAGCTGCGCATCGAAGCGTCGATACACCTCACCACGGGGTTTCACTGCACGCAATGGATGGCGCTTGCCGCCGCTGATGACCATTTGCTGCGGATAGCTGCCGGTGCACGACTCACCCAGCCAAGGCTGGGGCAACTGCCAGAACAGCGTGCGTTCGCAGCGATACTGGCCGGTGACGTCGGTCGCAATCAGCAACCCGCTGAGCAAGGCTTCAGTGGGCACGTCATCGAGATGCCAGGTCAGACGCTGACAAGCCACGTCACGCGCAAACAGCCAATAGCAGGCCGCCCAGAAAGCCTGACCGTCAGGGCGGCCGAAGCGCTCCTCCAGCCGCAGATGCAACTCGGGCTCGCGGGTCAGTCGCAGTTCGATCAACGGTTGCCCTTGCAGGCTGAGACTCAGGCGGCTGGCGGTTTCATCGGCGACAAGACAGTTGCCTGACGGCAAGGCCAAGGTGGTCAGGTCATTCAGATTGAACATGGGGGGGCTCACGGTAATCGTCGACAGTTAACTGAGGGGACGTGAGCCAGGCTTGGAAATTTAACGAAAAACACCGCGAACCTTAACGAGCGTTCGCGGTGGCATGCACAGCCTGGGTCAGTTCCAGGCCATTGAGGTTGCGCTGGCGTTAGATCGACCTGACCCAGATTTCGCGGAAGGCATAGTCATTCCCGTTTCCGGTGGCGACATGGTTAACAATCTGCAACTCCATCTGCGACGCGCTCGCGGTAAAAGTGCCCTTGAGCGGCACCCAGGCTGTTGTCGGAATTTCCGTCGCGGGAGCAATGACTTGCTGTCCGCTATCGAGGGACAACACCGGAACTGCATAGCTGGTATTCCACCTGCGCACGGTCAACCCGAACTCATAGGATCGCCCCACTTCCAGCCCCTGATAGGTCTTTTTCAACACCGTGCCGTCAGAGTTGTTGGTGTAGGTGTTGTCGAATAATACGTAGATATCCCCATCTTTGGTGATGGTGAGATCCCGTGGATCAGTCGCAGCGTCCCCCCTCATCCAGCCATTCCAGTTATTGGTGCCGTCTTTTTCCGAGAAGGTCGTTTTGTCCTCAAAAGGCACGCGAACCTCAAGACACAATGTCGGGAACAACACCGGACAAGCACAACTGCCTCCATCCAGCGCAGCCTGAAAAACAAACGCGAGATGGCTCCCGTCTTTCAGGTCTTGCAAGGACGCCCAGGCAATATTCCGACGCCAGCCTTCCGCGAACTCTTGTTGCGTGACGGGCTCGGCATCAGCCACTCGAAGCATCACTGGCGAGCCATCGGCCTGTTGACCGCAGACATGCAACGTCGCCTTTTGATTGACCACCATGAACGGCCAACGCGCCACCTCGACCGTGACACCGGCCGAATCATCAGGCTTTTTCAGAATGAGTACATCATCGATAGCTTGCGCCACCACAGGGGAGGGAACGCAGGAGAGAGAAACCAACGAGGGGTTTGACATGGCAGAAATCCTTTCTGGATGAGACCAACCCCTCCAAGGGGTCGGTGCAGGAAAGGAGCTAAGACGGCGAAACGTCTACTGTCAAATCTGAGACTAATCGAATAACACGAAAGGCCGATGAATGGTCGTCTGCTTTCCCCAGATCTCAGAAACTGTCTCCGTCAGGGTTTGCCCACCGGCACCAGGGCAATTTTGTAGGGGTCGAAAATCTTCAGCATCTGGCCGTTGTTTCGCAGGCCTTGCAGCAACTTGCCGAATGCTTCGCCGGTAATCGGTGCCTGCGGGCGAATCAGCGCGTAATGGTGATAGACCTGATCGACGCGTTGCGATACCAGCAATTGCTCGCCGACTTTCTCGTTACGCAGCAGGTAATCGCTCAGGTAGGAACGTGTCACCAAGGCAATGTCCGCTCGCCCACGCAGCACCATCAGCAAGTTGCTGTCATGGGAATAAGTCAGCGAGGCCTTGTATGTGTCGGCCAGATACTTGGGATCGGCATTGAAATTGGCAAACTCGTAGTGATAGCCGCTGTACAGCGCCAGGCGCTTGCCCGCCAAATCCTTGAAGTAACTCTCATCGCGATCGGGTTTCTTCTGCGCGACGAATATTTCTGCATCTTCCAGCCCCATGTCGACGAGGGTGTGCTGGATGTCCTTCCAGCCCCAGTCCGGGTTCTCGAAAATCGCCATATCGACCCGGCCTTCCTTGAAGTCGTTAAAACGTCGAGGAATCGAGGTGGGCACCAGCTCAAACTGATAGTCGGTTTGCAACTGATTCAGCGCTTCCACCAGTTGCGGCAACAGCCCGGTGTCGGCACCGGACTCCGGGCGCACGGTATAGGGTGGAAAATGCGCGGCACCGACCCGCACCAATTGTGCAGCCTGAGAAGGCAACACGCAGCACACAGCAAGCACCGTCAGCAAAAGCCGCGACGCCGTTCGAATTGGTGAAGACATCAAAAGAGCCCACTCCCCAAAAAAATACTCATCAATGCATACAAGCTAGGCGGTTTCGCCAACTTAGCCAGTTTCTTGCCGAGATAGACGGCTCACTGCCGTTCTGCAAGTACCAGAATCAACGCCTCATCAGCCAATTGATCGAGGCTCATGCTGCCATCGGCATGAAACCAGGTGGTGGTCCAGGACAACGCGCCCGTCAGGAAACGGCGGGTGATGAACACGTCGCCACGGATAAAACCGGCGTCCTTGGCTTCGCCCAACACCTGCAGCCAGATGTCTTCATAAATATCACGCAGCGCCAGAACCTGCGCCTGGCCTTCCGCTGACAGCGAACGCCACTCATACACCAGCACTGCCATGGCCTCGCCGCTGCCGCCCATGATCGACTGCAATTCGCACCGAATCAACGCCAGAACCCGCTCTCGCACACTGCCGGCCTCGGCCAGGGCTGCGCGCATTAACGCGGTGTTGTAGCGAATGGTCTCTTCCATCACTGCCCGCAGGATCTCGTCCTTGCTTTTGAAGTGATGAAAAATACTGCCTGATTGAATACCCACCGCACTGGCCAGGTCACGCACGGTGGTGCGTTCATAACCTTTATGACGAAACAGGTGAGCGGCCACTTGCAGCAGTTTGCCGCGGGCGCTGTCCGGGTCGGTCAATTGGCCGCTGTCGACCAATTCGCGCATCACCCTCAGGGCTTTTTGCTCGTCCACCCGTTCTCTCCTACAGTCGATCAATCAATTGCGCCGCTGCCCGCTAAAACAGCGGGGTTGCGCGGGCAATTTAAGCTGGCGGGGGCGACCAAGCAAGCGCTTGGGCAGAAGATATTTCAGTCGTTTACAAACCAAGCGCTTGCTTGGTAGTCTCGAAGCACTTCTGTCGGAGGTGGTTATGGAATTGGCAGCGCCCAAAACAATCCGCATCGGTTGCGCCAGCGCATTCTGGGGCGACACTTCGACCGCCGCCGAGCAACTGGTGGAAGGCGGGCGGCTGGACTATCTGGTGTTCGATTATCTGGCCGAGATCACGATGTCGATCATGGCCGGGGCGCGGATGAAAGATCCGGGGGGCGGCTATGCCAGCGACTTCATCGAAGTGCTCAGTCCCCTCCTCAACCAGCTCGCGGAACAGAAGATCCGCGTCATCAGCAATGCCGGTGGCGTCAATCCACAGGCTTGCGCCGCTGCCCTGCAAGCGGCCTGTGACAAGGCCGGGGTCGCGCTGAAGATCGCCGTGCTATCGGGTGACGATTTGCAACCGCAGTTCAAACGCCTGAGCAGTCTTGGCCTCCATGAGATGTTCAATGGCACGGCCCTGCCGCCGCTATGCGTGTCGACCAACGCCTACCTCGGCGCGCCGGGCATCGTCGAAGCCCTGCGTCTGGGCGCCGACATTGTGATTACCGGGCGCGTGGTCGACAGCGCTGTGGTGAGCGCCGCGCTGGTGCATGAGTTCGGCTGGTCGTGGCACGACTACGACAAACTCGCCCAAGCTGCATTGGCCGGGCACCTTATTGAATGTGGCGCCCAATGCACCGGCGGCAATTTCACCGATTGGCGCGACGTGCCCGACTACGAACACATCGGTTTTCCGATCGTTGAAGTCGGCGCCGACGGCCAGTTTATCGTCAGCAAACCCGATGGTTCCGGCGGTCTGGTCTCGCCCCTGACGGTGGGCGAGCAGATGCTTTATGAAATCGGCGACCCGCAGGCCTATCTGCTGCCCGATGTGGTGTGCGATTTCAGTCAGGTCAAACTCGTGCAACAAGGCAAAAACGCGGTGCAGGTGCATGGCGCAAAAGGCTTGCCGCCGACCGATCAGTACAAGGTCAGCGCCACGTATCCGGACGGTTTTCGCTGTACCGCCAGTTGCCTGATTGCCGGGATCGATGCCGTGGCCAAGGCCCGACGGGTCAGCCAGGCGATCATCAACAAGACCTCGGAAATCTTCAGCCAGCGTGGCTGGGCGCCCTACAGCGAAGTGAACATCGAACTGCTGGGCAGCGAAGCCACTTATGGCCCTCATGGCCAGCGCCAGGACAGCCGCGAAGTGGTGATCAAACTCGCCGTGCGCCACCCAAGCAAACAGGCCTTGATTCTGTTTTCCCGGGAAATCGCCCAGGCCGCCACCGGCATGGCGCCGGGGTTGACCGGGATTGTCGGCGGGCGGCCGACGGTGTACCCGCTGATCCGATTGTTTTCATTCCTGATCGACAAAACGGCCTGCACCCTGGAAATCGACCTCGCCGGTGAACGCCACCCGTGCGCCCTGCCCGCCCTCGATGTACTCGACCCGGATGACTTGCCGATACCGTTCGAGCCGCCCCAACCCACAGAACGCGCCGACGCCAGCGTAGCCCTGATCAAACTCGCCGTGGCGCGCTCCGGCGACAAGGGCAATCATAGCAATATCGGCGTGATGGCCCGCCATCCCGACTACCTGCCGTGGATCGCCGAAGCGCTGACACCCGAGGTGATGGTCGACTGGATGAGCCATGTCCTCGACCCGATCCACGGGCGTGTCGAACGCTGGTATTTACCCGGCACTCAGAGCTTTAATTTTCTTCTGGAGAACGCGCTCGGCGGCGGTGGTGTGGCCAGCCTGCGGATCGATCCGCAAGGCAAGGCGTTCGCCCAACAACTGCTGGAGATCCAGATTCCGGTGCCGCAGCGCATCGCCGATCAGGTCAACTAGAGGACCGTCGCAATGGCTTATGACTCGATTTACAAACCCGACCTGTTCGCCGGCCAAAACATCATCGTCACCGGGGGCGGCAGCGGCATCGGCCGTTGCACTGCCCACGAGCTCGCGGCCCTTGGCGCGCAGGTGCTGCTGGTGGGGCGAAATGTCGAAAAACTGAAAAAGGTCGCCGCTGAAATCACCGAAGACGGCGGTAAAGCCAGTTGGCAGGTCTGCGATATCCGCGATGAAGACGCCGTCACGCAACTGGTCAGCGAACTGATCCGCAAACACGGGCCGATTCATGGGCTGGTCAACAATGCTGGCGGGCAGTATCCCTCGCCCCTGGCGTCGATCAATCAGAAAGGTTTCGAAACCATATTGCGCACTAACCTGGTGGGCGGTTTTCTGATGGCCCGTGAGGTGTTCAATCAGTCCATGAGCAAGCATGGCGGCGCCATCGTCAACATGCTCGCCGACATGTGGGGTGGCATGCCCGGCATGGGTCACTCGGGCGCGGCGCGCTCGGGCATGGACAACTTCACCAAGACTGCCGCGTTTGAATGGGGCTATGCCGGCGTGCGGGTCAACGCCGTCGCGCCAGGCTGGGTCGCCTCCAGCGGCATGGACACTTACGAAGGCGCGTTCCGGGCCGTGATCCCGACCTTGTGCGAACACGTGCCGCTCAAGCGCATCGGCACCGAATCGGAAATCAGCGCGGCGATTGTTTTCCTGCTCAGCCCGGCAGCCGCTTTTGTCAGCGGCAGCACGTTACGCATCGACGGTGCCGCCAGCCTCGGCGGGCGAGCCTGGCCGATGCACAAGGCGCAAAACAGCCATTCGTACAACGGCTTTCACCGCGCCTATTTACCCGAAGTACTCAGACCCGACGCGCTCAAACCAGACATATCCAAACCAGACGAGTTCAAGGACAAGGAGTAACCATGCCGGTCATCCAGTCCCAAGTCGACCCATTCAGCGAAGCGTTCGCCCGTAACCGGGCGGCCATGCTGGCCGGCATCAAGCAGGTCCGTCAGCTCGAACAGAACTTGCTGAGCAAAGCCGCCGAAGCCAAGCCCAGGTTCGACAAGCGCGGGCAACTGCTGCCCCGGGAGCGGCTTAACCTGCTGCTCGACCCCGGCGCGCCGTTCCTCGAACTGGCGAGCCTGGCCGGCTATAAGCTACACGACGACAAGGACGGCAGCTCGGCCGGCGGCGGTTTGATTGCCGGGATCGGTTACGTGTCCGGCGTGCGGGTATTGGTGGTGGCGAACAACAGCGCGATCAAGGGCGGAACCATTTCCCCCAGTGGTTTGAAAAAGTCTCTGCGCCTGCAACAGATCGCCATGGAAAACAAACTGCCGGTAATCACCCTCGCCGAAAGCGGCGGCGCCAACCTCAATTACGCGGCGGAGATTTTCGTCGAAGGCGCGCGCAGCTTTGCCAATCAGGCTCGGATGTCGGCCATGGGCTTGCCGCAAATCACCGTGGTCCATGGCTCGGCCACGGCGGGCGGCGCTTATCAGCCGGGGTTGTCGGATTACGTGGTGGTGGTGCGCGGCAAGGCCAAGCTGTTTCTCGCCGGGCCGCCGCTGCTCAAGGCCGCCACCGGTGAAGTCGCTACCGATGAAGAACTGGGCGGCGCCGAGATGCACGCGCAAACCGCCGGCACCGCCGAATACCTGGCCGAGAACGATGCCGATGGCGTGCGCCAGGTGCGCGAGATCATGAGCCTGTTGCCGTGGAACGATCAGCTGCAATGGTTACCCGAACGTCGGTGGGAAGAACCGCTCTACTCCATCGACGAATTGCTGGGTCTGATCCCGGATGACCCGAAAAAACCCTATGACGTGCGTGAAATCATCGCCCGGATTGCCGACGCTTCGAACTTCCTTGAATTCAAGGGCGAGTTCGACCAGCAAACAATCTGCGGGCATTTGCAGATTCAGGGTCGAGCCTGCGGCTTCATCGGCAACAACGGCCCGATTACGCCCAAAGGTGCGAGCAAGGCTGCACAGTTCATTCAGCTCTGCGACCAGAGCCAGACGCCCCTGCTGTTTTTCCACAACACCACCGGTTTCATGGTCGGCACCGAGTCGGAACAACAAGGGGTGATCAAGCACGGCGCGAAAATGATTCAAGCTGTGGCCAATGCGCGGGTGCCTAAATTGACGATCGTCGTCGGCGGTTCCTACGGCGCCGGCAACTACGCGATGTGCGGCCGTGGCCTCGACCCGCGCTTCATCTTCGCCTGGCCCAACAGCCGCACTGCGGTGATGGGTGGCGCTCAGGCCGGCAAAGTATTGCGGATCGTCACCGAAGCCAAACAGCTCAAGGATGGGTTAGTGCCCGACCCGAAAATGCTCGACATGCTGGAACAGGTCACCGCGCAGAAACTCGACAGCCAGTCCACCGCGCTGTATGGCAGCGCCAATCTGTGGGACGACGGGCTGATTGATCCGCGGGATACCCGCACGTTGCTCGGGTATTTGCTGGATATCTGCCATGAGGCCGAGGTTCGTTCGTTGCAATCCAATAGTTTTGGCGTCGCGAGGTTTTGATTGATCGTTCCCACGCTCTGCGTGGGAATGCAGCCCGGGACGCACCGCGTCCCAACGGCGGACGCACCGCGTCCATAGAGGCGTTCCTTTGCTGCGCATGGGAACGATCGGGTTCGTCAGGAGAACAATAAAAAATGATCTTCACCCAGGAACACGAAGCACTGCGCCGTACCGTCCGCCAATTCGTCGATCACGAGATCAATCCTCATGTCGATGAATGGGAAAAGGCTGGGCGTTTTCCGATCCATGAGATCTTCCGCAAGGCGGGTGACCTCGGTCTGCTGGGGATTTCCAAACCGGAAAAATTCGGCGGTATGGGCCTCGATTACAGCTATTCGATTGTGGCCGCCGAAGAGTTCGGCACCATTCATTGCGGCGGCATTCCGATGTCCATCGGCGTGCAGACCGACATGTGCACCCCGGCTCTGGCGCGTTTCGGCTCCGATGAGTTACGCGAAGAATTCCTCCGCCCCGCGATCACCGGCGAGCAGGTCGGCTGTATCGGTGTCTCTGAAGTCGGTGCCGGCTCCGACGTGGCAGGTTTGAAAACCACGGCCCGCAAGGACGGCGACGACTACGTGATCAACGGCAGCAAGATGTGGATCACCAACTCGCCGAGCGCCGACTTCATCTGCCTGCTGGCCAACACCTCGGACGACAAGCCGCACATCAACAAATCCCTGATCATGGTGCCGATGAACAGCCCCGGCATCAGCCTCAGCTCGCACCTGGACAAGCTCGGCATGCGCAGCTCGGAAACCGCCCAGATATTCTTCGACAACGTGCGCGTGCCGCAACGCAACCGCATCGGCCACGAAGGCGCGGGGTTCATGATGCAGATGCTGCAGTTCCAGGAAGAACGGCTGTTCGGCGCGGCGAACATGATCAAAGGCCTGGAGTACTGCGTCGACAGCACCATCGAGTACTGCAAGGAGCGCAAAACCTTCGGCAATGCGCTGATCGACAATCAGGTCATTCATTTCCGCCTGGCCGAACTGCAAACCGAAATCGAATGCCTGCGGGCGCTGGTCTATCAGGCCACCGAGCAATACATCAAAGGCCAGGACGTCACTCGCTTGGCGTCCATGGCCAAACTCAAGGCCGGGCGACTGGGGCGGGAAGTCAGCGACAGTTGCCTGCAATATTGGGGCGGCATGGGCTTCATGTGGGACAACCCGGTGGCGCGGGCTTACCGCGACGTGCGGCTGGTGTCGATCGGCGGCGGTGCCGACGAAATCATGCTGGGGATCATCTGCAAACTCATGGGCATCCTGCCGGGGAAAAAGAAATGAACACCCTTCCCGTTTGCCAGACCCTGTTGCTCGAACGACATAACGGCGTCCTGCACATCACCCTCAATCGCCCCGACAGTCGCAACGCCATGAGCTTGCAAATGGTCGCCGAACTGCGCGCGGTGCTGGCGGCGGTGCGGGATGACCGGCAGGTTCGCGCGTTGGTGATCGGCGGTGCCGGCGGGCATTTTTGTGCCGGTGCCGACATCAAGGACATGGCCAATGCCCGCGCTCAAGGCGCGACCGCCTACCGCGAATTGAACCGTGCGTTCGGCGCCTTGCTGGAAGAAGCCCAACACGCGCCGCAAGTGGTCATCACCGTGCTGCAAGGCGCGGTGCTTGGCGGTGGTTTCGGTCTGGCCTGCGTCAGTGACATCGCGATGGCCGATCATCAGGCGCAATTCGGCCTGCCGGAAACCAGTCTCGGCCTGTTGCCGGCGCAGATCGCGCCGTTCGTGGTGCAGCGCATCGGCCTGACCCAGGCCCGCCGACTGGCCCTGACCGCCGCACGGTTCGATGGCAACCAGGCGCGGCGGATGGGACTGGTGCATTTTGTCGAGCATGACCCGCAAGCCTTGGCCGAGCGCCTCGATGAGGTGCTGGCCCATGTGTTGTGTTGCGCACCGGGGGCGAATGCGGCGACCAAAAAACTCTTGCTGGCGAGTGCCGGGAAACTTTCGGATGGCCTGCTGGATCAGGCGGCCGAGTGGTTCAGTGAAGCGGTGACCGGGGATGAAGGGGTCGAGGGGACGATGGCTTTTGTGCAGAAGCGAAAACCGGGGTGGGCGCCTTAAAAGCATCGCGGGCAAGCCCGCTCCCACAGGGATTTGTGTCGTTCACAAAATCCTGTAGGAGCGAGGCTTGCCCGCGAAGAGGCCCATACATTCACCGCAAAAACCAAGGGAATATCCCATGCCCGCCTTCAGCAAAATCCTGATCGCCAACCGCGGTGAAATCGCCTGCCGCATCCAGCGCACCGCGCAAGCGCTGGGCTATCGTACCGTCGCCGTGTTCAGCGATGCCGACGCCGATGCATTGCATGTGCAGATGGCCGACGAAGCCGTGAACATCGGCCCGGCTCCGGTGCAGCAGTCTTACCTGAACATCCCGGCAATCATCGACGCCGCCCGGCGCACCGGTGCCGATGCTATCCATCCCGGTTACGGCTTCCTCTCGGAAAACGCAGAATTCGCCCTCGCCTGCCAACAGGCCTGCATCATCTTCATCGGCCCCAGCCCCGAAGCCATCGAACTGATGGGCAGCAAACGTCTGTCGAAACTCGCCATGATCAAAGCGGGCGTGCCCTGCATCAAAGGCTATCAGGGCAGCGAACAAGATGACGCGACCCTGAGCCGCGAAGCCGAACGCATCGGCTACCCGCTGATGATCAAGGCCAGTGCCGGCGGTGGCGGTCGTGGCATGCGTCTGGTCCACCGCGCTGGAGAATTGCTGGAGCAACTGCGTACCGCGCGTTCCGAGGCGCTGCATGGGTTTGGCAGCGACGAACTGATCCTCGAGCAAGCCTTGATCGACCCGCGTCATGTCGAGGTGCAGGTGTTCGGCGATCAGCACGGCAACCTGATCTACCTTGGCGAGCGCGACTGTTCGATCCAGCGCCGCCACCAGAAAATCATCGAAGAAGCGCCCTGCCCGGTGATGACCGCCGAGTTGCGCCAAACCATGGGGGACGCAGCGCTCAAGGCAGGACGCGCGGTGAATTACGTCGGCGCTGGCACTGTGGAATTCCTGCTGGATGCTCGCGGGCAGTTTTACTTTCTGGAGATGAACACCCGGCTGCAAGTGGAACACCCAGTGACAGAGCTGATCACCGGTCTTGATCTGGTGGCCTGGCAATTACAGGTCGCCGAAGGGTTGCCACTGCCGTTGCGACAGGAGCAGGTGCAGCTCAACGGGCATGCCATGGAGGTGCGCCTGTATGCCGAAGATCCGGCCCAGGGATTTGTGCCGCAAACCGGGCGAATCGTAGCCTGGGAACCTGCGTTACCGGGCGGCGTGCGGATCGACCATGGCCTGATCGAAGGCCACTCTGTCAGCCCGTTCTATGACCCGATGCTGGGCAAGCTCATCGCCCACGGCGCCACCCGCGAAGAAGCCCGGCGCAAGTTGCTGCGGGCGGTACAGGACAGCGTGCTGCTGGGCGTGCAAAGCAATCAGCGCTTGCTCGCCAGCCTGCTGGAACATCCACAGTTCATCAGCGGCGAGTTCAGCACCGGGTTCATCCCCACGTACTTCGCCGATCATCCTTGCCTGCATCCCCATGTGCCGAGCGCCGAAGAACTGGCCATCGCTGCGGCGCTGTTTTATCAGGCTTCAGCCCTGGCTCACCGCGCCCCGTTGGCCGGTTGGCGCAACAACGCCAGCGTACCTTTGCACTACCGAATCGGCCTGGAGGATCAGGATTGGCCGGTGGAATTGAACGCTGAACCTGGCAAACCCTACCGTGTTCAGGTTCGCACTCGCGCCCTCGAACTGAAGGTCATCGGATGCGACGGACGCTGGGCCATCCTGGAAATCGACGGCATCCGCCAACGCCATGCCTATCGCATCGATGCCGGGCAACTGTGGTTGTTCACGCGCCCCGGCAGCCTGCGGCTGGTCGATCGAACCCAGGCGCTGGTCAGCGGCCAGGCCAGTATCAGTTCCGGCACGCTCAAGGCGCCGATGGACGGGGCGATCGTCGATGTACTGGTCAGTGAGGGCAGTCCGGTCAGCAAAGGTCAGCTACTGGTGGTGCTTGAAGCAATGAAAATGGAGCATCCGCTCAAATCGGGTATCGACGGCGTGCTCAAACGGTTGCAGATCAAGGTAGGCGATCAGGTCAAAAATCGTCAGATTTTGTTAGAGGTCGAATAAGCCGCTAGGCGGATCCGCCGCGTTTGGCTACGCTCAAGCCCTATCAGGACGCGGATACCAGGAACCCTGCGATGCCTCACTGGTTGGTCATTGATCTGGAAGCCACCACCGATGAGGGTGGCTGGCCAGTAACAGAAATGGAAATCATCGAAATCGGTGCCACCCTCGTGGACCGCAAAGGCCAGGAACTGGATCACTTCCAGTGCTTCGTGCGCCCGCTGCGCCGGCCCTTGCTGACGCCGTTTTGCCGGGAACTGACCCACATCACCCAGGCCAATATCGATGCCGCACAGCCGCTCACCGAGATCTGGCCGTTGTTCGAACGCTGGCTCGGCCAACATCACGCACGCCTGGAAGGCTGGGCCAGTTGGGGCGATTACGACCGCAAACAACTGCTTCAAGACTGGCAGCGCCTGCAACTCGACAGCGCCCTGAGTCGGGTGCCGCACATGAACCTCAAGCAACGCTTCGCCAAGGCTCGTCGGCTCGAGCGCCCGCTGAACCTCAATGGAGCCTTGCAACTGGCGGGCCTGCAGTTCACCGGCCAGCAGCATCGGGCGCTGGAAGACGCGCGCAATACTGCGCGTTTGTTACCGCTGATTTTCCCGGCTAATCCTTGAGTGCAGGAGGTGACGCCTATCGACACCTTGTGCATACTGGCCGGCCCTTTTTAGCCCTTTTCGAGGAACCGCCCATGTTTAAAGTCAACGAGTACTTCGACGGCACCGTCAAGTCGATCGCCTTTGGCACCGCTGAAGGTCCAGCGACCATCGGCGTCATGGCACCGGGCGAATACGAATTCGGCACCAGCCAGCGTGAAATCATGCACGTGGTGTCCGGCGCCCTGACCGTCAAACTGCCTGACAGCGACACCTGGGAAACCTTCGCCGCCGGTAGCCAGTTCAACGTACCCGCCAACAGCAAGTTCCAGCTGAAAGTGGCCGTCGACACCGCTTACCTGTGCGAATACCGCGGCTAAAACCCTGGGTTTTCACTGCGACAAAAAAATGCCCGTGTCCTGGACACGGGCATTTTTCTTTTTGAAGGGCTTTTATTCGAGGATCGTCACCGGCATGCCGACTTCCAGGCGGCCATTGCCGTCGTTGACCAGGTTCTGACCGAACATCGCGCCGTCGGCCTCGGCGCGGTATTTCTGCAAGGTCGCCAGCGGTTCACGATCTTCGCTGCGTTCGCCGGTCTGCGGGTCGATGGTGGTCAGAATGCAGCGTGAGCAGGACTTGACCACGCGGAACTCGACATCGCCGATGCGAATGCGCTTCCAGCCATCTTCGGCATACGCCGCGCTGCCCTCGATCACCAGATTCGGCCGGAAACGCAACATCTCCAGCGGCCGCCCGACCTTGCTCGACAAGTCCTCCAGTGACGCCTGACCAATCAATAACAGCGGAAAACCGTCGGCAAAAGCCACCTGATCGTCGTCCTTGCCGTAACCGGACTGGGTGGTCCGTGCACGATCAAGCGGCACTTGCACCAGACGCGTCGGCTTGCCGATGAACTCACTGACCCAGGCACCCGCCGCATCGCCGGCATCGGGAACGCGCAACGTGTCGCGCCAGATGGTCACCCCTCGCAAATCGGCATCGCCGTCAGGCAACGCAATATCGATCGGTGAATGGTCCGGGGCACTGAGGGTCAAGCCGCCGTCGGCATTCCACAACGCCGACAACTGACTCATTTTCGCCACCGCGCGCTGGGTCAAAAAGCGCCCACTGGCCTCGTCCACCAGCATCCAGCGTCGATCGCCGTCCAGTCCCAACTTGTCCAGGCTGACCTTATTGAGGGTCTCGCCCTTGCCGGATTTCAACGGAAAACGATAAAGCGCGCTCAGACGCAGCATAGCCAGCTCCCTGGTGGGTAAAAACGCCACCCTATACGAGCTTGATTGCCGAATCAAAGACCCTGTGACGGGGGGAGTTTGCGCAGAACCTGTAGGAGCGTGGCTTGCCCGCGAAGAACGATGACGCGTAATACCTGAAAAACCGCGATGCATTCTTCGCGGGCAAGCCACGCTCCCACAGGATTTTCGTCGCTCAACTTACCGGCATTGGGGCTTGGCTGCGCAGCGGCCCGAACACTGCAACTGCGCTTTTTTCCAGTTCGTTATCAAACAGGTACTGCGTCGAGCATCAGGCGCTGGCGCACCACGTCGACGAGTTTGTCGGGCTGGAACTTGGAGAGGAAGTTGTCGCAGCCAACCTTCTTGACCATCGAGTCGTTGAAGCTGCCTGACAGCGAAGTGTGCAAGACCACATAAAGGCCGCGCAAACGGGGATCGTTGCGGATTTCGGTAGTCAGGCGATAGCCGTCCATTTCCGGCATTTCCGCATCGGTGAAGATCATCAGCAGCTTGTCGGTCATGACTTCGCCCGTATCGGCCCAGGCCTTGAGCATGTTCAGCGCCTTCAAACCATCGCTGGCGATGTGCATCTTCACGCCCAATTGACCCAAGGTATCGCGCAATTGCGACAGGGCCACGTTCGAGTCATCCACCAGCAGCACTTCACGACCACGGGCGAGCTCCAGAACCGGGTCCTCGAGTTTGTCGCGCGAGACCTTGGCGTTGTACGGAACGATTTCGGCCAGGACTTTTTCGACGTCGATGATTTCTACCAACTGATCATCGACCTTGCTGATGGCGGTCAGGTAATGCTGGCGACCGGCACTGGCCGGCGGCGGCAAAATAGCTTCCCAGTTCATGTTGACGATGCGGTCCACGCCGCCGACCAGGAACGCCTGCACCGACCGGTTGTACTCGGTGACGATGATCGTACTGGTGGGGCTTGGCACCAGCGGCCGCATGCCGATAGCCTGGGACAGGTCGATCACGGGCAACGTCTGGCCACGCAGGTTGACCACGCCGCAAACAAAGGGATGGCGTTGGGGCATCAGGGTCAGCTTTGGCAGCTGTAGCACTTCCTGGACCTTGAAGACGTTGATCGCGAACAATTGTCGTCCGGCCAGCCGGAACATGAGAATTTCCAGGCGATTCTCACCCACCAGTTGCGTGCGTTGGTCTACCGTGTCGAGAATGCCGGCCATTGATGACTCCTGGGCTTGTACTGTTGAATTCACTAAAGGGAGTTATCGGCTGTTTTTGCCGGACCTTGACCCCCAGACAAAATGCCACGACCAAGCATTGATGTCACATTAACATCATGCTTTACTGGCTCCGTGGTTTTTCATCTGCTTTTATTCCCTGCGGCGCGACCTCGGTTTGCACGTTAGGTTCCCCTGCGTAAGGGATTCCCCTAGTAACAATCAGGCCCAACCTGATATTCGCAATATCCAATAGCCATTAATGTGACGCCATTCTCATTGCATGAACGGAGTCAGGCTTTTGTGTGCGATCGCAGGTCAGTGGCCATCCACCCTCTCGAGTTCCCCAGCTGGCGCTCAAACCTGCCAGAGCGCGATCTCACGAAGACTTGCCAGCGCCGGGACACTTATGGTTCTCGTCGGCACACACGACATTCCCTCATCTGACATGACGTTGTGGAGATAAGCATGCCGAACGACACCAAAGAGTGGGCTCAGCGATTTCCAGAGTTTCTCGTCGAGGCTGAAACACTCTTGGCCAAATCCGAGGAATGCCTGAGTCATTTGCAACTGATCAGCAATGACAAGGACGCCATCGATTGCATGCTCAGCACCCTTCTCAAGCTGTCCAGCAAGGCCGATGCCCTGGCACTGGCGACGGTTTCGGAGTTCTCGCTGCATATTCATGGATTGCTGAATCACGCTCAGAACCACATGGACCTGCACGATCAAGCCCTGGACGCACTCAAGGACTGCTTCACATTAATGGCCTGGCAACTCGAACTTATTGACCAGACTACTGGCCAGCTCGGTCTGGATGACACTGAACAGACCTCACTGATTGAAGCGTTTGCGTTTCAAGTGGGACAAAATCAGTTTCAGCCACACAGCCACTCCAGACCGTTCAGGCTCGTTTCGTTCGCGGAACGGCAAGCCTGAAATCACTGGCCTCTGGCCGTGTTGCGCTTTTTATTGTCATGTCGCAATTGAATATTTCTGACCATTCGATGACAGCGCGAAACAAATAGTTATCCCTGTCTCGACTTCAGATAATGCCTGTCCAATAAAATGAAATGCCTGGCAATCGATATCTTCCTACGCTAAAACTCGAAAGCTTTTCCATTATGGAACTACCGTCCAAGAACTATATTTCCCGACTGTATAGAGCTATATACCGAACGCGACCAACGGTATCTTAAGTGGTATTATGCCGACCATTAGTTGACGCCAATTAATGGCAGAGTGACTCCAGCCAAACACATTCAAGGCTGTATTTCAGTTACTGCACCGCAGCCATTGAAGGCGACTTCACACAACGACTTCCACACAGAGACCCGTCAGCCCTTATGGCCGGTCTACCCGCAGCGAACATCCATTGGCTCCATCCGCTATGTACGCCAGCCTCAAGTCAATTACCCTGTGGCCACCCTCCCGAAAAAACGCGCGCCGGTTCACGCTTTTAGTGTGCATCTGCTCGGCGCTTGGCAGCCTGCTGGTCTACAGCTTGTCCATGCCTCTGCCGGTGAGTCTGCTGGTGCTCAACAGTGCAGCGCTGACCTGTGTCTGGGTGGGACATTGTCTCTCGCGCAAATCGATAAAGTTTCAACCTCAAGAACTGGCTGACCGTCTGCTGGAAGTCCAGGAAAACGAACGCCACCGGCTCAGTCGGGAACTGCATGATGACATCGGTCAATTGCTGACCGCCGCAAAACTTCAAAGTGAATGGCTCAAACGTCGACTACCCGAAGAACTGCAGGGTCAGTGCTCGGTACTCTGCGATACGCTGGACGAAACCCTGACCAAGGTTCGGGACGTCTCGGCCATCCTCAATCCACGGCAACTAACCAGTCTCGGGCTGGAAGCCAGTCTGCGTGCGCATTTACTCAGGACCCTGGCCAATACCTCCGTGAACTGGAGCCTGGAATGCCATCAACGCCTGACGGCCATACCTGAGGAAATGGCGGTGGCAGCTTTTCGAATCACTCAAGAAGCAGTTACCAATATTCTGCGTCACGCCGAGGCCAAAAATCTGTTGGTTCGCCTGCAACGCCTGCCTCAGGGCCTGACGCTGTTGATCAGCGACGATGGCCTGGGTTTCGCGCCAGCGGCAGATCCTGCTCGCGAGGGGCAACGCGGAATGGCCGGAATGTCGGAACGGATCGATCAATTTGGTGGCACACTGACCGTGACCAGCGAACCGGGCAAAGGCACTCAAATAGAAGCACTCTTCCCCTGGGCGCCCCGTGCGCTAGAACGGGCCAGTACGAATAAGGTTATGCATTGACTTGTAACTTACTTCTGGTGGACGACCACTCACTGATCAGGGCTGGCGTGCGCGCTCTGGTGCTGGATATTCCCGGCTATGCGGTAATCGGGGAGGCCAATGACGGCTCGCAGTTGGTCGAGATGGTCGAGCAGCTTTCCCCGGACATCATTCTGCTGGATATTTCCATGAAGGAAACCGGTGGCCTTGAAGCCTTGCAGCGACTCAAGCGAGTACGCCCGCAGTGCAAAGTGCTCATCCTGTCGATGCACACCGACCCGGCGCTCATCATGCAGGCATTGGAATCAGGGGCGCATGGCTACCTGCTCAAGGACACCACGCCCACCGAACTCGAACATGCCCTGGATGCCTTGCGCAATAACGAACGCTACCTGAGCCCGGCCATTGCCCATACTGTCATCAACCAGGCGCTGACCCGAACCCAGAAAAATCAGACGCAAACCCAGGACTCGCACAACCTGACGGCACGTCAGCTGGAAATCCTGCGACTGATCGTTCGCGGCAAATCCACCCGGGAAATCGCCAATGGCCTGGGTCTGAGTATCAAGACTGTCGAAACCCACCGCTCGCAAATCATGAAACGCTTGCAGATCTACGATGTGGCCGGCCTGGTGCTGTTCGCCGTGCGTGAGCAAATCATCAGTCTGGACGACTAACTGGACTCGAGACACTCAGCAGCGGCGAGCCCTCGGGCAAATGCACCCGCAATGCCGCCGGGCGCGTCAAGAATCGCAGACTATCGCCCTCCAGAGGCTCACCATCAAGGTTGATATAAAGACCCTCCGAGACTTTGATCTCGACCCATGGCAAGCGAGCTCGCACAAACATATTGTCGATCCCGAAGCCATCGGTCAGCAGGTCTCTCAAGGTACCGACCACTTCCTGTGGCGCGGGCAAAATGCTGATATCCAGCAGACCATCGTCAGCCAGCGCCTGCGGGCACAACACATGACCACCGCCAGCCTGTCGACCATTGCCAATGCCCAATGCCAGCAATTCGCCGCGCCAGTGAAAATCCGGTCCCTGCAACTCGCCATAGGCCGCATGCAACTCACTGAAGCGCGATAAACCCGTGAAGAGATAAGCGGCGCCTCCAAGAATTTTTTTCAGATCCTCGGAGGTATTGGCCGTGACCTGACTGCCAAAACCGCCGGTGGCCATGTTCAGGAAAACCTGCCCGCCGACTTCTCCCAGATCAATGGCTCGCGGGGCAACCTCCAGGAGGTCCAATGCCTGAGCGGGCTCCAGAGGCACACCGGCAGCGCGAGCAAAATCGTTGGCGGTGCCCAAGGGCAAAAGTACCAGACTGGCCTGCGTCGAATGCGCCGCCATGGCTTCGGCGATATCACGCAATGTGCCATCCCCACCGCCGGCAATCAGCTGCGTATAACCTGCCGTCAGCGCTTCTTCCACCAGCCGCTGCGCATCGCCGGCCTCCCAGGTCAGTCGAACAGCCAGTTCCCAGCCCTGCTGGCGCTTGCCTTCGACGGCTGCACGAACCTCCTCATTGAGTGCCTGCTTGCCATGCAGGATCAACAGCGCCTTGCGCTCGCTCATTTTGGCCACTCCCCATATCCGCAAATTCCATAGGATATGTTGACCTCGCAGCCCCTCATAAAAGTCGCAAGGATTTTAATTATTTCCAAGGGCAGGAAACGTGAGTCCTACAGAGCGGTATTTTTTCTTACAAAACATGAGGAATCGGCTCAATTGACCCACCCGGACAATTGGTACACCGTCGTGTCTCGGCTATCAGTCATCACCCGTTAATTTATACAGGGACGTGAAAACAATGAATGGAACCACCTTAAGGGCCTCAAAAAGCGCACGCAACATTGGCATCGGCCACTCGAACGGTTTTAACGCAAGGAGCCAGTTACTCCATGCAAAGCCATGAACTCAGACTACCGGTTACTCCGGTCGCGCCGTTCGCTGAAAATTGCGCCAATCATCAGGCTGAACTCAAAAACAGTGCAAAGCCCGCCGGAGAAGTTGATATGGAACCTCGCGTTATTGAACTGGAGACACACCTCAAGTACATCCGAAGAGACATGGATGAAGTCCGTGGTGACGTCAAATCCATTAAACACAGGCTTGCCTATTCAGCTGGCGGAACAGCCGTGATCCTGGGACTTCTGACCTGGATCGCCAACAGCCGCTTCGACCAGGTCGTGACACTTCTGGCACATTAGAATGGTATGCACGCAAGCCCAATGCGATCAATCGGGCTTGCGTGGCAAAACCAGCGCCTGTATCAGCTCAAGACTTCACTCAGCGGGATGAAGCTCACACAATCACCCTCGAGCAGCGTACGGTCCTCTAGCACTTCAACTAGCCCGTCAGCCCAGGCAGCACTGCGCAGTACGCCAGAGCTCTGATTCCTGTAGATGATTGCCCGGCCATTCTCCAGACGCCCACGCAAGTACTCACGTCGGTTACCAGCTTTTGGCCAGACAAACCCTGCCGGCACCTGGAACTTCAGGGGCTCAACCTCTTTTACGCCTTGGCGGCGCAAGAGGTAGGGCCTTGCCAACAGAGCAAAAGTCACCAGGGTCGACGCCGGATTGCCGGGCAGACCAATCACAGGCACGCCGCGAAAATGCCCGAACGTCAGCGGCTTACCTGGTTTGATGGCAAGCTTCCACAGAGTCAATTCACCCTCTTCCCGCAAGGCAATGCCCAGAAAGTCGGCTTCTCCCACCGATACGCCACCGGTCGAGAGAATCAGCTCGACATCCTTTAGCTCACCAAGGCGGGCACGAGTAGTCGCTAAATCATCGGGAAGAATGCCGGCATCGATCACCTCACAACCCAATCGCTGCAACCAGCTGCAGAGCAATACTCGATTACTGTTGTAGATCTGTCCCGGCCCAAGGGCCTGACCAGGCTCAATCAACTCATCACCGGTAGACAAGACAGCAACACGAATTTTGCGAACCACGTCCAGCTCAGCGCATCCCAGCGATGCCGACAGCCCCTGCTCGATAGGCCCCAAACGCGTTCCGGCGGGCAGGATCAGCTCACCAACGGTGGCTTCCTGACCTTGTGGACGGATGTTCTTTCCTGGGCTCATGGTCTCGGTGAAACGTACCCGCTCATCCGCCTGAACCTCGGCGTTCTCCTGCATCTCGACACAGTCGGCACCTGCAGGCACAGGCGCGCCGGTGAAGATTCGCGCACAGGTACCCGGCTTCAAGGGCTCCGGGGCCTGGCCTGCAAAAATCTTCTGACTGACCACCAACGGCTCTCCCGTCCAGTCGGCCAGGTGCAAGGCATAACCGTCCATGGCACTGTTGGGCCAAGGCGGCAAATCCAGTGTCGAGACCAAGTCAGTGGCCAGTACACGCCCCTGAACCTGCGCCAACGGCAAACGTTCGTGCTCATGAATCTTCGAGGCGTCGGCCATTTCCAGTAAACGCGCCAGTGCCACCTCGACAGCCATCAGACTGCCAGTCTTGCCTGGCTTACCCACGCGATTCACAGGGTGCCGCCTGTTTCAGGTGGGCCACGAAATTGCACGGACGGTGACGCGAATCCAGTTGCTCGGCGAGTATGCCGTCCCAACCGGTGCGCACCGCATTGGTCGAGCCCGGCAAACAGCACACCAACGTGCCATTGGCCAGACCGGCCAAGGCCCGGGACTGAACCGTCGAGGTGCCGATGTCCGCTACCGATATCTGCCGGAACAATTCACCAAAACCATCGACCTGCTTATCCAGCAGGCAACTCACGGCTTCGGGCGTGCTGTCACGACCGGTGAACCCGGTACCGCCGGTGATCAACACCACTTGCACGACCTCATCGGCAATCCAGTTGGCGACTTGCGCGCGAATTTTGTAGAGATCATCTTTAAGCAGTACACGGGCCGCCAGGTTATGACCGGCAGCGCTCAAACGGTCGACGAAGACCTGGCCTGAGGTATCGGTTTCCAGGGTACGGGTATCGCTGACAGTCAGCACCGCGATGTTGAGCGGTGCGAAAGGTACATCAGCCTTGGCTTTCATAGGCTCGTCCAGTTGTAGGAGAAACAGCCCGGTGTTATATCACAGCGCCTCATTTTTTCGCCGCCCCCATGGAGAAGAGCGATGACATCGAATACACCTCTGGCGCCTTGCTCCATTCTGCTCCTGGCTGGCGGTCGCGGCCAACGCATGGGCGGTCAGGACAAGGGTTTGCTGGATTGGCACGGCGAGCCACTGATCGCGCATCTGCACCGTAAGACGCGCCCGCTGAGTGATGACCTGATCATCTCCTGCAACAGAAACCTGGAAAAATATGCGCCTTATGCGGATCAGTTGGTCCATGACGACGAAGGCGACTTTCCGGGGCCGTTGGCGGGTATTCGCGCAGGCCTGAAGGCCGCCCGTCACGCCTACTTGCTCGTGCTGCCCTGCGATGTGCCACGCATCGATGCCGCGCTGCTCCAGAGCATGCGTGAAACCGCCGGGCAGCATCCGGACAAACCGCTGATGCTGCGCCATGGCGAACATTGGGAACCCTTGCTGTGCATGATTCCCGTCGCCCTTTCCGCAGCTTTCGAGACCGCCTGGAACGAAGGCGAGCGCAGCCCGGGTCGCCTTATGCGCAAGCTAGGCGCCACAGCCCTGCAATGCCCGGACAACGACCCTCGCCTGGCCAATCTCAATACGCCGGAACTGTTAAGCACACATCACACTGTGTCAGACTGACACGCGAAGGAACTTGCGCGCGTTGTATACGTCTCAAGCTCAGCAACCAAAAGAATTCCCATTCGGAGACACACTCATGACTCAACGGACCCTCGCCACTTTCATGCTCGCACTGGGCCTTGCGACCCTCGCCGGTTGCGCATCGCCTACAGTGATCACCTTGAATGACGGTCGAGAAATCCAGGCCGTCGACGCGCCTAAGTACGATGAAGAATCGGGCTTTTACGAATTCGAACAACTGGATGGCAAGCACACCCGCGTCAACAAAGATCAGGTCCGTACCGTTAAAGATCTGTAATCTTTACGGCGACAACCAGATACAGAAAAGCCCGCTTTCAAAGCGGGCTTTTTCGTGAGTGAAGAAAAGCAGAGTCGTTAGCCCTGTGATCACCACTGCAAGGTGATAGTGCTTTCGAATTCTCTTTCCTGCCCCGTGACCGGATCGACAAATCGCAGACCCTGGGCCAACAGCTTCAAGGGGTTGGCATAGTCATCTTCTACGTCCTTGAGCACCTGCGGATAGAACGGATCATTGCAGATGCTGGCCCCCAAGGCTGTCATGTGAACTCGCAACTGATGTTTCTTGCCCGTCACCGGGTACAGCGCATAACGCCAGAGTTCACCGTTTTTTTCCCGGACCTCGACAGCCGTCTCGGTATTGCTGACGCCCGGACCTTCCTGCATGCGAAAAAACGGCTCGCCATCTATAAGTCGACTTTTATGGACCAGCGGGAAGGAGTGCTCAGGCAATGCCCGGGCAATTGCTTCGTAGCGCTTTTCGATCTGGCGTGTAGGAAACAATGACTGATAGGCCGACCGACTCTGAGGATTGGCTGAAAACAACACCAACCCGGCTGTATGCCGATCAATGCGATGCAACGGCACCAGGTGCGGGTTATCCAGGCGACGGATCAGCCGCCGCAGCAACGTCTGCTCCACGTATTCGCCCGCCGGAGTCACAGGCAGAAAGTGCGGTTTGTCTGCCACCACCAGATGCTCGTCGGCATAGAGGATCGACTCTACTACCGGGATCGGTTTTTCGTCCGGTACTTCACGGAAATAATGAATCCGCAGACCTTCCTTGTAAGGCAGGTCCAGGGCGATCGGCAGGCCTTGCCCATCGAGGACACGACCGCGAGCAATTCTGTCCAGCCATTGTTCACGACCGATGGCACTGAAGTGTTCGCACAGGCAATCGAGTACGGTCTGCCACGGCCCCGGCGGCAGGTAGAGCGTACTGGCCTGGTTATGTGCAGCAGAAAAAGATGAAATGGACATACGAAAAGCTCTAACCCTCAATGCAGGGCGGCATTATCCAACAGTGGCCGGAACGAACCTAGAAGAGAATCCTCAGGCCGGTATCGACTGTGTGCGAGCGGCCGCTTCGGTGAACTCCTTGAGCCAGCGCAGCACATCGACCGCTTCCCAGCGACCCGGATCATAAAGCGCATACAACAAACCCTGATAGCCCACGACATCCAGCTGCCGGTGATAGCCCGCACGCTGGAACAAGGCTTCGATTTCGGCGAAACAGGTATTGAAATGCAATTTGTTGAAGGGCGTTTTCCCCTCCGTGACCAGGCCATCCAAACGCAGTTCGAGGACGGCCTCGCGCACCACGTCCACCGACATCCGGTTCACGCTGTTCTTCAATTGCTCGACATTGACCAAGGTTCATCCCTCTGACGTCCGGGATCGGCTGCCAAACCCGAAACAGGGAAAAGCATGGCAGGCAATCCGAATAACTGTATGCGCATACAGTATCCGAATAACATCGGTTAAGCCAAGGTATCAATCATAAAGTTCGACACACGGGAACACCGTCGCCGTCCCCCTACCGCAGGAACGCCACCACTTCATCGGCACCGAACGGCCAGCCCAGCTCAGCGCCGGTATCGACCCGTCGCAAAACTGGAATACGCAGACTGTAAGCTTCGAACCACGTTTCGTCGTCAGCGATATCCACCAGCTCCACCAACAGACCACGCTCGACAAATTCCATCAGCATGGCTTCGGCGAGTTCACAAAGATGGCAACCAACGGTGCCGAACAGCTGACATTCAGGAGGCATGACGACAAGATCCATCGAAGTAAGCGCTCATTCTAGGCCCGCTATCAAAAGCCGTCGAGCCGATGCCCAATCTGTCTGAGCAATGGCCGATTTCAAGAGATTTCGGCAAACTCCTGATGCAAATCATTCGCCTCAACCGGCACTTGCGCGATGCTCGCGTCTTTTTTACTTCTACGCTTGAGTAGCCTGAACTTCACCGGAGTTTTTTGTGTTCGCCAATCTGTTAATCATCTTCACCTCCTCTCTGGTGGTGATTGCACTGTTCCAGCGCCTGCGCTTGCCACCGGTGTTGGGCTACCTGTGCGTAGGGCTGATGATCGGGCCGACCGCGTTCAACTGGGTGAATGAAAGCGAAGAGTTGCCCGACCTTGCCGAGTTGGGCGTGGTGTTCTTGCTATTTTCTCTCGGACTTGAATTTTCTCTGTCGAAAATGCTCGCACTGCGCCAGGTGGTATTTGGCCTGGGCAGCCTGCAGGTGCTGGGTTCCGGGATGGTGCTGGGGGGGCTGCTGATGCTGTTCGGCATGCCGACCACGCCTGCACTGTTACTTGGTGCCGGTTTGGCGCTGTCGTCCACCGCCATTGTCAGCAAAGAGTTGAGCAGCCTCGGTGAACTTTTCAGCCGCCACGGCCAGAATGCCATCGCCGTGCTGTTGTTTCAGGACGTGGTCGCGGTGTTGCTACTGACCCTGGTGCCGGTGTTCGCCGGCAGCAGCGACCAGGCTTGGTATTGGGCGCTGCCATTGACGCTGGGCAAGACCATAGTACTGTTCGTTGGTCTGCTGTTGGTCAGTCGCTGGTTTCTGCCACGGCTGTTCCATGAAGTCGCCGCGTCCCGGTCCGCGGAACTGTTCGTGCTGTTGGCGCTGGTGATCGTTTTGCTGACGGCCTGGCTGACTCACCTGCTCGGCCTCTCCCCGGCCCTGGGCGCCTTTCTCGCCGGCATGCTGCTGGGGGAAAGCCACTACCGACATCAGATCGAGGCGGACATCCGTCCGTTCCGCGACATTCTGCTCGGGGTGTTCTTCGTCAGCATCGGCATGCTGATCGACTTGCGGTTGTTTGCCAGCCACGGCCTGCTGATTCTTGGCCTGACGCTGGGGTTGCTGCTGATCAAAGGCACCGTGGTCGCGCTGCTGGTCAAATGGCGCGGCAGCGATGTCGAAACCGCCTGGCGCAGCGGCCTGGCATTGGCTCAAGGGGGCGAATTCTGCTTTGCCCTGATGACGCAGATGCAGCAGAACAAACTGATGCCCGCCGACTTCGGTGGCCTGCTGCTGGCCGCCACGTTCTGCTCGATGCTGGTGACGCCTTTACTGCTGCGTGCCGCGCCCCACATCGCCACACGTCTGCACCACAAGCCCAACGAAGAAGCCGAACTCGAAGAAATCAGCGCGCTCAATGCAGGCTTGCACAATCACGTAGTGATCTGTGGCTACGGCCGTGTAGGCCAGTCCATCGGGCGCGTCCTGCGTAATATAGATCAACCTTACATTGCGCTGGATACCGACCCGGTGCGGGTTCAGGAGGCAGCCGTCAATGAAAGCTGTGTTCATTACGGCGACTCACGTCGCGGCGAGCTGCTGGTCGCGATAGGGCTGGAACGCGCCAGGCTGCTGGTGGTCGCCGTGGACAAGACGGACATCGCACTGTTGATACTCAAGGAAGCACGCCGGTTCAACCCGAGCGTGTCGATCCTGGTGCGCACACGGGACGACAGTCAGTTGGCCGAGTTAAAGGCCGCTGGCGCCAGCGAAGTCGTACCCGAGTTGCTGGAGTCCAGCCTGATGCTCGCCTCCCACGCGCTGATCATGCTGGGCATACCCGGCCGGCAGGTACGAGACCGGGTCGACCAGATACGGCGTGACCGCTATCGCCTGCTGCACGGTTTTTACCCTGGCGCTGACGATGAGGAACAGTAATTCAATCCTGACTTACGGCACCGATCTTGTGCACCGACAAGTCCGCGCCGTAATACTCCTCTTCCTGGCTCAGGCGCAGACCATGGAACGCCTTGATCGCGCCATACACCACAAAACCGCCGGCCAGCGCCACAATCACCCCCAGAGAAGTGCCGATCAACTGACTGATCAGGCTCACGCCCCCCAAACCACCCAAGGCGGTTTGACCAAAAATGCCACAAGCGATCCCGCCCCAAACGCCACACAGTCCATGCAGAGGCCAGACGCCCAGCACATCATCGATGCGCCATTTGCCTTGAGCCGCAGTAAAGCACCAGACAAACAGTGCCCCGGCGACGGCACCAGTCACCAACGCGCCCACCGGGTGCATCAGATCCGATCCGGCACAGATCGCCACCAACCCGGCCAATGGGCCGTTATGCAGGAAGCCCGGGTCATTGCGTCCGACGATCAACGCCGCCACGGTGCCGCCGACCATGGCCATCAGCGAGTTCACTGCCACCAACCCGCTGACCCCTTGCAGGGTCTGAGCGCTCATCACGTTGAAGCCGAACCAGCCGACGATCAAAATCCACGAACCCAACGCGAGAAAGGGAATGCTCGACGGTGCGAATGCCACGAGTCGCCCATCGCGATAACGACCTTGCCTTGGGCCGAGCAACAATACCGCCGCGAGTGCCAGCCAGCCGCCCATGGCGTGAACCACCACAGAGCCTGCAAAGTCATGGAAGCTGGCGCCAAAGCGTTCCAGCAACCAGGCTTGCAGACCAAAGTTGCCATTCCAGATCATGCCTTCGAAGAAGGGATAGATGAACGCCACGATCAGCGCCGTCGCGCACAGCTGCGGGGCGAACCGGGCACGCTCGGCGATGCCTCCGGAAATGATTGCCGGTATTGCCGCAGCAAAGGTCAGCAGAAAGAAAAACTTCACCAGCCCATAGCCATGGTCGGCAGTAATCACCGCCGCCGGCTGCATGAAAGTGACCCCGTAAGAAATCCAATAGCCTATAAAGAAGTAGGCCAGGGTCGAAATGGCGAAGTCGCTGAGGATCTTCGACAAGGCATTGACCTGGTTCTTTTGTCGAACCGTGCCCACCTCGAGAAAGGCGAAACCGGCGTGCATGGCCAGGACCATGACCGCACCGATAAGGATGAACAATGTGTTGGAGCTATGGACCAGACTGTCCACAGCACTTTGCAGATTTTCCATGGATTGGCAGACCTGAAGGCTGAAAAAAAGCACCAAAGCAGTTCGCGAAGATGACTGACGCACCAAGTTGCAGCTCATCCAGATCGTAGCGCTAGTCTGGATGAACCGGTTTGGCGCACAAGATCGCAGCCTCTGCGCGAGTTTTGATTATTTGAGTTAAGGTTTTCCTGAAATCATGCCCGGCAACAGCGCAAGGGCGCAGGTTCACGCACCACGACATAGCAAAAGTTGTACCAGTCATTTGTACTGAACCTTCACGCAAGGCTCATACTCGAACGCTTCAGAAGCCACTTATGGAGATCACCAATGGCACGCACCACAGCAAAGACTGCTCAAGAAGTTCTGATGGAAGATTTTCAGACGCTAGTCACCGACACTGAAAGGTTGCTGGAACACACCAAATCCCTGGCTGGCGATCAGGCCGATGAGTTGCGCCAGCAGATCCATGACAGTCTGCTGCGCGCGCGGGAAACCCTGAGATTGACCGAAGACTCTGTGCGCGAGCGCGGCAAAGCCGCTGTCACTGCCACGGAAGATTACGTCCAGGCCAACCCATGGCAATCGGTCGGAATCGCGGCTGGCGTGGGTTTCCTGATTGGCCTGCTAGCCACTAGGCGCTGATATGGCGATCGGCGAATCCGACCCGTCCGCGACGGGCACCGGCTCATCACCGCGGCGCCTCGGGGCCGCGTTTCTTGGACTGCTGCACAGTCATGTCGAACTGTTCGGCATTGAATTGCAGGAACAAAAAGCACGCACCGTAAGCCTGTTGCTGTTTGCCGGCCTGACGCTGGTCTTTGCCTTGTTATTGCTGGTGGGCTTGTCGACGCTGGTGTTGATCCTGTTTTGGGACACCTATCGCCTGGCAGCAATCATCGGGCTCTGTGTGTTCTATACCCTCGCAGCGTTGTTCTGTGCGATGCGCTTGAGAGCAGCGATTTTCGATGAATCCTCGCCCTTCCATGGCACCTTGGAAGAGTTGGCCAATGATCGGGAGCGTCTGTTGCCATGAGCATGTCTGAACTTCCCCGCAACAGCTCACGCACGGAAATGCGCAAAGCGCTGATCCGCCTGCGCATGGAAATGCATCGCCAGGAAATTCGCCACGAATCCCAACACCTGCTGCACCCTCTGCAACGGGTGCGTGGCATGACGCAAAACCTGCAAGACGGTCTCGGCATCAAACACGCTCCGCTCTGGGGGATCGTGGCCGTGATCGGGTTGGGCTTTCTGACCGGCAAAGGTGCCAAGGGTGGCAGTATTGGCAGCCTGACTCGGCTGGCTCGCCTGGGCGTCACGCTGGGGCCACTGATCAAGCTGATCATGCAGAGCGCTTCGCGCAAACATTAATCAGTCCTGTTTGGCTGCATTCTTTCAATATCACCAGGATTAACCTCTTTATCGAGAGGTTAATCCTGCGTGCCTGCATGGTGTCCAGGTCCAGTACTGCCTAACCGCCGGGCTATTTACCGATAACGGCGAGCGCCTGCTACTCATCGATATCGATGCCGCAGGGCTCTAGTTCTCCTTGCAGGGACCCGCTTGAACCGGGAAGCTAGGGGATCAGTCACCTGACGGAGAGACCAGCCTTGGATTGGCAAACCCTGCTTACCCGCGAACGCCTCGGAAAGCCTGTACACAGCCCGGAAGAACTCGGCCGCAGCCCTTTCCATAAAGACCATGACCGCATCATTTTCTCGGGCGCGTTTCGCCGTCTCGGGCGCAAGACCCAGGTCCATCCGGTCTCCAGCAACGATCATATCCACACGCGCCTGACCCATTCGCTGGAAGTCAGCTGCGTCGGCCGTTCGCTAGGCATGCGCGTTGGTGAAACCATCCGCAGCGCCCTGCCCGACTGGTGCGAACCGAGCGACCTGGGCATGGTGGTGCAATCGGCTTGCCTGGCCCATGACATTGGTAATCCGCCCTTCGGTCATTCCGGTGAAGACGCGATCCGCCACTGGTTCCAGCAGGCCGCAGGCCGTGGCTGGCTGGATGCGATGAGCGAAGCCGAACGCAATGACTTCCTCAATTTCGAAGGCAATGCCCAGGGTTTCCGGGTGCTTACCCAGCTTGAATACCACCAGTTCGAAGGGGGTACCCGGCTGACCTACGCCACGCTGGGTACCTACCTGAAATACCCGTGGACGGCTCGGCACGCCGACTCACTAGGCTACAAGAAGCACAAGTTCGGCTGCTATCAGAGCGAACTGCCGTTGCTGGAACAGATCGCTCATAAACTCGGCCTGCCGCAGCTGGAAGAACAGCGTTGGGCGCGTCATCCGCTGGTGTACCTGATGGAGGCCGCCGACGATATCTGCTACGCGCTGATCGATCTGGAAGATGGCCTGGAGATGGAGCTGCTGGAATACGCCGAAGTCGAGTCCCTGCTGCTGGACCTGGTGGGCGACGATCTCCCGGAAACCTATCGCCAGCTCGGTCCCCAGGATTCGCGTCGGCGCAAACTGGCGATCCTGCGGGGCAAAGCCATCGAACACCTGACCAACGCAGCAGCCCGAGCCTTCGTCGAGCAACAGGACGCGCTGCTGGCCGGCACGCTCCCTGGCGACCTGGTGGAACATATGCATGGCCCCGCCAAACGCTGCGTCTTGAATGCCAAGGACATGGCGCGCAAAAAAATCTTCCAGGACAAGCGCAAGACACTCCACGAAATCGGCGCCTACACCACCCTGGAAATCCTGCTCAACGCCTTTTGCGGCGCGGCACTGGAGCAACACAACGGTCGCACGCCATCCTTCAAGCACCGCCGCATACTCGACCTGTTGGGCAACAATGCGCCCGATCCTCAGGGCCCTTTGCACACCTCCTTCTTGCGCATGATTGATTTCATCGCCGGCATGACCGACAGCTATGCCAGTGAAATGGCGCTGGAAATGACCGGTCGTTCAAGCCACGGATAGAAGCATATCGGTTAGCCGTTTCAGAGACCTCTGAACGGCTGATCGAATGTCTCGACATTCATGTGTATTTCAACGTCGACAGAATCGCCCTACACACTGTGCAGAGCGGACTGATCGATTGTTCGGCTGTCTCGCGAAATAATCGCACTCCCCTGCTCGACAGATGACGCATGAAAATACCTATGTTCAAACATGATTGGCGCATCTTGCTGGTGGAAGATCATCCCTTTCAGCTACGAGCGACTCAATACCTGCTCGAGAGTTATGGCTTCACCCAATTGACTGCCACTGACAGTGCCGAAGCCGCCTTGCAACAAATGCTCAAGGCTGCGCAACCGTTCGATATTCTTTTGTGCGACCAATGCCTGCCTGACCTTCCAGGCCTCGACTTGATCGAATACGCCAGTCACCGGGGGATGATCAGGCAGGCAATACTTTTGAGCAGCCTGACATCCGTCGAACTGGACCAACTTAAAGTAATGGCCCACGAACATGGACTGCCCTTGCTCGGTTACTTGATCAAACCATTGAAACAATCAGACTTCAGAAACTTGTTGACCTTGGCTTCATCCTAAAAACACAAGAACCAAAACACACTAAAGCCATTACAAAAAATAAAAACCCATACCTCTAACTCAATATTTTCAATCTCTTGAATACCCTCAAAACTTTTGCCCTTCCTCATGCAAAACCTAGTTGATACGTAGTCCGATTCTTCTTCGGTTGTAGGACTTTTCCTGTATTGCTGCTACAGCCCCCTCAGTTCATGCGGCGCCTCAACTATCTGAGCTAAGGTGCGCGCTTTATTTGTGCACGTATGGGATTTGATTATGAACTCCGTTTTTATTGTCGACGATCACCCTGTTATCCGCCTTGCCGTTCGAATGCTGCTGGAACATGAAGGTTACAAAGTCGTCGGCGAAACTGACAATGGGGTCGATGCAATGCAGATGGTTCGCGAATGCATGCCTGACCTGATCATCCTCGACATCAGTATTCCCAAACTGGATGGGCTGGAAGTTCTTTCCCGTTTCAACGCCATGAGTACCCCCTTAAAAACACTGGTGTTAACTGCACAGTGCCCGACACTTTTCGGTATTCGATGCATGCAGTCCGGTGCATCGGGCTATGTTTGCAAGCAGGAAGACCTCAGTGAACTGATGAGTGCGATCAAAGCGGTCTTATCAGGTTACAACTACTTTCCCAGTCAAGCCTTGAACCCTGTTCGTCGTGACGACGCGCGCTGGTCCGACCTGGAATTGTTTAAATCCGTCAATGATCGAGAGCTGATGGTATTACAACTTTTCGCCCAAGGTCGCACCAATAAAGAAATTGCCAAGGGCATGTTTCTCAGCAACAAAACGGTCAGTACTTATAAAAAACGACTCATGCAGAAACTCAAAGCCAAATCCTTGGTTGAACTCATCGATATGGCAAAACGTAACGCGTTAGTGTGAGAAACAGGATGCCCAGCCGCTTGAAGGATCATCTAATACTCATGGCCGCGGGTTTATGCCTGAGTACCTCAGTACTCGCGGCCAAGACAGCCGGCGAGCATTACTCCCTGCTCAGTCGCTCGACGGCCGGGCACATGGAAGTCCAACTGGATACCTCACAACGACAATGGGCTAAAGACAAACGTGAATTGATCCTGGGTACATCGGCCCCGGACTATCCTCCTTTCGACCTGACCCTCAGCGGCCACGACTATGAAGGTTTGACCGCCGATTACGCAGGTATCCTCGGCAAGGCCATAGGGTTGCCGATCAAGGTGCAGCGTTTCGCATCCCGGGGGGCCGCGATCGAGGCGCTGGAAAAAGGCCAGGTCGACATGCTCGGCACCGCCAATGGGTTCGAAGCCGACAACGCCGACATTGCCTTATCCATGCCTTATGCGGTGGATCAACCCGTACTGGTGACACGAGAAGGAGAAACCAGATCGCTGACCGATGGACTTGCCGGCATGCGGCTCAGCATGGTGTATCACTATTTGCCTCTGGATGAGGTAAGGGCGCTGTATCCGAAGGCCATCATTACCTCCTATCCGTCCTACCAGAATGCGATCAATGCGGTTGCCTTCGACCAGGCCGACGTTTTTCTCGGCGACACCATTTCAACCCACTACATGATCAACAAGGGGTATCTGAACAACATCCGCATGGCCAACTTCGGTAAACACGAAGCCCATGGTTTCAGCTTTGCCGTGCAGAAGGACAACCCGAATCTGCTTGCAATCATCAACGTGGTACTCAAGACCATCCCCACCAGCGAGCGAGAAAACATTGCCAAACGCTGGAGTGCCGGCAGCGACATTCTTCTCACCGATCACAAACTGCAACTCAGCCACCGTGAAGAACGCTGGCTGGCACAACATCCGGTTGTGCGTGTCGTGGTTAATGAAGCGTTTGCGCCGCTGTCGTTTTTCGACAGCGACGGCAACTTTCGAGGTGTCACGGCTGATCTGCTCGAGCTGATCAGGTTGCGCACCGGTTTGCGTTTCGAAATCCAGCGCAGCCGAAGCGATGACGAGATGATCGAGCAGATCGCTAACCATCAGGCTGACCTGATCGCCGCCCTGCTCCCCAGCATCCAACGTGAAACGACGTTGAATTTCAGCCGCCCCTATCTGGAAAACTCCTTTGTGCTACTGACGCGCAAAGCGGCCGACAGCCCGACAAATCTCACGCAATTGCAGGACAAACGCCTGGCCATCGCTCAAGGCAATCCACTGGTGGATTACCTGCGCAGCGAGTTTCCGCGGATCAATCTGGTTGAAACCCCGGACACGTTCAGCGCCGTGGAATTGCTCGCCGTGGGCCAGGCAGAAGGTGCGGTGAACTCACTGGTGATCGCCAACTACTTCATCTCATCGCGGATCTTCGAACAGACACTTCAGATCAGCACCACCATCGGCACCCGACAGGCAGCGTTTTCCCTGGCGACCGGGCGCGACGCCAAAGAACTGAATGCCATCCTCGACAAGGCGCTGCTGAGCATTGCACCGGAGGAGCTGGGCATCATCAACAACCGCTGGCGTGGTTATTCGACGCCCTCGCAGAATACTTGGCGCAACTATCACCGAGTGTTCTATCAGATCGTTACAGGCGCTGGTGTTCTACTGCTGATATCCGTTGCCTGGAACGCCTATATGAGACGTCAGATAAAACAGCGTCAGGCGGCCGAACGCGCATTGAACGATCAACTGGAATTCATGCGATCACTGGTCAATGGCACACCTCATCCCATTTATGTGCGGGATCGCCAGGGATTGCTGCAAAGCTGCAACGATAGTTACCTGGAGACCTTCTGCGCGAAACGCGAAGACATCATTGGTAAAGGCGTCATGCAGGGCTGCTTCAGCAACGCCTTCGAAGCACGGGAATATCAGGCGGACTACCAACGCGTCATGGCCGAGGGCACGCCGCTGGTTCTCGACCGTCCGTTGCACATCGACGACCACAAGCTGACGATCTATCACTGGATTCTTCCCTATCGCGACTCGAGCGGTGATGTGCAAGGCATCATCGGCGGCTGGATCGATATCAGCGAGCGGCGGAAACTGTTTGATGAGTTGCGGGCAGCGAAAGAGCGCGCCGATGAAGCCAACCGAGCTAAAAGCACCTTTCTGGCGACCATGAGCCATGAGATCCGCACGCCAATGAATGCAATCATCGGCATGCTCGAACTGACACTCAAGCGTATCGATCACCGTCATCCGGATCGACCCGCCATCGACGTCGCGTACCACTCAGCGAAAGACCTGCTGGAACTGATCGGGGACATTCTCGATATTGCGCGCATCGAATCCGGGCGTCTGAGCCTGAGCCCGGAGCGCGTCAATCTGGCTGAAACCGTCGCCTCGGTGGTGCGGATTTTCGACGGGCTGGCCCGGCAGAAAAATCTCGGGCTGCAACTGCAATTCAGCCCTGCCAAACCGGCGACTGATGTCCTGTTGGACCCGATGCGCTTCAAGCAGGTGCTGTCCAATCTGATCAGCAATGCCATCAAGTTTACGCAACAGGGCCAAGTCAGGATCAGCGTAGAGTTGCAGCCGACCGACGAGCCCGAGCGAGTTGACCTGCAATTGCTGGTTGAAGACAGTGGCGCAGGGATCAGCGAGGAGGATCAACAGCGGTTGTTCGAGCCTTTTGTCCAGGCCGATAACTCCAGCCAGTCAGCCAGAGGCGGCGCGGGGCTTGGCCTGGTGATCAGCCGCAATCTATGCGAAATGATGGGCGGCAGCCTGCAATTGAACAGTGAGCGGGGAGTCGGCACACAGGTTCGGGTTTCGCTGAACCTGGCAACCCTGCCGACGGAACGGATACCGGAACCTGTCGAGCCGCAAATTCACTTGAGCACTGCCCCCTTGAACGTGCTGGTGGTCGATGATCACCCGGCCAATCGCTTGCTCATGTGCCAGCAACTGGAGTTTCTGGGGCATCGATTCAACGTCGCTGCGGATGGCGAGGAAGGGTTCGAGGCATGGAAGAATCAGCCATTCGATCTGGTGATTGCAGATTGCAACATGCCGATCATGAATGGATATGAGCTGGTCCGTGCCATTCGCCAATATGAACAGCAACTGCAGCGCCCTCCCTGTACCGTTTTGGGTTTCACCGCCAACGCGCAGCCGGAGGAAAGACAACGCTGCAAACTGGCCGGGATGGACGATTGCCTGTTCAAGCCCCTCAGCCTGACGGCCTTGAGCCAATGGGTCGAAGGCATCACGCCGAGGGTCCGCGAGCCAGCCTTCAGCCTGGAAGGGCTGCACCTGTTGACCGGTGGCAACCCGTCACTCAACCAGCGATTGTTGGTCGAACTGCTGAACAGCAACCGCCTGGACCGCGAAGCGCTGCTGGCGTTATCCGAGTCGAAGGACCGGCAGTCATTCCTCGACATTGCCCACAAAATCAAGGGCGCGGCCCGAATCGTCCAGGCCTCCCGACTGATCGACAGTTGCGAGGCGCTCGAACAGGCCTGCAATAACAGATTCCACGACGATGAAGTGGCCGATTGCAGCAAGTCCATGGAGCGCGCCATGCTCGAACTCGAGCAGGCGTTGCAACAACAGATGGCACACCATGACAAAAGCACAATGAAGGAGCATTAACTATGCTTGGGGACTGAGCAGTGTGTTAATCATCATGGAGAAAGCTGCAATGCCCAGCCCACTGCGCCCGGATCAACGCCGGTTCCCCCTGCACATCCATATCAGCGTGATGTTCACCTTCCTGTTGTTACTGACCGGGGTGGTACTGGGCATTTTCAACTATCGGCAAACCACCCGGATCATTCTTTCCAGCAGCGAAAAACTCTTCAACCGTATCGAGCAGGATGTCCGTCTGGACCTGCATCGCATCTATCAGCCGATTCGCCACCTGCTGAGCCTGCTGGCGGATATTCCGGCGACCCAGGCGCCCGGCCTTGAGCAGCGCCTGGCGTTGCTCAAGCCCTTCAGCCAATCACTCAAGGACAACCCCGATCTGGCCTCGTTATATCTGGGTTACAGCAATGGCGACTTCTTCATGGTTCGTCCTTTGCCGACCGGAGCCCTGAAAGCACTGGTCAAGGCACCCGACACGGCGGCGTATCAGGTATGGAGCATCGAACACTCAAGCAGCGGTCAGATCCGCTCCCAATCATTGTTTTTCGATCAGAACCTGGCCCTCATCAGTCGTCAGGACAACCCCGACGAAACCTACGATCCCCGTGCCCGTGCCTGGTTCTCCAGCGCCCGCGGCAACCGTGATCAGATCACCACCGCGCCCTACCTTTTTTTCTCCACCCACAATGTCGGCACCACACTGGCCCGGAGCAGTGGCGAGCATGCGGTGATGGGGGCCGACCTTACGCTGGCGGAACTGTCGGCGACCCTGGCCGAACATGTGGTGACCCCCAGTACCGAAATTGTGCTGTTCGATGCCGAGGGGAATGCCATCGCCTACCCCGACAGTAGCAAACTGATTATCGACGACCAGACGGCGCGGTTGACCAAAGCCGCAGACCTGAGCCCCACACTCGCGGCGCTGCTCACCAGCCCCGCCGAGGTCAATCGATTGAACGCCGCGGGTCGTCAATGGATCGTGGCGCGCAGCAGTATCCAGGAGGGTGGCCCGCAGGGACTGCAACTGGCACTACTGGTGCCGGAGGACGAATTGCTCGTCGATGCCTACCGCATGCGCTGGCAAGGCGCGTTGATTACCCTGGCGACGCTGCTGTTGTGCCTGCCGATGGGTTGGCTGACCTCGAGAATCCTGGTCAAACCCTTGCGTGCCCTGGTGCAGGAAGCCGATGCAATTCGCAGTTTCGATTTCAATTTTCCGGCTTCCCGTCGCTCGCCAGTGCTTGAAGTCGACCAATTGAGCGTGTCGATGGCGCGTATGAAAGACACCCTGGCGAGTTTTTTCCAGATCACCGACAGCCTGAGCGCCGAGACCCGTTTCGCCCCGCTGCTGCAACGGGTGCTGTTTGAAACCGTGAAGATCGGCCAGGCCCAGGCCGGTCTGCTCTACCTGCGCGAAAGTGATGACGATCGCGTGGAGCCTCATGCGCTGGTCATCAATGGGAGCTCACAGGCATTGCCGTCATTCGCCATTCAAGGACACACACCTCAGGATCTGCAGAGCCCTCAATGGATGCAGAAATTGTCGAGCACCAACAATGTCGTCACCAGCCTGGGTTTTGAAGAGGCGGGGGATTTGCAGAAGGTTTTGCTGGCACTGGAGTGCCCACGGGTTCATCTGATCGGTATCCGGCTGCACAATCGTCACAACGAAACAGTCGGGCTGCTGGTCTTGCTGCTGGCCGACAGCGGCACGCAGGACGACCTGGAAAAACTTCGCCCGGACCGCATCGCGTTTCTCCAGGCGGTTTCCGGTGCCGCCGCGGTGAGTATCGAAAGTCAGCGCCTGCAAGCCAAGCAGAAGCAGTTGCTGGACTCATTTATTCAACTGCTGGCTGGCGCGATCGATGCCAAGAGTCCCTATACCGGCGGGCACTGCCAGCGGGTGCCGGTACTGACGCTGATGCTGGCGCAGGCGGCCGCAGCCAGTCAGGACCCGGCCTTCAGCAGCTATCAGCCCACCGAAGATGAATGGGAAACCCTGCACATCGCCGCCTGGCTGCATGATTGCGGCAAGGTCACTACGCCTGAATACGTGGTCGACAAAGCCACGAAGCTTGAGACCCTGAACGACCGCATCCACGAAATCCGCACCCGTTTCGAAGTACTCAAGCGTGATGCCTGGATCAACTATTGGCAGGCCATCGCCCTGGGAGGAGACGAACAGCGTCTGGCGCAATTGCGCAATGCGAACCTGGCGGCGCTGGATGATGATTTCGCGTTCATCGCCCGCTGCAATCTCGGCAGCGAGGCCATGGCCGAGGCCGATCTGCAACGCCTGAACACCATCGCCCAACGCACCTGGACCCGAACCCTGGATGATCGACTGGGGGTCTCGTGGGAAGAGAACCGTCGCCAGGCCCGGACCCCGACGCCGACCCTGCCGGTCAGCGAGCCACTGCTGGCGGATAAACCCGAACACTTGCTCGAACGCGCCGACAGCGAACTGATCCCGGCCGATAATCCGTGGGGGTTCAAGCTCGACGTACCGCGCTACAAGTACAACCGGGGCGAGCTTTACAATCTGGGCATCACCCGAGGCACCCTGACCCGCGAGGAGCGCTACATCATCAATCACCACATGGTGCAGACGATTCTGATGCTCAATCACCTGCCCTTCCCCGGCCACCTCAATAACATCGCGGAGATCGCCGGCGGCCACCACGAAAAAATGGACGGCACCGGTTATCCCAAACGGTTGAAACGCGAAGACATGAGCTTGCCGGCGCGGATGATCGCGATAGCCGATATTTTCGAAGCGCTGACCGCCGCCGATCGCCCCTACAAGAAAGCCAAGTCCTTGAGCGAAGCGCTGGGCATCATGGCCACCATGTGCCGTGACGCCCACATTGACGCTGAGTTGTTCGGGCTGTTCATCAACGACGAAGTCTACTTGCAGTACGCCAACCGTTTTCTCGACCCACGGCAGATTGATGCGGTCGACCCGTCAAGCCTGCTGATCAAGGCCGGCTTGATGGCCTGATCAGCAGTCGGTCAGACGCAGGAAAATCGCCGCCAGTTGTTCGATACCGGCCTGATCGCCAGCGGTAAAACGTGCGAGCTTCGGGCTGTCGAGGTCCAGCACACCGATCAGTCGACCGTCCTTGACCAGTGGCACCACCAGTTCACTGTTCGAGGCACTGTCGCAGGCGATGTGCCCGGGGAACGCGTGTACATCTTCAACCCGTTGAGTCTGCAAGGTGGCCGCCGCCGCCCCGCACACACCGCGACCGAATGGAATTCGTACACAGGCGATCTGCCCCTGAAACGGACCAAGTACCAGTTCTTCGTTGCGATTAAGGTAGAAACCCGCCCAGTTCAGATCGTCGAGCTGGTTGAACAGAAACGCCGAAAATTGTGCGGCGTTGGCGATAAAATCACGCTCGTCCGCCAGCAGCGATTCCAGTTGTGCCCACAACATGCCATAGCCCTCAAGGCCTTGGCCGCTTTTTTGCAAATCAATCATGCCTTGTGCTCCAACAGCTTCAGCCCGACCCAATAGCGGGCAAATTGATACGCGCAACGCCCGTTGCGATTGCCCCGGCCCGTGGCCCAGCGCACCGCGAGGATGTCCAGCGCTTCATCACGCTGCCACTCAAGGCCGGCCTTGTCAGCCAATTGGCCGATCCAGTGTTCGACGACGTTGAGGAAATGCTCCTGAGTAAATGGATAGAACGACAGCCACAGACCAAAACGGTCCGACAGCGCGATCTTGTCTTCCACCGCCTCACTGGGATGGAGTTCGCCATCGACCCTTTTCCAGTTCTCGTTATCGCTTTCCTTTTCCGGCACCAGATGGCGGCGGTTGGAAGTGGCGTACAGCAGAACGTTGTCTGGCGCCTGTTCGAGAGAACCATCGAGCACGCTCTTGAGCACGCGGTAATCGCCCTCACCCGATTCGAACGACAGGTCATCGCAGAACAGCACAAAGCGCTGCGGCAACTTGGCGATCTGCTCGACCACGCGCGGCAAGTCCGCCAAGTGATCGCGTTCGATCTCTATCAGCCGCAGGCCGCTTTTGGCGTGTTCCGACAGCAAGGCGCGCACCAGCGAAGATTTACCGGTGCCACGCGAGCCCCAGAGCAAGGCGTGGTTGGCCGGCATGCCGTCGAGGAACTGTCGGGTGTTGCGGCCCAATTGCTCCAGTTGCCGGTCAACGCCAATCAGGTCGGACAAACGCGTGTCGAGGCTGACTTGCAGCGGCAACAGAAAACCGCTGCGTCCCTCGCGCTGCCAGCGTGCGGCCAGGCAGTGCGTCCAGTCGATGGCTTGCCGAGGGGCAGGCAGCAGCGGTTCGATACGGGCCAGAACGGCATCGGCGCGTTCAAGAAAAGCATTCAATCGGGAATCCACGTCTTCTCCTCGGGGCACGTTCACGGTAATGATGGCGGTACAGCGACGAAACACAGCATCTACACCCCTACAGGTGTTTTGCGAGAACATCGGTATCCATTGATCGACTATGCTTGAGCAGCGAAGGGAAACGGAAGTGGTTCAACATCCCATGGATATCAAGTTCAGCCACCGGCTGTCGTACAAACAAGCCCGGGTTACGGTGCTGGCCGGTTTCATTCTGGGCACGCTGCTCAGCCTGCTGCAAATAGGCATCGATTATGCCAGCGAAGACGCCTCCATCAACCGCGAAATACTGTCCTTGCTGGAAATCAGCCATAACCCCGCGTCCCGCATCGCCTATAACATTGATGCCGAACTCGCTCAGGAACTGGCCCTGGGTCTGTTGCGCTCCCCGGCAATCATCGGCGCGCAATTGACCGATAACAACAATACCGTGCTGGCCAGCGTCAAACGTCCGGGCCTGGAAAACAATGACCGGATGATCAGCGACTTCCTGTTCGGCGCCAACCGGCAATTCGCAGACCGCCTTTACCTCGATCACTTGCCGGACGAATCCCTCGGGACCTTGCAACTGGAAGTCGACACCTACACCTTCGGCAGCCGCTTCCTGCGCCGGGCCGAAGTGACCCTGCTCAACGGCTTTGCGCGCAGCCTGATTCTCACGGGTATTCTGCTGGCGCTGTTTTACGTGATGCTGACCAAACCGCTGGTGCGGGTCATCCGCGAACTCAGTGGCCGTGATCCGCGCAGCGCGGAACCGACGTTGCTGGAGTGTCCGACAGGGCATGAAAACGATGAAATCGGGGTCTTGGTCAAGGTCGCCAATCAGCAGTTTGAAAACATCGCCACCGAAATCCAGCAACGGCGCAACGCTGAAAACCGTCTGACCGACTACCTCTCGCAACTGGAAAATATCGTCTCGGCCCGCACCGCCGAACTCAAGGCGATCAATACCCGCCTCAGCCAATCCAACGAGGAACTGGAAGTCGCCCGCAGCACTGCCCTGGACATGGCCGAAGCGCGCTCGGTGTTCCTGGCCAACATGAGTCATGAAATCCGCACGCCCCTCAACGGTCTGCTGGGGATGATCGCGCTCTCGCTGGACGGACCGCTCAATGCCGAGCAGCAGCAACAGCTGTCCATCGCCCATGACTCGGGCAAAGTGCTGGTGGAACTGCTCAACGATATTCTCGACCTGTCGAAGTTCGATGCCGGCCAGCTTGAACTCGAACACATTCCATTCGACCTTGGTTCGCTGATCGAAGACACCGCCAACCTGCTGTCCCAGAACGCCGCGCCGAGTGTCGAGTTGGCATGCCTGATCGACCCGCATTTTCCTGCACTGGTGCTCGGCGATCCGACCCGGGTCCGGCAGATTGTCAGCAACCTGTTGTCCAACGCCCTCAAGTTCACCCGTTTCGGGCGGGTCGATGTGCGTCTTTCCATGTTCGAAGACGGCGTACGGATCGAAGTCTGCGACACCGGCATCGGTATCGCCCAGGATGCGCAGGTCAAAATCTTCCAGCCATTCACCCAGGCCGGTGCCGGTATTACCCGGCAATTCGGTGGGACCGGTTTGGGTCTGGCGCTGACTTATAGCCTCTGCGAAGCCATGCAGGGGCGTCTGACGATCAGCTCGGAAGCGGGATTCGGCAGTCAGTTCTGCGCCGACCTGCCTCTACCCTGCCATACCCGGGCCATTTCTCCGGCAGCACTGCGGGGCAACATCGTCGCGATCACCGCCGCCAGCAGCGGTCTGGCGGAACTGTTGAGCAGTCTGCTGCCCGGCTGGGGGCTCGACTATCAGCAGCGCTCCATCGATGACCGGTTGATCGGTCTGGAGCCGGATGTGCTGATCACCGACTGTCCCGAATGCCTGTTTGGCCTGCGTCCTGGCTTCACCGCGCCGATTCTGCTGGTGACCGCTTACGGCAGTTTCCTGCCCGGCGAGCAAGCCAACGCCCTGGCGCCTTTGCAGCAGCAGGCACGGCCTTTGGCGCGTAACGCGCTTTATCAGGCATTGCGGCGGATCTTGCAGCCGGAACTCACCACGATCAACGGCGCCCGGATCGAAGCCATCTCACCCCTGCGACGCGGACGCATCCTGCTGGTGGAGGACAACCCGGTCAATCAGTTGGTGGCCAAGGGAATGCTCGGAAAACTCGGTTGCGAGGTGAGCGTCGCGGCCCACGGCGGTGAAGCGCTGGATCAACTTGAGCAGAGCGAATTCGATCTGGTGCTGATGGATTGCAACATGCCGGTGATGGACGGCTATGAAGCCAGTCGGCAGATTCGCCGCAGCGGGCGCTGGCCACAGTTGCCCATCGTCGCCCTGACCGCCAACGCCATGTCCGAAGAACGCGAACGCTGCCGTGCGGCGGGCATGAGTGACTACCTGGCCAAACCCTTCCGCCGAGAAGAACTGGCCGCCCTGCTCGACTTGTGGATACCCACTACGACAGCGCTTTGATTTGCCCCAGCAGGTGATCGAGGCCATCGCGCAGATCATTCAGGCGATCAAGATCGACGCCGCTATCGCACAACAGCCGGGCCTTGAGCGGCCCGACCTGATCGCGCAACGCCTTGCCGGCGGGCGACAGGCTCAAGTGCACCTCACGCTCATCGCGCGCCGAACGCTGACGCTGCACCATCTGCAGTTGCTCAAGCCGCTTGAGCAGCGGCGTCAGCGTCCCGGAATCCAGCGCCAGGCGCTCACCCAAGGCCTTGACCGTCGGCTGCTCCGGCGCTGCCTCCTGCCATTCCCACAACACCAGCATCGCCAGGTATTGCGGGTAAGTCAGGCCCAACTGATCGAGCATCGGCTTATAGGCACGAATCACCGCCCGAGAAGCCGCATACAGCTTGAAGCAGAGCTGACTGTCGAGCTTCAGCGAATCAACTGACAACGTATTCATTTGAGCAGGGCTTCGATCTCACGGCTCAGGTCCTGCGGTTTGGTCGCCGGAGCAAAGCGCTTGACCAACTGGCCGTCCTTGCCGATCAGGAATTTGGTGAAGTTCCACTTGATGCCTTGGGAGCCCAGCACGCCCGGTGCGCGCTTTTTCAGCTGAACGAACAGTGGATGGGCGTCGGCACCATTCACTTCGATTTTCTTGAACAGCGGGAAACTCACCCCGTAATTCAACTCGCAGAACTCGGAAATCGCCCCCTCGTTGCCCGGCTCTTGTTTGCCGAACTGATTGCAAGGAAAGCCGAGCACCACCAGGCCTTGATCCTTGTAGGTCTGCCACAGCTCTTCGAGGCCTTTGTACTGCGGGGTGAACCCGCATTTGCTGGCGGTGTTGACCACCAGCACCGCTTTGCCGGCGAAATCGGCCAGGGTCTTTTGCTCGCCCTTGATGGTGGTGCAAGGAATGCTCAGCAGGTTGTCGCTCATGGCACGAACTCCGAATGGAAGAACAAAGACCAAACATAGCGAGCAATTTAATTGTGTGCAATTTAAAATATTGAACACCATTCATCTGTAGGAGCGCTCGCGAAGGCGCTGGGCCAGTCAACATCAATGTTGAATGCCAAGACGCCTTCGCGAGCAAGCTTCGCTCCTACCGGGCTCGCATTACGAGCGGGGAACGAGGTCCAGGCACACCGAGTTGATGCAATAACGCAAGCCAGTGGGCGGCGGACCATCCGGGAACACATGCCCCAGATGCGCATCGCATGTGGCGCAGACCACTTCGGTGCGGATCATGCCGTGGCTGACATCACGGATCTCGACCATGGCGCTGTCGCCGATCGGCGCGTAGAAGCTCGGCCAGCCGCAGCCGGAATCGAATTTGGTCTTTGAGTCGAACAGCGGCGAGTTGCAGCAGATGCAGTGGTAAACACCGTCGACCTTGCTGTCGTTGTACTTACCGGAGAACGGCCGTTCGGTGCCCTTGAGGCGGCAAACGTTGTACTGCTCCGGGTCGAGCATTGCACGCCATTCTTCCAGGGTTTTTTCCAACTTTTCCATTGTTACACCTCAGCAGCTGAAAAAGCCCGATCTGTACCTTTTCCACGGATCGGGCGGCACGTATGATTGCGCCTCGTCAAACGCCAGTCTGGCAGCCAGACCACGTGCATTCAAACGGATTATGAGTGCCGCCATTCGAGGCGTCAGGCCTGTGTGAATACGCAGGATTCCCAGTACGGTCGTTCATACGCCGCCTGGATCGTTCATTTTCGGGAACACATCGCCATGCAGGTCAGCAAATCGAACAAGCTCGCCAACGTCTGCTACGACATTCGCGGCCCAGTGCTCAAGCACGCCAAACGCCTGGAAGAGGAAGGCCATCGCATCCTCAAGCTGAACATCGGCAACCCGGCCCCCTTTGGTTTCGAAGCACCGGATGAAATCCTTCAGGACGTGATCCGCAACCTGCCGACCGCCCAGGGCTACAGCGACTCCAAGGGGTTGTTCAGCGCTCGCAAGGCTGTGATGCAGTACTACCAGCAAAAACAGGTAGAAGGCGTCGGCATCGAAGACATCTATCTGGGCAACGGCGTTTCCGAGCTGATCGTGATGTCGATGCAGGCCCTGCTCAACAACGGCGACGAAGTGCTGGTGCCGGCTCCCGACTATCCGCTGTGGACCGCCGCAGTGAGCCTGGCGGGCGGCAACGCGGTGCATTACTTGTGCGATGAACAGGCCAACTGGTGGCCAGATCTGGCGGACATCAAGGCCAAGATCACCCCGAACACCAAGGCTCTGGTGATCATCAACCCGAACAACCCGACCGGCTCGGTGTACTCGAAAGAAGTCCTGCTGGGCATGCTGGAACTGGCCCGTCAGCACAATCTGGTGGTGTTCTCCGACGAGATCTACGACAAGATTCTGTACGACGACGCCGTACACATCTGCACCGCCTCGCTGGCGCCGGATTTGCTGTGCATGACCTTCAACGGTCTGTCCAAGTCCTATCGTGTGGCTGGCTTCCGTTCCGGCTGGGTCGCTATTTCCGGTCCGAAACATCACGCCCAGAGCTACATCGAAGGCATCGACATATTGGCCAACATGCGCCTGTGCGCCAACGTGCCGAGCCAGCACGCCATCCAGACCGCGCTGGGCGGCTATCAGAGCATCAACGATCTGGTGCTGCCGCAAGGGCGTCTACTGGAACAGCGCAATCGTACCTGGGAACTGCTGAACGACATTCCGGGCGTGAGCTGCGTCAAGCCGATGGGCGCGCTGTATGCGTTCCCGCGGATCGATCCGAAAGTCTGCCCGATCCACAACGACGAGAAATTCGTGCTTGACCTGCTGCTCTCCGAGAAGCTGCTGGTGGTACAGGGTACGGCCTTCAACTGGCCATGGCCGGACCACTTCCGCGTGGTCACCCTGCCACGACTCGACGACCTGGACCAGGCGATTGGCCGGATCGGTAACTTCCTCAAATCCTATCGCCAGTAAGTGGCCTGTCACCGTGCGACGCTGGTTAAAGTCGCACGGTGATTAATTCAGCAACATATCTTTGCCCCCTACCCTGCATCGTTGTTTCAAGCGCTGACTGATGACACGTTTCATGCCCGCGCCTAACAACGGCGGGGGCCTGCGAGGCTAATTGGCTGACAACCGTTTCCCATGCCGACGTCGGAAATGCCCTTCAAGCCGCTAGACTGTTGCTGTAGGACACAGTTTGAAATAGTCACTCGGTTGAATAGCCCGGTGCAGCACCTTATATACCCCGCAGTACGCTACATCTTTAGCACGAGGAGATTTCTACAACCATGATGCGCATTTTGCTGTTTTTGGCCACTAACCTGGCGGTCGTGCTGATTGCCAGCATCACCCTGAGCCTTTTCGGCTTCAACGGGTTCATGGCGGCCAACGGGGTTGATCTCAACCTCAATCAGCTGCTGATTTTCTGTGCGGTCTTTGGTTTCGCCGGTTCCCTGTTCTCGCTGTTCATCTCCAAGTGGATGGCGAAAATGAGTACCAGCACCCAGATCATCAGCCAGCCGCGCACCCGGCACGAGCAATGGCTGCTGCAAACAGTCGAGCAACTGTCCCGCGAAGCCGGGATCAAGATGCCCGAAGTCGGGATTTTCCCGGCCTATGAAGCCAACGCCTTCGCCACCGGCTGGAACAAGAACGACGCACTGGTCGCGGTCAGCCAGGGCTTGCTCGAGCGTTTCTCGCCGGATGAAGTGAAAGCCGTTCTGGCCCACGAAATCGGCCACGTGGCCAATGGCGACATGGTCACCCTGGCGTTGATCCAGGGCGTGGTGAACACCTTCGTGATGTTCTTCGCCCGGATTATCGGCAACTTTGTCGACAAGGTGATCTTCAAGAACGAAGAAGGCCAAGGTATCGCCTACTACGTAGCGACCATCTTCGCCGAACTGGTCCTGGGCATCCTGGCCAGCGCCATCGTCATGTGGTTCTCGCGCAAGCGCGAATTCCGGGCCGATGATGCCGGTGCGCGCCTGGCGGGTACCAGTGCAATGATCGGTGCGCTGCAGCGTCTGCGTGCAGAACAAGGGCTGCCGGTACACATGCCGGATACGCTGAATGCCTTCGGCATCAACGGCGGTCTCAAACAAGGGTTCGCCCGCATGTTCATGAGCCACCCGCCGCTGGAAGAGCGCATTGACGCACTGCGTCGTCGGGGCTGACAGGCTCTGCACAAAAAAAGGCCCGCAGTGATGCGGGCCTTTTTTTGTCTGTTTGATTAGTGCGGTGCTCTTGAGACCCTCATCGCGGGCAAGCCCGCTCCCACAAGGATATGCGTTTGTCGATGCACCACCATCCCCTGTGGGAGCGGGCTTGCCCGCGATGAGGTCAGCACAATCAGCAGCTTTTATCGACTGGAAATCCGATAAACCCGCTCCTCAAGCCGCGTCACACCGGCCTCGAGAAACTTCCAGCTCTCGCCCAGAACATCCTGGTCTTCCAGAGTCTTCAGCGCCCACACATCGCCGAACAACCGTTGCACCTCGTCATCAAGCACAGCAAACGGTGGCCCGGCCATTTGCGCCTGGTCGTAATCCAGCGTAATCAAAAGCCCTAAAGAATCCTGCGGCAGAATCCGAATCAAATGAGCCGCATACTGCTCACGCATTGCCGGCGGCAGGGCAATCAACGCCGCGCGGTCGTACAGCCCACTGCAATCGGCGACATCGCCTGCCGTCAGCTCAAAGAAATCGCCACACCACAACTCGATTGAACCGGCACGGTAGACCTTGAACGGCCCCTGCTCACTGACGTCCGGGTCAAATTGATGCTCACTGAAGAAATCCTCCACGGCCTTTTCCGACAGCTCAATCCCCAAGACCTCATGACCTAGGTGCGCCAGCCACAACAGATCCAGACTTTTCCCACACAGCGGCACCAGCACGCGAGCGCCCTTTTCCAGGCTCAGCGCTGGCCAGAACCGTTGCAGATAAGGATTCACTTCCGGCAGATGAAAGCCGATCTGATTCGACGCCCATCGTTTGTGCCAAAACTCCGGCTGCATAATTAACCCCGAAAAATTCGATCAAAAGACCCTAAAACTTATATTAGATTTAGATCAATGATCTGACTGAAGATGGTGCCATCTTACTCTCAGGAGCTCATACATGTTCCCCAGCCTGTATATCTCTCATGGCTCCCCGATGCTAGCCCTGGAACCTGGCGCCAGCGGGCCGGCTCTCGCGCGCCTGGCCGCGGCATTGCCGAAACCCAGGGCCATCGTGATGGTTTCCGCGCACTGGGAAAGCAGCGAACTGCTGGTCAGCGGCAACCCCCAACCTGAAACCTGGCACGACTTCGGCGGCTTTCCGCAGGCCTTGTTCGAGGTGCAATACCCGGCCCCCGGCAATCCACAACTGGCGGCGGAGGTGGTCGAGCTGCTGAAAGCCGATGGCCTGCCGGCGCGGATCGACAGCCAGCGACCGTTCGACCATGGTGTTTGGGTGCCCTTGGCGTTGATGTATCCGCAAGCTGATATCCCGGTGGTGCAGGTCTCGCTGCCCACCCGTGGCGGCCCTGCCCTGCAAACCCGTGTCGGCCATGCGTTGGCCAGCCTGCGCGAGCACGGTGTGCTGTTGATCGGCTCCGGCAGCATCACCCACAACCTGCGCGAACTGGACTGGCACGCTGGCCCGGAAAGCGTCGAACCCTGGGCCAAGGCGTTCCGCGACTGGATGATCGAGAAACTCGAAGCGAACGACGAAGCCGCATTGCACGACTATCGTCAGCAAGCTCCGAATGCTGTGCGCAACCATCCGAGTGACGAGCATCTGCTGCCGCTGTACTTTGCCCGCGCGGCCGGGGGTGAGTTCAGCATTGCGCACAAGGGTTTCACCATGGGAGCACTTGGGATGGACATTTATCGCTTTGGCTGACACTTGATCGTTCCCACGCTCTGCGTGGGAATGCAGCCCGGGACGCTCCGCGCCCCAGAAGCGGACGCAGAGCGTCCATTGATTAATTCCCACGCAGAGCGTGGGAACGATCAGGCAAAAAAAATCCCCGAACCAGTCGGGGATTTTTTATGTTCGATCAATCAGCTCGAGAGCGGATTAATCTTCGCGGTAGCGACGCAGCTTCAACTGCTTACCGGCAACGCGAGTGTCCTTCAGTTTGGTCAGGAGTTTCTCCAGACCATCTTCCGGCAGCTCGACGAGGCTGAAGCTGTCACGCACCTGGATGCGACCGATGGCTTCACGCGCCAAACCGCCTTCATTCAGGATGGCGCCCAGCAGGTTCTTGGCAGCGATACCATCACGCGCACCCAGCGCGGTACGGCAACGAGCACGACCTTCAGCCAATGGAACCGGAGCGCGACGCTCACGATCACCACGGTCCGGACGATCACCGGAACGCTCTGGACGATCGCCACGCGGTGCGTTGTTCGGCACCAGTGGACGTTCTTTCTCGATTGCAGCCAGGGTCAGCGCCTGAGCGTTGGTTGCCTTGCGCAGCAGAGCAGCGGCCAGTGCACGCGGGGTGCAACCGATGTCGGCGGTCAGGCGATCCAGCAGATCACCGTGAGTCGATTCGGCATCAGCGACCAGCGGCGACAGGCTGTTGGTCAGTTTCTTGATGCGGGCATCGAGAACGGCCTGGGCATCCGGCAGACGAACTTCGGCAACCTTCTGACCGGTTACACGCTCGATCACTTGCAGCATGCGGCGCTCACGCGGAGTCACCAGCAGCAGCGCACGACCTTCGCGACCGGCACGGCCGGTACGGCCGATACGGTGAACGTAGGACTCAGGATCGTACGGCATGTCAACGTTGAACACGTGAGTGATACGCGGAACGTCCAGACCACGAGCGGCAACGTCGGTCGCCACAACGATGTCCAGACGACCATCCTTGAGGGATTCGATCACGCGCTCACGCTGGTTCTGAGCAATGTCACCGTTCAGCGCAGCGGCTTTGTAGCCTTTGGCTTCCAGGGCACTGGCCAGGTCCAGGGTCGCTTGCTTGGTGCGCACGAACATGATCAGGGCGTCGAAATCTTCCACTTCCAGCAGGCTCAATACAGCCGAGGTCTTCTGGTCAGCGTGAACCAACAGGTGAGCCTGTTCGATCGCGGTAACGGTCTGAGTCTTGGTCTGGATCTTCACGTGTTGCGGATCGCGCAGATGGCGTTCAGCAATGGCACGGATCGACTGCGGCAGGGTGGCCGAGAACAATACTGTCTGACGGGTTGCTGGCAGGGCCTTGAAGATAACTTCGAGGTCGTCCATGAAACCCAGTTTGAGCATTTCATCAGCTTCGTCGAGAACCAGGTGGTTCACGGTAGCCAGAACTTTTTCGTCACGACGCAGGTGGTCGCACAGACGGCCCGGCGTGGCGACAACGATCTGTGCGCCATTACGGATTGCTTTCAGTTGTGGGCCCATAGGCGCGCCGCCGTAAACGGCCACAACGGTAACGCCCGGCATTTGCTTGGCGTAGGTTTCGAAAGCGGTTGCTACTTGCAGCGCCAACTCACGGGTTGGCGCCAGGATCAGGGCTTGCGGCTCGCGCTTGGCAGGATCGATGCGGTGCAGGATCGGCAGGGCGAACGCGGCGGTTTTACCCGTACCGGTTTGCGCTTGGCCAATCATGTCGTGGCCGGCCATGATGATCGGGATCGATTGCTGCTGAATAGCCGAAGGCTCTTCGTAGCCGGTCGCAATGACGGCTGCAAGAATATTCGGATTAAGATTAAAAGCGGCGAAGCCGCCGGTTTCCTGGGTCATGGGTCTGCCTCTAAGTGCATCCGCAAAGACCCATGCTCCAAAGCTGCGCATGCCGTGTAAGACTCAAGAGTCGCCCTGGCTGCTTTGTCGGCGGGGATTTGCGAAAACGAATGAATGAAAAAGATTCGTCAAGGAAGAGTCCGCTGTGCGGACGTGCAGCCGAAGCTGGCTTCGGGGAATTGCGCTACCTAAACGCGGCCCGGTTAAAGGCCGGCGCGCACTATACCGGAATTAGCCCGAAAAGGGAGCTTTTTTTATCGGAAAAAACCGGCGCATAGCGTTGTGTCACGGGCTTTGCGGATATTCGTGCGACGGTCTATTTTGCAAAGGCCCGGCCCTGCTGACGATGGCGCTAAAACGGTTCACTCTTGTGACGCAGACCTTCGGTCTGACACCCCCCTTCCCGCCCGAGGAAATCTTCCATGAATCAGCCCAGCCCCAGTCGTGTAACCCGTGAACGACACGGTCATGTCCTGATGATCGGCCTGGATCGGGTGGCCAAACGCAATGCCTTCGACCTCGACCTGCTCAATGAACTCAGTCTGGCCTATGGCGAGTTCGAGGCCGACAGCGAGGCGCGGGTCGCGGTGGTGTTCGGTCATGGTGAGCATTTCACCGCCGGGCTGGATCTGGTCAGCGCCGGCGCGGCCCTGGCCGAAGGCTGGCAGGCACCGCCCGGTGGCTGCGACCCATGGGGCGTGCTCGCAGGCCCCAGGGTCAGCAAACCGGTGATTGTCGCGGCTCAAGGCTACTGCCTGACCGTTGGCATCGAGTTGATGCTGGCTGCCGACATCAACCTGTGCGCCAGCAATACCCGTTTTGCGCAGAAGGAAGTGCAACGCGGGATCTTCCCGTTCGGCGGCGCCACCTTGCGCCTGCATCAGGTGGCCGGCTGGGGCAATGCGATGCGCTGGTTGCTTACTGGCGATGAGTTCGACGCTCATGACGCCTTGCATCTGGGGTTGGTGCAGGAGGTCATGGCCAGCGAGGACTTGTTGCCGCGGGCGGTCGAGTTGGCCGAGCGGATTGCCCGGCAGGCACCGCTGGGGGTTCAGGCAACGCTGATGTCTGCCCGGCAGGCGCGCTATGAGGGTGAAATGGCGGCAGCTCAGGCTTTGCCGGCGCTGGTGAAGACATTGCTCAATAGCGAGGATGCCAAGGAGGGTGTGCGGTCGATGCTCGAGAAGCGGCCGGGCGTTTTCAAAGGGCTTTGAGGCATGTGTTGACTGTGAGGGCCTCATCGCGGGCAAGCCCGCTCCCACAGGTCCGTGAACGACGCAAATCACTGTGGGAGCGGGCTTGCCCGCGATGAGGACCTCACAGACGCCGACTTATGTCGCCGGCCGGATCGCCTTGATCAACGACTGCAACGAATACCCCAATCGCGGCGCCAGGCCTTCAGCGCGCGCAATCAGCCCCTCCATATCCAGCTCCTGATCCAGCTCGGAGGGCACGATCAGAATCACGTTGCCCTCCTTCACCGGCAACTCCCAGTAATGCCGGTGATAGAGGCCGCGCAGCAACGCCGCCCCCAACGGTCGACCATCGTCGGTGGCCCACTGGTTGATCACCAGCCAGCCACCCGGATTCAAACGTTTCTGACAGTTTTCCAGAAAACCCCAGGCCAGATGCCCGACACCCGGCCCGACATCGGTATAGAGGTCGACGAAAATCAGATCGGCCGGCTCAGCCGTTTCGAGTAGCTCCAGGGCATCGCCGACGCGAATGTACAGCCGCGGATCGTCATCGAGCCCGAGGTATTCGATGGCCAGGCGCGGCACATCGGGGCGCAGCTCGATGGCTTCGACGTCTTCCAGCGGCAGGAACTTCAGGCAAGCCTGGGTCAGCGTGCCGGCGCCGAGCCCGAGGAACAGCGCGCTTTCCGGCTGCTCGTGGCACAGCGCGCCAATCAGCATCGCCCGGGTGTAATCGTACTCGAGCCAGCTCGGGTCAGCGGTGAACACGCAGCTCTGTTCGATGGCATCACCGAACTCCAGAAAACGGTAATCGGCCACTTCCAGCACGCGAATCACGCCGAATTCATCCTGTACCTCGGCGAGCAGATGCTCGACGCGCTCCTCAGTCATTTCGTCTCCTGATCGTTACCGGGCCTGCAATGCAGTAAATAGCAGCGCAATAAGACCGCGTGGGTGGCGGCAAAGGCGCGATTGTCCGCGAAGCGACGGGAACAGGTCACGCACTAATTGCTGATAACATAACCGTCCGAGCGTAAAACACTAGAGACTGCAATGAGCCAACCCTGGAGCCCTGACAGCTGGCGCGCCCTGCCGATCCAGCAACAACCCCAATACCCCGACGCGGCGCATTTGCTGCACGTCGAGCAAACCCTGGCGAGCTATCCGCCACTGGTGTTTGCCGGTGAAGCCCGGGAGTTGCGTCGTCAGTTTGCCGAAGTCACCCAGGGCCGGGCGTTTCTGTTGCAGGGCGGCGACTGCGCCGAAAGCTTCGCCGAATTCTCTGCCGCGAAAATTCGAGACACGTTTAAAGTGTTGCTGCAAATGGCGATCGTCATGACCTTTGCCGCCGGTTGCCCGGTGGTCAAAGTCGGACGCATGGCCGGCCAGTTCGCCAAACCCCGTTCGGCCAACGATGAAACCATCAACGGCGTAACGCTGCCGGCCTACCGTGGCGACATCGTCAACGGCATCGGTTTCGACGAAAAAAGCCGCGTGCCGGACCCGGATCGTCTGCTGCAGTCTTACCACCAGTCCACTGCAACCCTGAACCTGCTGCGCGCCTTTGCCCAGGGCGGCTTTGCCGACCTGCATCAGGTGCACAAATGGAACCTGGACTTCATCGCCAACTCGGCGCTGGCCGAGAAGTACAGCCATCTGGCTGATCGCATCGATGAAACCCTGGCCTTCATGCGTGCTTGCGGCATGGACAGCTCGCCGCAACTGCGCGAAACCAGTTTCTTCACCGCCCACGAAGCTCTGCTGCTGAACTACGAAGAAGCCTTCGTGCGTCGCGACAGCCTGACCAACGACTACTACGATTGCTCGGCCCACATGCTGTGGATCGGCGACCGTACCCGTCAACTGGACGGTGCGCATGTCGAATTCCTGCGCGGGGTGCACAACCCGATCGGCGTGAAGGTCGGCCCGAGCATGAACCCTGAAGACCTGATTCGCCTGATCGATGTGCTCAACCCGGACAACGATCCGGGTCGCCTGAACCTGATTGCGCGGATGGGCGCGAACAAGGTCGGCGATCACCTGCCGCAGCTGATCCGCGCGGTGCAGCGTGAAGGCAAGCAGGTGCTGTGGAGCTCCGACCCGATGCACGGCAACACCATCAAGGCCAGCAGCGGCTACAAGACCCGTGACTTCGCGCAGATCCTTGGAGAGGTGAAACAGTTCTTCCAGGTTCACGAAGCAGAAGGCAGTTATGCCGGCGGCATCCACATCGAAATGACCGGACAGAACGTCACCGAATGCATCGGCGGTGCGCGGCCGATTACCGAGGATGGGTTGTCGGACCGTTACCACACCCACTGCGACCCGCGGATGAATGCCGATCAGTCGCTGGAGTTAGCGTTTTTGATTGCTGAAACCCTGAAGCAAGTTCGACGGTGAGTCAGTAAATTTTTTATTACCTGACAGACCGCCATCGCGGGCAAGTCGAATCGTCGCACCGCCGCTCCCACAGGGTTAGCGCCAGACACATAATTTGTGAACGACGCGGTCATTGTGGGAGCGGGCTTGCCCGCGATGGCGTCGGTTCAATCACCCTCAATTTGTGCCAATGCCACCCGCAATCTTGCCGCACTCGCTCGCGGGCAATTCAATTGAATCTGCGCCAGCCCCAACCAATCCGCCATCTGCCGCAAATTGACCGCCAACGCCAACATCCCCGCCTCATCCAGCCCCGGCTCTTCCTCATGCACGGCATGCACCGCCAACCGGCCCAACGCCCTTTCGGCACGCAAGTCGACCCGCGCAGCAATCCGCTCATTGTGCAAAAACGGCAATACGTAATAGCCGTAGATGCGCTTGTGCTGTGGCGTATAAATCTCCAACCGATAACGGAAATCGAACAATCGCTCGGTGCGGCTGCGCTCCCAGATCAGCGAATCGAACGGTGAAAGCAGCGCACTGGCCTCGACCTTGCGCGGTACTTTCGGCTCTGCCAGGCAATAGGCCGGTTGCCGCCAGCCTTCAATTTCACAGAGCAGCAGATCACCCGCCTCGACCAGCTCCGCCAGACGCGGTCGGCTATCTGCAGGGCTCAAGCGAAAATAATCCCGCAGGTCTTTTTCCGTCGCCACCCCCAACGCATTGGCGGCGTGCAGCAGCAGACCGCGCTGAGCCTCGGCTTCGCCAAGCAAGGGCTGCTGAAGAATCGCCGAAGGAATCACCCGCTCCGGCAAATCATAAAGCCGTTCGAACCCGCGCCGACCGGCCACGGTCACTTCACCGGCAGCGAACAGCCATTCCAGCGCATGCTTTTCCGCGCTCCAGTCCCACCACGGCCCAGCCCGCTCCTGCCGGGTCGACAAGCTGCCCGCACCCAGCGCACCGAGCTCCTGAACCGACGCCAAAACTCGGCGAATCGTGTCTTGCCGCTCATGACCGAAGCGCGCCAGTTGCTGATAGATGTCTTCGCCACGAGTCGCGCGCTGCATGCGCCAACGCATCAAGGGGTACATCGACAAGGGCAACAACGACGCTTCGTGGCCCCAGTATTCGAATAACGTGCGTCGACGGCCCTGACTCCAGGCAGCCTGATCGAGCAAGTCGGAGGAGTAATTGCCAAGACGGGAAAATAAGGGAAGGTAGTGCGAACGCACCAACGCATTGACCGAATCGATCTGCAGAATGCCCAGACGCTCGATCAGCCGGTTGAGCTGAACCGCTTTGATCGCCGCTGGCGGCTGGCGCCCGTTGAACCCTTGGGCAGCCAGCGCCAGACGCCGAGCCTGTTTGAGGGAAAAAGACAGTGTGGCGGGCATGAGCATCTCCTTGTCTGCTCGCAACCTACCTCACCCGCAAGTGATTTGTGTAGCGATGGCATCATCATTTATGCATCGGATCATCCCAGAACGGTCTTACCGTTTCATGCTCCACATCTGCACGGCTCACGCCGATATCCTTCAGTGCTTCGTCGCTCAAGCCCGCCAACATTTCACGTTCACGGTGAAGTTCGTACCAGCGACTAAACTTGTGCAGCAGATCGGATACCGCGTGGATTGAGAATTTTTGTTCCGTTACATGCTCGTTATGACCTTTCATCGTATTGCCCTCCTTTAGGGATGGCTCAAGTCTCGCGCCAGCGATAAGATCAATCCAACGAATGTTTCTGATGGCATACATCTCGGAGATTGATGAATGTCCGCCTACCCCAGTATCGACACCGATGTACTGCGCACCTTCGTCGCGATCGCCGATCAGGGCGGTTTTACCCGCGCCGGTGAAATGGTCAACCGCACTCAGTCGGCGGTGAGCATGCAGATGAAGCGCCTGGAAGAAGACGTGTTGCAGCGCCAGCTGTTCGAACGCGACGGGCGCCAGGTCAAGCTGACCGCCGAAGGCCAGGTATTGCTGGGCTATGCACGGCGCATCCTCAAACTCCACAGCGAAGTCTTCAATACCCTGCGCGAGCCGCACATGGTCGGCACAGTGCGCATCGGCACGCCTGATGATTACGTCATGCGTTTTCTGCCGGGCATCCTGTCGCGCTTTGCACAGTTCTACCCGTTGATCCAGATCGAGGTTCATTGCGAATCGACCCGGCAACTGTTGCAGCGCCAGGACCTGGACCTGTCCATCGTCACCCGTGAGCCCGGTAACGAGATTGGCCAACTGCTGCGCAAGGAGCGCTTTGTCTGGGCCGAAGCCCAATGCTTCAGCGCCCATGAACAAACGCCGCTGCCGCTGGCGATGTTCAACAGCGATTGCTTCTGCCGCCTCTGGGCATGCAATGCCCTGGACGCCATGGGCCGCGACTACCGGATTGCCTACAACAGCTCCAGCCTGTCGGCGTTGATGGCCGTGGTCAGCGCGGGCCTGGCAATCACCGCGCAGCTGGAAAGCCTGATCACACCGGACATGCGCATCCTTGGTGCCAACGAAGACCTGCCGCTGTTGCCGGAAGCCAGCATCATGCTGATCCGCAACCTGAACAACCCTTCGCCGATCACCGAATGCCTGGCCGAGCACATCGTGGAAGGTTTTAAACTTTAAACGCGAGCATTACCGCACAGACCACCAGAAAACCGCAGAACAGCCCGCGCAGGAGTCGCTCCGGCAATGCGTGGGCAATTCTCACGCCCCAACTGATGCTCATCAATCCACCGACCGCCAACGGCACACCGATTGCCCAATGCACCTGATGGTGCACCGCATAAGTCGCCAGGGTGACGCCCGTACTCGGTAACGCCAGCGCCAGCGCCAATCCTTGGGCAACCACTTGAGTGGTACCGAACAGGCTGGTCAACACCGGCGTTGCCACCACCGCCCCGCCCACTCCAAATAGTCCGCCCATCGTCCCGGAAGCCGCGCCGAGCACGCCCAGCCACGGCCAGGAATAGCGCATCTGCGAAGAGGCCGGTGCATTGGTGGTGAACATCCGCATCAGGTTGTAGGCCGACAGCGCGATCAGAAAAGCGACGAAGCCCAAGCGCATGGTTTGCGCATCGATACCCACCGCCCAGATCGAACCGATCCAGGCGAAGCAAAATCCCATCGAGGCCAGTGGCAGCGCATGCCGCAATTCGATGCGATTGCGCTGGTGATAGCGCCACAGCGCCAGCATCACGTTCGGCACCACCATCACCAGCGCGGTGCCTTGGGCAATCTGCTGATCAAGACCGAACCACACGCCCAGCAGCGGGATCGCGACCAACCCGCCACCGATGCCGAACAGTCCGCCGAGGGTTCCCAAGGCAGCGCCAAAAACCAGATACATCAAGAACTCAATCACAGGTGATTTTCCTTTTGCCAGGTTGTTCATCCTACGCAGTCGGCTCTGGCGGGGAAACGCACAGCAACGCACAATGGCTGTGCCAACTTCGCACAAGCACCGACGAATCATGAATCCCAATCAGTTGACCGAACAACTTGGCCTGTTTCTCGATGTGCTGGAAAGCGGCAGTTTTTCCGCCGCCTCCCGCCGTCATCCATTGACGCCTTCGGCAGTGGCACGACGCATCGACAGCCTCGAAAGCGCGGTCGGCAGCCAATTGTTTATTCGTAGCACCCATGCCGTGCGTGCGACCCCGGCCGGCCTGGCTTTTGCCGAGCGCGCGCGGCGGATCGTCGCTGAACTGCGCCTGGCCCGGGCGGAAGCGGTGTCTCTTAGCAGTGCGCCAGAAGGCTTGATTCGGGTGGATGCGCCGGCAGCGTTCGGACGCCGACACTTGGCGCCGGTGATTGCCGATTTCCTGACGCTCTACCCCGGCCTTGACGTGCAACTGCACCTGATCGACAGCTTTGTCGACATGCAGGGCTCGAACCTCGGCAAGGTCGATCTGGTGCTGCGTGCCGGGCAGATGGCCGACACCCGGCTGGTGGCGACGCCGCTGGCGAGCATGGTGCGCATCGCCTGCGCCAGCCCCGATTATCTGCAACGCCGTGGCGTGCCGACCGACCCTGTGCAGTTGGTCGACCACGATGGCCTCGACTGGGAAGGCCTGGCTCCGCCGTTCGCCTGGCGCTTCGAACGGGAGGGGCAGATGCACTTGCACAGACCAGCGCGAATCCGCATGAGCGCCAACAATGCCGAGGCGCTGGTGTGCGGCGCACTGGCCGGATTGGGCATCGCGCACTTGCCGACCTGGCTGGCCAGCGAATATTTATTACGCGGCGAACTGCTGCCGCTGTTTTGCGAGAATGGTTTGCCTAAACCGGAAAGCACCGGCATTTATGCGTTGCGCCTGGAGCAGCAACCCAGTTCGCGCAGCCGCTTGTTGCTGGAATACCTGAAGACCCGTTTCAGCCCCATCCCGCCGTGGGATCTGGCGCTGCAAACCAACCTGGACCGCCACTAGTCCAGAATTATCTGGCGCATTAAAGATTCGCCCGCTAGATTCATGACGATCACTGATCAAGGCTTTGAAATGAACACCGAGCGCAACAACCCGGATAACTGCGACGACCTGCTGCTGGACAATCAGGTCTGCTTCGCCCTGCATTCCACCTCGCTGCTGATGACCAAAGTCTACAAGCCACTGCTGCAAGCGCTGGGCCTGACCTATCCGCAGTACCTGGCGATGATGGTGTTGTGGGAAAAGGATGGGCTGACGGTCGGCGAAATCAGCACCCGACTGCTGACCGATCCCGGTTCCCTCACCCCGTTGCTCAAGCGTCTGGAAGCCGAAGGCCTGCTGAGCCGCACCCGCAGCCGTGAAGACGAGCGAGTGGTGATTGTCGAACTGACCGAGCAAGGTCGTGCGCTGCGAGACAAGGCACGGGGCATTCCCCAGTGCATTCTCGGCGCCAGCGGACAAACGCTGGAACAGTTGAGGAAGCTGCAAGCGGATCTTCAAGCGCTGCGTAGCCATCTGCAAGACAGCCTTTAGACCGCGTTATCGTTCTTCGCGGGCAAGCCTCGCTCCTACAGGTTTTGTGTCGTTTACAAATTATGTTATCGACCGAAAACCTGTAGGAGCGAGGCTTGCCCGCGAAGGCGCCCTCCCCGTCGCAAAAAATTTCACCTCGCAAAAATTCCGCAAGAAAGCCTCTATCTCAAGCTTTTCCTTCTCAATCGAACTGTTGGACCTATGACTCGAAACTCATTTTTTCGAAAATTTATCTTGCGCACTAAATATTAGCGAGCTACATTCATCTCGCACTTACTTAGCGCACAAACATTTAGCGCAAAAACATCCAAATCCGAATGAGGCTCACACCATGCAAACTCTCTACACCGCAATCGCAACCTCCACCGGCGGCCGTGACGGTCGTGCGATCTCCAGCGACAACGTCCTCGACGTCAAACTCGCCACGCCCAAAGAACTCGGTGGTGCTGGCGGTGCCGCAACCAATCCTGAACAACTGTTCGCAGCTGGCTACTCCGCCTGCTTCATTGGCGCACTGAAATTCGTCGCCAGCCAGACCAAACGCAAAATCCCGGACGACGCGTCGATTACCGCCCATGTCGGCATCGGCCAGATCCCTGGCGGTTTCGGTCTGGACATCGATCTGCACATCAGCCTGCCGGGTCTTGAGCAAGCCGATGCACAAAGCCTGGTCGAAGCTGCCCACCAGGTTTGCCCGTACTCCAACGCCACCCGTGGCAACGTCGATGTGCGCCTGCACGTTACCGTCTAACCGCTGACTCCAAGGTCGAACAGGAAATGAATATGAACACTTTCAGCAAAGTCTTGACCGGTACCCTTCTCGCCCTGTCCATCAGCAGTGCATTCGCAGGCAATGGGGTTGAACACAACACCCAGGCGTTCCTCGAAGTACTGAATGCCGGCACCGGCAAACCGCTGGAACAGCTCACTCCTGCCGAAGCTCGTGCGGTGTTGGTGGGCGCGCAGGCCGGGGTGAAACTGACGCTGCCCAAAGCCGATGTCAGCGAGAAGACCATCCAGGTCGACGGCCAACCGATCAGCCTGACTATCGTTCGGCCGGCCGGGGTCAAAGGCGAGCTGCCGGTGTTCATGTTCTTTCACGGCGGTGGCTGGGTGCTGGGGGACTTCCCGACCCACGAACGACTGGTTCGCGACTTGGTAACGGGTTCGGGCGCGGCGGCGGTATTCGTCAATTACACCCCGTCGCCGGAAGCGCATTACCCGGTGGCGATCAACCAGGCGTATGCCGCGACGAAGTGGGTGGCCGAGCACGGTAAAGAGATCAACGTCGACGGCAAACGTCTGGCCGTGGCCGGCAACAGCGTCGGTGGCAACATGGCAGCCGTGGTTGCGCTGATGGCCAAAGACAAAGGCACACCGGCGATCAGGTTCCAGGTGTTGTTGTGGCCGGTGACTGACGCCAGCTTCGAGACAGCGTCCTACAACCAGTTCGCCGAGGGGCACTTCCTCACCAAAAACATGATGAAGTGGTTCTGGGACAACTACACCACCGATGCCAAACAGCGGAACGAAATCTACGCCTCACCGCTGCGAGCGACCACCTCGCAACTCAAGGGCTTGCCACCCGCTCTGGTGCAGACGGCCAGCGCCGATGTACTGCGCGATGAGGGTGAAGCCTACGCCCGTAAACTCGATGAGGCTGGCGTACCGGTCACGGCAGTACGCTACAACGGCATGATCCACGACTATGGTTTGCTCAACGTAGTGAGCCAGGTGCCCGCGGTGCGCTCGGCCATGCTGCAGGCATCTGAAGAACTCAAGCAACACCTGAAGAAATAACGCAGTTCAAATGTGGGAGCGAGTCTGCTCGCGATAGCGGTGTGTCATTCAACATTGATATCGACTGACACTCTGTCATCGCGAGCAGGCTCGCTCCCACAAGGGTTCATCGCTGTTCTTGAAGCTGCATTTCAACTGGCACAAAAAAGCCCGACTCAATGGTCGGGCTTTTTCATTCCTGAAGCTGTGCTTATTTAGCACGGCCTTTGTAGGAACCGCCTTCGCGGGTATCGATCTCGATCATGTCGCCGATTTCGATGAAGTCGGCAACCGACAGCTCGGTACCGTTCTTCAGTTTGGCAGGCTTCATCACCTTGCCGGAAGTGTCACCGCGAGCGGAACCTTCGGTGTAGTCAACCTGACGCACGATAGTGGTCGGCAGTTCTACGGAAACCAGACGCTCTTCGAAGAAGATCGCTTCGCAAACATCGGTCATGCCTTCTTCAACGAAAGGCAGAACGGCTTCGATGTCTTCAGCGTTCAGCTCGTACATGGTGTAGTCGGTGGTGTCCATGAACGTGTAGGAGTCGCCGCTGATGAAGGACAGGGTCGCTTCTTTACGGTCGAGGATTACGTCGTCCAGTTTGTCGTCGGCGCTGTAAACGATCTCGGTCTTGTAACCGGTCAGCAGGTTTTTCAGCTTGGTCTTCATGATCGCGCTGTTACGACCCGACTTGGTGAATTCAGCTTTCTGAACCAGCCAAGGATCGTTTTCGAGACGGATCACCATCCCGGGTTTCAGTTCTTTACCAGTTTTCATTGCGAATATCCGAATTTGGATGGGATTTACAAAAATCTAGGCCGCGTATCATATCCAATTTAGGTAAAACTGTACCAGCGCTGCGGCAAGATCTGCCTGCAAGGCTTGTTCCAGACACCATGTCTCGGCATGTTTTTCCAGTTCAGGCCAATGTTTGCGGGTTGATTTCCAGTGGTCCGTCATTGTCTCACCTGCATTCCATGCCCGCCATAGACCGCTGATCGCCTCGCGGGCAGGCTCGGACAGGCCTTGGGTGTACAGGGTCAGGAAAGCATCGAGCTTGTCCAGATGGATATCTTCGTCCTGCCGATAGATATGCCAGAGCAGCGGACGACCAGCCCATTGGGCGCGGACAAAGGAGTCTTCGCCGCGCACGGCGTTGAAATCGCAGCTCCACAGCAGCAGGTCATATTGATCCTGTCGGACGAATGGCAGAACTTGCACGGTCAAGGCATCGCGCACATGCACCGCCCCGGCCTTCAACCCATCCACCCCGAGCCAGCGTGTGACGTCGCCGAGAATACGGCCTTCGGGTACCAGCAGATGCGTCGGCGTCGAATCGGCCGCCAGCGTGTCGAGCCAACTGGCCAGCCCGGTATTTTCGTAGGCAAACAGCGAGATCAACTGTGCATTCGGCGCGCGATCAATTCCCAGGCCTTGCAGGAATTCTCGCTGAGCTTGCGGACTTTGCTGAAACTGCCGACGCCGCTCCAGCAATCCGCTTTCACGCAGTAAGCCGCCGGTGCCCTTGCGGAACCCCGGGAAGAAAAAGAACTTCTGCACGTTCTTGTACTTCACCGACGGCAAGCCGTGGCAGCCAACGACCCAGTCTTCAGCACTCAGATAATCGAGGTTCATCCACAGCGGCGGTTTTTCCCGTTCGGCCATGGCCTCCATATAAGCACTCGGCAACTGGCAGGCGAATGCGGCGATGACGACATCAGCGGCTTCGGTGGGCTGCCAGTCGGCCGACCACTGCCGCACCTCGACGCCCTGTTGCCACTGCTGCGCAGCGTTGATATCGATTTGCGGACACAAACGCTCGAAGGCCCGCAGGTCGTCGACCCACAAGCGCACCGTCACGGCATGTTCGGCCACCAGCTGTCGGGCCAGGCGCCAGGTCACACCGATGTCGCCGAAGTTGTCGACCACGGTGCAAAAAATATCCCAGCGGGTTTTCATTTCAGGCATTCCAGGCTCCCGTTGGCAAAGGCGCCGATTGTCCGCATAAATTACCCCGTGCAGAAGAGCCGACGGCGATTAATCTTCATGCGACAATCGCCACTTGCCCGCGACTACCCGCCAGGAGGCAGTAATGCCCTACCGTCCCAACCCGCGCCGTCCCTTGCCGATTCAGTTTAATGCGCTGCAACTGACCGGCAGCATTGCCCTCGGTTTGTGGCTGGGATTCATCGCGATCGCACTGACTTGCTGGCTCGCCTGGCGTCTGTTGTTCAACGAGCAATTGGCGCCCTTGGCCCAGGTGGTGGAACAACTGGCCAAGCCACCGGTGATTGAGCAGCCTGCCCAACCTGCCCCGCAGAACCCGATGTTCGAACAGTACGAGGACCACCTGCGCAGGAATGAACAGCAGCAAATGGTGGAACAGGCCAGAAGCAGCAAACACAATCTGTCCAATCCAAAATGCCAGTTCTGGCTGCAGCAGAATCAAACTGCGCCGAGCGAAAAAAGCCGCGCCAACGTCCTGCAATTCTGCGATTGATCATGAAGCTCTCTATGCACAAGCCAACCGTCCACCAACTGATTATCGACAAGCTGCGGATCGATCTCGACATCGCCGAGCGGGCCGCGCAAACCGCTTACGAAACCGCGACCCACGAAGAAAACATAGCCGAAAACAAGTACGACACGTTGGGGCTGGAGGCGTCTTATCTGGCGGCCGGACAGGCCAGACGAGTGGAAGAAATCAGGCAGTCATTGACCCTTTGCCAGAACCTGACACTGCGGCCTTATGACGATCAGCGCGGTATCGAAGTCGGTGCCCTGCTGGGTCTGGAAGACGAAAAGGGTCGCGAACAATGGCTATTCCTGGCCCCTGACGCGGCCGGGTTGAAAGTTGATCTGGTGGGGCAACTGATTACTGTCATCACCCCTCGCTCACCGCTGGGCAAAAGCCTGCTGGGCAAGTTCGAAGGGGATGAAGTGGAGATTCTGGTGGCGGGCGCTCGGCAACAGTTTTCTGTTACCGAGGTGGTCTAGGCAAGAAGATTGACGATTAATGCACCGGCAGTTCGACGCCGTCGAACAGCTCTTCCAGTTCCTGTTTGTTGTGGCACTGAATGGCCTTGGCCATCACTTCGCGGGTCAGGTGCGGCGCGAATTTCTCGATGAAGTCGCACATGAAACCACGCAGGAACGTGCCGCGACGGAAACCGATTTTGGTAATGCTGGATTCGAACAACTCGCTGGCATCGAGCACTACCAGGTCGCTATCGAGCTTGGTGTCGACCGCCATTTTCGCCACGATGCCCACGCCCAGGCCCAGACGAACGTAAGTCTTGATCACGTCGGCGTCGGCGGCGGTGAACACCACTTTCGGTGTCAGGCCACGATGGCTGAAGGCTTCGTCGAGTTTCGAACGGCCGGTGAAACCGAACACGTAGGTCACGATCGGGTATTCGGCCAGGGCTTCGAGGGTCAGCTTCGACAGCTTGGTCAGCGGATGGCCTTGAGGCACCACTACGCAGCGGTTCCAGCGGTAGCACGGCATCATCACCAGGTCGCCGAACAGTTCCAGCGCTTCGGTGGCGATGGCGAAATCGACGGTGCCGTCAGCGGCCATCTCGGCGATCTGCATCGGCGAACCCTGGTGCATGTGCAGGGCAACGTCCGGGTATTGCTTGATGAAATTGCTGATCACCGGTGGCAACGCATAACGCGCCTGGGTGTGCGTGGTGGCGATCGACAGGGTGCCTTTTTTCTCGTTGGAGAACTCCTGGGCGATCTGCTTGATGCTTTCAACTTTGCGCAGGATCTCACCAGCGGTGGTGATGATGCGCTCGCCGGCCGGGGTAACACGGGTCAAGTGCTTACCGCTGCGGGCGAAAACCTCGACCCCCAATTCGTCTTCCAGCAGACGGATCTGTTTGCTGATGCCCGGTTGCGAGGTGTAGAGGCTTTGGGCTGTAGCAGAAACGTTGAGGTCGTGGTGCGCCACTTCCCAGATGTAGCGCAATTGTTGAAGCTTCATATGAATCCCTCAAAGCAGGTAGACGCCACGGGCATCAGCGACGGTATATAACTATATTAATGGTTTGATTAATAAATCTAGAACTTTTTATCAAAATGCCATTATTCGGGTCCTAGCGATCCCCTTTGCGGCGACGCTCCATCAGTGGCACCAGATAGACCGGCACCCGGGACAGCTGCAACACACGCGCAGCGGTCCTGCCCAATGGCGTTTCCGCGCCAGCGCCATGACTGTGACTCCCTACGATCAGCAAATCGACGGAGAGTTTCTGCGCCTGGTCGAGAATCACCTGCGACGGATCGCCTTGCAGTACCCGCACTGCCCGAATCCGTTGCAAATCCTGCTCCCCCTCATCCCCCAGTTCTTCGCGAAAGCTGTCGAGCACCCGCTGCTCGATATTGGCAATTACCGTATTCAGACCCTGACTGTGAAACTCGTTCAAGGCCTGCTCATCGAGGTAACTCTGAAGCACCGATTCGGCGAACAACCCCATTGGCTCAACCGCATGCACCACATACAAATCGGCATTGAATGTTCGAGCCAGTGCCAACGCATGCTGCATCACAAAAGGTGCATACAGACCGAGGTCGGTGGCATACAGCATCGAATGAATCATAGTGACCTCCTTTAATGCCAACATGGCGGAGATTGATTCAGCTTAGCAGTGCCGTGGCGAGTGCGGCGTTCGGCTCCGCGCATCGAACCGCAGCGCTTTAAATCGACGGCTCGTTACTGATGCCATGCGGCACATGACCGGTGGCGACCACTTCGCGGGCCAGCTCGCAATGGCCGGCCTGATCGTCGAAAAATACGTCGGCGGCAAAGGCTTCGAGAAAAGCCGATTTGGTCAGCCCCCCAAGGAACAGCGATTCGTCCAGACGGATGTCCCATTCGCGCAAGGTGCGGATCACCCGTTCATGAGCCGGCGCCGAGCGCGCGGTCACCAGCGCAGTGCGGATTGGACAGGCATCATCGGGGAACTCACGCTGCAAAAGGTTGAGCGCCGCGAGGAAACCCTTGAACGGCCCGCCGCGCAAAGGCTCGCGAGCGGCCTCCCGCTCGCTGGCCTGAAACGCCGCCAGGCCTCCCGACTGATAGACCCGCTCCGACTCATCGGAAAACAGCACCGCGTCACCGTCGAAAGCAATGCGCAATTCATCACTGGCGGCGCGACTGGCACCGCCCGACAGAATAGTCGCTGCGGCGAAACCCGCCTCCAGCGCACTGCGCACATCGTCGGAATGGGTCGAAAGAAACAGGTCGCAGCCAAAGGCCTTGAGGTACGGATAAGGACTGCGTCCGCCGACAAATGCCGCACGCGAGATCGCCAGGCCATAGTGATGAATCGAATTGAAAACCCGCAGGCCGGTGTCGGCGCTGTTGCGCGACACCAGGATCACCTCGACCCGGGCACGGCCGAGACTGGCGTTCAGATTCAGGAGTTTTTCCACCAACGGGAACGCATCGCCGGGTTCGAGAATTTCGTCTTCGTGTTCGATCTGGTATTGCCGATAGGCCTCGACACCGCTCGACAGATAAACCTTGTGGCTTTCACTCAAGTCGAACAGCGCCCGCGAAGAAATCGCCAGCACCAGTTTGTCGTCTATGCCATTGGCCATGCCCTTCCCTCTCCTTTTGACCGACTCAGTGATTATGTCGGTCGATAAAACTCAAGCTGCGATACAAGGCTTCTATTCGTGGCAATTCACATCCCGCCGCCTTCGCCGCTGCCAGTGGCCGAGTGTAGATCGCGTCCAGTTCCAGCGGTCGCTTGTGCAGGAAGTCGTGGTACATGCTCGGCCAATAGTCGGGCATTTTCTCGGTCATCATGAACAGATAATCGGCGTAACCCGGCGGTATATCGTGCCCACAGGCCTTGGCCCCCTGAACCACTTCGGCCATCAAGGCCTGAATTAGCGCGCGGCTGTCGGCATCCGTCATCAATGGCGTGGTGCTGGCTCCCAGCAGAACCGACAGACCGTTGTAGGGGATATTCCAGACCAGTTTCTGCCAACGCGCCTGTTGCAGGTTTGGCATGGCCGAGGAGTCGATGCCCGCACTGCGAAACAGTCCGGCACCCTCCTCGACGATATTCATGCGCGTCTGTTCATCGGCGGCGGGGCCGCTGTGATAGCCAACGTTCACGGCCCCGAGCGCCTGATGGGTAATGACCCCTGGGCCGGCGCGATGGACGCAGATCAGACAGAGCCCACCCAGCAGGTGCAGCGAATCGGGAAGCAACTCGCGCAGACTGTCTTCGACGTCCAGGCCATTTTGCAGCAGCAGTACTTTGGCATCAGGTGCCGCGGCTTGAATAATGGCCGGTGCCAGGTCCGCGTTACTGGTGGTCTTGGCGCCTACCAGCAGCCAGTCGCAGGGGGGCATGTCTGCGGCCGACGAATACGCCTGAACCGGATTCAAGACCAGCGGGCCCAACGACGCATGGTCGAGATGCAAGCCGCGCTCAGCTACCGCTGAAAACTCACTGCGCAACAAAAAGTGCACATCGAAGCCGGCACGCGCCAGCATCAGCCCGTAGAAACCACCGATTGCGCCGGTCCCGATGATGCCGATTCTCGGCTTGACCACTGTGTCTGTCATGGCAACTCCTCTGCTTGTCGACTCAACGCCTGACCCAGGGCCTCGTTGAGCGCCGTACGGGTCAGACGCGACTGTAGCGCCCCGAAGAACTCACCGTCGCGCACCACAAACAGCGCCGGCAAATGAAAGACCCGATAACGCTCGACCACCCCGCCATTGTTTCCGGCATCGATCCAGCACAGTCGATCGACCGCCAGATCAAACCTGGGCAGTTGCTCACGGGCAAATCGGCAACTGGCGCAGCCGACGCTGGTAAAGATCACCAGGGAAATACCGTTCATCGCCAACAGCCGTTGGTCGGCGTCGAAATCGGTCAGTTCCGATTCGACCACTATACTGGGAGGAACGATGTCAGATGGCCGACACAGGGAGTCCGTGTTCATGAGACGTTATCTTCCTCATCCTGATGATGTGCCCGTCGAATTAACGTTGTTCAAACATGAGTGTATTTCGCGACAACAGCTGCACACTATCAGCCTCGGTGGCATGGCTTGCAATTACCACCGCGCGTGGCGCCACGGTACGGCGCTGGAAGTACGCATGCCGACCTTGAACCCGGACTTGCGTTTTCTGGGTTATGTGGCTTGGTGCCTGCGACGCAAACGCGGCTATCTGGTCGGCATCGCCTTTATTGACGAACAGACGCTGTTCAGTGCCAGGATGGGCGAACAGGTGTGTCAGATCGAACGTTACCGCCGCCAGCATGACGCGCAGGACGACCTGCAGGACATTCAGGCTCTCGCTCTCGAATGGGTCCAGCAGCATGCCGACGAGTTCTCCCACGACACGGTTCGCAAGGCATTTGCATAGCCTGTGCCGGTTTAAGGGACGTTCTGCCCCCTAAACCGGTGTCTGCCCATTGTCGAGCCACGGTGTAACGCGCTAAGGTTCAGCTCCCCGACGCGCTTAATTTGCTGTGCTCCGCCGCGCGGGTTCGCTGGCGGCCGGCACCCGTGACCTGACGAGTAAACGATGGCTGATTTACCGATCAACGACCTTAACGTCGCCTCCAACGAGACCCTGATCACTCCCGATCAGCTCAAGCGTGATATCCCTCTGAGCGATGCTGCCCTGCGCACCGTCACCAAGGGCCGCGAAGTCATTCGCAACATTCTTGATGGCACCGACCACCGCCTGTTCGTCGTGATCGGGCCATGCTCGATCCATGACATCAAGGCTGCCCACGAATACGCCGAGCGCCTGAAAGTGCTCGCGGCGGAAGTGTCCGATACCCTGTATCTGGTCATGCGCGTGTATTTCGAGAAGCCACGCACCACCGTTGGCTGGAAAGGCTTGATCAACGACCCGTACCTGGACGACTCGTTCAAGATTCAGGATGGCCTGCACATCGGTCGTCAGTTGCTGCTGGACCTGGCCGAGATGGGCCTGCCGACCGCGACCGAAGCCCTCGACCCGATCTCCCCGCAATACTTGCAGGACCTGATCAGCTGGTCGGCGATCGGCGCACGCACCACCGAATCCCAGACTCACCGTGAAATGGCTTCCGGCCTGTCCTCGGCCGTTGGCTTCAAGAACGGCACCGACGGCGGCCTGACGGTGGCCATCAACGCCCTGCAATCGGTGTCCAGTCCGCACCGTTTCCTAGGTATCAACCAGGAAGGTGGCGTGTCGATCGTCACCACCAAGGGCAATGCCTACGGTCACGTGGTGTTGCGCGGCGGCAACGGCAAACCGAACTACGATTCGGTCAGCGTCGCGCTCTGTGAGCAAGCGCTGAACAAGGCGAAAATCAAGCCGAACATCATGGTCGATTGCAGCCACGCCAACTCCAACAAGGACCCGGCCCTGCAACCGCTGGTGATGGAGAACGTCGCCAACCAGATCCTCGAAGGCAACCAGTCGATCATCGGCCTGATGGTCGAAAGTCACCTGAACTGGGGCTGCCAGGCGATCCCGAAAGACCTCGCCGACCTGCAATACGGCGTGTCGATCACCGATGCCTGCATCGACTGGACCGCCACCGAAAACACCTTGCGCAGTATGCACGCCAAGCTCAAGGACGTGCTGCCGAAACGCGATCGCAGCTGATCGCCGTTTCGTTTCACGCATAAAAAACGCCAGGCTTAAACCTGGCGTTTTTTTATGCGTTCGCTTTGTTCACAGCTTGGCGGCATGCCGCGCGTGACGCTCCATGTAGCGCTCTACGTAGGAACACGATGGAATGACCGTGTAGCCCATTTCCTCGGCGTATTGCAGTGCCTGCTCGGTCAACGCCGCCGCGATGCCGCGACCACGCAGCGCGTTGGGCACAAAGGTACGATAAATATCCAGGGTCTGTTTTCCCAGATCCATATAGGTCAGGTAGGCACGATAACCGTCCACAGTGGTCTCGAACTGATGACCAGCCTGGTCATGGTGGATGGACAACGCCTCGCTCATCACTACTCCTCGCGGGTCTTTAATTCTGACCCCTACCTTACCGATGTTTTTCCGGCGAAGGAACATCTACGCCACCCTGTGCCTGAATGGACACCGAGAGAGCAACACCTATCTCGCCCAACCGAGCACGTATCAAATAGTAGGCACCATTGGCAGAAATGCTCAAGGGACGCTCGTCATGCTGGCTGGCGGGTATTGCCTGGGGTAATGCAGGGGCGGCTCGACCGGAATCTTCCCGAGTCCGAGCCTGAACATTGCCGGATATTGAGACTTAAGACGAGCGCCCTTTGTTTAAGTCACCTCAACATGGATAAAGATATGAGAGCCGCTGCGCAAAATCCGAACAAAAGTGTGGACGATTCCATCTAGACGGACTTTAGTCGAGACTGAAAAACAGCTGCCGACACCGGGAACTTTTTCCCGGCGGCTCGCTCAGTTCGGGCCTCGCAGCTGGATATTTTTTATACAATGCAGTTAAAAGTTGCTCGAAAAAGAATCAACGCCTACAATTTTTTTTGCTTCTTGCTCTACGTCAGTTTACTTACTACAAGTAATGGGTAGTATGTACGCCGGCTATTTCCTCAATCTGAGGAGACAGCTACTTAATAGAAAGTCCTTGAAGGGGAACACGATGAACAACGTTCTGAAATTCTCTGCTCTGGCTCTGGCCGCAGTTCTGGCTACCGGTTGCAGCAGCGTATCGAAAGAAACCGAAGCACGTCTGACTGCTACTGAAGACGCAGCAGCTCGCTCCCAGGCTCGTGCAGACGAAGCTTACCGTAAAGCTGATGAAGCTCTGGCTGCTGCTCAAAAAGCACAACAGACTGCTGACGAAGCTAACGAGCGTGCTCTGCGCATGCTGGAAAAAGCTAGCCGCAAGTAATAGTCCTTCGGGATTGTTATCAAGCCGACCCATTTTTTGGGTCGGCTTTTTTATTGCCCGCCGTTTCTGCAGGCCATAAAAAACCCGCCGACGCGGCCTGCGTCGGCGGGTTACTTTAACGCGTTACTGCTGCAGGTCGATCGGTGCACTCGTGACCATCGGTGCCGAGGTACCCGGTACCGCGATTTCCACCGGCAGACCATCTTCAGCGGCCACCACGTCACGCACAACATCCCAGTTCATGCGCAAGTTGTTGGTGATGTCCTCACGCTTGAGCATCGCATTGATCACTGCGGTGTGCTTGTCGACTACCGAAGGGTTGCCCTTGTCGTCCAGCGGCGTGTGCGCTTCCAGATAAACCTTGCCGCCACTGAGGCCGAACTTGTACGGGTCGTTAAGGATGCGCACCGACGTCCCTACTGGCACCATGCCAGCCATTTCCAGCACATTGTTGTTGAACATGCGGAAGCAACCGTGGCTGGTGCGCATGCCGATACCGAACTTCTTGTTCGAGCCGTGGATCAGGTAGCCCGGAGTGCCCAGTGTGAACTTGAACGGCCCCAGCGGGTTGTCCGGGCCGGCTGGCACCACATTCGGCAATGGATCACCATCAGCGGCGTGCTCTGCCTTGATCGACGCTGGAGGCGTCCAGGTCGGGTTCGGTGTTTTCGCGACGATGCTGGTGTGAGCAATCGGCGAGCCCCAGCCTTCACGACCGATACCCAGCGGGAAGGTGTACACCACGTTCCGGCCTTTCGGGAAATAGTAAAGACGGTATTCAGCCAGGTTGATGACGATGCCTTCACGGGGCCCCGGCGGCAGGATGAAGCGCGTCGGCAGCACCACTTCGGTACCCGCGCCCGGCAACCATGGATCAACGCCTGGGTTGGCCGCGACCATTTCCGAGTAGCCCAGATCGTAGGTGGTACCAAGGTCGGCGAAGGTGTCTTCGTACTTGGCCTTGATCACTTGCACCTGGCCAATGATGTCTTCACCAGGGGGTGGCAGGGGTAGCTCCAATGCTGCTACCGGACCCGCGACACAGAGGGCGGCAAGAGACAGGCAGCGGGTGACGGCGGGAAAGCGCGGCAACATCCGGAAAATCCTTCGCATGATCGACAAGGGTATAAAAACGGGATTGTACACCGACGCCCGTTATTTCGGGGAGACGTAAAGACCTGTGGTTGCGGGGGATCGGCGGTTAGGGCTTGCCTGTGGGGAGCTTGTCTGTGGCGAGGGAGCTTGCTCCCGTTCGGCGGCGTAGCCGTCGTGACACCGGTAAATGCGTTTTTACTGTAGAACCCCGGTGATCGGAATTCAGGCCTGCTTCGCAGTCCAACGGGAGCAAGCTCCCTCGCCACAGGCAAGCCCCCCCTCACCACAGGAATCTAAAGTTCGAACCGCAACTCAGGCCAGATCGGCGAGGTGCCACGTTTTTGCGATTCCAGAATGGCGCGACACAGCGAGCACAGACGCTGGTCCTGGAACACTCTACGGTCGACGCTCGACCAGCGCGGTTGCGCCGGTAACAGGCTGCCGCACAAGGTTCGGTCCGCCGAGCCGCCCAACTCCAGTTGACGGGTCACCAGATGCACCCGCACTTCCTGGCAGGCGAACAGATCCAGCTGCTCGTCAGGCTCGATCAGTTGGTAGGCAAAAAGGGACCAGGCAGGACGCGGCATCGGGGGCTCCAAATCGGGGGCGCCACCTTAGCCGAAACACCGCCGCTAGAAAAGCGTCAAAGCAGCGGTTTCAGTGTCGGCCAGACATTTTCCAGCAACTTGTCCTGAGCCGCCGCAGCCGGGTGCAGGCCGTCGCCTTGCATCAGGTCTGGATGACCGCCCACACCGTCGAGAAAAAACGGCACCAGCGGGATCTTTTTCTCGTTGGCGACCTTGGTGAAAGCCTCGGCAAAGGCCTGGGTGTAACGCGCACCGTAGTTGGGTGGCAGTTGCATGCCCAGTAGCAATACCTTGGCACCACTGGCGCGGGAGCTGTCGATCATCGACGCAAGATTTTGTTGCAATTGTGTTGGCAGCATTCCGCGCAACCCATCGTTGCCCCCCAACTCTAGGATAACCAGCGCAGGCTTATGCTCTGCAAGCAGCGCCGGCAGCCGCGCCCGGCCTCCGGCACTGGTGTCGCCGCTGATGGATGCATTGACCACTTTATCGTCGAAACCTTCGTGCTTGAGCCGTTGCTCGAGCAATGACACCCACCCCAAGCGGGTATCCAGGCCGAAACCGGCGCTGATACTATCGCCAACGATCAGGACTGTACCCGCCGCTGCGTTCTGGGCCATACACATCAAGGCCAGGCCAGCACTCAAAAACCACACACGCATCGGATTCTCCATGGGCGTAAGCATTCTCACCGCGAAGAACCTCAGCAAAGTGGTTCCCAGCGCGGAAGGTGAACTGACTATCCTGCACGAACTCAGCCTGGAACTGAACAAGGGCGATAGCCTGGCCATCGTCGGCGCCTCCGGTTCCGGCAAATCCACCCTCCTCGGCCTGCTCGCCGGCCTCGACCTGCCGAGCAGCGGCGAAGTCACCCTCGCCGGGCAAGGCTTGAGCAATCTCGATGAAGACCAACGCGCGCGCATACGTGCCGAGCACGTGGGGTTTGTCTTTCAATCATTCCAGCTGCTGGACAGTCTCAACGCTTTGGAAAACGTCATGCTGCCGCTGGAACTCGATGGCCGCAAAGACGCCCGTGAGCGCGCCACCGAACTGCTGCAGCGGGTCGGCCTGGGCCAGCGCCTGACTCACTCACCGCGCCAGCTTTCCGGTGGCGAGCAGCAGCGCGTGGCGATTGCCCGGGCGTTCGCCGCCGAGCCCGACGTGCTGTTCGCCGATGAACCCACCGGCAATCTCGATAGCCACACCGGCGAGCGCATCAGCGATCTGCTGTTCGAACTCAACCAGGAAAGCGGCACGACCCTGGTGCTGGTGACCCACGACGAACGCCTGGCACATCGCTGCCGGCGCCTGATCCGCCTTGAAGCCGGCCTGCTGGTCGCCCCTCTGGAGCCTTGATGGCACGCCTGCCGCTGTTGCGCCTGTTCAGTCTCGCTATCCGTCAACTGTTGCGCGATGCCCGCGCCGGTGAGTTGCGTGTGTTGTTCTTCGCCTTGCTGGTGGCGGTGGCGGCAAGTACCGCCATCGGTTACTTCGGCGCTCGCCTGAACGGCGCCATGATGCTGCGCGCCACCGAGTTTCTCGGTGCCGACCTGGTGCTCGAAGGCAGCTCGCCGGCGCGCCCCGAACAGGTCAGAAGCGGCACGGAGCTGGGCCTTGAGCACGCTCGGGTGGTGGAGTTTTCCAGCGTTATTTCCACCGACAACAGCATTCAGCTGTCCAGTATCAAAGCCGCCGATGACGTCTACCCGTTGCGCGGCGAACTGAAAAGCGCTCCCGCGCCCTTCGCGCCGGAAGAACCCGGTGGTGGTCCGAAACCCGGTGAAGCCTGGGTCGAAGCGCGACTGCTGACCGCACTGGACTTGAAGATCGGCGAGAGCATCGATGTCGGCATGAAAACCCTGACACTGGCGCGGGTGCTGACTTACGAACCGGATCGCGCCGGCAATTTCTACAGCCTGACGCCGCGGGTGTTGATCAACCTTAGCGACCTTGAGGCGACCGGCGTGGTGCAACCCGGTAGCCGGGTCAGTTACCGCGAACTCTGGCGCGGCAAAGCCGAGGCGCTGGAAACCTATCGTCAACTGATCAAGCCCGGGCTGGCGGCCAACCAACACATCCAGGATGCCCGGGACGGCAACCGGCAGATCGGCGGCGCTCTGGGCAAGGCTGAACGTTATTTGAACATGGCCAGTCTGGTGGCGGTGCTGTTGTCCGGTGTGGCGGTGGCGTTGTCGGCTACACGCTTCGCCACGCGCCGATTCGATGCCAGCGCATTGCTGCGCTGCCTGGGCCTGTCCCGTCGGGAAACCATGGTGCTGTTCAGTCTGCAACTGACCGTACTCGGACTGCTCGCCAGCATCAGCGGCGCCCTGCTCGGCTGGCTCGCGCAGCTCGGGTTGTTTGCGCTGCTGGGTGACTTGCTGCCGACCGATGTTCCACCGGGTGGCCTGCTGCCGGCCATCGCCGGGATCGGCACCGGGCTGGTCGCGCTGGCCGGTTTCGCCCTGCCGCCACTGGCCGCTTTGGGTCGAGTGCCGCCGCTGCGCGTATTGCGTCGCGACATGCTGCCGATTCCGTCCAGCACCTGGATTGTTTATGGCGCGGCATTGGGCGCCCTCGGTCTGATCATGTGGCGCTTGAGCCTGGACCTGTTGCTGACCTTCGCCCTGCTCGGCGGCGGTGTGATCGCGGCGCTGGTGCTGGGCGGTTTGCTATTGCTGCTACTGAAGAGCCTGCGCCGGATGCTGGCGCGCGCCTCATTGCCATGGCGCCTCGGGTTGGGCCAACTGCTGCGTCATCCACTGGCGGCGGCGGGTCAAGCCCTGGCCTTCGGTTTGATTCTGCTGTCCATGGCGCTGATCGCTTTGCTGCGTGGCGAATTGCTCGACACCTGGCAAAACCAGTTGCCGAAAAATGCCCCTAACTATTTCGCCCTGAACATTCTGCCGGCGGACAAGCAAGCCTTTACCGATCGACTGATGGAGGTGTCGGCACAATCGGCGCCGCTGTACCCGGTGGTGCCGGGACGCCTGATCAGCATCAATGGCGAACCGGTGCAGGACATCGTCAGCAAGGATTCGGCCGGTGATCGAGCCATTCAACGCGACTTGAGCCTGACTTGGGCGGCAGACCTGCCAGCGGGCAACAAGCTCACCGCCGGCAACTGGTGGGACCAGCAACCTGCGGATGAAATACCCGGTGTTTCGGTGGAAGGTAAAGTCGCCGAAAGCCTCAAACTCAAGCTCGGCGATCACATGGTATTCACCGTCGGCGGAGTCAATCGGGAGGCGAAAGTTACCAGCCTGCGGGAGATCAACTGGGACAACTTCCAGCCGAACTTTTTCATGATCTTCCAGCCCGGCACCTTGAAAGACTTGCCGGCGACCTACCTGACCAGTTTCTATCTGGCGGCCGGTCACGATCAGCAGATCGTCGACCTGTCCCGCAGCTTTCCGGCAGTGACCATTCTGCAAGTCGAAGCCTTGCTGGCGCAGCTGCGCAGCATCCTTGGCCAGGTCACCCTGGCAGTGGAATACGTACTGTTGTTTGTGCTGGCGGCAGGGATGGCGGTGTTGTTCTCCGGTTTGCAGGCAACGCTGGATGAACGCATTCGCCAAGGTGCATTGCTGCGAGCGCTAGGCGCCGAGCGGCAGTTGCTGGTCAGGGCCCGACGGATCGAGTTCGGCCTGCTCGGCGCGGTCAGCGGGTTGTTGGCGGCACTGGGCTCGGAACTGGTGAGCCTGGTGCTCTACCGTTATGCCTTCGACCTGCCTTGGCACCCGCATCCATGGCTGTTGGTATTGCCGCTGATCGGGGCCGTGCTAATCGGCGGTGCCGGTGTGTTCGGTACGCGCCGCGCCTTGAACGCCAGCCCCCTGACAGTCTTGCGCGAGGGTTGATAAACTCAAGCGCTCTGATCACGCATTCAACCACAAGAAGTCGCCATGAGCCGTTATCGCCCTCCCCGCACCGCTGGCACCGCGCTGATCACCCCCGAAGGTGAAGCGCGGATGCGGGCCGAGTTTCATGAGCTCTGGCATGTGCGCCGACCGCAAGTGACGCAATCAGTCAGCGAGGCGGCGGCACAGGGCGATCGCTCGGAAAACGCCGAGTACACCTACGGCAAAAAGATGCTGCGCGAGATCGACAGTCGCGTGCGCTTTCTCACCAAACGCCTGGAAGCGCTCAAGGTGGTCAGTGAGAAACCCAGCGATCCGAACAAGGTTTATTTTGGCGCGTGGGTCACGATTGAAGATGAAGACGGCAAAGAGTCACGCTATCGCATCGTCGGGCCGGATGAGCTTGATCTGAAACTAGGCCTGATCAGCATCGACTCACCGTTGGCGCGCGCCCTGATCGGCAAGGCGCTGGACGCTGAAGTGCGAGTTCAGACACCGACCGGTGAACAATGCGTGTATATCGTGGCGATTGACTACCCCTGAGCCGCAGCGCCCTGAATCTCAGCGACGGGTAATCAGCCCTTGGCGAGCCACGCGAGTCAGCTGCCTGATCACTTGCGGCGCATCCTCGGCGTTGGGTGCCAGAATCACCGCCAGATCAAAACTGTCGTTGGCAAACCGTGCCAGTGACTCGCCGTCGTCGACAAATTGAATCAGGAAGGCAGCAGGCCCGCCGGTACGACGTGGCCAGCCATCGAGGTAACGCAGAAGCGTCGGCTGATGTTTACCGCCAAGCAGGATTTTTGGATTGCGCTGGGAGAGGTGTGCCGTGATCGGCGCGGGGCGTACAACGGGGCTTAATGCATTCATTGTGTCGTGTCTCTGCCTCAAAAGTCTGCATGGCAGGTGAGAGGCAACACCGAACCAGCGCTTTAGCGGTATTTCGAAGCCTGTTTCAAGCTTCTATCGGCAACTGAATGAGTCACCTGGCGCCCCGCAAGTAGCTGTTTAAATCGGCGCATGGGCAGCATCCTAGAGAAGCTGACCAGACAGTGTCAAGAATCACCAGCAACAAAAAAGGCCTGCACAGTGCAGGCCTTTTTGTTGAACCAGAGCGGTCAGGTGGTGATGGCGCGGTCGACCGACAGCTTGCCTGCACCTTCGATCAACACTGCGAGGCTGCCACCGAGCAAAGCCAGGGCGAACTCATAACCGTTATTAGCCATGAACAGACCGTTGCTGATGTGTACCGTGAAAATAGCCACCAGCGAGAGGAAGGTCAGCCCCAGCGCTGCCGGGCGTGCCAGCAGGCCGATGATCAGCGCCAGACCGCCGAAAAACTCAGTACCACCCGCCAGGATCGCCATCAGGTGACCGGGTGCCAGCCCGATGCTTTCCATGTACTGCGCGGTGCCGGCGATGCCGTAGCCGCCGAATGCACCGAAGAGTTTCTGTGAGCCATGGGCCGCGAAGATGATGCCGACGAAAATGCGCAGAATCGTCAGACCGTAGCCCGCGCGAGTGAACAGTACCTTGTTGATCAGAGTGCTCATGCTGTGTCATCCATTGTGAGTGTGTGTTGGTTGGCCGCTATATTAATCAGTAAAACTCATGTTAAAAGCGCAAAAAACGCACCATAACAATCAGATTAGTCGATCATTTCCGTGAGACCACTTTTTGCCCCTGAGGCTCCAACGACTCCCGCTCCCGATCGAACGCCAAATAATACTTGTTCACGCTATTAACATAGCTGACAGCCCCCATTCCAACCTGCTCCATGGCAATGCGTTCGACCTGGAAAAACCACTGATTAGGATTCAAGCCGCGTCGTCGGGCTTCGGCGCGCATGCCTTGAACCCGCTCCGGTCCCATGTTGTAGGCCGCCAGCACAAACGCCATGCGCTCGCGCTCATTGAGTTTGGGGCTGGCAAAAAACTTGCGGCGAATCATCGCCAGGTACTTGGCGCCAGCCTGCACATTGGCGTCGAGGTTTTGAATATTATTCACGCCAACCCGTTGGGCGGCGGACGGGGTAATTTGCATCAGGCCGGTGGGGCCGCTACCGCTTCTGGCGTTGGGTTGCAGCGCCGACTCCTTGAAGGCCAGCGCCGCCAGATTCAGCCAGTCCATGCCTTGAGCTTCAGCGTGTTTCTGCAACACCGGACGAAGTTTTTCCAGACGCTGCCGATCGGCCTTGGCCAAGGGATAGTGCACTTGATACAGGCGTCGATAGATCCGCAAAAACGCCGCATCCTGGTCCGACGGCTTCTTGTAGGTAGTCAGGAAGCGATCGATGCTCGAACGCAGCATCGAGGCGTCGCGGCGCACGAACCAGTATTCCTCTCCTGGCTCGCTGATAAGGACCTGACGATCGAAGCGCAATTTTGGCAGGATCTTGCCCCAGCGTTCGGCAATCGGTTGCTCGACAATCGTCAGATGAAAGATCCCGCCCTGGACCATTTCCAGCACGTCCTCGACTGCCAGGCTTGGATCGACCCACTCGATCTTCACCGCAGGCAATTTGTGCAGCGCGAGCTTCTGATTGATCTGACTGACCGCATCCCCGGCGGCACTGCCGGTGGGCAATGCCAGGGTTTTGCCTGAGAGTTGTTCGAGACGGGTGTAACGTCGTTCGCCTTTGATCCCCACCAGCAGCAACGGCACATCGCTGGCAATCGGTTGACTGGTGCTGACCGCGAGGCCCGATTGCGGATCGAGTAATTCCCCTGGCGCAACCAGATCACCCTCCCCGCGCTGCAACGCGCCGAGCAGTTGATCCTTGGCTTTGGGAATGATCTTGAGGGTGATTTCCTGGCCGTCACGGGCATGGCCGTTGAGGTATTGTTCGAAAGCGCGCAGGCGGTGGTATTCGACGCCGATGGCCTGGCCCTGAACTTCGCCGGAGCTATTGCGGCTCTGGTTGACCAACACCCGCAACACGCGGCTGCTGCGAATCTCTGCCAGGTCGCGGACCTTGGCCGCCGGCACGGCTTGCAACGGCCCGGCAAGACGTGCAACCGCCGGCATTGGCAGCAGCAACGAACAACACAGCAGTAACAAAACCGAGGGACGAATCATCCACTCTCCGGAAAGAATACTGGCCGACCTCATGGGTGATTTCATGATGTCGAGCGACAGAAACAGAGCGCTAGAAGCGCTGATAAAGTGCGAGAGAGTGGCACAGTGATGGCAATTCTACCAACCCGACCTGTCTCGCGGCCTCAACAGACAGCTTTAACTCGTTGTAGTTCTTGGTTTTTATTATAAATCTACAGCTCTGATATGCTTTCCGGCCTTTGGTCCGAGGTAGCACCATGCAACTCATCGATATCGGCGTCAACCTGACCAACCCCAGTTTCGCCGACAAACACCAGGCTGTACTCGACCGTGCCTATGCTGCCGGGGTCTGCCAACTGGTGCTCACCGGGACCAGCGTCGAAGGCAGTGAACAGGCTCTGGAGCTGTGCCAGCAACTGGACGAAAGCGCTCAGCGGCTGTACGCCACGGCCGGTATTCACCCGCACTCGGCCAGCGACTGGAACGCCGACAGTGCTCAGCGTCTGCGCAGTTTGCTCAAGGAGCCGAATGTGGTGGCCGTGGGTGAATGCGGCCTCGATTTCAATCGTGATTTCTCACCCCGCCCGCAACAGGAAAAAGTCCTCGAAGAACATCTGGCGATGGCGGTCGAACTGCAATTGCCGGTGTTCCTGCATGAGCGCGATGCCAGCCAACGATTACTGGAGATCCTGCGTGACTTTCGTGACCAGTTACCGGCCGCCGTGGTGCACTGCTTCACCGGTGAAAAAAAGGCGTTGTTTAGCTACCTCGATCTGGATTTGCACATCGGCATCACTGGCTGGATCTGCGATGAACGCCGGGGCACGCACCTGCATCCGTTGGTCAAAGAGATCAAACGCGGGCGCTTGATGCTGGAGAGCGATGCGCCGTATCTGCTGCCCCGCAGTCTGCGCCCCAAGCCGAAGAATGGTCGCAACGAGCCGGCGTATCTGACTGAAGTGTTGCGTGAGGTGGCGTTGCATCGTGGGGAGACAGTGGAAGATTTGGCTGCTCACAGCACGGCCTGCGCGCGGGCGTTCTTCAGTCTGCCCGCAATCCCCCAATAACCAAAAATCTCCTGTGGGAGCGAGCCTTTGTGGCGAGGGAGCTTGCTCCCGTTGGGTCGCGAAGCGGCCCCAGAAAATGGGACTGCTGCGCAGTCCAACGGGAGCAAGCTCCCTCGCCACAAAGGCCTGCTCCCACAGGTTGGCGGTGATGCTCGTTGACCTGCATCAACATCTGAATCCCTGCATAGCGGCACAATGCTGGCACCTTGCCAAAACTGTTTCCGCTATCAGAGAAGACCTCCATGGGTGCCTGGCTTAGCAACATCTCGCTGAAATACAAATTCTGGGCGGTCAACGCCGTCGCCTTCGTCACCACCCTGTTGCTGGTGCTATACGCTGTGCAGCTTGAACAACAGGCCCGCAGCCACGCCGCCCAGGCGTCGACCCAAGCCCAGGCGCGGTTGCTCAATGCCTGGCCTGTCGGGCAGCCGCTGCCCAAGGCCGAGAACCTGCTGACCTTCAATCGCGGGCAGGCACCGTTGCTGAATGGGCAACCGCTGCTGGAGCTGACCGATACCAACGGTTGGGTCGAAATCAACACCATGCCGCTGTTCGGTGAAAACCCGTTGATGGGCGCCGAGGTATTCACTCGCCCTGACGGTCAACAGATCGCGGTGATTGCTTATGGCCCGAGCCTGAGTCAAGTGTTCGGCGAACGCTTCACCCACTACGCGGTAGCGGTGTTCATCCTGATGCTGGCGATGCTCGGTGCGTCGCAACTGTTGATCCGCTTCCTCCTCAGCCAACTCAACACGTTGAAAGACGTGATGCTCCACGTCGAGAAAACCGGTGACCTGTCGGCCCGTGTGCCGCTGGCCTGCAAGGATGAAGTCGGGCAGATGGCCAACGCCTTCAACGCTATGCAGGCCGGTTACCAGCGGGTGGTCAACACTGTCGCCAGCACTGCCCGGCAACTGGATGTCGGCGCCGCGCGGCTGGCCTCGAGCATGAACGAGGTGCGTCACGGCATGCTCGGGCAGCAAAGCGAAACCGATCAGGCCGCCACGGCGATCAACGAAATGACTGCCACGGTCCATCACATCGCCCAACACGCCGGCGCCACTCGCGACCTTTCGCAAACCGCCGACACCTTGGCCGGCAGTGGCCAGGAAGTGGTCACTCGGGTGCAGAAGTCGATTGGCGGATTGTCCACTGGCGTGCAACAAACGGCCGAGATGATTCAGCGTCTGGCCGAGGACAGCCAGAAGATCAATGGCGTGGTCAGCGTGATCCACAGCATCGCCGAACAGACCAACCTGCTGGCCCTTAACGCCGCCATCGAAGCAGCCCGGGCCGGTGAGATGGGTCGTGGGTTTGCAGTGGTCGCCGATGAAGTGCGTAACCTGGCCAAACGCGTCCAGGCGTCCACCGACGAGATCACCACCATGGTTTCAGCGCTGCAGGCCGGCACTCGGGACGCTGTGGACTTCATGCAGGAGAGCTCGCTCAAGGCGGACGACTGCATGCAGCAGGCTCAGGAAGCCAGCGTGGCCCTGGCCGAAATCACCACTGCGGTGGCGCAAATGCGTGAAAGCAATACGCAGATCGCGGTGGCAGCCGAACAGCAGAGCCATGTGGCGGAAGAAATGAATCGAGCGGTGGTGAGCATTCGCGACGTGACCGAAAACACCGTGCAGCAGACCGTGAATTCGGCGATCACCAGCAATGAGTTGGCGATGTTGGCGGGGGAATTGAACAAGGCCATCGGGCAGCTGAAACTGTGACGGCCCCATCGCGGGCAAGCCCGCTCCCACAGGATTAGCGCTATTTCAAAATTTGCGCATTACCTGTGGGAGCGGGCTTGCCCGCGATGGCGTCAGACCGAGCAACATCAATCCTGACCATCACACCTATTGCGCCGATAGCCAGCCTTGATTCGCCGACGGCCCGCGCCAAGCCTATTCTTTGTTCAAGAGCCTCAACGAACCAAGGATATGCATCATGGGCAAACGTCATCCCAACCTTCCCGCCTGGCAATGGCGAATGTACCCGCACAATCACCAGCACCCGACCAATCTGGTGTTGCACCTGATTGCCGTGCCGCTGTTCATCGTGGCGTTTTTACTGATGGTCTCGGGGGTGTTCAGCCTGGATCTGGCGAGCATCGCGATCGGTATCATCGGCCTGCTCGCCGCCCTTGGCTTGCAGCGTCAAGGTCACCGCCTGGAGGCGCAAGCATCCGAGCCGTTCAGTGATCGCAAAGATGCGGTATCACGCTTGCTGGTCGAACAGTTCCTGACCTTCCCACGGTTTTTCTTCAGTGGCGGCTGGTGGCGCGCCTGGCGTGAACGCCACCGTCGTCGTCACTGATCAGGCGAAAATCGTTACAGTCTGCCGGCTCATGGCGATCAACTGACCGTCTTCACTCCACAGTTTTGCGGCGGCGTGCCCGTAGCCGTCAGCGGCATACTCGATTTCCACCAGGTACTTGCACCAGTCGAGCGTGCTCAACGCGAGCAACGGCTGGACGAATTCGATGGTCCAGGTCAGCGTGCTGCCTGCCGCCGGTTTCTTCAGATGCGACAACAAGGACGGCGGCCAGGCGTCGACCAGCGCCAGAATATGCGCCTCGCTGACCACCTCGTCCTTCCCTTCTCCACGCAAGCGCACCCAACCTCCCATCTCACGGGATGTGTTGCCGGTGAACGGCAGGCCGCCGATGCTCCAGCGCATTGCCAAGTGACGCATGAATTCCGGGGTCACCCCTTTGATATAGGGCATTTCCTGGCAGTCGTCCCAGTGCTTCATCTCGGGCGCAGCGTTGGCGGTGACCGCCACTTCGGAAGGTCGCGAGGCACCGAAGCTGCCCTGGACCAACGTCACCACTTGCCCCTTCTGCATTGCCCGGCCCAGTACCTGGCTGACGGCTTTGCCTTCGCGCAGCACATCGACTTCAAAACTGACCGGCACATCAGGCTCGACCGGGCCGACAAAGGTGATTGCCAGCGAACGCACTGGACGATCCGCCGGGACTTTTGCGCGCATGGCTTCGTATTGCAAGGCGGCTATCAACCCACCAAAACTCGCCCGCCCCTGGCCCCATTCGGCCGGAATGGACAACTCCTGCGGCTGACTGCGGACAGCGTCAAGCAGATCGGAAAAGTGCATGGAAACCTCAGAGGCAGGAAAATGGATGGAACGATCTTAACCAGCCCGCAAAGCCGACACAGCGCTTATTCCGGCCAAAATCACTGACAGATGAGCCGTGCCAACATTGAACGCACACAAACTAATGTGGGAGCGAGCCTGCTCGCGATGAGGCCATGACATTCAACATTAATGCTGGCTGTCATGCCGCCATCGCGAGCAGGCTCGCTCCCACATTTGATCCACAGGGTTTTCAGGATTTGAAGCAGGCGGCGCTGAGTTTGTCGAGGACGCGGTCGGCGTTTTCTTCGGCCTTGGCCAAGGTGGTTTTCCAGACCGCGACACACGGCTGCAAATCGGGCTCTTCTTTGGCGCGGTCCAGCCACTGCCAGCTGTCGTGCCAATCACCCAGGGCGGACTGTGCCGACTTCAATCTGGGCAGGGCCGCTTCCGGCAAACGATCCAGTTCGGGGTAGGCTTCGATGCCATAGCGCACGCGTTTGATCAGCAGGCGCAGGCGATGGCGGTCATGGGCGGGATCATGCAGGGCCTGGTCGAGTTTCTTCCATTGTTTGCCCAAGCGTTTTTCGATGCGCTTGCGCAAGCCCTTGAGCAAGCCCTGACGCTGGGAAGCCCGCAGGAAACGCGGAAAGGCGTCGAGGATCATCAGCATCTGCGCCACTTCCGGGCTCGCCGCCACGATGGGATAAGCCTCGTCCATGCGCGCCATCCGCCGGTGTGCAGCCTCAGGTTGATCGTGCTGGAGCAGGTACGCCGCCAGCACTTCGCGATCGCGCAACGGTGTGGTCAGGTCACCGACCCGGGATGCCGCCGCTTCCAGTTGCTCGACCCCAGGCAAACCGCGCAAGGGCCGCAGCAGGCTGCGCAAACGGCGCACGGTGGTGCGTAGATCGTGCAGCGCTTCAGAATCGGTGCGGGCACTCAAGCGTGCCTGACAGGCGAGCAGGCGCACGTCCAGGCCCAAAATATGAGCCACCAACCGATCAACCATGGTTTTCTCCGTAAACAACGGCCGGCTTCAAGCAGTAAGCCTGAAGCCGGCACGACGCATTTGTCGCTTGCTGCTTACAGACTGTAGCTGCTTCTATCGGCCCGCGCGGGATTCACGAATGTAAAAGCGCGCCTTCTCGGCCTTCTTGGTACAACCCTCGTATGCTTCGAACTGCTGCTGGGTCTTGGCACCGGTCAGCAACGACAGCGCTTTGGAATAGCTGACGGTTCCGGCAAAACCCTCGACCTTGGCCAGGTCCAGTTCATGCCAGGCGGCATCGAGCTGGCTACCGCAGCTGTCACGGTAAGCGGTTTTACCGGCACAACCGGCGAGTGCCAGGGCAATCAAAGGCACACAGATCCAGACTTTCATCACTCACACCTCAAAGATAGGTAAACATGCATGCACGTAAGACGGTCTGGCGCGTGAAAAGTGCCTTGGGCCGCAGTGGAAACCCGTCGTGGAAATCACAGCGCCCGCGAGAATACCCATTCGCCGTCCCGGAGTGTCAAAAAACGACGCACTGGCCTCGCCGAACGACCACCGCGATTGAAGCTTGCCCCTCGATGGGTGCATTGTTGAACCTTGTCAGAGAGGTCGATTCATGAAAAAGCGTGTCGCACTGGTGTTGGGCTCGGGTGGCGCCCGGGGCTACGCCCATATCGGCGTCATTGAAGAGATCGAACGGCGCGGCTACGACATCGCCTGCATCGCCGGTTGCTCCATGGGCGCGGTGGTCGGCGGGATCTATGCCGCCGGTAAACTCAAGGATTATCGCGACTGGATCGAGAGCCTGGATTACCTCGACGTCTTGCGTCTGGTGGACGTCAGTTTTCGTCTGGGCGCGATTCGCGGGGAAAAGGTCTTCGGGCAGATCCGCAAGATTGTCGGCGAAATCAACATCGAAGACTTGCGCATCCCCTACACGGCCGTGGCCACGGACCTGACCAACCAGCAGGAAATCTGGTTCCAGGAAGGCTGCCTGCACCAAGCCATGCGTGCCTCGGCAGCGATCCCCAGCCTGTTCACGCCGGTGATGCAGGGCAATCGAATGCTGGTGGACGGCGGTATCCTCAACCCTTTGCCGATCGTGCCGGTGGTGTCGAGCCATTGCGACCTGATCATCGCGGTCAACCTCAACTCCACCAACCAGCGTCACTATCAACTGCCGGTGATCCAGCGCCCTGCCGCATTCAAGACCCGCTTCGACAGCCTGATTAACTCGCTAGGCTCGAAAATGCCCTTCCGCCGTAAACAGGCGGAACAATTGCTGCTGCTGGAAAAGGAAGCGTTGATGGCAGAAGCGGCCGAGATTAATCCGTGGATCGAGTCCGCCGCGCCGGAAGGCCAACAACCGGCGGCGGCCCCGGAAAGCAACGGCGCACCGAAATCCGCCACCGGGTCGTTCATCATCGACAACGTCGGGCCGGCGTCCTTGCTGGACCTGATCAACCAGAGTTTCGAGGTGATGCAGACGTCATTGGCGCAGTACAAGATTGCCGGGTATCCGCCGGATATCCTGATCAACGTGCCTAAGCGGGTGTGTCGGTTTTTCGAATTCTACAAAGCGCCGGAGTTGATCGCGCTGGGGCGTGAGATTGCGCGGGATACGCTGGATCGGTATGAGAATGAACGGGACTCTTGAGGTTCTCGGGTGAATGAAAGGGCCCCATCGCGGGCAAGCCCGCTCCCACAGGGTTTTGTGGCGGTCACATGATCTGTGAACACCCGGAACACTGTGGGAGCGGGCTTGCCCGCGATGGCGCAGGATCAGGCACCACAAAACCTAAAGGCTGTCCTCACTCAACAACCGATACCCAACCCCCGCCTCGGTGACGATAAACCGTGGTTGAGTCGGATCATCCGCCAGTTTCTGCCGCAGATGCCCCACCACAATCCGCAGATAATGGCTGTCCTCGGTATGGGTCGGCCCCCAAATGTCCTTGAGCAATTGCTGCTGGGTGATGACCCGCCCCGGATGCCGCGCCAGTTGCGCCAGTACCGCATATTCCTTGCGCGTCAGCGCCACTTCGGTGCCGTCCAACAGCACCCGACGATACGCCAGGTCCACGGTGAGCGGACCGAAACTGAGCGCCGCTTCCTGCGCTTCACCGGTCGGCGCCTGACGCAGCAACGCGCGCACTCGGGCGAGAAATTCCTGGATGCCGAACGGCTTGGTCACATAGTCATTGGCACCACCATCCAGGGCTTGGACTTTCTGCCCTTCGCTGGCGCGCACCGAGAGCACCAATACCGGCACTGTCGACCACTCGCGAAACTCACGCAGCACCTGCTGACCATCCATGTCCGGGAGGCCGAGGTCGAGCACCAGCAGGTCGGGTTTGTTCAATGCGGCCTGGGCCAGGCCTTCCGTGCCGGTGCCGGCCTCCAGCACTTTGTAGCCTTGGGAGGTGAGGCTGATGCGCAGGAATTTGCGGATCTGCGGTTCATCATCGATGACCAAAATGGTCGCGGTCTGGCTCATGAATTCACATCAACACGAAGAAGTGGCAAGAGAGTAGCGCAGGCGAGTTCAGGCTTCACTGTCCAATCCCGGCTGAGTCTGCAACGGCAGGTGCAGCGTGATGCAAGTGCCACGACCTTCGATGCCATCGGCGACGCTGATCCGCCCGCCATGGGCACCGACCATGCCCTGACAGATCGCCAGCCCCAACCCGGTGCCCTGCCCGCCGCGATCGCCGCGAGCGGCGGTGTAGAACATGTCGAAAATCTTCGCCCGTTCCTCCTCCGGAATCCCCGGCCCCTCATCGCTCACTGAAAAGAACAGCTCGCTGTCAGTGGCCCCGGCACGCAATTCCAGTCGCCCGCGAGGCGGTGAGAAACGCGCGGCGTTTTCCAGCACGTTGACCAGCGCTTGCTCGATCAACGCGGCATGCACATAGAGCAGCGGCAATTCGGCCGGCACTTCGGTAATGACCTGCAGCGACGCCAGCACCGCGCGCAGACGATTGAGTGAGCTGCCGACGATGTCTGCCGGCGACACCCAGTCCCGCGCCAGCTTCAGGGCGCCGTGGCCGAGGCGAGTCATGTCCAGCAGGTTTTGAATGTAGCGATCCAGCCGTTCGGCTTCATCGCGAGTGCCTTCGAGCAGTTCGCGACGGTCCTCCAAGGGAATCACCTCGCCAAGCGCCAGCAGGCTGTCGATGCTGCCGCGCATGGAGGTCAGCGGCGTGCGCAAATCGTGGGACACCGAGGCCAGCAGTGCGCTACGCAGTTGCTCGGTTTCACCATGCAAGCGCGCCGCTTCAAGGTCATCGGCCAGTTGCGCACGGGCCAACGCCTGGGCCAGCGGTTGGCTCAGCGCAGTCAGCAAGCGCCGCCGCTGGCCGCTCAAGGTCCGACCTTCTTTGGCACACACGCCGAGCAGTGCCAACGGCCCATCGTCCACCGACAACGGCCACCACCACCAGCGCCCGAACGGCAAAGTGCCGGTGCCCGCGCCGGCCGGTTGATCATGTTGCCAGGCCCAATCGGCGGCGGCGCGCTCGGCTTCAGAAAACTCCAGCGGCCCGCCGGTTTCGACTTTCCAGCCGCTCTGGCCATCGCGATTGAGCAGGCACAGTTTCAGGTCGGTCCAGCCATTAAGGTGTTGCGCCGCAGCGCTGACCACGGCCTGACGGTCGGTGGCGGCGGTGAGTTTGCGCGACAGGTCGAGCAGTTCGCTGGTTTCTTCCTGGGTGTCGCGCAAGGCCTGCAATTGTCGCCGTTGTCGCGCCGCCAGGTTGCCGGTGAGGGCCGCCATCAGCAGGAAGAACAGCAAGGTCAGCACGTCTTCTTCGCGCTGGATGCTGAAGGAGAAATTCGGCGGAATGAACAGAAAGTCATAGGTCAGAAACGACAGCGCCGCACAGGCCAGCGCCGGACCGAGGCTGCTGCGCACCGCCACCAGCAACACCGCCGCGAGGAACACCAGCGAGATGTTCGGCAGCGGCAAGAGGCTCGAGACCGCCCATGCCAGGGCACTGGCAAGCACTGTCGCCACCAGCGCCAACGCGTAATCGAACCAGACCAGCGACTGCGCCGAACGTTGGCGCGGTTGATGCTGTTCGTGATCGCTGTCGAGCACGTTGATTTCCAGCCCGCGAGCATCGCGCAGTAAACGAGACGCCAGACCGCCACCGAACAACCGTCGACGCAAACGCTGGCGCGACTGGCCCACCAGCACCAGGCTGGCGCGTCGTTCAGCGGCATGCTGGATTAACGTTTTCGCCACCTCACCGGCGCGCAGCAACACCACTTCACCACCGAGGCGTTCGGCCAGTTGCTGAGCGCTTTGCAGGCGCAGGCGCGATTGCTCGTCACGCACACGGCCGTTGTCTACATGCACCAGGCTCCACGGCAGATGCCGCCGCTGGGCCACGCGACTGGCGTGACGCACCAGGCGCTCGGCCTGAGCATCGCCATCGACGCCCACCAGCAAACGACCGCGCACGGCCGGCGCGGCCTGCCCCAATTGGCGATAACCCTGGGCCAGATCGTTATCCACCTGAGCGGCCGCAGTTTGCATCGCCAGTTCGCGCAGGGCAGTGAGGTTGGTCTGGGTGAAGAACGCATCAATGGCCGCCCGCGCCTGCTCGGGCACGTAGACTTTGCCGTCGCGCAGACGCTCCAACAGTTCGCGTGGCGGCAGGTCGATCAACAGCAGTTCATCCGCTTCTTGCAGCACCCAGTCCGGCAGGGTTTCGCGCACCTGCACACCGGTGATGCCGCGCACCTGATCGTTGAGACTTTCCAGATGCTGGACGTTGACCGTGGTGAACACGTCGATGCCGGCGGCCAGCAATTCCTGGATGTCTTGCCAGCGTTTGGCGTGACGACTGCCGGGGGCATTGCTGTGGGCCAGCTCGTCCACCAGCACCAGTTTCGGTTTGGCGGCTAGCAGACCGTCGAGGTCCATTTCTTCGAGCATCACACCGCGGTATTCCGAGCGCACCAACGGCTGCTGCGGCAAGCCAGCCAATAGCGCTTCGGTTTCGGCGCGACCGTGGGTTTCGACCACCCCGGCCATAACTTTCACGCCCTGGCGCAGTTGAGTGTGGGCGGCTTGCAGCATGGCGTAGGTCTTGCCCACTCCCGGGGCTGCGCCAAGGAATACCTTGAGCCGGCCACGGCCATCGCGGGGCAGGTCTGCTAACAGCGCGTCGGCGCGGCCGGAGTTGCTCATGCTTGAAGTTCTCTCATTCTGATGCTGATGCAGTGGCTGTGAAGGCCTCTTCGCGGGCAAGCCCGCTCCCACAGGGATCGATGGTGATCACAAATTCTGTATCTACCATCGCCTCCTGTGGGAGCGGGCTTGCCCGCGATTGGCGGCGCTACCGATCTACAGTTTTTCCAGCGCCAAATTCAGCGCCAACACATTCACCACCGGTGGCCCCACCAAGGGCTGCTCGATGTGCGCGTCCATCAGTTGCTCAAGCGTAGACACCGGCAGATTGCGCGCCGCCGCGACTCGCGCCAGTTGATAGGCAATCGCCGCCGGAGGCAAGTGCGGATCGAGGCCGCTGCCGGAGGTGGTCAGCATGGCCAACGGCACCGGACCCTGGCCGGGTATCAGCAGTTTATTAGCCTCGTCGATAACCCGAGTGGCCAGCGCCGGATTGCTTGGCGAGAGGTTGCTGGCGCTGCTCGACACGGTGGCAAAGGCACCGGCCGATGGCCGTGGGTGGAACCAGGCGTCGCCGACGAAATCCTGGGCGATCAGCGACGAACCGCGGACCTTGCCGTCGGTGTCGCGCACCAGGCTGCCGTTGGCCTGATCCGGGAAAGCGACCTGGGCGACGCCGGTGACCACCAAGGGGTAAGCGACGCCGGTGATCAGGGTCATCAGTATCAACAGGCTCAGGGCCGGACGTATCAGTGTGGACATTTCACAATCCTCGATTCGAAGAATATTCATCACTCGGAAGGCACACACATCACCTGTGGCGAGGGAGCTTGCTCCCGCTCGGCTGCGCAGCAGTCGTAAACCTGGTGAATGCGGTGTACCTGAATAAATAGGGTGGACTGAGGTGGGGCTGCTTCGCAGCCCAGCGGGAGCAAGCTCCCTCGCCACAAAAGCCCCAGCCTCAACATTCAAACCGCTAAACCAGATGCAACGCCGTCAACAGCATGTCGATCGCCTTGATCCCCACAAACGGCACCAGTATCCCGCCCAGCCCATAGATCAGCAGATTGCGCCGCAGCAACGCCGCCGCACTCACTGCCTGCACCCGCACACCGCGCAGCGCCAACGGAATCAGCACCACGATGATCAAGGCGTTGAACACAATCGCCGACAGGATCGCGCTCTGCGGACTGCTCAAATGCATGATGTTGAGCACGCCGAGTTGCGGATAGATCGAGGCGAACAGCGCCGGCAGGATCGCGAAGTACTTGGCCACGTCGTTGGCGATGGAAAAAGTGGTGAGCGCACCGCGAGTTACCAGCAATTCCTTGCCGATCTGCACCACGTCCAGCAGCTTGGTCGGATCGCTGTCGAGGTCGACCATGTTCGCCGCCTCCCGCGCCGCTTGCGTACCGTCGTTCATCGCCATGCCGACGTCCGCCTGGGCCAGTGCCGGGGCGTCGTTGGCGCCGTCGCCGCACATGGCGACCAGCCGACCGTCGTTCTGCTCGTGACGAATGCGCGCCAGTTTCTTTTCCGGTGTGGCTTCGGCCAGCACGTCATCCACGCCTGCTTCGGCAGCAATCGCAGCAGCGGTCAGCGGGTTGTCGCCAGTCACCATGACCGTGCGAATCCCCAGCTTGCGCAACTCGGCGAAACGCTCGCGGATGCCAGGCTTGACCACGTCCTTGAGATGGATAACACCAAGTAATTTTCCGTCAGCGCACACCAGTAACGGCGTGCCGCCACTCTGAGCGATCTTGTCGATTTCCCGGGACAAAGGCGCGGCCATATCGGCGCGTTTCAGACCGACGAAGGTCAGCAGCGAATCCACCGCGCCTTTGCGATAAACCCGGCCCTGATAGTCGACACCAGAGAGGCGGGTTTCAGCACTGAACGGCACAGCGGTCAGCACCTCGGCGGACGGCTCGGGTTGCGGGTGAAGACCGCGCAGGTAGTCGACGATGGATTTGCCTTCAGCGGTGTCATCAGCCAGCGAGGCGAATAACGCGCCTTCGGCCAGCTCTTTGGCGCTGACGCCAGGCGCGGCATAGACCGCGGCGCAGCGACGGTTGCCGAAGGTGATGGTGCCGGTCTTGTCCAGCAGCAGGACATGAACGTCCCCCGCCGCTTCCACGGCGCGACCGGACTTGGCGATCACGTTCAGGCGCACCAGACGGTCCATCCCCGCGATACCGATGGCCGACAACAAACCGCCGATAGTGGTCGGAATCAACGTGACCAATAACGCCACCAGGAACACCAGCGGCAGGCTGCCATTGGCGAAGTGGGCGAACGGTTGCAGGGTCACCACCACCAGCAGGAAGATCAGGGTCAGGCCGATCAGCAGGATATCCAGCGCCACTTCGTTCGGGGTTTTCTGGCGTTTGGCGCCTTCGACCAGCGCGATCATGCGGTCGAGAGCCGACTCGCCGGGGTTGGCGGTGATGCGCACCAGCAGCCAGTCGGACACCAGTCGGGTATTGCCGGTGACGGCCGAGCGATCGCCGCCGGACTCGCGAATCACTGGCGCCGATTCACCGGTAATCGCCGCTTCGTTGACCGCTGCGATACCTTCGATCACCTCGCCGTCACCGGGGATCATCTCCCCTGCTTCGACGCGCACCACATCGTCCTTGCGCAGGCTGCTGGCGGGCACCACCTGAAAACTGCCATTGGCCGTTTTACGTCGGGCACTCAAGCCTTCGCTGCCGGCCTTGAGACTGTCGGCGCGGGCCTTGCCGCGACCTTCGGCCAGCGCTTCGGCGAAGTTGGCAAATAGCACCGTGAACCACAGCCACAAGGCGATTTGCGCGGCGACGAAAGTCGGCACGGCGTTGTCGGGAATGAAGCACAGCACGGTGGTCAGAATCGCGGTCAGTTCGACCACCAGCATCACCGGCGCGCGCTGCAATTGCCGTGGGTCGAGCTTGACGAAGGCTTGCACCAGCGCCGGACGCCAGAGGGCCGAGATCGCGGTTTTCGGTTGTTCCGGCGCCTTGACGACGGCGGCTTTAGTTGCGGGCATATTCATCATCGTGCTCCTAAAAAAGCGGCTCAGAAGCCCAGGCTCAAGTGTTCAGCGATTGGACCCAGCGCCAGCGTCGGCAGGAAGGTCAAACCACCCACCAGCAAAATGGTCACGGTCAGCAAGGTCACGAACAGCGGGCCGTGGGTCGGGAAGCTGTTCTGGCCGATCGGTGCGGTTTTCTTCATCGCCAGGCTGCCAGCCAACGCCAGAACCGGAAGGATGTAACCGAAGCGCCCAATCAACATGCCCAGCCCCAGCATCAGGTTGTGGAACGCGGTGTTCGCCCCAAACCCAGCAAACGCCGAACCGTTGTTGGCACTGGCCGAGGTGTAGGCATACAGCAACTGGCTGAAACCGTGAGCGCCTGGGTTACTCACCGCCGCGACCGGGCCTGGCAGGCTGGCGGCAATCGCACCCAACACCAGCACGCCGACCGGCATCACCAACAAGGTCACCACCAGCAACTGAACTTCCCGGGCTTGCAGTTTCTTGCCGAGGTATTCCGGAGTGCGGCCGATCATCAGCCCGGCGAGAAACACCGCGATCAGCACGTTAAGCAACATGCCGTAGAGCCCGGCGCCGACGCCGCCGAAAATCACTTCGCCAACCATCATGTTGATCATCGCGACCATGCCGCTCAGCGGGTTGAGGCTATCGTGCATACCGTTGACCGAACCGTTCGACGCCGCAGTGGTAGTCACCGACCACAGCACCGTAGCGGTGGTACCGAAACGCGCTTCCTTGCCTTCCAGCGGAGCGGTCTGTTCGACGGCGACATTGGCCAGCGTCGGGTTGGGTTGATATTCAGCCCACAGCGACGTCGCGCCGCCGATCAAAAACAGCGCCAGCATGCAGGCGATGATCGCGCGGCTCTGACGCAGGTCTTTCACGTAATGGCCGAAGGTGAACACCAGCGCCACCGGGATCAGAATGATCGAGGAGACTTCGAACAAATTGCTCCAGGCCGTCGGGTTCTCAAACGGGTGCGCCGAGTTGACGCCGAAGAAGCCACCGCCGTTGGTGCCCAGTTGCTTGATCGCGATCTGGCTGGCAGCCGGGCCGAGCGGGATCACCTGATCGACGCCTTGCATGGTCACGGCATTCACATAATGAGCGAAGGTTTGTGGCACGCCCTGCCAGACCAGAAACAGCGCCAGCAGCAGGCACAACGGCAACAGGCCGTAGAGGGTGGCGCGGGTCATGTCGACCCAGAAGTTTCCCAGGGTCTTGGTGGATTTGCGACCGATGCCACGACACAACGCGACCAACACAGCGAGCCCGGTGGCGGCGCTGACGAAGTTCTGCACGGTGAGGCCGACCATCTGACTCAGGTAGCTGAGGGTCGCTTCGCCGCTGTAGGACTGCCAGTTGGTGTTGGTCATGAAGCTGACGGCGGTATTGAACGCTTGCGTCCACTCCTGTCCCGGCAGGTTTTGTGGATTCAGCGGCAAGTGATCCTGGAACAGCAGGATCGCAAACAGCAGCAAAAAACCCGCGAGGTTGAAGGCGAGTAAGGCCAGGGTGTATTTCTGCCAGCTCTGTTCGGCCTGCGGATCGACGCCGGCCACTCGATAGCAACCACGCTCAACCGGCCCGAGAATCGGCGAAAGCCAGGTGCGCTGACCTTCCATCACCTTGTAGTAGAAGCGCCCCAGAAACGGTGCCGGAATCAGCACCACGGCGAAGAAGGCGAGGATCAGCCAATAGTCATAACTGTGCATAGCCGCTCCTAGTTCCGATCCGCGCGCAACAGCGCAACCAACAGATAAATGAACAGCCCCACTGCCAATAGCAGTGACACTCCGTCCAGAACGCTCATGGAAGTTCTCCGTGTTACGGCGTATTGCCGCGTGTGGAGTGATTGTCTGCAGGGAGGCTGTAAAGGAGCGAGATCGAGGGGTGGGGCGGGGCATAAAAAATGCGTAAAGAGTGGGTCTATGGCTTTGTTACAGCGGTGTCTGGACGGGCCTAATCGCGGGCAAGCCCGCTCCCACAGTGGAATGCGTTCGCCCAGACACTCCAAAAACCTGTGGGAGCGGGCTTGCCCGCGATGGCGGCAGAACAGGCACCACTGCCCCTAACTGGCGCACAAAAGGCGCCAATCCAGCCGCGAACATCCCCGATACGACAGCTTTCAGCGCTTTACGACGCTCACCTGAAAAATGGCACGCCCACTGCACACGCCCTCCCCGAGCATTTTCAAACCGTTCAGGGAGCAACGCATGAACACACAACTCAAACCCACGCTGGGCACGCTGCACCTGTGGGGTATCGCGGTCGGGCTGGTGATTTCCGGTGAGTACTTCGGCTGGAGTTATGGCTGGGGCGTTGCCGGGACACTTGGCTTCCTGGTGACCTCGTTCATGGTCGCCACGATGTACACCTGCTTCATCTTCAGTTTCACCGAGCTGACCACCGCCATTCCCCATGCCGGCGGTCCCTTTGCCTACAGCCGCCGCGCCTTTGGTGAAAAAGGTGGATTGATTGCCGGGCTGGCGACGCTGATTGAATTCGTCTTTGCCCCACCAGCGATTGCCTTGGCCATCGGTGCCTACCTGAACGTGCAGTTTCCGGCCCTCGACCCGAAACACGCGGCAGTCGGTGCCTACATTGTGTTTATGGGCCTGAATATCCTCGGCGTGAAACTCGCCGCGACCTTCGAACTGGTGGTCTGTGTACTGGCGGTCGCCGAATTGCTGGTGTTCATGGGCGTGGTCGCCCCGGCGTTCAGCTTCAGTAACTTCGCGCTCAACGGCTGGGCCGGTTCTGATGTGTTCGGTGCGCCCGCGATTGCCGGCATGTTCGCGGCCATTCCATTTGCCATCTGGTTTTTCCTGGCCATCGAAGGTGCAGCCATGGCTGCCGAAGAAGCCAAGGACCCGAAACGCACGATTCCCAAAGCCTACATCAGCGGCATCCTGACCCTGGTGCTGTTGGCCATGGGCGTGATGTTCTTTGCCGGCGGCGTCGGCGACTGGCGCACCCTGTCGAACATCAACGATCCGCTGCCGCAAGCCATGAAAGCCGTGGTCGGCGAAAGCTCCGGCTGGTTGCACATGCTGGTGTGGATCGGCCTGTTCGGCCTGGTGGCGAGTTTCCACGGGATCATCCTCGGCTACTCGCGGCAGTTCTTCGCCCTCGCCCGGGCCGGTTACCTGCCGGCATCCCTGGCCAAACTGTCGCGCTTCCAGACCCCGCACCGGGCAATCATCGCCGGTGGCGTAATCGGCATCGCGGCGATCTACAGCGACGGCCTGATCAACCTCGGCGGCATGACGCTGACGGCGGCGATGATCACCATGGCGGTATTCGGCGCAATCGTGATGTACATCATGAGCATGCTCAGCCTGTTCAAACTGCGTAAAACCGAACCGAACCTGGAACGCACCTTCCGCGCGCCCTGCTACCCGTTGGTGCCGTTCATTGCGCTGGTGCTGGCGGTGGTTTGCCTGGTGGCGATGGCCTGGTTCAACACCTTGATCGGGGTGATCTTCCTTGGATTCATGGCGGTGGGTTTCGTGTACTTCATGCTCACCGCACAATTGCGAGCCGATGCGCCGGCTGACGCGATGTTGACCGGGCTCTGACTTCACACACCGCGCCTGCAAGGATGTACGGCGTCTACGGCATATCAGGCATAGAATGGAACCACTGCGAAAATTAATCACTCAAAGTGGTATGCACGATCGGTCGGCGAAAACCGCCAATCGGCCTGCCCTCAAGGAGAGCCCTATGCCCTGGTATGCCTGGTTGATTCTGATCGTTGCCATTGGCTCGATCGTTGGCGGTTTGATGATGCTGCGCGACACCGCCAACAAGGTCGAATTGACCGAAGAGCAACGTAAACGTGTCGCCGAACGCAACGCGGAAGCGGATGCCAAGGATGCGCAGGACCGCTGACAAATAACTGTGGCGAGGGGGCTTGCCCCCGTTGGGGCGCGAAGCGGCCCTTGAGGTCCCTCGCACATTTTTTGCGCCCGCTGCGCGGTCGAGCGGGAGCAAGCTCCCTCGCCACAACAGCGCTTTTACTTTTCCCAATCGGCCTTGGCGATGTGCAAGCCATGCAGCCCTTTGTAAGCCGCACGTTCCGGCTGGCTCCAGCCCTCAAGCAACGAATCCTCCAACCGATAAATCTCCACCCCCAGCGGGCGACACACACTCAGCGGATCCTGCGCATCCGGCCCCCACATGGCCAGGGACAGATCGCCACCCGGACACGTCGACAGTGCGCACAGCAAATCAATCTCGGCAAAGAACTCCAGGTAATCACCCTGCTTTGCCGGGCAGGCTTTCATGAAGTACATGTCATCGTGGTTCAGGCCGGTGCACTGGAAAATGTTCAGCACATCATGCACGTCAAACTCGGTCAGGCCATGGGGTAACACTGCACGAGTCAAATTCGAGTGACAGTGATGATGGAAGTCCTCGCCCGTGAGCATTTTGTTCACATACGGATCGCACCGCGTCCCCAGCAAGTCGTGCAAACGCCCGCCATGTTCGTCGATGCCGTACCCGGCCAGGCTATCGTCGGTGATAGTCACCAGCGGTCGTAAGAAAGGCAGGTTCGACCAGAGCCGGTCATGGGTGCTGACATGCGCGCCCTGCAACTGCCGGGTCCGCGCCGCCCACAAGCGTTCGCGCGGGTCGTGGGCATTCCAGACATTGAAGTCCCCGACTTGCGGGCCGACCGGGGTCGTGACCCTGAACACATGCCCCGCCGGCACATTCCAGGCGCGCCCGGTGCGAATCGGCACTTCGAACTGTTCGATCAGCGTGCGACCCTCTTTCTTGTCCCGGACTCTCTCGTAGAAAGCCGTGTCTACCTGCAAGGCCGAGCCTTTGCTGACTTGATAGGCCGCCGGATAGTCTTTGTACATGGCACAAATCCTCGATCAGTGATGAGAAGAAGGGGCAAGCATCTGCAACAGGAGGTGTTCGGAGTCGTCGAGATAAAGGCTCATGGCGTCGCCGGCCGCGCGTTTGTCGCCGTCGGCCAGCAAGTCATGTATCTGCCGGTCACGCGCCAGCCAGGGCGCCTGAAAACGTGATTCATCGGGAGCGGCGCAAAACACCAGGCGCAATTGCGCGACGACGTTGGTGAAGAACTCATCGAACAATGGACTGCGCAGCAATCCGACGATGTGTAGATGAAATGCCAGGCTGTGGGTGCCGACCGCGCGCCAGTCCTCACGTTCCCGGGCCAGCTCGGTGGCTTCCAGGGCCTCAAGCATCCGGTCGGACTGATAATCACGAAGTGGCTGACTGGCGCTGATGGCTTGCAACTCCAGAGTGCGACGGACCTTGAACAGATCCCGCACATCATCAGCCCCCAACCTGCGCACCATCACGCCTTTGTTGCGCACGTAACGGGTCAGCCCTTCTTGCCCCAGACGGTGCAACGCCTCGCGAATCGTGTTTCGCGAGGCGTTGTAGGCCGATACCAGATCGTTTTCCACCAACGCCATGCCGGGCAGCAAACGACCGCCGATGATGTCAGCGCGCAGCTCCAATGTGATGTGGTCGGCCAGGGACAGTCCGCTGCTCATACTCAATGCCTCGTGATTGTTCAACAATCGTCAGCGAATGAGTAATCACTATTCGTGCCATCCCGGCGAACTAGCCCTCCCAGCGCTTGAACAACACACTGGCATTCACGCCACCAAACCCGAAGCCGTTGGACAACGCGTAATCGATTGTCATTGGCCGCGCCTGACCGTGAACAATGTCCACCCCTTGCGCCGCCGGATCCGGGTTATCGAAGTTGAGTGTCGCCGGCACCACCTGATCGCGGATTGCCAACAGGGTAAAGATCGCCTCGATCCCCCCTGCGGCGCCAAGCAAATGCCCGGTCGCGGACTTGGTCGACGTTACCGCTATCTTGTTGTCCGAGCCAAACAACGACTTGATGGCCGCCAACTCCCCCAAATCCCCAACCGGTGTAGAAGTCGCATGAGCATTGAGATGCTGCACCTGCGCCGGCGAAATGCCCGCCTGAGCCAACGCCAGCGACATCGCCCGACGCGCACCGCTGCCATCTTCAGGCCCCGCGGTCAGGTGATAGGCATCGGCGCTGGTGCCGTAACCGACCAGTTCGGCCAACGGCTGAGCGCCACGCGCCAAAGCATGTTCCAGGGATTCGATCACCAGAAGGCCAGAGCCCTCGCCCATCACAAAGCCATCGCGACCACTGTCGAACGGTCGCGAGGAGCGCTCCGGGGTGTCGTTGTAACCGCTGGACAAGGCTCGAGCCGCCGCGAACCCGGCGAGACTGACACGATCGATCGCCGCCTCTGCACCGCCACACACCGCAATGTCCGCCTCGCCACATCGAATCAGTCGCGCCGCGTCGCCAATCGCCTGAACCCCGGCCGCGCACGCCGTTACCGGAGCCCCCAAAGGACCCTTGAAACCGTGCTCGATCGAGACATGGCCCGCGGCAAGATTGACCAGAAACGAAGGAATGGTGAACGGCGACAAACGTCGCGGGCCACGGTTGTCGGTGGTGCGCACCGCATCGGCAATCGCGCCGAAACCACCCACGCCCGAGCCAATAATGGTGGCAGTGCGCTCCTGGGCGTTGGCGTCCTGCGGTTGCCAACCGGCCTGCTCCAGTGCCTGACGCGCCGCCTCCATGGCAAACATAATGAAGCGGTCCATCTTCTTCTGCTCTTTAGGCGGCGTCGCCCGATCCGGATCAAAACCCGCCTCGGGATCTTCCGCCAGGGTTTGCACCGCACCACCGACCTTGGCCGGCAAATCGGCAACCACGTCGTCCGGCAACGCCCGCAACCCGGAACGCCCGGCCAACAAACGCGTCCAAACCGCTTCGACGCCACTACCCAACGGCGACACCAGGCCCATGCCCGTGACCACCACTCGACGATTACTCATAATGCAAATACCTCAAGCCGATTCATGGTGCCTCACTTGTAACGCGTGGCGGCCGTGCTTCTGGACAGATTCGGCGCCATCGCATGACGCGCCGCCATAAAGGCCTCCCACTCGGAGGCATTCGGTAACGAAGGAATGGTGATCAACTCACCTTGGTCCAGACCCGACAACGCCGCGTCGACCATTTCCCCCGCTTCCATGATCATGTCCGCCGGAATCTGGGACGCATCGATACCGGAGCGCTCCAAAATCTCGGTGCGTGTTACACCCGGCAACACCGCTTGAACCTGAACCCCAGTGCCCGCAAGCTCCGCGTTCAACGACTGAGTCAGGCTCAACACATAAGCCTTGCTCGCGCTGTACGTCGCATTGAACCGCTCAGGAAACAACGCTACCACCGACGCAATATTAATGATCGTCCCGCGACCGGCCTTGGAAAAACCGGCCGCCGCTGCCGAGGCCAGCCGCGTCACCGTGGTGACGTTCAGCTGAATCAACCGCTCCAGCTGATCCATATCAGCGTTGGCCAGCAACCCATCTGCAGCAACTCCAGCGTTGTTCAGCAACAGGCTGATGCTCGAATCGCTGCGCAGACGCTGCTCAAGCTTCAACACATCATCCTTCTGCGTCAGATCCGCCTTCAGCACCTCCACCTGAACACCATGCGCCGCGCGCAACTTGCTCGCCGCAGCCTCCAGCCGTTCCAGATCACGGGCAACCAGCAGCAAATCAAAACCACGCGCCGCCAACCGCTCAGCGTAAACCGCACCAATGCCGGAAGAAGCACCGGTGACAAGGGCCGTACCTTGGTTCTGGACAGAATTCATGACTGTACTCCCGGGAGATGCTTGAAAAAGGCGAGCGCCTGAAAGTCAGGGCGCTTCAGCGGACGAGGAATTTATTATAGGCATAATTTTAACGCCATATGATAGCCGTAATTTTCTCCACCCCGATGAAAGGTGCCAGATCACCCTCCGCGGCAATAAGCAAAAAGGCCGGTCAATGACCGGCCTCTTGGCGTGGATTTACAAGCTTAGTTCACTTCCAGCTTCTCGCGATTCTTGTCCAGAATGGCTTTGCCGATCCCTTTCACTTCCAGCAATTCGTCGACGGACGAAAATGGCCCATTACTCTCACGATACGCAACAATCGCCTTGGCTTTCGCCTCACCAATCCCGGACAGCTCGCGCTGCAGAGTCGGCGCATCAGCCCCATTGAGATCGACCTTACTCGTTTGAGCCTTGGCGGCAACGCCCAGCATCAAGGGTGCTTTGGCAGCCTCCGGCGCCGCTGTCGGCGCAGCAATGGCCGCAATAGAGGCGCTGGTGAGCAGGGCAAAAACCAGAGAATAGAAATAGCCAGTACGCATAAATGAAGCTCCATGACATCGATTGGAAGAAGCAGCTTTTCCGAAGCTGCCTCCCAAACTTAGGCGATGTGGTGGAGCTGTCAAAAGTGTGTCAGTTACAGGATGTGAAACAATCAGGGTTCGAGGCGGCGTTGCTGGTGGATCCAGTCGACGATCTCCCCGTCGGGGGTGTAGCCGCTGACCGTTTCGCGCAGGAGTTGACGGACGCGGGAGTAATCATCCTGTTCGACGGCAAGCAGCAACTCGGTCAAACGCCCCTTGAGCACGTCCCAGGGCAAATGGTCTTCGTTGGCGGTCATGATCATCGGATGCGGTGTCGCGGCAACGTTATCGCCGATCAGCAACTCTTCGTAGAGCTTCTCTCCCGGACGCAGGCCCGTAAACTCGATCGAAATATCGCCCTGGGGATTTCGCTCGGAACGGATGCTCAAGCCGGACAGGTGAATCATCTTCTCCGCCAGTTCGATGATCTTCACCGGTTCCCCCATATCCAGCACGAATACATCACCGCCCTGCCCCATGGAGCCGGCCTGAATCACCAGTTGCGCGGCTTCAGGGATAGTCATGAAGTAGCGGGTGATTTTCGGGTGCGTGACCGTCAATGGACCACCGGACTTGATCTGACTGTGGAACAACGGAATCACCGAACCGGACGACCCCAACACATTGCCAAAACGCACCATGGTGAAACGGGTTTTGTTGACCCGGGATACATTGGCCTTGTCGCCAAACAGTACCGGGGCAACTTCACGACTGAGGGCCTGAAGGGTCAACTCCGCCAGACGCTTGGTGCTGCCCATGATGTTGGTCGGACGAACGGCTTTATCGGTAGAAATCAGCACGAAGTTGGCGACACCCGACTGCAATGCAGCCTGAGCAGTGTTCAATGTGCCAATGACATTGTTGAGCACGCCTTCGGCAATGTTGTGCTCGACCATCGGCACATGCTTATAAGCAGCCGCGTGATAGACGGTATCCACGCGCCAGGTCTTCATCACATCGAGCAGTTTGTGCGGGTGACGAATGGAGCCCAGGATAGGCAGCAACTTGACCGTTACCGACTCACGGCAGGCGCGCTGCTCCAACTCCGACAGAATGCTGTAAAGGTTGAATTCACTGTGTTCGAACAGAATAAGCGTGGTCGGGCCAAGGGAGAAAATCTGCCGGCACAGCTCCGAACCGATCGACCCGCCAGCGCCAGTGACCATCACTGTCTTGCCTTTGATACAGCGCTCAAGCAAATCGGCCTGGGCTGGCACGGCATCACGGCCCAGCAAATCAGCGATATCCACTTCCTGGATGTCTTCAACCTTGACCCGGCCGCTGGCCAGATCGGTGAAGTTCGGGACGCTTCGTACGTGCAAAGGAAAAGCTTCAAGCAGATTCAAAATCTCTCTTCGCCGCGCGCGGGTCGACGACGGAAGCGCCAACAAGATCTCCTGAGCGCCGGTGACATCGATCATCTGCTGGATGTGCTTGGGCTTGAATACCTGCAGGCCGGAAATAACCCGATCAGCGATGCCGCTGTCATCATCAATGAAGGCAACCGGTCTCATCACCCGCCCCATTCGCAATGCGGCGACCAACTGATTGCCTGCAACACCAGCACCGTAGATCGCTACCTTGGTCAGACCATCATCCCGGCTGGCAAAAGGCACATGCTGAGCGGCCATGAACCAGTCGCCGAGGAAGTATTGACGCATGGCCAGGCGCAAGCCGCCGACCATGACCAGACTTAGCCACCAATAGTTGAAAATGATCGAGCGCGGAACCACCGTTTCGTGATTGCTATACCAATACACCACAAATGCCAGAATCAGAGCAGAAAGACTGACAGCCTTGATAATGGCAATCAGCGCGTCATTGCCAAAATAACGCATGACGGCACGGTACATGCCAAACCGTATGAACAGGGGAATGGCCACCAGCGGAGCGCTGATAAAAAGCCAGGTGTGCTCACGCAGAGGATTGATCATATCCTCGACACCCAGGCGCACCACAAACGCCATCCAGAGCGCAAAGGTGACCAGAACCACGTCAGCGATCACTTGAAGCGTGCGCTTCTGGCGTCGTGGCAGTCCGAGCAGTAGCACTCTCAACCTATCCATACTCGTCAACCCCTCCTTTGAATTACTTATCCCGGCCATCTACGCGAGCAGGGCCTTGTCATGAACTGTTCGAATATCGGCTTCGACAAGTCCGCCCTTAATGCCTGTCGAAGCAGGAATTGACGTAAAGTAACCAAAACGTCACAGAAAAACACTCACTTCAGTCAGCCTCTGATCGACTCCTGTCATTCGACAATCGATAAAAAGTAGCAGAAAAAAGAGCCATCCTGAAGATAGCTCTTTCTGTGTCCACTGTTGATCGGCTTGAGTCAGTTATCCACCGACTTGACTGTAGCCCTCGCAGGATTTTGCAGCCCGGTCTCTGGCGATGGAATAAGCCTCGTGCAATAGCTTGTGCCGCTCCAGACGCACATTCGGATCAGCCGGAGTGCGGAACAGGGAAGTGGTTTTCGGTACGTAAGTAAAGGTATTGCCGTAACCGTACCGCAGCCACAGATTCCAATCCTCAAGATTGCTCATGTCAGTCTCGAATCCTCCGCGCTGCAAATAGAGATCGCGCTGGAAGAGCAAGGACTGGATCGGGATGAAATTGTGATCAAGCAGAATATTGTAGTCATATTCATGCTTGAAGTACGCCGGGGTCTCATGACTGACTTCGGTGTAGCGACCATCCGGCCCTGTCACCGTCCCAACTTCCATTGCCAGTGAATAAGCGGCAACCGCCTCGCGATTCTTCGCCAACGCTGCGACGAGCACTTCGACGTGATCGGAAAACAGCAGGTCGTCATCATCCAGGAACATGCAATAGGTACCCTTGGCCATTTCAAGGCCATAGTTGCCTGTCACGGAGCGCCCGACTTTATCCATGCCGTAGAAACGGATGGAGCGGTCCGCTTGCTGCTGGAACTCGGCCACCAGATCCTTCATGGTCTGGCCGCCATCTTCCACCACCACCAGCTCCACATTGGGGTATGTCTGATTCAATACCGATATGATCGCCTGGCGAAGGAATTCGTTACGGTTACGATAAGTACGGGTAACGATCGTCACCAACGGAGCGTCGCCCAGCGGTTCACCCACCGTCCAGAACGCCCCATCGCGAATCATCTCGTAATCGAAACCGCGGAAAGGGAAGTAACTGTCCTTGCTTGAGCCTTTGCCCGACAGGAAATGCGGCGCTTTTCTGATGATCTTGCCGAAATTCGCAATCAAGTCACGGCGTACACCGGCATAAACTTCCGGACGGAACAACAATGCTCCTTGCAGCACCAGTGTCCCGAGCTTGTCGCTGAGATCGCCGTAGCGCAAACGCAAGTAAGCGTTGGCCAACGTACTGCCAGTAAACTGAATGGGCTTTACATGGTTTTCATGTTCATAGGTGTAGTGATAAACCACCGCCGAAGGACAGTACTTCAACCGATAACCATAAGAGCGGAACCGGTAGGACAGCTCAACATCCTCGCCATACATGAATATCTCATGCTCGTACCCGCCGACTTTTACATAAGCCGAACGCCTGATCAGAATGCAAGCATGCGAGGACCAATTAGTTTCCTGGGTGACCGGATCATAGTATTTTGGATGTTCATAAGGTGCCTGGCGCAGTTCCCATGAGGCAACGGCTCCCACCATATCCGACAGGGCTGAAGCCACCACTCTCTCTATCGAGTCGCCGGCGAATACAATATCGATGTTACTGACCAGGACAAATTCTGCCTGCCCAGTCGTTATCGCCCTGTCATGCCCCAGTCCAAAGCCCACATTCTCGCCCTGGATGATTTCGAAACCTGCCAATTCAGCGCCGAGCAGTGTTTTCCAGCGCTGCAGATCCTGTACGGTGCTGTCTTTGGAACCGTTATCGACGAAACATACATTCAGTTTTTGCAGTGGGTAGCTCTGAGCCTTCAGGGACTCGAAGAAGCCATCGACCCACTTGCCGCTGTTGTATGTAACGATCGAGACATCGATCACCGGGTGAGCATCAAGCACCGGCATGCTCAGCGAATGGCCGAAACGCCGGTCGGCGACGACCTGAACCGCTTTGAGGTTATGTTGCGAGTTGATGGCCCGCATCACCTTGGTGCGCGCAGCTTTTGCATAGTGACTCAAGCGCATGCGGATGCCGATCAGAAATGGAAGTTTCTGATAAATCGGGCGTAAAGCAGCGCGGGGATTGGCAAGCACGCCTTGCAGTTTCCACCAGGCCCACAACAGCAAACGTCGCACCCCCCTGAACGGACGGGTCATGGACCAGGATTTCGAGGAATAGACGTTGTACAGATCCCCCTTCAAAACCAGTATTTCTGATTTGAGGGCATCGATTTGCTGGTTCAGTCGGTTCTGTGTCTGCAGCAATTCGTCGTTGTCTTGAAGATATCTGTCGTCCAGCACCGAAGTGAACTTTTCGTCCATGACCGAGAGTTGATCCTTCGTCAAAAGCAGTTCATCCCTAACACTTGTCAGCTCGCTTCGCGCGGCCAGATACGTTTCATTGAGGTTTGACAGCTCACCGCCCATTTCCTGATTCTTTTCTTCGAGCCAAGTAATATAGGACTGCTGACGATAGCTTTCCAGGTCAGGATCAAACGTGTTTCTCGCCGGATCGACCGTGATTGTCCGTGCAAGACGGGAAAGATGCGCGGAAGGCTCATTGAATTGCGCCGCCCCCAGAAAATAGCGCGACTGTGCAAAATCCAGGATTTGCGCCCGCAGCTCTCTGGAACATGGCGCCACCGCCCTGTGTTCCTGCCACAGCGCCGCAAGATCCGCCGGTTGACCGACATCAATGGTCAGGCCTGTGCCCGAGTATGGTGCCTTGCCCAGGGCATACACAGTCTTGCCCGCCAGAGCGGCTTCGAACCCGGCCGAAGAGTTGATCGTAAACACCACATCGGCACTGGCAATCAGATCCGCGATGCTCTCTTCCTTATCAGCCACCAGAACATGTTCAGGGAGCGCCGGCACTTCATCGAGAGGGTGTGGTTTGACCACCACCTTATAGTCGGAGCCCTCCACCACGCCGACCACATGCTGTACATACTCGGCCATGCTGAAAAATGGAGAACCCATAATGATGTTGGAATCGTCCTGAACCTGAAGCAGGATCAGTATCGTAGGGACACGACTGGTGCCTCGGAAACGATAACTTTCTTCCATCTGTTGCAGACGCACCAGAGCGGCTTCGATCGGCAACTCTGATTGCTGCTCTCGATAATCGGTAAACTCGGCACTGAAGCCACTGCGTACGTTAACGCCACGACTGTCTGAGTAGTAACCCATCGGATTCGGTGTACGCAACATCCCAAGCTCGTTGAACAGCAAAGGAATGCCTTTGGCTGCGCAAACGGTTTCGAGACTGCCGTCATAATTCCAGCAGAACACCAGTTCCGGATCGACATTGTTGATCAGGGACTCGACGAATCGGTCGTGAAACCCTAGAGGCTCTTTATTAAGGAGACACTTCCAGTCGTTCAACCAGTCCGAGGTCTGGGCGTCTGGATAGTCGCAGTTATAGGAGGCCGGGCTGATCCACGTGTGGCCGAAGTCAGGGTATTCGCTCTTCAACTCATTGGAGCCGACAAAAATACATTCCCAACCATCATCGGCAAACCGTTTCGCCAGCGGTAGATACACGTCAACAATGCTGCTGAACAGCGTCGGACGCTCTCTCAATACTAACGGTAGCGTGTAAAAAACCACGCGCTTGAACTTCCTCGGCGCTACTTTTACTGCCGGATCACCCGCCGCGATGCTATTGGGGGGGACGTTGAATTTAACCACCGAGTTCGCCGCAATGATCGCACCCTGTCCGATCACCGCCCCCGCCAGCACCGAAGCATTGGCGCCGATCCAGACGTCATCACCGATTTCCACCTCTGCCAGCCTCAGCCCTTGATCCTTGATTGGCGAGTGCAAGTCATAGCGATGAGTCGATGACGTAATGGAAACGTTGGGCGCGATCAAAACATCTTTACCAATGATGACCTTGCCGCTGCCGTTCACCCATGTGCCGTAATTGATGACCGTACCAGATGAAATGCTCAAGTAGCCACCGGCACCGCATTCGATGACGACGTTATCCCGGATTTGAACGCCATCCTCGATGATGCAAACAGCCGTTTCGTCTACATGAAACTTGACCGTTTCTGCAATATCCGCATTACCAATTTTAAGCATGATATTAAGCAACCTTCACAACGTTCACTGTTGACGGGCAGTAAGCAACCCCAACGATCTGACGCCCGCCAGACACACTCAACTTCCTCATCGGCCAGCGTTGATCCAGTTCAACTCGCTCCCCATCCAGACTGGCCATGCCGATGAACAGGAAGTACTCCCCGGGCGCCACATTGAGCGGGAAGGAAAAGCTGATTTTGTAGGCACCTTTCTCGAAATCGAACTTGCAGCCGGCCAGCAAGGTGTTGTCGCCCGCCACATCGACGCCTTTGGCATCGCGCAACGAATAGCCGATGACCACTTCGCGCAACTCAGCATAAGACTGGACGTAGCAATGCATCGTGACGTCTTCTGTCGGTTCGAAGTGATTGGTCAACGAGCCGTCTGCACTGTAAAAATCAACAGCGTTGATCTTCGCTGCGCCGGAACCGAATCGAACTTCCGAAATATCGCCCAACTCGGAGTCATAGGAAACATCGGCGTGCTGCTCTTCAACCACCGGCACCGCCACCGAACTGCTGTTACGCACCTTTTTTTCGTAGTTCTTGGTGGCGGTCAGCACGTCGGTGCTGTAATCGATAATCTGGCCGTTCTGCATCACGATGACAGCCTGGCAGAAGCGAATAACTGATTGGGTATCGTGAGAAACGAAAAGGATTGTGGTACCACGCTCCTGCATATGCTTCATCTTGAGCATGCACTTGAGCTGAAAGCCCGCATCTCCGACGCTTAACGCCTCGTCGACGATCAGTACGTCAGGTTCAACGTTAATCGCCACGGAAAATGCCAGCCGCGCAAACATCCCGCTGCTGTACATGCGTACGGGTTGATTGACGAAGTCGCCGATGTCGGCAAATTCCAGAATGGCCCCAATACGGGTTTGCATCTCGGCATGTGAGTACCCCATCAGGGATCCCTGGAAATAAATGTTTTCCACGCCTGTGTAATCCGGATTGAACCCAGCACCCAACTCAAGCAGCGATGCCACCCGGCCAACAACCCTGACCTCGCCGCTCGAGGGTGTCAGCACCCCTGTAAGGATTTTCAACAAGGTGCTTTTACCTGCACCGTTCTTGCCCAGGATCCCGACGGTCTGGCCTTTCTCGACCGAAAAAGAAACATCGGTCAGCGCATGAAAATCATGATGTCTATGCTTGCCGAAAAGCGAAAGAGCCTCGACCAGTCGGTCTACGGGCTTGTTATAAAGCCGGTAGACCTTACTGACGTTATGGACGCTGATTGCGCTCTCATTCACTGCATTCATTACAAAACATCCGCAAAGTGAGGTCTTAATTTTTTGAATGTACGCCAGCCCACCAGCGTCAAGACAATCAATACCCCCCAGAAAAACAGGGTCTGAGTTGGTCGTTCCCAGAACCAGATCCCGCGAATAAGCGAATCCCTGAATCCTTCGACAATGTAAGCAAAAGGATTCAGGCGCAGATAAGACGCTGCCCGCCCCTGAATCGCATCGATATCCCAGAACACCGGGGTCAGCCAGAAACCGAACTGCGTGGCCATCGCCACTAACTGACTCAAGTCAGGGAAGAAAATCACCACCGAACTGGTAATCCAGGCGATCGCCAACAACAGCATGAACAGACAGGCAATGTAATAGCCGACTTGCAACCAGTAAAGGTTCGGCGAATAGCCGTAGATAACGAACAGCAACAACAGTATAAATACGAAGAAGATGTGCACGAGTACCGCGGAGCTGAGTTTAACCAACGGCAACAATGAAACCTTGAAGACAATCTTCTTTACCAGAAAACTGTTTTCCTTGACCGCCGTGCAGCCGGAGTTCAATGCTTCAACTGTGAAAAACCACGGTACAAGTCCGCATACCAGCCATAGAACAAAAGGAAAGTCTCCGTGAGGGGCCGCCTTGAAGCCGAACTGAAACACGAACCAGAGGATCAGTGTCGTAGCGCATGGCTGAATGAAGACCCACAAAAAACCAAGGTAATTGGTCAGATATCGTGCACGAAGGTCATTTGAAATCAGGCTCAACAGAATCCTGCGATCCGACAGCATCCCCCTGAGCCAGCTCATCGAAAATCTCCTTGCTTTGCAAACACACTTTCCACTGCTTTTAACCCACCGCACAACATCATAAATTCCATTAACTATCCGTGCTCATCGACTTGAGTTTTTCGCTGACAAGGGATGTGGATACAGGCTTGGGTTCGTCACTGCCCGCCAGGACTCTGGACTTGTCCTTGGGCTTGAACTTCAACACGCGTTTTTCCACCAGGTGCCACGAGGCATAGCCCAGCATCAAGGTAATGACGATGGTGACAAACAGATACATCGGGTAAGAAATATTCGGGAACTTGAGCAATACGAACTGCTGTACCGGGAAAGCGTAAATGTAAACGCCGTAGGAGCAGTCACCCACACGGTTGACCCAACTGCCCAACCAGCTTCGAGATAGACCGTAGGCCAGAACGACATAAGGCAACGCAAGCCAGAGTAAAAACTTGGAAACCGCGGCATACGGTGCCAGCAGAATGGTTGCCATGATCAGTACGCAGACACCCGACAGACTGAACCAACGCTCCAGCCGCCACTTTGCATAACAGGCACCGATCATGAAATAGATGCCTGTCAGGAAAATATTCCTGACATCGGTTCCGTAAACCACCACTAGAGGTGCATTACGCCAGCACCAGAAAACCACGGTGAGCGCGAACAGTGCGGTGACCGCCGTGTACACCCAGCGCCCGCCCTTGAACAGCAGCCCCAGCCCCATCACCACCAGATACATGAAAAACTCGACAGGCAGACTCCACAACGAACCGTTGACTGCGTTGGGAACCCTTGCATGCTCAAGAACACCGGGCAGATAGAACACCGGGCTCAAGATGATATTTCTCATATAAGACCAGAATTGCGGATGCGCAAAATACTCACTGACTGTCAACGTGGTGAAAATCGGCCCCAGCACAAACATGCTGATCAGGACGACCACAATCAGCGCCGGAAAAATCCGCAACGAACGCTTGATCAGAAAGTTGGCCGCCGACGGGGTAAAATCCCAGCTTTTGACGATCAAATAACCGCTAATAATAAAGAATATTTCGATGCCCAAGCCGCCATAGGAGGCCAGACCAAGAAATCCGGCAGGGGCATTGCCATAGAACGCAAAGGAGTGTGCATAAAGAACCATCAGCGCAGCAATAAGCCGAAGCAAGTTTAAATTATTATCCTTATGCTGCATGTATTACGGCTCCAACTCTGATTGAACTTCATCAAATAATTTGACTGGGTTGTTATATGAAGCAATGGATGTTGAATAGCCCATGGACATCCACCTTGTAATACAGCCCCCAGCAGCCTGACTTGCGCGAGCCCTCGCGCGGCGGTCGCGGATCATACCATTTTCCGGATCTGGCACCCACGCCCACCCTGCCCTCGACAGGACGCCATTCACGATCTCAGGCGGGGGGTTGACTCTCCCGGGTGCCTCCCTTGAACCTCGCGGCCAACCAGAGCAAAGGAGCGTAGGCCATTATCAGACCGATAACGCCAGGAACAAATCCTAGTGCTACCGCAATGGCCCAGGGCAGTAACCAGAACACGTTGAGCCCGACAACCGCCATCGTCACAGCCTTGTGACTGCGATACTGACGAGAGGCGTACTGATAGGCGTGACTGCGATGCGCCTGATAAACCTTGTCACCATTCAACAGACGCCGGCAAAGCGTCCACGTTGCGTCGACCACAAAGGTTCCGAGCAGGATCACCCAACTCCACAAAAACACGGATGACACGGCCCCGGCGGAGAGCGACAAGATCCCCAGAGCAATACCCAAAAAGCCACTTCCGGCATCGCCCATGAAAATACGTGCGGGCGGAAAGTTCCAGCACAGGAAACCCGCCACGGCCCCGGCTAGAACCAGCGCCACCCAAAGCAGCTCAAGCTGCCCGGTGACCAGGTAAATAAGACCACTACCCAGACAAACACACATTGCCTCGGCACTCGCCAAGCCATCAATGCCATCCATGAAGTTGTACAGGTTGAGCATCCAGACCAAGTAAATCACAGCAAACACATTGCCCAGCCACCCAAGGTCGATGATGGCGCCGAAGAACGTGACAGGTGCCAGCCCGTCAAGCCAGTACAACGCCCAAGCCGCCGCAACGAAATGCCCGAACAGGCGCCATTTGGCAGCGATATGACCGTGATCGTCGGCAAACCCTATAATCGAGACCAACAACCCGCTTCCAAGCAAGGCATACAGTGTATCGATGCCTATAAGGCCGAAAGCACAGAGCACAGGCAACGCAACCAGGAAGCCGAAAACGATCGCCACCCCACCACCCCGGGGCGTGGGCACGGTGTGGGAACTGCGCTCGTTGGGAATGTCCATCAAGCTCTTGGATAATGCGTAGCGTCGCAGTCCCCCGGTCAAGGCCCAGGAGAGCACGAAAACTGTGATAAGCAACCCGCCAAAAATCATTTCGTATGCGTATCCATAAAATGGTCTGCGGTGCGCCGCATGGCAGTGTCCACATCGATCGATGGAACCCAGCCGAGCAACTCGCGGTTTTTGCTGATATCAACCTGCAACGACTCACACACCCGCTGGGCCATGGCGCGTTTGCCGATGACAGCAGCGCCCAACGTCAGCAACACGGACGGCACAGGCAGCAACCAGGCTTTTTTTCCTAGCGCCGAGGCCAGACGACACAGCAACCGGGGAGTCGACAGGTCGTCACCGTCGCTGACCAGAAAAATTTGCCAGGCCGCTCCCGGATGATCGAGACAAGTTTCGATCAGGTCGACCAGATTGCCGATCGAGACCATGCTGCGCTGGTTCCGAATTCCGCCCAGGGGCAAGATCAGACCTCTGTCGAGCCACTCGAGCAGGCTTAGAAAGTTGGCCTTGACCCCCGGGCCGTACACCAGCGGCGGACGAATGATCACGATCTCCATTCCAGTCTCGCGCCCCAGCGACATTAACGCCTGTTCCGCCTCGTGCTTGGATACCCCGTAAGGATCCAGTGGAGCAGCTACGGCGGCGGCGGTAAACGGCCGTCCCGGGGCAGTGCGCTCACCGTTGACCTTGATCGAACTGATATAAACAAAGCGCTTGACCCCTGCCCGAGCGGCCAATCGAGCCAACTGCAACGTACCGTCCACATTGACCCTGCGAAACTCGGCCAGTGCATCCTGCGCCGTTTCGTGCATGACATGCACCCGCGCCGCCGCATGCACAATCACTTGCACACCTGTCATTTGCGCAGCAGTGGCCGCTCCCAGCTGAAAATGCACCACTGGGCACAGCCCCTGCAGACGTGTCGAACCTCGTACTGCCGCTACGGGCATGAATCGCCGTCCAAGCAGCAACCGAAACACGACAGCCTCGCCAACGAATCCACTCGCCCCAGTCACCAATACCTTCGGCGCGGTCATTGAGCGGACTTCCCTATTAGCGCGGTCGCCCAACAAATCAGAAAAAACAAAACACGATCCCTGATCCGCCGCCGGCAACGCCAGGCGGAGAACGATAGCCGAATCAATTGCCACCGTCGCAGTTGAAGCCAAGAGCCGACAAAGGGGTCGGCATCCTGCCCGACCAATCGCGCGATCAAGCCGACCTGATTGAACCACCAGCCGTCATGAATGGTTGTATAACGCGCAATCATCGAGCCCAGGCCAGTATTCGCCCCCACCTGATTACGGTCATGCTGGCGATAATCCATGGATGGCACCGGATCGATGTACCAACGATATCCATGGCTGCGAGCAAAGGCGTAGCAGTACCAATCGTGCAGACTGACGCTTTGCAGCGCATCCCAGTGAACCAGCATCGACTGCTTCATGGCCTCCACCATGGGAGCTCTCAGAACATAGGTGCAGCCAGGACCGGCCGCCTCAAACAGAAAATCCCAGCTGGTTTGCGGTTGCGCCTTGTTCAGCAGCCGAGTTCTACCATCCTCCCAGAACGCGGTAACGTTGCTGGAATAAGCATCAACCTTGCGTGATTGCAGAGACTCTATAGCCCGCTTTAGCTTATCGCCATGCCAGAGATCATCCTGGTCGGCAAACGCAACGAAATCGTAGGACTCGATATCAACATCACGGATCAGTCTGAAAAAATTGCGCGAGGCACCACCGAAGCGGCCGCCCGGTGGCAGGACAATGATGTTTGGATGCGTGGCGGCAAAGGCTGCACACCAGGCTTCGGTACCGTCAGTGGAGGGGTCGATGCTGATGTGAACGGTGACGTCCACGGCAGACTGACCAAGGATCGAGGTCAATTGCTCCTCGATCCATTGCATACCGTTGTAGGCAGCCAGTAAAACTGCAACCTTGGGGGATTTTACTGGCATGCCATTCCTGCTTGCATGGTTGGAACACTGGAGAGAAAGATAAAGCTCTCGCCTTAGCGGGAAGGGGAATCCAACAGCTTCTGCAAGTACTGGCCATAACCAGTCTTCTTCAGGGCATCAGCCTGGGTACTCAACTGCTCGGCAGTAATCCAGCCATTGTGATACGCAATCTCTTCAAGGCACGCCACTTTCAAGCCTTGACGCTGTTCAATGGTGTGCACGAAGTGACTGGCTTCCAGTAGCGAATCATGGGTACCGGTATCCAGCCAGGCGAAGCCACGGCCGAGCATTTCGACGTTGAGGGTCTTCTGCTCGAGGTACGCACGGTTAATGTCAGTGATTTCCAGCTCGCCACGTGCGGATGGCTTGATGTTTTTGGCGATTTCTACGACCTGGTTGTCGTAGAAGTACAGACCAGTCACCGCGTAGCTGGATTTCGGCTTCAGCGGCTTCTCTTCGATGCTCAACGCGCGGCCGGCAGCGTCGAATTCGACTACACCAAAACGCTCGGGGTCGGATACGTGATAACCAAATACAGTCGCGCCGTGCTCTTGAGTGGTGGCGGAACGCAGATTGTCCGAGAAGTGCTGACCGTAGAAGATGTTGTCGCCCAGGATCAGACAGCAAGGATCCTTGCCGATGAATTCTTCGCCAATGATGAAGGCTTGTGCCAGGCCGTCCGGGCTAGGTTGCTCGGCATAAGTCAGCTTGATGCCGTACAGGCTGCCGTCACCCAGTAACTTTTGAAAACTTGGCAAGTCTTCAGGGGTAGAGATAACCAGGATTTCGCGCATGCCGGCGAGCATCAGCACGGACAGCGGATAGAAGATCATCGGCTTGTCGTAGATCGGCAGCATCTGCTTGGACACGCCGAGGGTCAACGGATGCAGACGAGTGCCCGAGCCGCCAGCGAGGATGATGCCTTTACGATTTGTCGTGGTCATTTGTTCAGAACTTCCGTCAGCATTCGGGTGACACCACTTTGCCAATCCGGCAAGTGTAGAGAAAAGTTGTCGCGCAACTTCTGAGTGTTCAACCGTGAGTTCAGAGGACGACGCGCCGGTGTTGGGTAGGCGGTTGTGTCTATCGGATTGATCGACGTGACCGCGAGTTCTTCACCGTTGGCCTTGGCAAAACCGATCACATGGCTGGCATAGCCGTGCCAGGACACTTCGCCGGCGGCCGCCAGGTGATACAGGCCTGCCAGTTCAGGACTTTGCATGACTTGCTGAATGGCCAATGCCGTCACATCAGCGATCAGATCTGCACCCGTTGGGGCGCCGATCTGGTCGGCGATGACACTCAAGGTTTCGCGGTCCTTGGCCAGACGCAGCATGGTCTTGGCAAAGTTGTTGCCGCGCGCGCCATAGACCCAACTGGTGCGGAAGATCAGGTGCTTGCAGCCTGAGGCAGTAATCGCTTGCTCGCCGGCCAGTTTGCTCGCGCCGTAATGATTCACCGGGGCGACGGCATCTGTCTCTTGCCATGGCTTCAGGCCTTCACCGCTGAACACGTAATCGGTCGAGTAGTGAATCAGCCAAGCGCCCAGGGACGCAGCTTCTTCAGCCATGACCTGACTCGCCTGACCGTTCACACGGTCGGCCAGCTCGGTCTCGGACTCTGCCTTATCGACGGCGGTGTAGGCCGCGGCGTTAACGATGACGTCGGGCTTGACCTGACGGATCGTCGCGCGCAGTGCATCGAGGTCAGACAGGTCGCCGCTCAAACCATCGACCGGGTGACGGTCCAGGGCGATCAATTCACCCAGCGGCGCAAGGGAGCGTTGCAGCTCCCAGCCTACCTGGCCATTTTTTCCCAACAGGAGAATTTTCATGCGTTATCCGAACGATCCGTGTAGTTCTGGTCAATCCATTGCTGATAGCTGCCGCTCTTCACGTGAGCAACCCATTCAGTGTTGTTGAGGTACCACTCGACGGTTTTGCGGATGCCGGTTTCAAAAGTTTCTTCCGGGGTCCAACCCAGCTCGCGCTGAATTTTGCTGGCATCGATTGCGTAGCGCTGGTCGTGGCCCGGGCGATCCTGAACGTAGGTGATCAAGCTGGCATGTGGGCGATGAGCGGAATCTGGTCGCAGTTCATCGAGCAATGCGCACAGGGTATGCACCACTTCGATGTTTTGCTTCTCGTTATGGCCGCCGATGTTGTAGGTCTCGCCGATCACGCCTTCGGTCACGACTTTGTACAGTGCGCGGGCGTGGTCTTCGACGTAGAGCCAGTCACGGACCTGATTGCCTTTGCCGTAAACAGGCAGCGGCTTGCCTTCCAGTGCGTTGAGGATGATCAGCGGGATCAACTTCTCAGGGAAATGGCACGGACCGTAGTTGTTCGAGCAGTTGGTGACCAGGGTCGGCAGGCCGTAAGTACGAGCCCAGGCGCGAACCAGGTGATCGGAACTGGCCTTGCTGGCCGAGTACGGCGAGCTTGGCTGATACGGCGTGGTTTCGGTAAAGAGGTCTTCCGGACCTTCGAGGTCTCCGTAGACTTCGTCGGTGGAAATATGGTGGAAGCGGAAGTTGGCTTTACGCGCATCATCCAGTGCCGCCCAATAATGGCGTGCAGCTTCCAGCAAGGTGTACGTGCCGATGATGTTGGTCTGGATGAATTCAGACGGACCGGAGATCGAGCGATCAACGTGGGACTCTGCGGCCAGGTGCATGATGGCATCCGGTTGGTGTTCACGCAGGATACGGTCCACTTGGTCACGATCACAGATGTCGACGCGTTCGAACACATAACGTGAGTTCTGGCTGACTTCGGCCAACGATTCAAGATTACCGGCATAAGTCAGTTTATCGACGTTAACGACAGAGTCGTTAGTGTTGGAGATGATATGACGAATGACTGCCGAGCCGATAAAACCGGCGCCGCCGGTAACTAGAATTTTCACGCGAAACCATACCCTTTAGTTGCTGACAGGGCCGCCAACCGCGCACTGCCTAATCCATGAATGCCAAAGCCATCAAGTTCGCCGAGGCTTCTGACAGCGTCAGTCTGAACCGATTCGGGAATGCCCTATCGATCAAGCGCAGCATTTTACAGCTTAATGAAGGTTTTACTAATGGATATGGACAAGCTGCGACACAAACTCGATACATACAACGGGCTTGTCGCAGTCAGACAAGGCGCTTGCGTGAAGATCTGGACGTACGTCCCAGAAACCAGCCAAGAATCGGCCCGATCACCATGCCAACCAACAGCGCAATCACCATGATCAGCGATACTGGCAACTGTGGACCCGACCAGCCCAGGAATAGCAGTGCAACACCTTGCTGGTTCTCAAGAACGAACGCCAGGATCGCCAGAACGAGCAATAGGACAAATACAGCGAGAAGTACGCGCTTGAGGTTATGCATCAGCGGTTCCTTGAAGTGCAGCAGCTGTCAAAGCCCTTCCTCCTCATCCTCGTTCACGCGATCGCGCAGTTCTTTGCCTGGCTTGAAATGCGGAACGAACTTGCCGTCGAGGCTGACGGACTGACCGGTTTTCGGATTACGGCCTACGCGCGGTGCGCGATAGTGCAGGGAGAAGCTGCCAAACCCACGGATCTCGATTCGATCACCGGTGGCCAGACATTGGGACATTTGCTCAAGCATGGTCTTGATGGCCAGCTCCACATCCTTGGATGAGAGCAGCCCTTGATGGGTGACAATTCGTTCGATCAACTCCGACTTCGTCATATTTTTCCCTTCTTTTTCAAGCAGCTAGGAAAAGCGCTTCAAAGGTTTTAGCATGCCCGGAGAAATTTGAACAGCCCGAGTTTTGACATATCTCCCCCTGCAATAAGGCGCCCGATTTCAGAACATCGGAACATTGCTCAAACCCGGCATTCATCTACAGATAACCAGCATGGTGCGCGTCAGATAACCCGCGGGATTGAAGCCAAAAGGGAATTCATCTTCCTCTTTCGCATCATCGGACCTTACGACGACTTTATAGCCTGCGCCCTTGCATTCCTTGGCAGCTCTCTTGTGACACCTCTCCCATCCGGAGCCCAAACCTGAACAATCGATCTCTATACCACTGACTCCGCGTACCGCATGAGTCTTGGCATTAGTGGTACAGCCCGCCAATGTCAGTACTGCTATCACGACAATGAGCTTGTTCATTTATTTCCTTATGCAGGGCGCATTGCCCAGCGGTCGTTCACTTCAGACTAAGCCTAGCCTTGAATAGACGATTGACCTGTATGAAGTTACAGACAGCTTATGTAGATCATTGGTTTCACGAAAGAAATATGGCGGCTGAGCAGACCGCTTTTCGTAGGAGCCAGCGGTGCGGTGATCCGACTTGCCGCATGCCAGTCAGTTAAGCGTGATATTGAACCTGTGGCGAGGGAGCTTGCTCCCGCTGGACTGCGAAGCAGTCCCATTTTGGGGCCGCTTCGCGGCCCAGCGGAAGCAAGCTCCCTCGCCACAGGTTACTCATCGCTTGTTTTGTGATTCACCAAATCGCAGACACAAAAAAGGGCGACCGAAGTCGCCCTTTTTCTATGGTCTGACAGAACTTAGTTCTGTTTTTCCATTTGTGCACGCAACAGGTCGCCCAGAGTGGTAGGACCAGCAGCGATGCTATCCGAAGGCTTGTCTTTCAAGCTTTGGATGGCTTCTTTCTCGTCTTCAACGTCTTTCGACTTGATCGAGAGCTGGATTACGCGGCTCTTGCGGTCAACGCTGATGATCTTGGCTTCTACTTCTTCGCCTTCTTTCAGAACGTTGCGCGCGTCTTCAACGCGGTCACGGCTGATTTCGGAGGCTTTCAGAGTCGCTTCGATATCGTCGGCCAGAGTGATGATGGCGCCTTTAGCGTCAACTTCTTTCACGATGCCTTTAACGATGGCGCCTTTGTCGTTCTCTTGAACGTACTCGGAGAACGGATCGCTTTCCAGTTGCTTGATACCCAGGGAGATGCGCTCGCGCTCTGGGTCAACCGACAGGATAACGGTGTCCAGCTCGTCGCCCTTCTTGAAGCGGCGAACGGCTTCTTCGCCCACTTCGTTCCAGGAGATGTCGGACAGGTGAACCAGACCGTCGATGCCGCCGTCCAGACCAATGAAGATACCGAAATCGGTGATCGACTTGATGGTGCCGGAGATTTTATCGCCCTTGTTGAACTGGCCAGAGAAATCTTCCCATGGGTTAGATTTGCACTGCTTGATGCCGAGGGAGATACGACGACGCTCTTCGTCGATGTCCAGAACCATAACTTCCACTTCGTCGCCGACTTGTACGACTTTCGAAGGGTGGATGTTCTTGTTGGTCCAGTCCATTTCGGAAACGTGTACCAGGCCTTCAACGCCTTCTTCCAGCTCAGCGAAGCAGCCGTAGTCGGTCAGGTTGGTTACACGAGCGGTAACGCGAGTGCTTTCTGGGTAACGGGCTTTGATAGCAACCCATGGATCTTCGCCCAGTTGCTTCAGGCCCAGGGAAACACGATTGCGTTCGCGATCGTACTTCAGAACCTTGACATCGATCTCGTCGCCAACGTTGACGATTTCGGAAGGATGCTTGATACGTTTCCAAGCCATGTCGGTAATGTGCAGCAGGCCATCGACGCCACCCAGATCGACGAATGCGCCGTAATCGGTGAGGTTCTTGACGATACCTTTGACTTGTTGGCCTTCCTGCAGGGATTCCAGCAGAGCTTCACGCTCGGCGGAGTTCTCGGCTTCGAGGACGCTGCGACGGGAAACGACAACGTTGTTGCGTTTCTGGTCGAGCTTGATGACCTTGAATTCCAGCTCTTTGCCTTCCAGGTGCGTGGTGTCGCGCACTGGACGAACGTCAACCAGAGAACCTGGCAGGAACGCACGGATGCCGTTAACGTCGACAGTGAAGCCGCCTTTAACCTTACCGTTGATAACGCCCTTGACCACTTCTTCGGCTGCGAAGGCTGCTTCCAGAACAATCCAGCATTCAGCGCGCTTGGCTTTTTCACGGGACAGCTTGGTTTCACCAAAGCCGTCTTCAACCGAGTCCAGAGCAACGTGAACTTCGTCACCGACGTTGATAGTCAGTTCGCCAGCATCGTTGTAGAACTGCTCAAGCGGGATGAGTGCTTCAGACTTCAGGCCAGCGTGAACGGTTACCCAGCGAGCTTGGTAATCGATATCAACGATAACACCGGTGATGATGGAGCCTGCCTGAAGGTTCAGGGTTTTTAGGCTTTCTTCAAAGAGTTCCGCAAAGCTTTCGCTCATTTTAATTCCTGTTGATAAGGGCGAAGAATACGCCCATCTCCACACCCCAGACGGTGTGGGTCAGTTTCATTTAAAAGAAGCCACCGCAGGACTATGACTGGTCCCCTGCGGCCTTCTTGGTCACCCGGCGATATCGCGAATGGCGATTTCGCTCATGATGCGTTCCAGCACCTGATCGATGGATAATTCCGTGGAATCCAGCTGTATGGCGTCAGCCGCCGGTTTGAGCGGGGCTACCGCTCGCTGGGTGTCACGCTCATCGCGCGCACGTATCTCATCTAGCAGACTCGACAGACTAACACCATCGACTTTGCCCTTCAACTGTAAGTATCGACGGCGTGCACGCTCCTCGGCACTGGCGGTCAGGAAAATCTTCAACGGCGCGTCGGGAAATACCACCGTGCCCATGTCGCGGCCATCGGCCACCAGACCCGGTGGCTCCTGAAAGGCCCGCTGGCGCTGTAGCAGCGCCTCACGAACGGCGGGCAACGCAGCAACCTGCGAGGCCCCCGAGCCGATACTTTCGGTGCGAATGATATCGCTGACTTCGTCGCCTTCCAGAATAATGCGCTGCAGCTGACCGTCGGTCGCCGCGATGAACTGCACATCCAGATGAGCGGCGAGTTTTTTAAGCAGTTCTTCGTTCGTCAGATCGACGCCATGGTTATGCGCCGCGAAAGCCAGCAATCGATAAAGCGCACCGGAATCCAGCAGGTTCCACCCAAGGCGCTTGGCCAGCATCCCGGCGACTGTGCCCTTGCCAGAGCCGCTTGGCCCATCAATGGTGATGACCGGTGCGATGCTGATCACGACTGAGCCTCTTGTGCAACACGGATACCGACCTGCGCGCACAGCGCGAGGAAGTTCGGGAACGAGGTCGCAACGTTGGCGCAATCGTGGATGCGGATCGGTGCGCTAGCGCGCAGCGAAGCCACGCTGAAGGCCATGGCAATCCGGTGATCGCCGTGACCGTGCACTTCGCCGCCGCCGATCTGGCCGCCGTCGATAATGAGACCGTCCGGGGTTGGCTCGCACTTGACGCCCAACGCCAGCAGACCATCCGCCATTACCTGAATCCGGTCCGACTCCTTCACGCGCAGCTCTTCGGCACCGCGCAGCACGGTGCGCCCTTCGGCACATGCAGCGGCCACGAACAGCACCGGGAACTCGTCGATAGCCAGCGGAACCAGCGCCTCAGGGATCTCGATACCTTTGAGTTTAGCTGCCCGCACGCGCAGATCCGCTACCGGTTCGCCGCCGACTTCACGCTGGTTTTCCAGGGTGATGTCAGCGCCCATCAGGCGCAGGATGTCGATCACACCGGTACGGGTAGGGTTGATGCCGACGTGCTCAAGCACCAGCTCCGAGCCTTCGGCAATCGACGCCGCCACCAGGAAGAACGCCGACGACGAGATATCGCCCGGCACTTCAATGTGGGTCGCGGTCAATTTGTGGCCGGACTCGACCGAGGCAGTCGCGCCGTTGACGGTCACCGGGTAGCCGAAGCCGCGCAGCATGCGCTCGGTGTGGTCGCGAGTCGGTGCCGGCTCGGTGACAGTGGTCTTGCCTTCGGCATACAGACCTGCCAGCAACAGGCAGGATTTAACCTGGGCGCTGGCCATTGGCATGGTGTAAGTCAGGCCCTTGAGCTTGTTGCCGCCACGAATGGTCATCGGTGGACGACCTTCAGCGGCGGTCTCGATCACGGCGCCCATTTCACGCAGCGGATTGGCCACGCGATTCATCGGACGCTTGGACAGCGAAGCGTCGCCGGTCAGGGTGCTGTCGAAGTTCTGCGCAGCCAACAGGCCAGACAGCAGACGCATCGAGGTGCCGGAGTTGCCCAGATAGATCGGACCCGGCGCAGGCTTCAGGCCATGCAGGCCGACGCCGTGGATGGTCACGCGACCGTGGTGCGGACCTTCGATGACGACGCCCATGTCGCGGAAAGCTTGCAGGGTCGCCAGAGCGTCTTCGCCCTCGAGGAAACCTTCCACTTCGGTGACGCCTTCAGCCAGGGAGCCGAGCATGATCGAACGGTGGGAAATCGATTTGTCGCCCGGTACACGAATCCGCCCAGTCAGGCGGCCACCAGGTTGTGCCAGGAAAATCAGATCGTTGGAATTCATAGCGTCCACATAGGCCCGGCGGGCCAGGATTTTACTGAAATGCTCGCGGGCAACCCGGGCGCGAGTGAACACGCCCAACAATTGGTGCCCATCCCCTGCATCGACCGCGTCGCGCAAGGCGTCGAGGTCGCTGCGAAATGTATCGAGTGTGCGCAGGACAGCTTCGCGGTTGGCGAGGAAGATGTCGTGCCACATGACCGGGTCGCTACCGGCGATTCTTGTGAAATCGCGGAAACCGCCCGCAGCGTAACGGAAGATCTCAAGATTTTCATTGCGTTTGGCCAACGAATCGACCAAACCGAACGCCAGCAAGTGTGGCAAATGGCTGGTCGCCGCCAACACTTCGTCGTGACGCTCGACCTGCATGTGCTCGACGTCGGCGCCCAGTTCGCGCCACAACCGGTCGACCACAGCCAACGCGGCCGGGTCGGTCTGATCCAGCGGCGTCAGAATCACTTTATGGCGGCGGAACAGTTCGGCATTGGAGGCTTCCACCCCGCTCTGCTCGGAACCGGCAATCGGATGCCCCGGCACGAAACGCGCCGGCATGCCGCCAAACGCCTCGGTCGCCGCGCGCACCACATTGCCCTTGGCGCTGCCGACGTCGGTCAGAATCGCTTGCCCCAGGTCCATGCCCGCCAACAGCGCGAGCAATTTCTCCATGGCCAGGATCGGCACCGCCAACTGAATCACGTCAGCGCCCTGGCAAGCCGCCGCCAAGTCTTCTTCGCAGCGATCCACCACGCCCAACTCGACCGCCAGCTTGCGCGACTGCGGGTCGAGATCGACCCCGACCACTTCGCGGCACAGACCGCTTTCACGCAAGCCTTTGGCAAACGAACCGCCGATCAAGCCCAGGCCGACCACCACCAGGCGACCGATCATAGGTTGCGCAGATTGCAGTGCAGTGACATCAACCACGGGCCATAACCTTGGTCAGCGCCTCGAGGAAGCGGCTGTTTTCAGCCGGCAAACCGATGGTGATACGCAGGTGGTTCGGCATGCCGTAGTTGGCCACCGGACGCACGATCACGCCTTCGCGCAGCAACCCCTCGAACACTGGCGCCGCAACGCACCCCAGATCGACACAGATGAAGTTGCCCTTGGAGGGAATCCAACTCAGCCCCAGCTCGCGGAAACCCGCTTGCAGCTGCTGCATGCCGGACTCGTTCAAGCGACGGCTTTCGGCCAGGTAGTCGACGTCTTGCAGCGCTGCACACGCGGCGGCCAGTGCGAGGCTGTTGACGTTGAATGGCTGGCGTACGCGATTCAGCACATCGGCGATGATGGCCGAGGACAAACCGTAACCGACCCGCAGCGACGCCAGACCATAGGCCTTGGAGAAAGTGCGCGAGACCAGCAGGTTCGGATAGGCCGCCAGATAATCCAGTCCATCCGGCAAGTCGCTGCCTTCGGCGTATTCGATGTAGGCCTCGTCCAGCACCACCAGCACATGAGCCGGTACGTCCTGCAGGAAATCATCCAGTGCTTGGGCGTCGAACCAGGTCCCGGTCGGGTTGTTCGGGTTGGCGATGAACACCACGCGAGTATCGGCATCGATCGCGGCCAGCATGGCCGACAGATCATGACCCCAGTTTTTGGCCGGGATCACTTTTGCCTGGGCGCCAACGGCCTGGGTGACGATCGGATAGACCGCAAACGCATGCGCACTGAACACCGCGTTCAGGCCAGGCGCCAGATAGGCGCGCGCCACCAACTCCAGAATGTCGTTGGAGCCGTTGCCCAGCGTTACCTGGTTCAGCTCGACGCGGCACTGATCGGCCAGCAAGGTCTTGAGCGCAAAACCGTTGCCGTCCGGATAGCGGGTGAGCTCGGTCAGCGCTTCGCGAATCGCTGCCAGCGCCTTGGGACTGGCGCCCAACGGGTTTTCGTTGCTCGCCAGTTTGACGATATTGGCCGGATCGAGGTTCAGCTCACGGGCCAGTTCGTCCACGGGTTTGCCCGGAACGTAAGGCGAAAGTTGTTGCACGCCCGGCTGTGCCAGAGCGAGGAAGTTGCCACTCATTTGCTACCGCCCTTAGAGAACTGCTTTCGGGTAGGAACCCAGCACTTTGAGTGCCACTGCTTCCTGACTGATCTTTTCCAGCACACCTTTGATCAGCGGATCGCGATGGTGGCCGACGAAGTCGATGAAGAATACGTAGGTCCATTTACCGCTGCGCGACGGACGGGTCTCGATGCGCGTCAGGTCGATACCGTTGTCATGGAACGGCACCAGCAGCTCGTGGAGCGCGCCGGGTTTGTTGCTCATGGAAACGATGATCGAGGTCTTGTCGTCGCCGGTCGGCGGCACTTCCTGGCTGCCAATCATCAGGAATCGCGTGGAGTTATCCGGACGATCCTCGATTTTTTCGGCCAGACGAGTCAACCCGTACAGACCGGCGGCCATGTCGCCGGCGATCGCCGCCGAGTTCCACTCACCCTTGACCCGCTTGGCCGCTTCGGCGTTGCTCGAAACCGCCACGCGCTCGACATTCGGGTAATGGGCGTCCAGCCACTTGCGGCACTGGGCCAGGGACTGGGCGTGGGAATAGATGCGGCTGATGCTGTCGGTCTTGGTGTTTTCACCCACCAACAGGTGATGGTGGATGCGCAGCTCGACTTCGCCACAGATCACCATGTCGTGTTCGAGGAAGCTGTCGAGGGTGTGGTTGACCGCGCCCTCTGTGGAGTTTTCCACCGGGACCACGCCAAAGTTCACCGCACCGGCCGCGACTTCACGGAACACTTCATCGATCGCTGCCATCGGCTTGCTGATCACCGCATGGCCGAAATGCTTCATGGCTGCAGCCTGGGTGAAGGTCCCTTCAGGGCCGAGGTAAGCCACTTTCAGCGGCTGCTCAAGGGCCAGGCACGAGGACATGATTTCGCGGAACAGCCGCGCCATCTCTTCGTTACCCAACGGCCCCTGGTTACGCTCCATCACACGCTTGAGCACCTGAGCTTCCCGCTCAGGACGATAGAACACCGGCACTTCGCCTTCGGCCAGCGAGGCCATCTTTACTCGCGCAACTTCCTGGGCGCAGCGTGCGCGCTCACTGATCAACTCCAGGACTTTTTCGTCCAGAGCGTCAATGCGCAGGCGCAGTGCCTTGAGTTCTTGCTCAGACATTAACCGTGTTCCTTCTCGAACTCTGCCATGTACGAAATCAGTGCGTTGACCGCAACGATATCGACGGCGTTATAGATGGAGGCACGCATGCCACCCACGGAACGGTGGCCCTTGAGGTTCAGCAGGCCACGTTCGTCGGCACCGGCCAGGAACGGCTTGTCGAGACGATCGTCGGCCAGACGGAACGGCACGTTCATCCACGAGCGGTCCGATTTGTTGATCGGGTTGCTGTACAAGCCGCTGGCATCGATGAAGTCGTACAGCGTGCGCTGCTTCACTTCATTGAGCTTGCCGATGGCTTCGACACCACCCTGCTCTTTCAGCCACTCGAACACCAGACCGGACAAGTACCAGGCCAGGGTTGGCGGGGTGTTGTACATCGAGCCATTATCGGCCGCGACCTTGTAGTTGAGCATGGTCGGGCAAATGGAACGGGCGCGACCGAGCAGGTCTTCGCGAACGATGTTGACGACGACGCCGCTCGGGCCGATGTTTTTCTGGGCGCCGGCGTAGATCATGCCAAAGCGCGAAACATCCACCGGACGCGAGAGAATGTCCGAGGACATGTCGGCAACCAGCGGCACATCACCGGTTTCAGGAATCCATTGGAATTCCAGGCCACCAATGGTTTCGTTCGGTGCGTAGTGAACGTAGGCCGCGTCTTTGGACAGGCTCCACTCGTTCTGACCGGGGATAGCGAAATAGTCGTAAGGCTTGGCGGTGGCGGCAACATTGACGTGGCCGTAGCGCGAGGCTTCTTCGATAGCTTTCTGCGACCAGATACCGGTGTCGATATAGTCGGCGGTGCCGCTTTCCGGCAACAGGTTCAGAGGAATCTGAGCAAATTGCTGGCTCGCGCCACCTTGCAGAAACAGCACTTTATAGTTCGAGGGGATATTCAGCAGATCACGCAGATCCTGCTCGGCCTTGGTGGCAATGGACACGAACTCATCGCTGCGATGGCTCATTTCCATGACCGACAGGCCCTTGCCGTGCCAATCAAGGAGTTCACCCTGGGCGCGCTTCAGGACAGCTTCGGGAAGCGCCGCAGGACCGGCACAGAAGTTATAGGCTCTCTTGCTCACATCCAATCTCGCTCTGATTTGGTGGTATCACGCAATAAATCATCAGCCGACACAGACCTCATGGGGGCGACAGCCTTTGTGGGAGCTGGCTTGCCTGCGATGGCATCACCACGGTCTACAAGATACACCGCGGTGCCTGCATCGCGGGCAAGCCCGGCTCCCACAAAAGCCCTTCCACACAAAAATCTTCTTAGGTGTCGAATTTTCAAAAGGGACAAACAACAAGGGGGCGAATTTTCATCCGCCCCCTGCTTGCCCGCTTACTCTTGTGGCTCTTCGTCAGCGGCGGCGTCGAGTTGCTGGTCTTCGGCAACGTCGTCGATCACGACTTCACCGTCGAACACTGCACCCTCTTCACCTTCGAGCCCTTCGCCTTCCAGCTCTTCGCCTTCGACTTCCGATGGCTCTTGAACCCGCTCCAGGCCCACCAGCGTTTCATCGCTGGCCAGCTTGATCAGGGTCACGCCCTGGGTGTTACGACCCAGGCTGGAGACTTCGTCGACACGGGTACGAACCAAAGTACCCTGGTCGGAAATCAGCATGATTTCTTCGCCGTCGAGCACCTGGACTGCGCCGACCAGACGGCCGTTACGGTCGTTGCTGACCATGGCGATAACGCCCTGACCGCCACGCTTGTACTCAGGGAACTCAGTGATCGCGGTGCGCTTGCCGAAACCACGCGCCGAAGCGGTGAGGATCTGGCTGCCTTCTTCCGGGATCAGCATGGAAATCAGCTTCTGGCCTTCCGGCAGACGCATACCGCGGACACCGCGAGCGGTACGGCCCATGGCGCGAACGTCGGTTTCCTTGAAGCGAGTCACCTTGCCACCGTCGGAGAACAGCATGACTTCACGTTCGCCATCGGTAATGGCGGCAGAGATCAGTACGTCACCTTCGTCCAGCTCCAGCGCGATCAGACCGACGCTGCGTTGACGGCTGAAGGATTCCAGCGGGGTCTTCTTCACGGTGCCTTTAGCAGTGGCCATGAAGATGAAGTGACCTTCGGTGTATTCCTCGACCGGCAGCATGGTGGTGATGTATTCATCACTGTCCAGCGGCAGCAGGTTGACCAGCGGACGACCACGGGCAGCGCGGGATGCTTCCGGAATTTCGTAGGTTTTCAGCCAGTACACTTTGCCTTTGCTGGAGAACAGCAGCAGCGTGGTGTGGCTGTTGGCAACCAGCAGGTGAGCAATGTAGTCCTCATCCTTGACGCCAGTGGCCGACTTGCCTTTACCGCCACGACGCTGAGCCTGGTACGCAGCCAATGGCTGGGTCTTGGCGTAGCCACCGTGGGAAATGGTCACGACGCGTTCTTCTTCCGGGATCATGTCGCCCAGGGTCAGGTCGAGACGGGCATCGAGAATCTCGGTGCGACGCACGTCGCCGTATTCGGCGCGGATCACTTCCAGCTCTTCGCGAATCACTTCCATCAGGCGCGTGGCGCTGCTGAGGATGCGGATCAGCTCGCCGATCTGGTTGAGGATCTCTTGATACTCGGCCAGCAGCTTTTCGTGTTCCAGACCGGTCAGACGGTGCAGACGCAGTTCCAGAATGGCTTGCGCCTGCTCTGGCGACAGGAAGTACTTGCCCTCGCGCAGACCGTATTGCGGGTCCAGAGTCTCTGGACGGCACGAATCGGCACCGGCACGCTCAACCATCGCAACTACGGCGGAAGATTCCCACGCAGTCTTGATCAGCGCTTCCTTGGCTTCCGACGGCGTTGGCGAGGCCTTGATCAGGGCGATAACCGGGTCGATGTTCGACAGGGCAACCGCTTGACCTTCCAGAATGTGGCCACGTTCGCGCGCTTTACGCAGCTCGAACACGGTACGGCGGGTAACCACTTCGCGACGGTGACGAACGAAGGCTTCCAGCAGGTCCTTGAGGTTCAGGATCCGCGGACGGCCGTCGATCAGCGCGACGATGTTGATACCGAACACCGCTTGCAGCTGGGTCTGGGCGTAGAGGTTGTTGAGGATCACCTCAGGCACTTCGCCGCGACGCAATTCGATCACGACGCGCATACCGTCCTTGTCGGACTCGTCGCGCAGCTCGGTGATGCCTTCAAGCTTCTTCTCTTTTACCAGCTCGGCGATCTTCTCGATCAGACGCGCCTTGTTCAGCTGGTAAGGGAGTTCGGTGATGACGATCTGCTGGCGACCACCGACCTTGTCGATGTCTTCGATCATCGAGCGGGCACGCATGTAAATGCGCCCGCGACCGGTGCGGTAGGCTTCGATGATACCGGCGCGACCGTTGATGATCGCAGCGGTCGGGAAGTCTGGACCAGGGATGTATTGCATCAGCTCATCGACGGTCAGTTCCGGGTTGTCGATGAGTGCCAGGCAACCGTCGATGACTTCACCGAGGTTGTGCGGCGGAATGTTGGTCGCCATGCCCACGGCGATACCGCTGGAGCCGTTGACCAGCAGGTTGGGAATACGGGTCGGCATGACCGCCGGGATCATTTCGGTGCCGTCGTAGTTCGGCACCCAGTCCACGGTTTCTTTGTGCAGGTCAGCCAGCAGCTCGTGCGCCAGCTTGGTCATGCGCACTTCGGTGTATCGCATGGCCGCGGCGTTATCGCCGTCCACCGAACCGAAGTTGCCCTGACCGTCTACCAGCAGGTAACGCAGCGAGAATGGCTGCGCCATCCGAACGATGGTGTCGTACACCGCGGTATCACCGTGAGGGTGATACTTACCGATCACGTCACCGACAACACGGGCAGATTTCTTGTACGGCTTGTTGAAGTCGTTGCCCAGCTCGCTCATCGCGAACAGCACACGCCGGTGCACGGGCTTCAAGCCATCGCGCGCATCCGGCAGTGCCCGCCCGACAATCACGCTCATCGCGTAGTCGAGGTAGGACTGCTTCAGCTCGTCTTCGATATTGACCGGGAGGATTTCTTTGGCCAGTTCGCCCATGAGAAGCCTGATTCCTTTTTCTGGTGAAACTTCGTCACATCCATATGGGACGAACGAAGCTCGCCGATGCAGACTGAGTGCCATGCACCGACTTACGACAAATCAACGAGTTATGCCATGGATCTGCGCAGTAAAGGCAGCCACATCAGGCTACCCTGGAAACCGCCGGATGTTATCACAAGAGCCGCCACGCACCTATCCCCCAGATGCGCATGGAGCATAGTTAGTTGACCGGTGACAGGCTTGAAAGGGACGAGAGGGGCTTAGAGCTGTGTTGAATGGAGAATTCAGGGCAGATTCGGCTTGTTTCATTGACATTCAGGGCCTAATCGCGGGCAAGCCCGCTCCCACAGGGATCGCTGCATGCCCCGAGATTTTCGGTTCGACATAGATTCCTGTGGGAGCGGGCTTGCCCGCGATGGCGATTTATCAGACGCCAGATATCTTTAATGCAGACGCTTACGGCACATCAACTGCGCCATTTTCGCGGTATCCGGCCGTTCGACGATGCCTTTTTCGGTAACGATCGCATCGATCAGGTCGGCCGGGGTCACGTCGAACACCGGGTTGAACGCATCGACATCCGCCCCCACCCGCTTGCCGCCGACTTCCAGCAACTCGCGGCCATCGCGCTCTTCGATGGGGATCTCGTCACCGCTGGCCAGGTTCATGTCGATGGTCGAACTCGGCGCTACCACCATGAAGCGCACGCCGTGGTGCATGGCGTTGACCGCCAGTTGGTAGGTGCCGATCTTGTTCGCCACATCACCGTTGGCGGTGATGCGGTCGGCGCCGACGATCACCCAGGTCACGCCTTTGGTTTTCATGATGTGCGCGGCGGCGGAATCGGCATTGAGGGTCACGGGAATGCCTTCATTGGCCAATTCCCATGCGGTCAATCGCGAACCTTGCAGCCACGGCCGGGTTTCGTCGGCATAAACACGCTCGACCATGCCCTCGATGAAAGCCCCGCGAATCACCCCCAGCGCCGTGCCGAAGCCGCCGGTGGCCAGTGCGCCGGTGTTGCAGTGCGTGAGAATCGCCTGGGCGTTGCCCTGATGCTTGCGGATCAGGTCGACACCCAGCTGGGCCATGGTCAGGTTGGCTTCGCGATCACTTTCATGGATGGCGATGGCTTCGGCCTCCAGCGCCGCCAGAGGGTCCGCGTCTTCCTTGAGGCGATCCAGGCGGTCACGCATGCGACTCAAGGCCCAGAACAGATTAACCGCTGTTGGACGGGAATCGGCCAGTAACGCGTAATCCTCTTCCCACGCTGCCTGCCAGTCACCGCCCTCGGCAATTCGAGCGCGGGCCGACAGCACCATGGCATACGCCGCACTGATGCCGATGGCCGGCGCGCCACGCACCACCATCGAGCGAATGGCTTCGGCCACACCCGCAGCGCTGGTGTAGGCGATCCAGGTTTCCTCGAACGGCAAAATACGCTGATCCAGCAGATACAGGGCGCCATCACGCCAATCGATGGCCTTCACCTTCTCCGCAGCCAACAGTCGATCGCGCATCCACTTACCCCGCACTCATGAACAAAGCCGCCGATTATAGCGATCCCCCCGCGAAGACGCTCGGGTATACTTCGCCATCCTTTACAAAAGCACTGGAACCGACTTTCGATGCCGACCCCTACCGCTGCGCTCGACCTGTTATTGCTGCCGACCTGGCTGGTACCCGTCGAACCGGCTGGCGTGGTCCTTAAAGAGCATGCCCTGGGCATCCGCGACGGTCGTATCGTATTCATCGGCCCGCGCGCGGCAGGCTTGAAGCTTAATGCAACCGAAATCCGCGAATTGCCGGACATGTTGCTCGCCCCCGGCCTGATCAATGCCCACGGGCATGCGGCAATGACGCTGTTCCGCGGGCTGGCCGATGATCTGCCGCTGATGACCTGGCTGGAAAAGCACATCTGGCCGGCCGAAGCTAAATGGGTAGACGAAGCGTTTGTACGCGACGGCACTGACCTGGCCATTGCCGAGCAGATCAAAGGTGGCATCACCTGTTTCTCCGACATGTATTTCTTCCCGAAGGTCGCCAGCGAACGCGTCCATAACAGCGGCATTCGCGCCCAGATCGCCATTCCGATCCTCGACTTCCCGATTCCAGGCGCCGCCACAGCAGATGAAGCCATTCGTCAGGGCGTCGAATTATTTGGCGATCTCAAGCATCACGAGCGGATCAAAATCACTTTTGGTCCTCATGCACCCTACACCGTGGGCGACGAAACCCTGGAAAAAATCCGGGTGATCGCCGAAGAGCTTGACGCCTCGATTCATATGCACGTCCACGAAACCGCTTTCGAAGTAGCGCAGTCGGTCGAGCAGTGCGGCGAACGCCCATTGGCCCGACTTGGCCGCCTGGGCCTGCTCGGGCCGCGCCTCCAGGCCGTTCACATGACCCAGATCAGCGATGAAGACCTGGTGCTGCTGGTAGAAAGTAACACCAGTGTGATTCATTGCCCGGAGTCGAACCTGAAGCTGGCCAGCGGTTTTTGCCCGGTCGAGCGCTTGTGGCAGGCGGGGGTCAATGTGGCCGTCGGCACCGATGGCGCGGCCAGCAATAATGACCTCGATCTGCTCGGCGAAACCCGCACCGCTGCGTTGCTGGCCAAGGCCGTCGCCGGCTCGGCCACCGCGCTGGACGCCCATCGCGCCTTGCGCATGGCCACGCTCAATGGCGCCCGTGCGCTGGGAATCGAAGCCGAGACGGGTTCGCTGCAAGTCGGCAAAGCCGCGGACATCGTTGCGTTCGATCTATCGGGCCTGGCGCAGCAACCGGTCTACGACCCGGTTTCGCAACTGATCTATGCCTCCGGTCGCGATTGCGTGAAACACCTTTGGGTCGCCGGCAAGCAACTGCTCGACGACCGCCGCCTGACCCGCCTGGATGAAGCGCAACTGTGCGCCACTGCCAAGGCCTGGGGCAGGCGCATCAGCGGCCACACCGAATCGTAAGCACCGAATTGTAAGCACCCTGGACCGAAACCGGGGCAACAGGATTTTTCAAGTTTTAGAGGACTGACACCATGAGCAACGTCGACTACGCCGAAATCGCCAAATTCGAAGCCCTGGCCCATCGCTGGTGGGATCGCGAGAGCGAGTTCAAACCGCTGCACGACATCAATCCGCTGCGGGTCAACTGGATCGACGAGCGCGTCAATCTGGCCGGCAAGAAAGTCCTCGACGTCGGTTGCGGCGGCGGCATCCTCAGCGAAGCCATGGCTCAACGCGGCGCGACCGTGATGGGCATCGACATGGGCGAAGCGCCGCTGGCGGTCGCCCAACTGCATCAGCTGGAATCCGGCGTAAGTGTCGAGTACCGGCAGATCACCGCCGAAGCCCTCGCCGAAGAAATGCCCGAGCAGTTCGACGTGGTGACATGCCTGGAGATGCTTGAACACGTACCAGATCCGTCGTCAGTGATCCGCGCCTGTTTCAAAATGGTCAAACCGGGCGGCCAGGTGTTCTTCTCCACCATCAACCGCAACCCGAAGGCCTATCTGTTCGCCATCGTCGGCGCCGAATACATCATGAAGTTGCTGCCGCGCGGCACCCACGACTTCAAGAAATTCATCCGACCTTCGGAGCTTGGCGCCTGGAGCCGCATGGCCGGCCTGACCGTCAAGGACATCATCGGCCTGACCTACAATCCGTTGACCAAGCACTACAAACTGGCGGCCGATGTCGACGTCAACTACATGATCCAGACCCTGCGCGAGGAGTAAGCCGATGCGTATCAGAGCAGTCCTTTTCGACATGGATGGCACCCTGCTCGACACCGCGCCGGATTTCATCGCCATCTGCCAGGCGATGCGCGCTGACCGTGGTTTGCCGCCGATGAACGACAAACACATTCGCGACGAGATTTCCGGTGGCGCCAAGGCGATGGTCGCGGTGACCTTTTCCATGGACCCGGAATCGCCAGGTTTCGAGCCTTTGCGCCTGGAGTTTCTGGAGCGCTATGTCAAAGGTTGCGCAATTCACAGCAAGCTCTTCGACGGCATGGGCGAATTGCTGGCGGACATCGAGAAGGCCAACCTGATCTGGGGCGTGGTCACCAACAAGCCGCTGCGTTTCGCCGAACCGATCATGCAGCAACTGGGGCTGGCCGAGCGCTCGGCGCTGTTGATCTGCCCGGACCATGTGAAGAACAGCAAACCGGATCCTGAGCCGTTGATCCTGGCGTGCAAGATGCTCGACCTGGACCCGGCCAGCGTGCTGTTTGTCGGCGACGACCTGCGGGATATCGAGTCCGGGCGTGATGCCGGCACCAAGACGGCTGCCGTGACCTATGGCTATATTCATCCGGACGATAACCCGCGGCACTGGGGCGCGGATGTGGTGGTCGATCATCCGCTGGAATTGCGTCAGGTGCTCGATAGCGCCCTTTGTGGCTGCTGAGAACCGGTTTCAAGCTTCGGGTATGTGGCGTGAATGCTGACGCCTTCGCGGGCAAGCCCGCTCCCACAGGGTCTGGTGGCGAATACAAATTGTGTAAACACCCTCGACTCTTGTGGGAGCGGGCTTGCCCGCGATTGGCCGCGCCGCGATCTGTCTTCTGTTGTTGTGAGGTTTTTTATGTTTGATTATTCCGCCCGCCCTGAATTGCTCAAGGACCGGGTCATCCTGGTCACCGGCGCTGGCCGTGGCATCGGCGCTGCTGCTGCAAAAACCTACGCCGCCCATGGCGCCACCGTGTTGTTGCTGGGCAAGACCGAAGCCAATCTGACTCAGGTCTACGACGAAATCGAAGCGGCCGGGCATCCACAACCGGCCGTGATTCCGTTCAATCTGGAAACCGCGCTGCCTCATCAATACGATGAGCTGGCGGCCATGATCGAGACCGAGTTCGGCCACCTCGACGGCTTGTTGCACAACGCCTCGATCATCGGGCCGCGCACACCGATCGAGCAGTTGTCCGGCGAGAACTTCATGCGTGTCATGCACGTGAACGTCAACGCCATGTTCATGCTCACCAGCACCCTGTTGCCACTGCTCAAGCTGTCTCAGGACGCCTCGGTGGTATTCACCTCCAGCAGCGTCGGTCGCAAGGGTCGTGCGTACTGGGGCGCGTACGGCGTTTCCAAATTCGCGACCGAAGGCCTGATGCAAACCCTGGCCGACGAAGTAGACACAGTCGCACCGGTGCGCTCCAACAGCATCAACCCCGGCGCTACCCGCACCAGCATGCGCGCTCAGGCCTACCCTGGTGAAAACCCGCTGAACAACCCGACACCCGAGGAGATCATGCCGGTCTACCTTTACCTCATGGGTCCGGACAGTACCGGCATCAATGGCCAGGCGTTCAACGCTCAGTAACGCCCGTGCGTCGCTTTTCTGCCGCGACGGCTTCCCGTCGCGGCACTCAAACTCGGTGGCAACCACCCCCTTCTCAAGTCAAATAAATGTCATCGTCCTTCGCAACTTCGCTTGTATGACCTTCCAGTATTTTGATTTTTAAAGATTTTTCTTCGACTGAACCGAATGGCACGACTTTCGCTCTAAGTTTGTTCAGACACGCCGTGTGAAAGCAGACGGGGCGGAGCTTCAGCCGAGAGGTTACTAATCTTCGGCAAAGCGGACTAAACTCGTGCCAAATGTCCTACGGGACTGATGGACCAGTATGACGCGCAGCTCAAAGCCGCTCTCACCCAGCCTGTAAGACAGCCTTACTGCTTAGGGGCTCACGCCATATGAAATCACCTTCCCAGACCAACGCAATTGACTTCGACAGTGCCAAATTGCAACGCCTGGGCTTTGGTCAGCAGCCTCCCCTTCTGGAGCGGCCCGTCAGTCTTGCGCAGTTGCGCCAAGCGCTGGGCCTGCAACTGCAAACCAGTCTTGAGCCGCAACGCATTCTCGGACTTTTCTTCCGTGAAATTCAGCGCATTGTGCCGCTGGATGCCTTGAGTTACGAACATCAACCCAGCGACTTGCGCCTGCAATTCGGTGCACGGGGTCATCATTCAATCAGCTACAGCCTCAGTCATGAAGGCGAGCAATTGGGTGAGCTGGTGTTCCGCCGCAATCAGCGTTTCAGCGAAGAGGAACAGGGTAGCCTGGAGTCACTGTTGTCGACCCTGCTCTTCCCCATGCGAAACGCCCTGCTCTACCGAGCGGCGACCCAAAGTGCATTGCGTGATCCGCTGACTGATACCGGCAACCGCATCGCCATGGATCAGACGCTGGAACGGGAAATCGAGATGTCGCGTCGACACTCGCAACCCCTGTCGCTGCTGATGCTGGACATCGATCACTTCAAACAGATCAACGACACCTACGGGCACAGTGCCGGCGATGAAGTGCTGAAGGCCGTCGCAGCTTCGATCAAAAACCAGTTACGCAACGTCGACATGGTATTCCGGTTTGGTGGCGAAGAATTCATGATCCTGCTGTCCAATACCAGTCGGGAAGCGGCAGCCATGGTCGGTGAAAGACTGCGGTTTGCAGTGCAGGCTCAAGACTATGTGGCCGAGGGCAAGATGATCGAGCTGACGGTCAGCATCGGTTGCTCGACGCTGCTACCCGGCGAGTCTGCCGAGAGTTTGTTGCGACGGGCCGACAGTGCGTTGTATGTGGCCAAGCGTGAGGGGCGTAACCGCCTTGCGATGGCGGGCTGAGTCCCGGCAACACCGAACAACCAATGTGGGAGCGAGCCTGCTCGCGAAAGCTGCCTGACATTCAACAGAGGTATTGAATGTCCGAACGCTTTTCGCGAGCAGGCTCGCTCCCACAGTTATTTTACGTAGTCTTCAGATCAGCTTTCGGCCAACTCCATCCGCTCACGGACTACCGGGGTTTTCACTGCCAATTCCAACTGCATGCATCGTTCCAGGAACAGATACATGTAGTCGTAACTTTTGCAGACAGCCTGGCGCAATTCCACTTGCAGTGCCTTGCTCGGGTTCATCCCCGCCAGAGTGCAGATGATTTCCAGCGCTTCCCATGGATGGGCATCGTCATACTGGGCGTGCATCTTCAACCACTTCATGGCCCGCTTGCGATCTTCCTCGGGGAACGCCGCCGCGTAGACGCCAGTGGAACAGACCAGTGCCGACCACTCCCCCGTCGCCCCTTCGATGGCGTAGTTGGTGGCGGCGATGGCCACGATCAGCGAATCCGACGAACTGGTGTGCCAGCACCAGTGGCTCAAGGCGTGAAGCTCAGGGGCCACCTGTTGGGCTTGCAGATCTTCCAGGCTGACACCGTGAGCACGGCTCCAGTGCACCCAGTAATCGGCATGGTTCAATTCGACGCGAATGTTGCGCATCAGCCAGCGACGCGCCATGTCTTCGCCAGGGTGGCGCGCAAAACGGGTCTTTGTCAGGTTCTGTGCCATGTATAAAGCGAACTGTTCGACCACCGGCCAGCCACCAATAAGGTACTGACGCATGGTTTTTGCACTGAGTTTGTTATCTCGCATGCGTTGATACAGTTCGTGTCCGACAACCCGGCGCTTGCTCTCGCTGCAATCCTGGATCAGTTGCTGAGCCCAGGCGGGATAACTTGCAGCTTCCATGAGTGGTCCGGTTCTGTTGAATGTGTCGATCACTGTCGCGCTCCTTTTGATTGTGATTTTTAGATCAGCAAGAGTTTCAACGGAACGTGCCGGGCGCCTTGAACAACAAAGGTCGGGGCCGGGCAGGACGACTTTGCAAACTATCCCAGGTAAACAGATGCGGGCGTTCAATCACATACCCTTGAGCGTAATCCACCCCGATCTCCAGCAATGCCTGCTCGATCTGAGGTGTTTCAACGAACTCGGCAATCGTGCGCTTACCCATGACATGACCGATGTGATTGATCACTTCGACCATGGCGCGGTTAATCGGGTCGTCCAGCATATCCTTTACGAAACTCCCGTCGATCTTCAGGAAGTCTACAGGTAAATGTTTCAAATACGCGAATGAGGACATACCGGCGCAAAAGTCATCCAGCGAAAAATGACAACCTAAGCCTTTGAGTTCATTGATAAATCTAATTGCACTACGCAAATTTGCAATCGCGCTGGTTTCTGTAATTTCAAAACAAATCATTTCAGGTGGAACTGAATATGCAACAAACTGTTCACGAAGGAAGTCCAGAAACGCCTCATCTCCGATAGTAATACCTGACAGATTTATCGCACACATGGCCAACGGCCCTTCGCGCTCTTGGGCGATGCACTGGGCAATGACTTTGAAAACGTTCTCCACCACCCAACGATCAATCGACGTCATCAAACCGTAACGCTCGGCGGCCGGAATGAAACTGTCCGGCAGAATCATGCGCCCCGCTTCGTCATGCAGGCGCAGCAGGATTTCGATATGCCCGCGGCCCTGCTCGTCAGCACCAAGGGGCGCGATTTCCTGGGCATACAGGCAGAAGCGGTCTTCTTCCAACGCCACATGCAGGCGCTGCACCCAGGCCATCTCGCCAAAGCGCAGGGACAGCTCAGAGTCGTCGGCGTGATAGACCTGAACCCGGTTGCGGCCCTTTTCCTTGGCCATATAACAGGCCATGTCAGCAGCACGCAGCGAAGCTTCGAGGGTGACCGGACTCTGGGCCACATGCACCAGACCAATGCTCACGGTGGTCACGAATGGCCGGCCTTTCCAGACAAAGTGCAGGTTCTGTACGGTCTGGCGCAGGCCTTCGGCGATTTTCTCGGCCGCTTCCGGTGCGCAGTTTTCCAACAGAATGCCGAACTCATCGCCACCCAATCGGGCCAGGGTATCGCCTTCGCGCAAGCCTGATTGCAACAACGCACAGATATGCCGCAACAGCTCGTCGCCCGCCGCATGACCGCTGGTGTCGTTGACCAGTTTGAATTGATCCAGATCGAGAAACATCAAGGCATGACGCCCCACCTGGCGCGTCAGGTTATGCAGGGCCTGTTCGAGGCGATATTCGAATTCGCGGCGGTTGGCCAGCCCGGTCAGGGCGTCATGGGTCGCCTGCCAGGACAGATTGGCGATGTATTGCCGCTCCTGAGTCATGTCGTGCAGCACCAGCACGGTGCCACTGACCTTGCCCATATTGCGGATCGGCGCGCCGACCAGAGTGACCGAAACCGTGCTGCCGTCCAGACGCTGGATCAGTTTGGAATGCTCGCTGCCACCGCTGAGCTGACCGCTCAAAATGTGCTCGATCAAGGTAAAACCATCAGCCTGAGCGTTCTCGTCCAGCAGATTGAACAACGCAGCCAATGGCAACCCCGCCGCCTGTTCGGCCTTCCAGTGAGTCAAGGCCTCGGCGGCCGGATTCATATAGGCAATCGCGCCCTCGACGTTCGTGGTGATCACCCCGTCGCCAATCGATTGCAGAGTGATCTGCGCCCGGTCTTTCTCCAGCTGCAACGCATCGGCGAAGGCATGGCGCTGCTTGAGCAGTTTATGAGTGCGCATCAGGGCCAACACAATCAAACCCAGCGCAGTGGCCAGGTTCGTCACCAACAGCAGCCGAAGAATCACCCGCGAGCCTTCGCCCAAGGCATCGCTGAACGCTTTGGCGGCAGGCGTCACGCCATCGTTGATGGCAAAAATCTGGTCCTTCCAGCGTTTGACGTCGGCATCGGTGGCCTGGCTATCGGCAATGCGCTGGTGCATCTCTCGGGCGACGTCATCGAGTCGCACCAGATATGCGTCACCGACCGTCCAGAGGTCGATGGCTTTTTCAAGGTAGCTGAAGTGCCGGAAATTGAGGTACAGCCAAATCACGCTGGCGACGTCGTCCGGATGGTTGCCGCCCTTGAGGATCGCAATGCGCGCCGCCTCGATATTCGGTGGCTGATGATCCAGCGCCAAACGCAATTCATGGCCACCCTGAGGTACCGCAATCGCGTTCTGGTATTTGAGAAAAATCGTTTCGTCGCGACTGTCGGCGTAGAGATTGAGGTAATAGATGGCGTCTTTCTGGCCCTTGGACCACAGGCTTTCACCACCGACGTAGCTGCGAACCGCCGAAAGAACGTAAAGGCTGACACCCCCCAACAGTGCCTGAAATAACACGACGGCGATAAAAGGCCAGACGATGCCCAACAAGCGAGGGGTTCCGAGAGTCCGTTTCTGCTTCATGAGGTCCCTTGCTTGCACTGCCCGTTCGTCGTCCGGACGAAAACGCTACCGCTAGACTAGGATGGGTTCTCACTCTAGGCAAGCCGGGGAAGCTCATGCCCAACAGCAGCAAGTCCTAGCGCCTCAGGGCTGGACTTCGTCCTCATGTGTTCATCCTGCCGGGGAAAACGCCCTGAACGTCCTGAGGCACTAAACTAGTGCTGCTGCAAATGCCCATAAAGCCTGGCATACAAACCACCATCAGCAATCAACTGTTGATGGTCGCCATCCTCGGCAACTTGCCCACCATCGAACACCAGCACCCGGTCGGCCTGCTTCACCGCCGATAACCGGTGCGCAATGATCAGCGTGGTGCGGTTGCTCAAAAACCGCGCCAGTGCCTGGTGCAGGTTGTATTCGGTGGCCGCGTCCAGGGCGGACGTGGCTTCGTCGAGGATGACCACTTTGGGTTCGGCCAACACCATCCGCGCAATCGCCAGGCGCTGACGTTGCCCGCCGGATAAACGCACACCGGAGCGCCCGACAATACTGTCCAGACCGTTGGGCATTTCACGCACCGTGTGGTGCAGCTGAGCGATCTCCAATGCCTGCCAGCAGGCCTCGTCGCTGCGTTCGCGACCCATGGTCAGGTTAGCCCGCACCGTGTCGTTGAACAGTGCCGGATGCTGCAAGACCACGGCGACATTTTCGCGCACGGTTTCCAAGCCGACCTCTTGTTGAGTCGAACCACCGAAACGGATGGTGCCGGCCAGCGGCGTGTACAAACCCAGCAACAACTGCACCAGAGTGCTTTTACCACCGCCGCTGGCGCCGACAATCGCGACTTTTTCACCGGGGGCAATCGACAGGTTCATTTGGTTCAACACCAACTCATCGCCGTAGCCGAAACTCAGCCCCTGGATTTCGATGCCCACCGTGTCGCGCCCCTGGAACGGGTCGACACTGCCGGTGTATTGCGGCTCATCGGCGCGGGCCAGCAACTCGTTGATTCGCGAAAGTGCACCGCCGGCGGCGTAAAAGGCGTACTGCAGGTTGAGCAGTTGTTCCACCGGACCGATCATGAACCACAGGTAGCTGAACACGGCCAGCATCTGGCCGATAGACAGGTCGGAAAACAGCACGGTGAGCATGGCAGCGGCACGGAAAATATCGATGCCAAACTGGAACAGCAAGCCGCTGGCACGGTTCGATGCATCGGTTTTCCATTGCGAGTTCACTGCGTAATCGCGCACTTCACGCGCTCGCAGGCCAAGCCGTCCGAGAAAAAAGCCCTGACGATTACCGGCGCGCACTTCCTGGATGGCATCCAGGGTTTCGGTCAAGGCCTGGGTGAAGCGCGAGGTGCTGTCGTTCTCGAGTTTCTTCAGGTGTTTGACCCGTTTGCCCAACTGCACCGTGGCATAGATCACCAGCGGGTTGAACAGCAGGATCAGCAGCGCGAGTTTCCAGTGCATCCACATCAGGATGGAGGCGGTGCCCACCAGCGTCAGCATGGCCACGAGGAAACGACTGAGGGTTTCGCCGACGAATTTGTCCAGCGTGTCCAGGTCGGTGACCAGGTGCGTAGTCACCGTGCCGCTACCCAGGCTTTCGTATTCCCCCAGCGAGATACATTTGAGTCGCTCGATCAGCCGCACCCGAATCCGATACACGATGTCTTTGGCCAGCGCCGCAAACAATTTCGCCTGCACCACGTTGAACAACAGCGCGGCGCAACGTAGTGCCAGGGTCACCAGCAGCATCAAGCCAATGTAACCCGCGGCTTTCTGCCAGACGTCGGGCAGCGCGTGGTTCATGATTTTCAGCGCGGCATCACCATGGCCCAGCAGTACTTCGTCGACCAGCAACGGCAACAGCAAGGGGATCGGCACGCTGCACAGCGTTGCCAATACCGCGACGCCGTTGGCGATCCACAGGGATTTTTTATGGTGAAGGGCCAGGCGACGGATTTCCGCCCAGCTCAGACGGTCGACACGTGCAAGGGCTGGAACGTCATCGGGCAGGTCATGCACAGGCAGCGCGCTCCAGCCAGCGGCCGAGCAACGGTGACAACACACTCAAAGGCTGATATCCATTGGTCAGCAGCGCCAATTGACCATCACGCTCCGCCAGCAAGGTCGGGAAACCGGCAATGCCCAGGTCCTGAACCCAAGTGAAATCGGCAGCGGTGGCTGCGTGTTGATCGGCACGGTCGAAGGCGGCGGCAAACTCGATGCGCGGTAAACCGGCCTGCTCTGCCAGCGCAACCAACACGCTGGCGTGGGTGACGTCGCGCCCTTCGGCGTAGAACGCGTGCTGGATCAACCCGAGCAATTTCCACGCGCAATCCGGTGCCAGGCTGCGCGCCGTCACCAGCGCCCGACACGCAGGCTCCGTGTCGTAGACAAACCCGTCAGGCAGCGCACCTTCAAACTTGAATGGCTGGCCGGTGGCCTCATGGACCGCCTGCCAGTGTTCAAGGATGTAGCGCCGAGTGGTCGGCTCCAGCGCCGAGCCGCTGCCGGTGCGCAAACCGCCGACTACCAGATGCACGTCCACCCCCGCTGCCTGCGCCTGCTCGACCAGCGCGTTGGCCACTGGCGCAAAACCCCAGCACCAGGAACACATCGGGTCCATCACATAGAGCAGGCGACGTACAGACATGGTTCAAGCCTCGGAAGGAGTTTGCTTGTAGTTGTAACCGATCGGGTGCGGCATATTGCGCGCCTTGGCCAGTTCGATCTGCTTCTGCCGGTCGATGGCACTGCGACGGGTTTTCTCGCTCAGCTTATCCCAGCAATGCGGGCAACTGATGCCGGCCACATAATGCTCGGATGCACGGTCTTCCACGCTGATGGGTGTACGGCAGGCATGACATTGATCGTAGTCGCCTTCGCTGAGGTCGTGGCGCACGGTCACACGGTTATCGAACACGAAGCAGTCGCCCTGCCATTTGGTTTCTTCCTGCGGCACCTCTTCGAGGTACTTCAGGATGCCGCCCTTGAGGTGATAGACCTCGTCGAAACCCTGACTGAGCATATAGCTCGAAGCCTTTTCGCAGCGAATACCACCGGTGCAGAACATTGCGACTTTCTTGTGCACGGCAGGGTCGAAATTGGCTTTGATGTAGTCGGGGAATTCGCGAAAACTGGTGGTCTTCGGATCGATGGCGCCTTCGAAGGTGCCGATCGAGACTTCATAGTCGTTACGGGTGTCGATCAGCAGCACTTCAGGATCGCTGATCAGCGCGTTCCAGTTTTGCGGATCCACATAGGTGCCGACTTTTTTGTTCGGGTCCACGCCTTCGACGCCGAGGGTGACGATTTCTTTCTTGAGTTTGACTTTGGTGCGATAGAACGGCTGATCGTCGCAGTACGACTCTTTGTGGTCGATGTCGTCCATGCGTGGATCGTTCTTGAGCCAGGCCATCAGTCCGTCAATGCCTTCGCGGCTGCCGGACACGGTGCCATTGATGCCTTCTTCGGCGATCAGCAGGGTGCCTTTGATGCCGTTGTCGACCATTGCTTGCAGCAGCGGCTCGCGCAGGGCGACGTAATCTTCCAGGGTGACGAACTTATACAGTGCCGCCACGACAATCTGTTGGGTCATGGGTAATTCTCCAGGTGGCTACCCTCGTAAGGGGTGAACCGGATGCGAAAAAAAACGCGCCGGGTGAGCGGCGCGTTGCGGATTCTAGCAAAAACGGTGTGATTTTAGGACTGTGATGTAAGGCTGGGCACAAACCTTTGTGGCGAGGGAGCTTGCTCCCGCTCGGCTGCGAAGCAGTCGTAATGCTGGCGACTGCACTCTTTCAGACAGAATGCTGTTGCAGGTTTTGGGACTGCTTCGCAGTCCAGCGGGAGCAAGCTCCCTCGCCACAACAGCCCTTCAGCTACTTCAGCTCTTCAGCCCGTCACATTAATGCTTGCTACCGCCAGCACAGGTCGGCGAAGCCGGAGCCGCGTCGATCTGTGCCCATTCTTGCGGCGTGTAGGTATGCAGCGCCAACGCATGGAACTCGCCCATCAGCTCGCCCAAAGTGCCGTACACCTTCTGGTGACGCTTGACGCGATTGAGGCCTTCGAACTGCTGGCTGACCACCACGGCCTTGAAGTGGGTCTGTAACCCACGGCTGTGCATGTGGCTTTCATCCAGCACTTGCAGATGCTCGGGCTGTAACAGCCCGAGCGTCGATTCGATGCGTTGTTGCATGGTCATCCCGAACTCCGCTTATGGCTTTTTCTTGGCAGGAGCGGCGCCTTTAGGCTCCAGCTCGGCCGTCATGTCAGCCAGCAGTTTGTTGACCACAGGCACCGCGCTTTCCAGCTTGGCTTGGGTCATCTGGGCCGATTGCTGAGTCAGCTGCGGCATTTTTTCCAGGACTTTCTTGCCCAGTGGCGACTGGTAGAACGCAACCAGATCCTTGAGCTCGGATTCGCTGAAATTGGTGGTGTAGAGCTTGACCATGTCCGGCTTCAGCTTGTTCCAGCCAATGGCTGCGTCCAGAGCGGCGTTGGCCTTGGCCTGGTAAGTTTCCAGCAGGGCTTTTTTCGATTCAGGGGCTTTGGTCTGTTCAAAGCGCTGAGCGAACATTTGCTGCACTTGCATGTACACCGGAGTGCCCAATTTGTCAGCGTGCGCCAGGGTCAGGAAAGCTTCGGCACTGGCGTTGTGGCTGGCGGTATCGGCAAAAACCTGGCCGCTGGCGCAAACCAGTGCAACCGCGGTACAGATGGCACGAAGACGAGTCATCGAGTTTCCTTTTCTAGCAGGCGAGGTAAACCTCAAGGGCGACCATTCTGCACCTAAAAAAGTGTGTCGCTCAACCCCAAGCCTTGTCGCGCCTTATTTAGAGGGGTTGAACGGTCAAATTCCAGACTGATGGAACCACGGACGGCGATCACGGCCTAAACTGCGCTATCAGACCTACAGGAGTGTGCATGATGAGCCGTATTGAAACCGACAGCCTGGGCCAGGTAGAAGTCCCGGATGACGCTTACTGGGGCGCTCAGACGCAACGCTCGCTGATCAACTTCGCCATCGGCAACGAGCGCATGCCGCTGGCGGTGCTGCACGCCCTGGCCCTGATCAAGAAAGCCGCGGCGCGGGTCAACGATCGCAATGGCGACCTGCCCGCCGACATCGCCCGACTGATCGAACAAGCCGCCGACGAAGTACTCGACGGTGACCATGACGAGCAGTTCCCGCTGGTGGTCTGGCAGACCGGCAGCGGTACCCAAAGCAACATGAACGTCAACGAAGTGATCGCCGGTCGCGCCAACGAACTGGCCGGCAATCCGCGCGGCGGCAAGACTCCGGTACACCCCAACGATCACGTCAACCGTTCCCAGAGCTCCAACGATTGCTTCCCCACGGCTATGCACATCGCGACGGTTCAGGCGGTGCAGCAGCATTTGCTGCCGGCGATCAGTGAGTTGTCTGGCGGGTTGGCGGAGTTGTCCGCACGGCACATGAAACTGGTCAAGACCGGTCGTACCCATATGATGGACGCCACGCCGATTACCTTCGGCCAGGAACTCTCGGCGTTCATCGCACAGCTGGATTACGCCGAGCGGGCGATTCGCAGTGCGCTGCCGGCCGTCTGTGAGCTGGCTCAGGGCGGCACTGCGGTTGGCACCGGATTGAACTCCCCCCACGGTTTTGGCGAAGCGATCGCTGCTGAGCTGGCCGCCCTCTCCGGTCTGCCATTCGTGACCGCCCATAATAAATTCGCTGCCCTGGCCGGTCATGAGCCGTTGGTCACCCTCTCCGGCGCACTCAAAACCCTTGCCGTGACCCTGATGAAAATCGCCAACGACCTGCGTCTGTTGGGCTCCGGGCCGCGAGCGGGGTTCGCCGAAGTGAAACTGCCAGCCAATGAACCGGGCAGTTCGATCATGCCCGGCAAGGTCAACCCGACCCAGTGCGAAGCACTGTCGATGCTGGCCTGTCAGGTATTGGGCAACGACGTTGCCATCGGTTTTGCCGCGAGTCAGGGCCACCTGCAATTGAACGTGTTCAAACCGGTGATCATCCACAACCTGCTGCAATCGATCCGCTTGCTGGGCGATGGTTGCAGTAACTTCCAGCAGCATTGCATTGCCGGGCTGGAACCGGATGCCGAGAAAATGGCAGAGCATCTGGAACGAGGCTTGATGCTGGTGACGGCGCTGAATCCGCATATCGGTTACGACAAATCGGCGGAGATTGCCAAGAAGGCTTACAGCGAGGGGCTGACCTTGCGCGAGGCGGCGTTGCAGCTGGGGTATCTGACTGATGAACAGTTTGATGCCTGGGTGAGGCCGGAGGATATGTTGGAGGCGGGTGCCAAAGGCTGAGATCTCTGGCGTCTGACAGTCAGTCATCGCGGGCAAGCCACGCTCCCACAGGTTTTGTGTCGATCCTGAATATTGTGATCGACACAAAACCTGTGGGAGCGTGGCTTGCCCGCGATGAACGATAACGCGGTCTAACTGACCGCTGATTTACACGTCATGTGTCGACCCCGAATATTGTGATCGACGCAAAACCTGTGGGAGCGTGGCTTGCCCGCGATGAACGATAACGCGGACTAACTGACCGCTGATTTACACGTCATGTGTCGACCCCGAATATTGTGATCGACACAAAACCTGTGGGAGCGTGGCTTGCCCGCGATGAACGATAACGCGGACTAACTGACCGCTGATTTACACGTCATGTGTCGACCCCGAATATTGTGATCGACACAAAACCTGTGGGAGCGTGGCTTGCCCGCGATGAACGATGACGCGGTCTATCGCCCCACTGCCATCCGCACCCGCCGGGCCTTGAGCCCCGCCATCAACGATGGCCCCAACGCCACCAGCGCCGACCCGAGCACCACCAGCACCGCCCCGCCATAACCCAAGCCATTGATCTGTTCGGCATGCACATACTCTGGCCATAACCACGCAGCAACGGCCACGGCGGCAAAGGTCACCAGCGGTGTGATCGCCAGCGTCGCACTGACCCGTGAGGCTTCCCAATGGGCCAGGGCTTCAGCGAAGGCGCCATAAGCGATCAACGTGTTCAAGCAGCACGCCAGCAGCAGCCAGCCTTGCAGCGGGCTCAATTGCAGCGCCTCCAGCGGATGCACCCACGGTGTCAGCAACAGCGCACAGAACAGGTAAATCACCATCATCACCTGCAACGAATTCCACACCGTGAGCAACTGCTTCTGGCCCAAGGCATAGAAGGTCCAGACCGTGGACGCCAACAGCACCATCAGCACACCGGCGGTGTAATCGGTCAGAGAGGTGAGCAACTCACTCAAACGCTGATTGAAGAACAGCGCAAAGCCGATCAGCAGCACCAACAGGCCAATCCCCTGCCCCACGCTAAACCGTTCCTTGAACACAAACAGACTGGCGATCAGCAACATGATCGGGCCCATTTGCACCACCAGTTGCGCGGTGCCGGGGCTGAGCAGGTTCAGGCCCATCAGGTACAGCACGTAGTTGCCGACCAGTCCAAGTACCGCCATCAACACCAGCCAGCCACCGCGCGGGCCGAGTACTTTGCGACTCGGCAGGCGTTTGGTCGCTGCCAGATAAATGAACAGGCAACCGCCGGACACCAGCAGGCGAAACCAGGTCACCGTCACCGGGTCCATCACCAGCAGCACTTGCTTGAGCTTGATCGGCAGGATTCCCCACAGCAACGCAGTCAGCAAGGCCAGGCACAGACCATAAACCCAGCGACCCGATGAAATATGCATGCTGACCCCGAAGCCGATTGGCGAAAACGCTCATTCTAGGCTCAGACCGGGGCGCGACACAGGGACAGTTGCCAGCGGGCCGCGAATGAAACTGTGCAGGTCGCAGCATAAAGTTGACGATATGCCGTCGATCAGGTGGCCAGGCGGGGCAAGAGGTTCATGCATAAGCTCATTGAAACCGTCCCCCGCAGGAGATCGCTCATGTACGGCATGCGCGCCCAAGACAACGCCCCCGCCACCCACTTTCGTTGTGACCGCTTGTGTCGTGTGAATGGAGAGCTGTATTTCACCACGCGGGAACACACGCTGGAGGGGCCGTTTGAAAACCGGGAGACAGCGATGCGTGAGATTCAGGCGTATGTCGAGCGGATGCAGTTCTTGTGCATGAGCCGATAGACCGCAGCGCCTTCATCGCGGGCAAGCCCGCTCCCACAGGGGTTGTGGCGTTCGCTGTATTTGTGATCGCCGCCCATTACTGTGGGAGCGGCGGTGCGACGATTCGACTTGCCCGCGATAGCAATGCAACAGTCTCTACATAATCAAGGGTACTTACCGCACCCCCTCAAACAACCCCGTAGCCCCCATCCCGCCCCCCACGCACATGGTGACGATGCCGTAACGCAGGTTACGCCGCTGCAACTCACGCACGATGTGCCCGACCTGACGCGAACCGGTCATGCCGAACGGATGGCCGATGGCAATCGAACCGCCATTGACGTTGTATTTGTCGTTATCGATTTCCAGCCGATTGCGGCTGTACAGGCATTGCGAGGCGAACGCTTCGTTGAGTTCCCACAGATCAATGTCGGCAACCTGCAACCCCTTGGCCTTGAGCAACTTCGGCACCGAGAACACTGGGCCGATGCCCATTTCGTCCGGTTGGCACCCGGCCACGGCAAAACCGCGGAAGAACGCTTTGGGCTTGAGCCCCAGCGCCAAAGCTTTTTCCAGGCTCATCACCAGGGTCATCGAAGCGCCGTCGGACAGTTGCGACGAGTTGCCGGCGGTCACCGAGCCGTCTTCGGCAAACACCGGTTTCAACCCGGCCAGACTTTGCAACGTGGTGTCTGGGCGGTTGCAGTCGTCGTGGTCGACGATGCCGTCGAGGATCTGCACTTGGCCGGTGGCCTTGTCTTCAACGCGGTACTTCACCGCCATCGGTACGATTTCATCATTGAACAACCCGGCGGCCTGCGCCAGGGCGGTACGCTGCTGACTTTGCAGAGCGTATACATCCTGCTCTTGGCGACTGACATCGTAACGACGCGCGACGATCTCTGCGGTCTGGCCCATGGGGAAATAAATACCCGGCACCTGCTCTTTCAGCAGCGGGTTGATCAGGTTGTCGGTGTTGACGCTTTTCATGGTCAGGCTGATCGACTCGACGCCACCAGCGACAATGATGTCGCTGCAGCCCGAAGCGATCTGATTGGCGGCAATGGCGATGGCCTGCAAGCCTGATGAACAGAAGCGGTTAAGGGTCATGCCACCCGTGCCGATGCCCAAGTGCGACAGCACCGCGACGTTGCGGCCGATGTTGAAACCCTGGGCGCCTTCGTTGGAGCCGGCGCCGACGATGCAATCCTCGACGCTGGCCGGGTCGACATCATTGCGCGTGAGCAGCGCGTTGACACAGTGGGCCGCCATGTCGTCCGGACGGGTCATGTTGAACTTGCCGCGAAAGGATTTGGCCAGGCCGGTCCGTACGCTGTCGACGATCACCACTTCACGCATGGCATACACCTCATTGTTGTTGTCAGTCAGGAGTTGGACCGAGCATAAGTCCACCCTATGACTGACCGCGACAATCATTCACCTCGCGTATGCGTAGCCATCGGTTCAGCGCTTGCGCTTTTGCAGTTTCTTCTCGCGCTTGTCGGACTTTTCGAAAGCCTCTTCCAGCGCCTGGTTAAGGGTGCGCAGGACTTTGACCCGCGCCCAGCGCTTGTCATTGGCTTCCACCAGGGTCCAGGGCGATATCTCGGTGCTGGTGCGATCGACCATATCGCCGACGGCGGCGCGATAGTCCTCCCATCTGTCGCGATTGCGCCAGTCGTCTTCAGTGATCTTGAAGCGCTTGAAGGGGATCTCTTCGCGCTCCTGGAAACGCTCCATCTGAGTCTGTTTGTCGATGGCCAGCCAGAACTTGACCACGATCACTCCGGCATCGGCGATCTGCTCTTCGAAGTCGTTGATCTCGCCATAGGCGCGCATCCAGTCCGCCTTGCTGCAAAAGCCTTCGATGCGTTCCACCAACACCCGGCCATACCAGGAACGGTCGAACACAGTGAATTTGCCCCGCGCCGGAATATGCCGCCAGAACCGCCAGAGATACGGCTGCGCCCGTTCTTCCTCGGTAGGCGCGGCGATCGGCACGATGTCGTACTGGCGTGGGTCAAGCGCCGCGGCCACTCGACGGATTGCTCCGCCCTTGCCTGCCGCGTCGTTGCCTTCGAACACCGCGATCAACGCGTGGCGACGCATGCGCTTGTCGCGCATCAGCCCGGAAAACCGTGCCTGCTCGGTAATCAGTTGCTCTTCGTAATCGTCCTTGTCCAGTTGTAGGGTCAAGTCCAGGCTGTCGAGCAGATTCAGTTGATCGACGCTGGGGAACAAGGGCGCTGCGCTGACTTTGTGCGGGTGAATCCTCGGTCTTTTCAGCGCGCTCTGCAGGCCTTCGAGCAAGATCTTGCCGACCGTAAGGCTGCGATAGCGCGCGTCCACGCCGGCGATCACATGCCACGGCGCATAGTCGCGGCTGGTGCGGCGCAGCACTCGTTCGCCGTACTTCACGAACTTGTCGTAGGTCGCGGATTGTTGCCAGTCCAGCGGGCTGATGCGCCAGCTGTGCAGCGGGTCGTCGGCCAGCGACTTGAGCCGTGCTTTCATCTGTTTTTTGGAGAGGTGAAACCAGAATTTGAAGATCAGCGCGCCTTCGTCGCACAACATCTTCTCCAGTCGCTCGGCTCCGTTGATGCTTTGATCGAGTCGCGGATCCTTGAACAAACCATGAACCCGTCCTTGCAGCATCTGGCTGTACCAGTTGCCGAAGAAAATCCCCATGCGGCCCTTGGCCGGGAACATTCGCCAGTAGCGCCAGGCCGGCGGTCGCGCCAGTTCTTCGTCGGTCTGTTGGTCGAAGGTGCGGACCTCGATCGAGCGCGGGTCCATCCATTCGTTGAGCAACTTGACCGTCTCGCCCTTGCCGGCGCCTTCGATGCCGTTGATCAGGATGATGACCGGAAAGCGCTGTTGCTGGCGAAGTTCGAACTGCGCTTCGAGCAAGGCTTCACGCAACGCTGGCACTTCGGCTTCATAGGTTTCTTTGTCGATGGCATGACCGATTTCGGCGGATTCGAACATAGAGAGCAGCTCCTTCCAGGATGGAGCAAGACTAGCGGATTGACTGCTCATATGTAGGACAAATCAGTCTTTGAGGCTGATACAAATCCTGTGGCGAGGGAGCTTGCTCCCGCTGGACGGCGAAGCCGTCCCAACATCAGCCCCCGCACTCCAGCGGTACATAGACAACCAGCTTGCGGCTGCTTCGCACCCGAGCGGGAGCAAGCTCCCTCGCCACAAAAGCGACGATTTTCCCCGACACAACCAATGTGGCACTTGCCATGGATCAAGCGCCGCAGCAGCGATCGGCTAGAATGGCCACCTTGCCGTTACCGAGCCTGCCATGAAACCTGTATTGCCCCACGCCCAGCTCGACTGGGACGACCAAGGTCGCCCGCGTTCGCGGGTGTTCGATGATGTGTATTTTTCCGACCTGTCGGGCCTTGAAGAAACCCGTTACGTGTTTCTGGAGCAAAACGATTTGCGCGACCGCTTCGCCGCATTGCCGGCAAGTGGTCGACTGGTGATTGGCGAGACCGGTTTCGGTACCGGGCTGAATTTTCTCTGTGCCTGGCAGTTGTTCGAACAGCACGCGGTGGCCGGTGCGCGGCTGCATTTTGTCAGTGTCGAAAAGTACCCGTTGAGCGCGCCCGATCTGCAACGGGCTCTGGCGTTATGGCCGGAGCTCAAACCATTTGCCGATCAACTGCTGGCGCAATACGTGGCGATCCATCAGGGCTTTCAGCGCTTGGTGCTGGACAATGGCCGCGTCACCCTGACCTTGCTGATCGGCGATGCACTTGAGCAATTGCCGCAACTGGATGCGCAGATCGACGCCTGGTTTCTCGATGGTTTCGCTCCAGCGAGAAACCCCGATATGTGGACCGCCGAATTGTTTGCCGAACTGGCTCGCCTGGCGGCACCCGGCTCGACCATCAGCACCTTCACCAGCACCGGCTGGGTGCGCCGCCTGTTGAACGCGGCGGGTTTCAAGATGAAACGCACGCCCGGCATCGGTCATAAATGGGAAATCCTGCGGGGCACGTTCCTCGGTTGGCCTGAAGAGGCCACTAAACCAGCCGCGACAAAACCATGGTTCGCTCGCCCACAACCGCTGACCGGCGAGCGCCGCGCTTTGGTGATCGGCGCAGGTCTGGCCGGTTGCGCCAGCGCCGCCAGCCTGGCCGCACGAGGTTGGCAAGTGAGCCTGCTGGACCGCCACGAAGCACTGGCGCAGGAAGCCTCGGGCAATCCTCAAGGTGTGCTGTACCTCAAGCTTTCGGCCCATGGCACGGCATTGTCGCAATTGATCGTCAGCGGTTTTGGCTACACCCGACGTCTGCTGGAACAGCTGCAACGTGGTGTCGACTGGGACGATTGCGGAGTCTTGCAACTGGCCTTCAATGCCAAGGAAGCCGAGCGTCAGGCGCAATTGGCCGCGGCCTTTTCACCGAGCCTGGTGCACCTGCTCGATCAATCCCAGGCCCAGGCCCGAGCCGGTATCGAACTGGCGCACGGCGGCTTGTTCTACCCTGAAGGCGGCTGGGTTCATCCGCCCGCATTGTGCCAGTGGCAAGCGTCCTCAACGAACATTCACTGGCTGCCCCATCGCGACGTGCTGGAACTGCGCAAGGTCGATGATCAGTGGCAGGCTTGGGACGGTGATGCATTGCTGGCCAGTGCGCCCGTGGTGATTCTGGCCGGCGCCGCCGAGATCAAGCGTTTTCCATACAGCGCCGACCTGCCCCTCAAACGCATTCGCGGGCAGATCACCCGACTGGCGCAAACGCCTGAAAGCCAGAGCCTGGCAACCGTCGTCTGCGCAGAAGGTTACGTGGCGCCCGCACGCTTGGGCGAACACACACTCGGCGCCAGCTTCGATTTCAAAAGCGATGAGCTGACCCCGACCGTCGCCGAACACCTTGGCAACCTGGCGTTGCTCGAGGAAATCTCCACTGATCTGGTCGCCCGTCTGCATGTTCCAGACCTGGACCCGCAACAGCTTGAAGGACGCGCGGCATTCCGCTGTACCAGCCCGGATTACCTGCCGATCGTCGGACCGTTGGCTGAACAAGTCGCCTTCGCCGAGGCCTATGCCGCGCTGAGCAAAGATGCCCGGCAAGTGCCCGATGCTCCCTGCCCATGGCTCGATGGTTTTTACGTCAACAGCGGTCACGGCTCTCGCGGTTTGATCACCGCGCCGTTGTCTGGCGAGCTGTTGGCGGCATGGCTTGAAAACGAACCGTTGCCGCTGTCAAAAACAGTCGCCGAAGCCTGCCATCCCAACCGTTTTGCCTTGCGCCAATTGATCCGCGGAAAAGCCTGACACGCAGCCTTATAACTTATCGGTCTAAAACTCCAGGGATTCACATGGGTCAGTTTCCGGGTACCCGCCGTTTTTGGCGCGTATCGATTGACCCTCCCCAACGGAAAAACCGGTAAGGACTTATGTGCGGATTAGCTGGAGAATTACGTTTCGACCATCAACCTGCGGACCTCGCAGCCATAGAACGAATCACCCATCACCTGGCCCCTCGCGGCCCTGATGCGTGGGGCTTCCACAGCCAGGGGCCGATTGCCCTGGGCCATCGGCGCCTGAAAATCATGGACCTGTCGGACGGCTCGGCACAGCCGATGATCGACAACCAACTGGGCCTGTCCCTGGCCTTCAACGGCGCGATCTACAACTTCCCGGAACTGCGCACCGAACTGGAAAACCTCGGTTACGCCTTCTATTCCGGCGGTGACACCGAAGTGCTGCTCAAGGGTTATCACGCCTGGGGCGAAGCCTTGTTGCCCAAACTCAACGGCATGTTCGCCTTCGCTATTTGGGAGCGCGACGCCAAGCGTCTGTTCATTGCCCGCGACCGTCTCGGCGTGAAGCCGTTGTATCTATCGCGCACCGGTCAGCGCCTGCGCTTTGCCTCGGCCCTGCCGGCATTGCTCAAGGGCGGCGACATCAACCCGATCCTCGATCCGGTGGCGCTCAATCATTATCTGAATTTCCATGCGGTGGTCCCGGCCCCGCGCACCTTGCTGGCGGGCATTGAAAAGCTGCCCCCGGCGAGCTGGATGCGCATTGAAGCGGACGGCACCACCGAGCAGAAAACCTGGTGGACCCTGCCCTACGGCCCCCACGCCGACGAACTGAACCTGACCCTCGAAGACTGGCGCGATCGCGTGCTCGACAGCACCCGTGATGCGGTGGCGATCCGTCAACGGGCGGCAGTAGATGTCGGCGTGCTGCTTTCCGGTGGTGTCGACTCGAGTCTATTGGTGGGCCTGTTGCGCGACGTCGGGGTCGAAAACTTGTCGACCTTTTCCATCGGTTTCCAGGATGCCGGCGGCGAGCGTGGTGACGAGTTCCAGTATTCGGATCTGATCGCCAAGCACTACGGCACCCAACATCACCAACTGCGTATCGACGAAAAAGAAATCATCGAGCAACTGCCCGCGGCGTTCCGTGCCATGAGCGAGCCGATGGTCAGCCATGACTGCATCGCGTTCTATCTGCTGTCGCGCGAAGTGGCCAAGCACTGCAAGGTGGTGCAAAGCGGCCAAGGCGCGGACGAGTTGTTCGCCGGTTATCACTGGTATCCGCAGGTCGACGGTGCGAGCGATCCGTATGCCGCGTATCGCGATGCGTTTTTTGACCGCAGCTATGCCGACTACGCCGCCACGGTGCAGCCGCAATGGCTGACGGCCAACGACGCGGCCGGCGACTTCGTGAAAGAACATTTCGCTCAGCCCGGTGCCGATGCAGCCGTGGACAAAGCCCTGCGTCTGGACAGTACCGTGATGCTGGTGGATGACCCGGTCAAACGGGTCGACAACATGACCATGGCCTGGGGCCTGGGGCCTGGAAGCGCGTACACCGTTTCTCGACTATCGCCTGGTGGAATTGTCGGCGCGGGTGCCGGGCAAATTCAAGCTGCCGGATGGCGGCAAGCAAGTCTTGAAAGAAGCGGCGCGGCTGGTCATTCCGAGTGAAGTGATCGACCGCAAAAAGGGTTACTTCCCGGTCCCTGGTCTCAAGCATTTGCAGGGCGACACGCTGAACTGGGTGCGTGAACTGCTGCTCGATCCGAGTCAGGATCGTGGCCTGTTCAACCCCGCCATGCTCGACCGCCTGCTGACCGATCCGCAAGGTCAACTGACCCCGTTGCGCGGCTCCAAGCTGTGGCAATTGGCAGCCCTGAACCTGTGGCTCAGTGAACAAGGAATCTGATCGATGAAACCTCACGCCACGGCTTATAGCCAACGCTTGTTGCGCGGTCAGGCGCCTTCCTACGAACGCTTGCAGGCGCGCCTGGCCGAAGACGGCAGTGAATTGGGCGCCGCGCCAATCGCGGTGCATTGCGGCTGGGGCCGGTTGCTGATCGGCCATACCTTTCCCGATGCCGCGAGCCTTGCCCTAGAGCTGCTCAATGAGCAGCCCGGCGAGCGGGACATCGCCTTGTACGTTGCCGCGCCCCAGCAAGTGCTGGGGCTGGAGCCGGCGCAGCTGTTTCTCGACCCGTCCGACACCTTGCGCCTGTGGTTCAGCGATTACCGTCAGGCCACCCGGGTGTTTCGCGGCTTCCGCATCCGTCGGGCGCAAAGTGACGCGGACTGGCAGGCCGTCAATCAGCTGTATCAGGCGCGCGGCATGCTGCCGATTGATGCGAGTTTGCTGACGCCTCATCACCAGGGCGGCCCGGTTTATTGGCTGGCCGAAGACGAGGACAGCGGCGCAATCATCGGCAGCGTCATGGGCCTGAATCATCACAAGGCCTTCAACGACCCGGAAAACGGCAGCAGCCTGTGGTGTCTGGCGGTCGATCCGCAATGTTCCCGCCCAGGCGTCGGTGAAGTGCTGGTGCGGCACTTGATCGAACACTTCATGAGCCGTGGCCTGAGTTACCTGGACCTGTCTGTGCTGCACAACAACCGTCAGGCGAAAAGTCTTTACGCCAAGCTCGGCTTTCGCAACTTGTCGACCTTCGCCATCAAGCGCAAGAACGGCATCAACCAGCCATTGTTTCTCGGCCCCGGCCCGGAAGCAGAGTTCAATCCGTATGCGCGAATCATTGTCGAGGAGGCTCATCGCCGCGGCATTGATGTGCAAGTGGATGACGCGCAAGCCGGTCTGTTCACCTTGATCCACGGCAGTCGTCGGGTGCGTTGCCGCGAATCCCTGAGCGATCTGACCAGCGCCATCAGCATGACGTTGTGCCAGGACAAAAGCCTGACCCACAAGGTGCTGAAAAACGCCGGTCTTAAACTGCCCGCCCAACAACTGGCGGGGAGCGCGGACGACAATCTGGCGTTTCTCGACGAGCACGAACGGGTGGTGGTCAAACCACTGGACGGTGAACAAGGCCAAGGGGTGGCGGTGGATTTACGCACCATCGAAGAGGTCCAACAAGCCATCGAAAGCGCTCGTAAATTCGATAGTCGAGTACTGCTGGAAAGTTTTCACGAAGGCCTCGACTTGCGGATTCTGGTGATCGGTTTCGAAGTGGTCGCGGCCGCCATTCGCCGGCCGGCGGAAGTGGTGGGCGATGGTCAGCATTCCATCGGTGCGCTGATCGAGGCACAGAGCCGTCGCCGTCAGGCGGCGACCAGCGGTGAAAGCAAAATTCCGCAGGACCATGAGACCCAGCGCACCTTGCAGGCTGCGGGTTACGACTACAGCAGCATTCTGCCGACCGGCGAGCATCTGTTCGTACGGCGCACGGCGAATCTTCATACCGGCGGCATTCTTGAGGATGTGACTGCAATCCTGCATCCGGCCTTGGTGGATGCGGCGGTGCGCGCGGCGCGGGCGCTGGATATTCCGATGGTCGGGCTCGACCTGATGGTGCCGGCCGCAGACCAGCCGGAATATGTGTTTATCGAAGCCAATGAGCGCGCCGGGCTGGCCAACCATGAACCGCAGCCGACGGCCGAGCGGTTTGTGGATTTGTTATTTCCGCATAGTCAGCCAGTGGCTTCATAAAGGTGTGTCGCCTGAACTGACGCCATCGCGGGCAAGCCACGCTCCCACAGGGTACGCGGTCAAATGTGGGAGCGGGCTTGCTCGCGAAGGCGGCCGAACAGACACCAATGATTCTTCCCATTCAGGATCATTCCCACGCTCCAGCGTGGGAACGATCAGCTCTCACTTCATCAGGAGTTTCCATGACCAGCAAAATTCCCGAACCGGACCTCAATTACCTGCAAAAAGTCCTGCTGGAAATGCTCGCCATCCCCAGCCCCACCGGGTTCACCGACACCATCGTGCGTTACGTCGCCGAACGTCTCGAAGAGCTGGGCATTCCTTTTGAGATGACTCGTCGCGGCACCATCCGCGCCACCCTCAAGGGCAAGAAGAACAGCCCGGACCGCGCCGTCTCCGCTCACCTGGACACCATTGGCGCGGCGGTTCGCGCGATCAAGGACAACGGTCGCCTGACCCTGGCGCCAGTCGGTTGCTGGTCCAGCCGTTTTGCCGAAGGCAGCCGCGTCAGTCTGTTCACCGACAACGGTGTTATCCGCGGCAGCGTGTTGCCGTTGATGGCTTCCGGGCACGCGTTCAATACTGCCGTGGATGAAATGCCAATCAGCTGGGATCACATCGAGTTGCGCCTGGACGCCTATTGCGCCACCCGCGCCGATTGCGATTCGCTGGGGATCAGCGTCGGCGATTTCGTCGCCTTCGACCCTTTGCCGGAGTTCACCGAAAGCGGCCACATCAGCGCCCGCCACCTCGATGACAAGGCCGGCGTTGCCGCACTGCTGGCGGCGCTGAAAGCGATTGTCGACAGCGGCGAAGAGTTGATGATCGACTGCCATCCGCTGTTCACCATCACCGAAGAAACCGGCAGCGGTGCGGCGGCGGCCTTGCCTTGGGATGTCAGCGAATTCGTCGGCATCGACATCGCGCCGGTCGCGCCCGGCCAGCACTCCAGCGAACACGCGGTGAGTGTGGCAATGCAGGATTCCGGCGGGCCTTATGACTATCACCTGTCGCGCCACTTGCTGCGGCTGGCCAGTGACAATGAACTGCCGGCGCGCCGTGACCTGTTCCGCTATTACTTCAGCGATGCACATTCGGCTGTCACTGCTGGCCACGACATTCGCACCGCCCTCCTGGCCTTCGGTTGCGACGCCACCCACGGCTATGAACGCACCCACATCGACAGCCTCGCCGCCCTCAGCCGCTTGCTCGGCGCCTACATCCTCAGCCCGCCGGTGTTCGCCAGCGATGCACAACCGGCCAAGGGATCGCTGGACCGGTTCAGTCACCAGATCGAACACGAGACGCAGATGGAAAGCGATACGCGGGTGCCGTCGGTCGATAGTTTGATTGGGCAGCGCACCTAGGCATTTTCTTCGCATGAAAGATTGCCCGCGATGAGGACAGATCAGGCACCACATCAGGTCAAGGCTAGCCGCCCCTCTTCATTCGCCGTAGCATCGCGCCATTGTTTAGCCGAGGTGCCTTATGCTGATCCCCCACGACCAACTTGAAGTCGATACGCTGACCCGCCTGATCGAGGATTTCGTGACCCGCGACGGCACGGACAACGGCGATGACACACCGCTGGAAACCCGCGTCTTGCGTGTTCGTCAGGCATTGACCAAGGGCCAGGCGCTGATCGTCTTCGATCCGGACAGCGAGCAATGCCAGTTGATGCTCAAGCATGACGTGCCCAAGCATCTGTTCGACTGAGGTTCTTAACGAGCTTTCGCTTTGGCCTGTTTGATCTGGATGCGCTCATAGACCTCGGCGCGATGTACGTTGACCTGCTGCGGCGCTTCAACACCGAAGCGCACGCTGCTTCCGTTGACGGCGAGAACCCGCACGGTGATGTTGTCACCAATGGATATCAACTCGCCCACAACGCGACTAAGTACAAGCATGGCATTCATCCTTCAGGGTTACCGGCCCTTGAAGATGCCCGGCGCGTAGCGGGTCTTCAATGCAACAGCAACAAAACAGTCTCGCCCTACAGCGCAGAATGCATCGCCCTGACGGAAGCATCCGACAAACCGGTTGAATGAAGGACCAATCCTTCAGGAAGCGGAAAAACGCGGGCCAAACAGGATGACGCTCGCCCCGATCACACACAGCGCCACGCCAATCCAGTCCGAGCCCAGCGGACGAATCCGCTCGACCACCGCCAGCCAGCCGATCGACGCAATGATGTAGATGCCCCCGTAGGCGGCATAGGCGCGGCCGGCGTAGCTCGCTTCGACCCGGGTCAGCAGCACCGCGAACAAGATCAGGCTGAGCAACGCCGGGATGATCCACCAAGCGCTTCTACCCTGGCGCAACCACATCCAGAAGGCGAAGCAGCCAGCGATTTCGAACAGCGCGGCGAGGAAAAACCACAGGTAATTGATCATGCAGATGTCTCGCGAGAATGGCCAGTTGCGGCCACCCTAACGACGGTATTGCGCTCGGGCAAGTTCAGCCTGCAGATTGTTTAGCCTTGGCGCGCATTTTGTCGGCCATCACGGTCATTTCGTTGTAGAGCAACTGCGGATCTTTTTGCTTGATCGCCCAGGCCATACGGCCCTGTTCGTGAGGCAGGATCAAGAATTCGCCGGCGGCGACCTGCTGATAAATGTAATCGGCAATGTCGGCAGCGCTGATCGGCGAACTTTCCAGCAATTTACCGACCTGGGCTTTCATGGCCGGGGTCGGGCCGCGGAACGAGTCCAGCAAGTTGGTCTGGAAGAACGACGGGCAGACCACATGCACGCTGACTTCCTCGTGGGCCAGTTCGATCAACAGACTCTCGGACAAAGCCACCACACCCGCCTTGGCCACGTTGTAGTTGCTCATGGCCGGGCCTTGCATCAGCGCTGCCATCGAGGCGATGTTGATGATCTTGCCTTTGCTTTTCGCAAGCAACGGAAGGAAGGCCTTGCAGCCCTTGACCACGCCCATCAGATTGATCGCTATCTGCCAGTCCCAGTCTTCCAGCGACAGTTCACTGAAGAACCCGCCCGAGGCCACGCCGGCGTTGTTGACGATGACATCGATGCCGCCGAACTTCTCTTCACAGGCCTGGGCGAAAGCCGTCAGCTGGCTGTAGTCACGCACATCGCAACGCTGGATGAAACCGTCGCCACCGGCTTCGCGAACCAGTTTCAGGGTTTCCTGCAGGCCAGGTTCACTGACATCCGACAAGGCCAGCTGCCAGCCTTCACGCGCCCAACGCAGCGCTATTTCGCGACCCAGGCCTGAGCCCGCGCCAGTGATCATCATGCGATTTTGCATAGCAAACAGCCTTGTTGTTCCGGGGAAGATGCACCGAGTGTAGCGAAGGATAATGCGCGACCCACGCTCCATCAGATTGCTGAATGGCCAGCAATGAACCACGGCGCGGTCCGGTTGTTTCAACTTTGAGACGCCGTAAAAGAAATAAACGTGCTTTCCAAATACATTAAAAAAACCTGGAATTTTTCTTCATATCCATGAGTCGGATTTTGTAAGCAGCTAGGATTAATACAAGTCCAGCTGATGGCTAAAACCCTAGGTCACTCCACAACGCTTCCAACAAGGAAACAGACATGGGCACAATTCTTATCGTTATTCTTATCCTGTTGTTGATAGGTGGCTTGCCGGTCTTCCCGCACTCCAGAAGTTGGGGTTACGGCCCGTCCGGTATCATCGGCGTAGTGTTGGTGGTGCTGTTGATCCTGCTGCTACTGGGCAAGATATAAAGATTTTCCGGCAAAAAAAAAGAGGCCCTGCGAAGGACCTCTTTTCTATTGCGGTAAAACTTAGTCCGGTTTGCCGTGAACCACACCGGCGGTGTTATCGATCAGGCTTTTAGTGGCCGTTTGCAGGAACGCTTCGAGCTTGAGCTTCAGCTCCGCTGTACGCGGTGCATCCGCAATGATCTCGGCGTGAGGCGTCGCGCCCAGTTCGTACTGGTACACCTTCGGCGCCATTTCCTTTTCCTTTGGCAGAACCAGAATCTGGTTATCCGTGATGATGGCGGTGGTTTGCTCGCTACCCGACGGCTTGATCACGCCAAAACCGGTGTCGCCTTGAGGCAGGTTGAGCAGGTCGCGTCCCCAACACTGATGACGCACTTCGCCACCAATACGCCCCATGATGGTCGGCACGACGTCGATCTGAGTGCCCACTGTATGGTCACGCTGGCCGAACTTCTCCTGGATGCCCGGTGCGATCATCAACATCGGCACATTGAAGCGGCCCAGGTCCATTTCGGTTATCTGACGCTCGTTGCCAAAACCGTGGTCGCCTACGACGACAAACAGGGTTTCCTTGAAGTACGGCTCCTTGCGGGCCTTTTCAAAGAATTGGCCCAGTGCCCAGTCCGCATAACGCATGGCGGTCAAATGCTCGTTCAGGCTGCCGCGATCGGTTACACGCTCAACCGGCAATGGCGTCGGCAAGGCATATGGCGTGTGGTTGGACAGGGTTTGCAGCAATGCATAGAACGGCTTGCCGTTTTCCCGCGCCTTGAGCTCTATCAGACCACGGTCGAACATGTCCTGGTCGGACACGCCCCAGGTCGGATCGGAGAACACCGGGTTCACAAAGTCGTTACGACCGATGAAGTTGGTCATGCCCTGGTTGCTGAAGAAACCCGACTGGTTGTCCCAGGCAAAGTCGCCGTTATAGACGTATACATCGCCGTAATCACGGGCGCTGAGCAACTGTGGCAGGCCGGACAGTTTGTGGCTGCCTTCCGGAGTCTGCATCAGGTATTCGAAACCCGGCAGGTTCGGGAAGCAGGCCATGGTGGCGAACATACCCTGGTGGGTGTGCGTCCCGTTGGAGAAGAAGCGATCGAACAGCAGGCCTTCTTTCGACAGTTTGTCGAGGTACGGCGTGATGTTGCCCGGTGCGCCCAAGGCACCCACCGAGTGACCGGCCATGCTTTCCATCAGGATCACGACGACGTTCTTGATCGGCAGAGTCTTGTCGGCCGGCGGCATGTAATCGCGACGCACGGCTGCGATATCGGCATCCACCAGTTTTTCGTCCGGCATCACCAGCATGTCACGCACGATTTGCTGAGCTTGCGGCTGTGGCAGCGTTGCCTTCCAGATATTGTCGCGATCTTCGGACATCCGGCTCTTCGCCGCCGCGATCAGCGACAGCGTGCCGTTGAGGCCCAACTGGTTGGCGAAGTTGGAGTCGGTGGTGTAAACGTCACCCCAACGCATTGGCGGGCCCTGACGCAAGGTGCCACGAGCAGCGACCACGCAGACCAGCAGGCAGACCACGAACACTACGCCACGCGTATACCACGGAGCGACCTGCCGCGTACTAATGCTGCCACCGCTGAACGGCCCGCGAGGACGCGTGGCGCGGTCGGCGCCCTTGAATGCGAAGGTCAGAATCAACGTGCCTACGGCCCAGGCCAATAGATAACGAACCACCGGAAAACCGTACCAGAGCATGCTCATCACGGTTTTCGGGTCTTCTTTCACGTACTGGAAGACCAGACCGTTGAGGCGCTGGTGGAATTCGCGGTAAAAGTCCATCTCCATCAGGCCGAGGAACAGCGCGATGCTCGAGGCAACGGTCAACCACAGCCGGAAGAACCCGCGGGCGGCCATGGCCCGGGCGCTGAACAATGCCAGCAACAGCGGAATGCTGAGGTAAACCACCAGACGCAAGTCGAAACGCAGGCCGTTGGCGAACGCTTCCAGAAAGGTCGAAGCCGGTGTGTCGAGGATCATCGAGCTGTTGTAGACCAGCAGCGCCACGCGCAGCAGGCTGAACATGACCATCATGACCAGGGCACACAACAGTGTGTAGGCCAAATGCGATTTGACGGTCGGTTGCAGCAGGCGACTAGAAGCTCGCTGCTGACTCAGGGCGTCCGGGTTTGCCATGTCGTTTTAGGACCCATTGGAAGTTGAAGTTTCAAAAAATACAGCGGCGCCTTGCCTGATGCCGGTCGGTTAAGCGAGCAGACCCTGTGGGAGCGGGCTTATGTGGCGAGGGGGCTTGCCCCCGTTCGAGTGCGTAGCGCTCGCAAATTTTTGGGTCCGCTGCGCGGCCCAACGGGGCGATGCGGCGTTCCGACAAGCCCCCTCGCCACAAACCCGCTCTCACATGAATTGCGTTTAACTGAACGGCATCAGCTGTCTCGCCCTCTGTTGGCCATCCTCGACCCCGGGGCGTGCGCGGTGCGCAAATGTTGCACGATCAACCGCAGCATTACCATTGATTACTGACCCGTAGGCCAGACTGTCGCTTGTAGCGCTCGGGGCAAGAGACGGGGCGCAAAGTTGCGGAGGCGAACTGGTTGGGCGCGGGTGAATTGTCTTTGAGACTTTGTGAAAATTTCGTTCAACGCATATCCAGAAACAAAATAAAGCCGTGATACTGAACCTGTGGCGCGGGAGCTTGCTCCCGTTGGACTGCCAAGCAGTCCCATTCTTTTTGGGGATAAGCGGGGCCACTTCGCGGCCCAGCGGGAGCAAGCTCCCTCGCCACAGGTTATTCATCGGAGTGTTTGTCGAACAGGCCATATCAAAAGAGTTGGGTGGTTATTTCTCGGCGCGTTCTTTCAGGGCTTTGAGGGTATTGAACGGCGCGTCGACCACGAACTTGTTGGCCAACCACGACGGCACGCTGCCGCCGGGTTCGGTATGGGCCTGATAAGTCACTTCGACTTGATCGCCTTTAGGCACGAGCTTCCAGAAACCTTTGACCTGGGCGACCCGTACAAAACCTTTTTCTTCCGGAAGGTACTTCGGCTGCCCTTCCAACTCGCGGGTCAGGCTGCCATCGGCGCTTTCAACGGTGGTGACATGCAACACGGAGTCGCGAGGAGTGACCGGCCAAGGGGTATTGAACTGGGTGTAGGTCCAGCTCTGGTTGCCTTCATGTTTGAGCAACTTCTGAGTCTTGCACTCGTGAATCCAGGCACAGGCGCCCGGCACGTCTTCCTGCAATGCACGCAGTTTGGCCATGGTGGTCTTCATGACGGTCACGCCACGGTAAGCCTTGTATTGGGAACCGGCCACTTCACTCAAGGACACCTTGATGCCGTCTTCTTCCTTGGCGGTTTTCCATTCTTCGGCTTGGGCCGTGGAGGCCAGCAAAACCGTCAAACCACACAACACAGCCATACGATGCAGCGAACCCATAGTCTTATTCCTTATTGTTGAAGTTCGTTCGTTGAACACATCACGCGGCCGTCATTTGCTCCCACCAGCCCAGCAACTTGATCGCTTCATCGCTGCTGCTTCCGCAGACCTCGACATCGGCTTCAAATGCCGAACACACCGCAGGACGTTCCGGCTTGCCGAAAATATTGCACAGGTTATCGGCAGACAGCTGTATGCAACGTTCTCCAGCGGCTTTGCCATTGGGCATTCCGGGAATCGGCGAACTGATGGAAGGGGCAATGCAACAGGCGCCACAGCCTTCACGGCATCTCATGACGACAAGCTCCTCGCGATGGGCAATGTATTAAAGGGACGTGGCACAGAGTAACGTCTAAAACGACTGTTTAAAATTACCTGAGCCCGGGTTTTTTCGCTCAAACGAACGTGACTGACCAGTCTCCGACAAAGCGTCTGGTCCGCGGGTCACGAATGGGGGATTTACTGCTTGAACTCGAAATCCAGTGCCGCACCCTCAACTTCCCGACGCTCTTCATTGCGCAACTGCAGCTGCATTTCATTGCTGAGCAGGCGACCGTTGAGCTGGAACGGGCTGCTTTTGTCACCGAACATTTGCGGCAACAGGGCCTCGTGTCGGGGCAACTGTACCGTGCCAACCGGCTTCAGTTCTTCGACCATGTCCTTGGGCAGGCTCAAGTCGAGATTTGCCGAAGGGAGTTTGGTTTTCACGACTTCACTGGCCGGTTTCGACTTGGAAGCAATGGGGGAACGTTTTTTGACCGCAGCAGCCTTCTTTTTGGCCGGCGCGTTTTTTTTGACCGGTGCCGTTTTTTTCGCGGTGGTGCTGGCTGTCGGTTTTTCCTGAACGGAGGCCGCCATGACGCCTTCCGGGTGACAGGTCATTAACAGGCAGATCAACAACCAGGCGGCAGGAAAAATCGGCTTCATGGACCCAACGGCGTGAACGGCAGAAGGCTATATGCTCGCCTGTTAGAGACGACAAGACAAGCGGCCAGTTCAGAACTGCCCAGCCGCTCAAAAACCGCTCGCCGTCTCCTGACAAAGTTGCGTCGCCAGTAACCCCAACGTCATCAATGCACGCTCGGCCTCGCGGTTCCAGGGGATGCCACAGTTCAGGCGAATGCAGTGATTGAACTGCTCGGTATTACTGAAAATCAGCCCCGGCGCAATGCTGATGCCCTGCTGCAACGCACGCACATGCAGTTCCTGCGTATTAACCCGCCCTGGCAGGCTGACCCACAAAATGAAGCCGCCGGTGGGCCGGGTCATCTGCGTACCTTCCGGAAAGTACTGCTGCACCGCCAGCTGGAACGCGCTGAGGTTCTTGCGGTACTCCTGACGGATGTAGCGCAAATGCCGGTCGTAACCGCCGTTCTCCAGATAGGCCGCGATGCCCATTTGCGTGACGCTGCAGGCCGAATGGGTACTGAAGGTCTGCAAGCGCTGGATTTCCTGCTGGTACTTGCCGGCAATCATCCAGCCGATGCGCACACCGGGCGACAGGGTCTTGGAGAAGCTGGAGCAATAGATCACCCGATCCAGACGGTCATAGGCCTTGAGCGATTTGGTGCGACCCTGCTCGAACATCAGCTCGCCGTAAATATCGTCTTCAACAACCTGGATATCGAAATCCGAAGCCAGGCGCAGCAGTTGTTTCTGTCGCTCTTCGGGCATGGTACCGCCCAAGGGATTGCTCAGGCGCGTGGTCAGCACCAGCGCCTTGATCGACCATTGGTTGGCCGCCAGTTGCAGGGCTTCGAGGCTCATGCCGGTGGCGGGATCGCTGGGAATCTCGATGACTTTCAGCCCCAGCAAGTCGGCCAGTTGCAGCAAACCGTAATAGGTCGGCGACTCGGCCGCGATCAGATCGCCCGGCCGGGTCAATACGCGCAGAGACATCTGCAACGCATCGACGCAGCCGTGGGTGATCACCACTTCCGACGGATCGACCACCACGCCGGCATCGCGCATGCGGATCGCCACTTGCCGACGCAACGGCTCGAAACCGGGGCTGAACATGTAGCTGAACGCCCGCGGGCTATGGAAACGGGTGACTTTGGCCAGTTGCTGATGCAGCGCCCGCACCGGCAGATAGTCGACGCTCGGTACGGCGGCGCCCAATGGGAAGACGCCTTCGCGGCGGGATTCAACCAGAACTTGCTGAATGATGCTGCTGCGGGTGACGAGGCCAGGTCGCTCGACCCGGGCAATATCCGGGGTTGGCGCCGTGAGCGCTGGCGTCTGGTGAACGTAGTAACCAGATTGCGGCCGGGCACGGATCAGCCCCTGATCCTCAAGGTTGGCGTAGGCCTGCAACACCGTTGCATGGCTGACGTTGAGCTGCGAGCTCATCTTGCGCACCGAAGGCACGCGCTCCCCGGGTTGATAGACACCGCGGCGGATGTCTTCGGCCAGTTGCTGAGCAATTCGTTGATAGAGCAAGAGATTGGTCATGACGCAGCACTCGATTTCACGGGCATTTTATTCTTGTGTGAAACAATACCGGAACAGTTTGGAAGTGTACTGGGACAGTTGTCACAATAGTCGACCGTACAGTGCATTGTCAGCAAAAACTGTACTGTTTTTATGGAGAGTATTGCGTTGATTGGCGGGCACAAAAAAACCCGGCACTGCTGACAGGCCGGGTTTTCCAGTAACGCAGCCCTTAGCGGGCGGCGCCGAGCTGGCCTTTTTCGTCGGAGAACACAATTTCTACCCGACGGTTCTGCGCACGCCCGCGCTCGGAAGCGTTCACGTCCACCGGGTATTCATCGCCGTAGCCTTCGACTTTGATACGTTTGTCGTCGATGCCCAGGTCCATCAGCACATCCGCCACCGATTGTGCGCGGTCGCGGGACAGCTTGAGATTCTCCTGTTTACCGCCAGTGCTGTCGGTATAGCCCTCGATCCGCACCACGCGTTTTGGATTGAGCTGCAAGAACTGGACGATCTTCAGCACCACGCGGTTTGCAGAGCTTTTCAATTCTGCTTCACCGGTATCGAACAGCACATCGCCCAGCGTCATCACCAGACCACGGTCGGTTTGGGTGGTCGCCAGCGCTACAATTTGTTCTTCGAGCCACTTGCCCTGTTGCTGCACGCTGAGCAACTTGGACTCACGCAGGGCCAATTGCAGGCGCTGACGCTCGAGTTCGAGCTTCGCAGCGCTCTCCTCGTTGAGCACCTGATTGGTGTGCTCCCGGGCGATTTCGCTGTAGCGCTGGCTCAGGTAGGCATAATGCACAACGTCCGAACCGCTGCCCCAGTAGCTGGACAGACGATCGGCGCGGGCCAGGGACTCACCGGCACGGATCACGTCTTTGGGCGCAATGCGCAGCACGTTGGAGTCTTCCTTGACCTTCTGGAAGTCGGCGCCGGCCTGCTGTAATACGGCTTCGCTGTGTTGCCCGGCGCAGCCATAAAGGCTTGCGCAGCCGGCCAGGATCAAGCCGCCGAATGCTTTGGTCTTGAGGCTCATTGGGCATCTCCCAGTTGCTTGCGCAGGCGAGTGATGCGGGTATTGAGCACGTTTAACTGCGCCTCGCTCTTGAGGGTCAGAACCCGGGCTTCGGCCAGGCGCGCGTCCAGCTCGGCCTGCTCGGCCCGCATGCGCGCATTCTTGAAGGACTGATCGGCCATGTTGCCCTTGGCACGCTTGAACTTGTCTTCAGCCAGTTTCATCTCTGGCACTTCGTCGGCGGTAGCACCCACGGCCTTGGCTTGTTCGAGGGCCTGTTCGGTCAGGCGTATTTGTTCATTCGGCGCCGGATCGGCTGCACAACCCGCCAGAGCCAGAACGGCCAGGGCAGCGAAAAGAGGTCGAATACTCACTAAGAATCCCTACTGTTTTGGGGTACTGACAGGTTGTGGCTGCGGTTGTGAGCGTTGCGCTTTCCAACGCTCGATATTGCGCAGCAGCGCAGCTTCTGTCAGTCCGGACGCGGGCAATTCTGTCATCTTTTTGGCCAGCTGTCCGCGCAACCAAGGATCGTTGCAGGCAGAGTTATGGGAAACCGCGAGAAACAGGCCGGGTTTGTCGATGGGTTGTGGGTGGGCCATCAAGTCATCGGCCATCCCCAGCGTTTGCACCATGGCCATGCCCGAGTAGCGTCCGGCGAGGACAAATTCCACCTCGTTCAGCAGCAATTTCTGAAAGGCCTGGGTCAGATTGGGCGTGCGCACCAGGGTCAATTGCTGCTCGGCGAAAGTGCCAAATGACGAGGTCACTCGAGCCTTTTCCGACAAGGCACCGGGATGACCGTGAAGGTCCTGCGCTTCGTTGTAGACCAGTAACGAGTCGTTGCGGGTCCAGACCAGATAATCGTTTTCCAGCAACGGTGGATGGATGTAATCCAGATTTTCCAGCTCACTGACCATCAATGGTGCATCGGCCAGCATGTCCATGCGCCCGCTGCGCACTTCGTCCAGGGCCTGGGAGCGTTTGCCGGCGTAAAGCAGCTCAACCTTGATGCCCAACTCCCCCGCCACTTGCTGCAACAGGTCTGCGCTGGCGCCAATCAGATACTTGGGGTTTTGCGGGTCTTGCCACAGGTACGGCGGCGCATCAGGGCTGCCGGTCACCACCAGGCGCTCGCATTTGCCCGCGGCTATGGATAGCCCCGGCAACAGCGTCAGGCTTAACCACAAACCCGACAAAAAAGAGCAGCCAAACCAGCGGCGCAGACTCATGGCAACACTCTCCCCACCCAAATCCGGAACAAAAAAAAGCCCGACCAAAAGGTCGGGCTCTTTATAAGTCAAGCCGCTGGATTAGACCAGCTTCTCGAACTCGGGGATGGCTTCGAACAAGTCCGCCACCAGGCCATAATCGGCCACCTGGAAGATCGGCGCTTCTTCGTCCTTGTTGATCGCAACGATCACTTTGGAGTCTTTCATGCCGGCCAGGTGCTGGATCGCGCCGGAAATACCGACGGCGATGTACAGCTGTGGCGCAACGATCTTGCCGGTCTGACCGACCTGCATGTCGTTGGGTACAAAACCTGCGTCGACCGCGGCGCGGGAAGCACCGACGGCAGCGCCCAGCTTGTCGGCCAGGGCGTACAGGTGTTTGAAGTTGTCGCCGTTCTGCATGCCGCGACCGCCGGAAACGACGATTTTGGCAGCGGTCAGTTCCGGACGATCGGACTTGGCCAGTTCTTCGCCAACGAAGCTCGAAGTGCCAGCGTCGTGAGCAGCAGCAACTGCTTCAACGGCAGCCGAACCACCTTCTGCAGCAACCGGGTCGAAACCGGTGGCACGCACGGTGATCACTTTGACTGCAGCGTTGGACTGTACGGTAGCAATGGCGTTACCGGCGTAGATCGGGCGCTTGAAGGTATCAGCGCTTTCGACCGAGATGATCTCGGAGATCTGGTCAACGTCCAGGGTCGCGGCAACGCGCGGCAGGATGTTTTTGCCGTTGGAAGTGGCGGCAGCCAGGATGTGGCTGTAAGCCTTGCCCAACTCTGCAACCAGCGGAGCAACGTTTTCCGGCAGTTGGTGCGCGTAAGCGGCGTTATCGGCCACCAGCACTTTGGCCACGCCAGCGATTTTCGCAGCGGCTTCAGCAACAGCACCCACATTCTGACCAGCGACCAGAACGTGAATGTCTCCACCGATTTTGGCGGCAGCAGCAACGGTGTTCAGGGTGGCAGGAGCCACAACCTTGTTGTCGTGCTCAGCGATTACCAAGATAGTCATGATTAGATTACCTTCGCTTCGTTTTTCAGTTTCTCGACCAGTTCAGCCACCGACTTGACCTTGATACCCGCGCTGCGTGCAGCCGGCGCTTCGACTTTCAGGGTCTTGTTGGTGGAGGCGGTGGAAACGCCCAAAGCATCCGGAGTCAGCACTTCGAGAGGCTTCTTCTTGGCTTTCATGATGTTTGGCAGAGACGCATAGCGCGGCTCGTTCAAACGCAGGTCGGTGGTGACGATGGCCGGCAGTTTCAGGGAAACTGTCTGCGCGCCGCCATCGATTTCGCGGGTCACGGCAACGCTGTCGCCGGACACTTCGACTTTCGAAGCAAAGGTGCCCTGACCGTAGCCGCTCAATGCAGCGAGCATCTGACCAGTCTGGTTGTTGTCGCTGTCGATGGCTTGTTTGCCGAGGATCACCAGCTGAGGCTGTTCCTTGTCGACAACAGCTTTCAACAACTTGGCAACGGCCAGGGAAGTCAGATCTTCAGCGGATTCGACGAGGATGGCGCGGTCGGCACCCAGAGCCAGCGCGGTGCGCAGTTGCTCTTGAGCGGTAGACGGGCCGATGGAGACGACGACGATTTCAGTCGCAACGCCTTTCTCTTTCAGACGTACGGCTTCTTCCACTGCGATTTCGCAGAACGGGTTCATCGACATCTTGACGTTAGCGAGGTCGACGCCGGAATTGTCCGCCTTGACACGAACCTTGACGTTGTAATCCACAACGCGTTTGACAGCTACAAGAACCTTCATGGATTCCTCGTTACTCTCCGGTGAAAAGAAAGTCGCCTAGGCGAACCTGGCGGTTGATGCTCATCGGCGCAAGGGCACCTCTAAAAACGCTGGCAGGTGTATCGGGTGAACCTTGCTCACGAGGCTGATTAACCGTTCGTCAGTGGTGACCGACGAGTCATTCATTATCGCGGCGTGTAAACTGCGCGCCTGAACTGCGCTGCGCATCACCTTATACTGCCATCGCCCTGTCTTTAGAGGTGCTCTTGAAACCAACAGTCAGCCTACGGCGAGCGCAAAACCGCCCGTATCTTGACCGGAACACCTATTCCGGTCAATACGGCAAAATAGCCGTTCATAAGCCGCGTGACTTTGATTTCTCTGGCTTTGAGCCAATTCAAACAAACGTTTGTATTGGACGCTAGGAGTGGTGTAGATATAATGCGCCACCTAGAGAGAAAGGTGGGTCATCCATTGTCCCTTTCCGGCAGTTGCCGGAGGAAATAATGGATGCAACGCCAAACCTCCAATTAGAAAAAAACTGTTGAGCCTTGAGTAGGAGATAGCCTGTGGAACGCGAATACATGGAATTCGACGTGGTCATCGTCGGTGCCGGCCCCGCTGGCCTGTCCGCCGCCTGCCGTTTGAAGCAGAAGGCCGCCGAAGCCGGTAAGGAAATCAGCGTCTGCGTGGTCGAAAAAGGCTCCGAAGTCGGCGCTCACATCCTGTCCGGTGCCGTGTTCGAACCACGCGCCCTGAACGAATTGTTCCCGGACTGGAAAGAACTCGGCGCGCCGCTGAATACGCCAGTCACCCGCGATGACATCTTCGTTCTGAAAAATGCCGACAGCGCGCAGAAGATTCCTGATTTCTTTGTGCCCAAGACCATGCACAACGAAGGCAACTACATCATCTCCCTGGGCAACCTGTGCCGCTGGCTGGCTCAGCAGGCCGAGAACCTGGGCGTGGAAATCTACCCGGGCTTCGCCGCCCAGGAAGCGCTGTTCGACGAGAACGGCATGGTTCGCGGGATCATCACCGGTGATCTGGGTGTTGACCGCGAAGGCAATCCGAAAGAAGGCCTGTACACCCCGGGCATGGAACTGCGTGCCAAGTACACGCTGTTCGCCGAAGGTTGCCGTGGCCATATCGGCAAGCAGCTGATCAAGCGTTTCAACCTCGACAGCGAGGCCGACGCCCAGCATTACGGCATCGGCCTGAAAGAAATCTGGGAAATCGACCCGACCAAGCACCAGCCAGGCCTGGTGGTCCACACTGCCGGTTGGCCGCTGGACATCATGAGCACCGAGAACACCGGCGGCTCGTTCCTCTATCACCTGGAAAACAACCAGGTGGTCGTCGGCCTGATCGTCGATCTTTCCTACAGCAACACCTTCCTGTCGCCGTTCGACGAGTTCCAGCGCCTCAAGCATCACCCGGTGCTCAAGCAATACCTGGAAGGCGGCAAGCGCATCAGCTATGGCGCGCGTGCTATCTCCAAAGGCGGCCTGAACTCGCTGCCGAAAATGGTCTTCAAGGGCGGCGCGCTGATCGGTTGCGACCTCGGCACCCTGAACTTCGCCAAGATCAAAGGCAGCCACACCGCGATGAAGTCCGGCATGCTCGCCGCTGAGTCCGTGGCCGAGGCACTGTTCGCTGAAAAAGACGGCACCGAAGAGCTGACCACTTACGTCGACGCCTTCAAGAAGAGCTGGCTCTACGACGAACTGTTCGCCAGCCGCAACTTCGGCCCGGCGATGCACAAGTTCGGCCCGATCATCGGTGCCGGTTTCAACTGGCTCGACCAGAACATCTTCGGCGGCAAACTGCCGTTCACCCTGCACGACACCAAGCCGGATTACGCTTGCCTGAAACTGGCCGCCGACTGCAAGAAGATCGACTACCCGAAACCGGACGGCAAGATCAGCTTCGACAAACTCAGCTCGGTGTTCATCTCGGGTACCAACCACGAAGAAGAGCAGCCTTGCCACTTGAAGCTGGCCGACGCGAGCATTCCGATCGGCAAGAACCTGCCGATGTACGATGAACCTGCCCAGCGTTACTGCCCGGCCGGCGTGTACGAAGTGGTGACCAAGGAAGACGGCGAGAAGCGCTTCCAGATCAACGCCCAGAACTGCGTTCACTGCAAGACCTGCGACATCAAGGACCCTGCACAGAACATCACCTGGGTGGCGCCGGAAGGCTCTGGCGGCCCGACTTACCCGAACATGTAAGTTGAATCGCTGAACATCAAGGCTCCCGAAACGGGGGCCTTTTTGTTGCCCGAAATCCAGGCATCAACACAAGACCCTGTGGGAGCGGGCTTGCCCGCGATGACGGTCTATCATCCACCATTAAAGTCGACTGACCCACCGCAATCGCGGGCAAGCCCGCTCCCACAGGGATTGTGTTGTCTTAAGCAGCGCGCTCATCCCCAGGATTACGTTCAAAGTAGCGCTTGTACTCACGACTGAACTGCGACGTGCTCTGATACCCCACCCGATGCGCCACCTGGGCCACGCCCAAGCCTTCGCCCAGCAACAACTGCTGGGCCCTGAGCAAGCGCAAACGCTTCAAATACTGCACCGGCGACAACAAGGTGCAGCGTTTGAAATGCTCATGAAACGTCGACGCGCTCATGTTCGCGCAACTGGCCAGGGTCTCGACGTTCAGCGGCTCGGTGTAATGCGCATGCAAATGACTCAGGGACGCTGCGATCCGCGCGAACTGCCCCTGTTGTTCCACCAACGCTCGCAACACATCGGCTTGTGGTCCGCGCAACGCCACGAACAACAATTCACGCAAGCGCGCCGGGCCCATGATCTGGCATTCCAGCGGATCGTGCAGGCAGCGCAACAACCGTTCCACACAACCGCGCATGGCATCGTCGAGCACCGCCGAGGTCATGGACTCAGGCGTCTGTGCGGGAACCGTGCGCCCCGGCGCCAGCCCCATGCCCAGCACCAATTCACTGAGCAGCACCCGGTCAATGGCGATAGACACGCCCAGCATCGGGCCATCTGGCGCCGAAAACGTCTCGCATTCGAAGGGTACCGGCAACGCCTGAATCAGGTAATGCCCAGTGCCATATTCCAGAGTACGCGGGCCCAAATGCGCCAACTTGCCGCCCTGGGCGATGATGACCAGGCTTGGCTCGTAGATTTGCGGGCCACGGGCGACATCGCAACTGGCTCGCATAAGCTGCACGCCCGGCAACGCGGTAGGCGCAAAGCCGTCGCGGGTGATCAGCGGCTGGATCAACGAAACCAGGGTGGCATTGGCGTCGAGGTGACGGGTCAACAACATGGGGGAGCTCTTCACAAAAGAAGTCACAAAAGAAGTCACAAAAAAGTCGCGAAAAAAGGGATGAAAGCATCATCGCAGGTCTGATCGCCAATGCGACCAATCAACGGTGTAAGCCGGAGGATTAGGCATGACACCCGGAGGAATCGCCATGGCCGGTAACCCGTTCGGCGCCCAGAATTGCTCGCCTCACCTGTCACTGCTTTTGCGAGGTTCACCATGTACACCGCCATCGGATACGCCGCTCAGTCAGCAACCACTCCCCTCGCCCCGATGAAATTCGAACGCCGCAGCCCACGGGCCGACGACGTTGCGATCGACATTCTTTACTGCGGCGTCTGCCATTCCGACATCCATCAGGCACGCAACGAGTGGGGCATTGCTGTTTACCCACTGATGCCCGGCCACGAGATCGTCGGAAAAGTCACCGCGGTCGGTGCGAATGTTACCCAACACAAGGTCGGCGATCTGGTCGGCGTCGGCTGCATGGTCGACTCGTGCCGTCACTGCGAAGCCTGCAAGGCGGATCTGGAGCAATACTGCCTGGAAGGTACGACCATGACGTACGCCACCCCGGACCGGGTCGATGGCAGCAACACCATGGGCGGTTACTCCGACAGCATCGTGGTCAGCGAGCACTTTGTCGTGCGTATCCCGGAGAATCTCGACCCGGCCAGCGCCGCGCCGATTCTGTGCGCCGGCATCACCACCTACTCGCCGCTCAAGCACTACGGGGTCAAGGCCGGTGACAAGGTCGGGGTTCTCGGTATGGGTGGCCTCGGCCACATGGGCATCAAGTTCGCCAAAGCGATGGGCGCTGAAGTGACGCTGTTCACCCGCTCGGCTAGCAAGGCTGAAGAAGCTCGTCGTCAAGGCGCGGACCATGTGATCGTGTCCACCGATGCGCAGCAGATGAAAGCCGCCGCAGGACATTTCGACTTCCTGCTGGACACCATTCCGGTGCAGCACGACCTCAATCCCTACCTCGATACGCTGCGTTTCGACGGCGTACATATTCTGGTGGGCTTGGTCGAGCCGATCGATCCACCGGTTCACGCTGCCAAACTGATATTGGGTCGTCGCGTGTTGGCCGGCTCGCTGATCGGCGGTATCGCCGAAACCCAGGAAGTGCTGGATTTCTGCGCCGAGCACGGCATCACCTGTGACATCGAAATGCTCGACATCCGCCAGATCAACGAGGCTTACACCCGCATGATTGCCGGTGACGTGAAGTACCGCTTCGTGATCGATATGGCGACGTTGAAAGTCTAATCAGACTTTCGCGCCGAGTTCAGCAGAAAGCCGAGCCGTGACCCCTTTGATCAGGGGAATCAGCTCGGCCATTTTTTCCAATGGCATGTACGGCACGGTGCTGGCGATGCTGATACCGGCGACAATGCGCTTGCTGGCATCGCGGATCGGCGCCGCCACGCAGCGGATCGACGGTTCGTTGTCTTCCAGGTCGAAGGCGTAACCGCCGGCCACGTACTCAATCATGCGCTGCTGAAACTGCTCCCAGGATTGCTCCGGGTGCAGCGGCCAGAACTGATTTTTCCCACCCACCGGCAAGCTGATTTCGTACAGCCGTTGCCATTCTTCCTGCGTGTCATCGAGCATCAGCGCTTTACCGATCCCGGTACGCGCCAATGGCATGCGATGACCGACCCGCGAGCGCATTTCCGGACCGTTGCGCCCCGGATTCTTGTGCAGGTACAGCACCTCGTCGCCTTCACGAATCGCCAAGTGAATGGTGTCACCGGTCAACGCCGACAACTCATCCAGATAGGGCCCGGCCAGCGTCACCAGCGGCAGCTCTTCACGTGCCTGGAAACCCAGCTCGATCAGTTTCGGCCCCAGCAGATAACCGACTTGCGGCACCACCCGCAGATAACGCTCGTCCACCAGGCAACTGGCCAGACGATGAGTGGTGCTGCGCGTCGTGCCGATCAGCCGGGCGATTTCCTTGAGATCGCGGGCGCCACTGGCCACGGCCTGAACCACACCCAAACCACGAAGCAGTGTCTGGGTGCCAGTCGGCGCGGCGTCCTTGGCGATTTTTGGGGCGTCTTCCTGCATATCCAGCCTTTACCGTTGAGCGAGTGAACGGGCGGCATTATGGTCGCCCGATGGCCGCGACTACAACTTGATACGCTCTACCTTGCCCACCAGCAACACGTAGGAAAGCGCACCCAACAACGCCAGAACCGAGATATAGGTAATCGCCGGGGCAAACGAATCACCCGAGGCGAGAAAACCGATGACGATGGGCGTGGTAATCGCCGCCAGGTTGCCGATGAAATTGAACACGCCACCGGTCAGTCCAAGCAAGCGCGCCGGGGCCAGGGTCGACACCAGCGACCAGGTGATCGAAGCCAGGCCGTTGCCGAAGAAGGCCAGCGCGAGGAAGGCAATCACCAGCGGCGTCGACTCGACGAAGTTGGCGCCGATGATCGAAGTGGAAATCAGCAGGCCGCCAATGATCGGCAACTTGCGGGCGAAACCCACCGTGTAGCCGCGACGGATCAAAAAGTCCGAGAAGAACCCCGAACACAGCACGCCGACGAAGGCCGCCAGAAACGGTAGCGACGCCAGCAAGCCAGACTTGATGAAGTCCATGCCGCGATATTTCACCAGGTAGGTCGGGAACCACGTCAGAAAAAACCACAAGGTCGAATTGAGGCAGAACTGGCCGAGGTAAATGCCCCACAACTTGCGTTTACTCAGGACAATCCCGAGGTCGACCCAGCTGAATTTCGCCTTGGCCTTCGCGGTTTCAGCCTGGATATCCACCAGCCCTCCGCCCTCGCGGATCAGCTCGATTTCCGCGTCATTGGCGCCCTTGAAATCACGCGGTTCGCGATACACCGCGTACCAGATCACCGCCCAAATGATGCCCACCACGCCGGTGCTGACAAACACCATGTGCCAGCCATATTGGTGTTGCAACCACGCGAGTACCGGCGTGAGAAACGCCAGGCCGACGAACTGCCCGGAGGTGTAGAAACCGATGGCCGTGGCGCGTTCGCGCTCTGGGAACCAGGTCGTCACCACGCGGCTGTTGATCGGATACGCCGGTGCTTCCAGCGCACCGACGGCCATGCGTAGCACGAACAGCGCGATGAAACTGGCAGCGAAGCCGAGCATCACCGTGGCCAGCGACCACAGCAGCAATGCGACGCTATACAAAATGCGCGGCGGCACTCGGTCCACCAGCCAGCCGCCGGGGATTTGCATGGCGGCGTAAGTCCATCCGAACGCGGAAAAGATCAGCCCGACATGGATCGGATCGATGCCCAGATCGCTGGTCAGCGCCGGGGCGGCAATGGACAGGTTACTGCGGTCCAGGTAGTTGATCACCACGGTGATGAACAACAGGACCATGATGAAAAACCGCTTGCGGCTCGGCGTCACCAACGACGCCTGCCCGATGAGGGTTTGCGGTTGCATGAGAGGTGCCTCTTCTTATGTTTATTGAGGTCAATTTGAAGACTTGCGCTGTCCCCTGTGGGAGCGGGCTTGCCCGCGATAGCGTCCTGTCAGTCACATCAATGCCGAATATGCTGCCGCCATCGCGGGCAAGCCCGCTCCCACAGGGATTTGTGTTGAGTCAGGAGGGACTCACCACTCGGCAAAGCTGCCATCGGCATGGCGCCAGATCGGGTTGCGCCAGCGGTGGCCGACGGCGGCGCGTTCGATCACGTATTCCTCGTTGATCTCGATGCCCAGGCCCGGGCCGTTGGGGATTTTCACGAAGCCTTTGTCGTAGTCGAACACCCGCGGATCTTTCACATAATCGAGCAGGTCATTGCTCTCGTTGTAGTGAATGCCCAGGCTCTGCTCCTGGATAAACGCGTTGTAGCAAACAGCGTCCAGTTGCAGGCACGCCGCCAGGGCAATCGGGCCCAACGGGCAATGCAGCGCCAGCGCCACGTCGTAGGCTTCGGCCATGTTGGCGATCTTGCGGGTTTCGGTGATGCCGCCCGCGTGGGAGGCATCCGGCTGGATGATGTCGACGTAGCCTTCGCTGAGCACCCGCTTGAAGTCCCAACGCGAGAACAACCGTTCGCCGAGGGCAATCGGCGTGCTGGTCAGCGGCGCCAGCTCCTTCAGCGCTTCGTAGTTTTCGCTGAGCACCGGCTCTTCGATGAACATCAGTTTGTACGGGTCGAGTTCCTTCATCAGCACCTTGGCCATAGGCTTGTGCACCCGACCATGGAAGTCCACGCCGATGCCGACATTCGGGCCGACCGCATCGCGCACGGCGGCGACGTTGGCCAAGGCCAGGTCGACCTTCTCGAAGGAATCGAGGAATTGCAGTTCTTCGGTGCCGTTCATTTTCACCGCGGTGAAACCACGGCTGACCGCTTCTTTCGCGGCGCGAGCGGTGTCCGCCGGGCGATCACCGCCGATCCATGAATAAACGCGAATCTTGTCCCGCACCTGACCACCCAGCAGATCGCTGACCGACACACCCAGAGCCTTGCCCTTGATGTCCCACAACGCCTGGTCGATGCCGGCCAGCGCGCTCATGTGGATCGCGCCGCCACGGTAGAAGCCGCCACGGTAGAGCACGGTCCAGATGTCTTCGATGTTGCGTGGGTCTTTGCCGATCAGGTAGTCGGACAATTCCTCAACCGCAGCAGCGACGGTGTGCGCGCGGCCTTCGACCACAGGCTCACCCCAACCGGTCACACCCTCGTCGGTTTCGACCTTGAGGAAGCACCAGCGCGGCGGAACGATGAAGGTAGTGAGTTTGGTGATTTTCATCTCTCGTACTCTCTTTTTATTAATGCAGCTCTTATAGATGCAGCGCTCACAGCGCCAAAAAGTCTTAACGCAAAGCATTCCAGGCAGCGACATACGCCTTGGCGCGCATCGCTACTTCGTCAGCCGTCATGCCCGGTTTGAACAACCCGGAACCGAGGCCGAAACCTTTGACGCCGGCCTCGACAAACACCTGCATGTTGTCCGGCGTAATCCCGCCCACCGGCACCAGCACCGTCCCTGCCGGCAACACCGCCAGCCAGGCCTTCACAACGGCCGGGCCCATTTGTTCGGCCGGGAACATCTTCAGCACATCCGCCCCTTCGGCCAATGCAGCAAAGGCTTCGGTCGGCGTCGCCACGCCCGGCGACAGGAACAGCCCCGCTGCCTTCGCCGCACGCAACACCTTGGCATCGCTGTGAGGCATGACGATCACTTGGCCGCCCGCCGCTTTCACTTGCTCGACCTGTTCCGGCGTCAACACCGTGCCCGCACCGATCAGGCAATCGGCGGGCAAGGTACTGCGCAGGATGCGGATACTTTCGTACGGTTCGGGGGAATTAAGCGGCACTTCGATGACGCGAAATCCGGCCGAGTACAGGACTTCGCCGACGGCTGCCGCTTCTTGCGGACGCAGGCCACGCAGGATCGCGATCAGACCGTTTTTTGCCAGTGCTTGCTTGAGCATGTCAGACCTCCAGTCAGGTTTAACGGGATGGGGGTGTCGTGATCAGTCCAGCGGCAACCGCCAACTGCCACAACCCGCGCTCAGTGGCCTGCTCGGCCAGGGTCACCCGGGCAAAACCGCAGGCGTCGAGCGCCCGGCTGTAGCGGGCGCAGAGTTGGGCGTTTCCGATGAGGATGATCGAAGGCAGATGCACACTGTTGCGCCGGCGCCGCTGAACGTTGGCCAGGGCCGACAGCTCATGGCCGATCAACAGGCCGGACAGATAGTCCGGCTGAGCGACGGCGCTGAGTTCACCGGTCAGCCCCAGACTGCGGGCACTGAACAGTGTCGACAGCAGCCCGATCTCGCCGTCCACCGACAGGGCCACCCGCACGCCACGATCGAACGCTTCGCCATCAAAGGACGCGCCGCGCTGCTGAGTGCGCCCCAGAATGCTGTGTTCACTGAGGACGGCGAAGACTTCGCCAGTCATGAAAGTATCGAAATGCACGATGCAGCCGTCGGCCACTTCCACCCATTTCGAATGGCTGCCTGGCAGGCCGATCAACATATCGTTGCCCGCCCCGCTCGGCAGATTCTGCAACACGCCGAGGACTTGGGTTTCTTCGCCGCGCATCACGTTCGGCAAGCGCGAACGCTGAATCACGCCCGGCACGATGTGCACATCGACACCGCGAAGACTGCGAACGGTTTGTAGGGAAGTTCCGAGATTGGCGACGTTCGCCGGCGTGTCGCAGTAGGCCGCTTCGCGCCAGCCCTGAGCACTGCCGACCATGCCACACGCAATCACCGGCAAACCTGGCTGTGCGTCGAGCCAGTCACCGCACGCCTCATCGAAGGCCAATTCAAAACCGTCGGCGCATTCCTGGCCGGCGATGATTCGCGGCGTCTTGGGCAGCTGCATGATCCCGGACGACAGCGCACGCTGTTCCAGCACCTGGCCACCGAAGCCGAGTTTGTAAGCACGTAATGAGGTCGTCCCCCAATCGAGCGCGATCAGTTGCGCCAGCATCGCTTCACCTGTTTTGTTTTTTGGCAGTGAGTGAGCTGGACTATAAACCTGGACGAAGGTAAATCTCAATATATAAATATCAATCCCATATATTGGGAGCGGCACAAAAAAAGATCGCAACCTTCGGCAGTCCCTACAGATTCGATGTGCGACGCAATAGCGCGGTCGAACACAATCCCGTGTAGGAGCTGCCGAAGGCTGCGATCTTTTAGGGGATCAATTGCCCTCGGCAAAATCCCTTAACACCGCCCCATCCATCCGATACCGCACCCACTCCTCCTGCGGCTGTGCGCCGAGGGATTTGTAGAATTCGATCGCCGGTCTGTTCCAGTCCAGCACGCTCCATTCGAAACGGCCGCAGTCATTGGCGCAGGCGATTTTCGCCAAGTGGCGTAGCAAGGTTTTACCAGCGCCGCCGCCCCGTTGTTCGGGAGTGATGTAGAGGTCTTCGAGGTACAGGCAGTTGCTGCCCAACCAGGTGGAATAGCTGAAAAAGAACACCGCAAAGCCAATCGGCAAGCCATCGCGCAGGCAGATCAGGCCATGGGCGGTGGCGCCTTCGCTGAACAGGCTACGCTCGATGTCGGCGACGCTGGCGATGACTTCGTGGCGGGCACGTTCGAAGTCCGCCAGTTCAGTGATGAACGCGAGGATTTTCGGAGCATCGCTGGGGGTTGCCGGACGGATTTCGATCGTCATGAACGTGCCTTGTGAAAAGTTGAAAACGCCATACTAAGTCCGCGTGCGATGCTCGTCACATTTGAATGCAAAATGTCATATAGCATCGCTGTTTTGTGGCGTTTTGCATGAACAGGCCGGCCTGCGAAATCAGCGTGACTGTGCTGACGTCTTCGCGAGCAAGCCCGCTCCCACAGGGTGCTCATTGATCACAAAAACCGAGTCGAATCCAAGGATTTCCATGACCACCATCGCTTTCGCGCCGCTGCACACTCTGGCTTCTGAACTGCTGCCTCATGCACTGGAGCCTGGCGAGGACGGTGCCCATGATCTGTCGCACTTGCAGCGGGTGTGGCACAACGTGCGCACGCTTCATGCCGAAGAAGGCGGTGATCTTGAGGTGCTGCTGGCAGCCGTGCTGTTGCACGATTGCGTGGCGGTGGAGAAGAACTCGCCGTTGCGCTCACAGGCATCACAACTGGCGGCGCAGAAAGCTTCGACTGTACTGATAGCCATGGATTGGCCAGACGCAAAAATCACAGCGGTCTCCCACGCCATCGAAGCCCACAGCTTCAGCGCCAACATCACGCCTATCACCCTCGAAGCGAAAATCATCCAGGACGCCGACCGCCTCGATTCCCTTGGCATGCTCGGCGTGGCGCGTACCTTCTACATTGCCGGGCGCATGGGCAGTGCGTTGTACGACCCTTTGGACCCTGAGGCAAAAGAACGGGACTACGACGACAAACGCTTTTGCCTCGATCATTTCCAGACCAAGTTGCTGCACTTGGCAGACGGTTTCCAAACGACTACCGGTCAACGTCTGGCACTGATTCGCCACGACCGCCTGAAGGGTTTCATGGAGCTGTTCAAGGAAGAAATCGGCGCCTGATCATCGTCATGGATCTGGCGTCACGTGAGCGGGATCAAAAACGTTGCAGCAAGCCTGGACCACTCGTCGTTCATCAGGCACCAATCCAGGTCAGGGAGGACCAATATCGGGTAAGGACTCTAATCAACGGAGACGACACCATGATCACGTCCCGACTGACCATCTTCGCTCTCACCACATTGCTCACCTCTGTCGCGTTCGCCGCGACCACCTCTTCCGGGACCGACCCGACCGATCCAATCGATAGGCCCGAATCTGCGGCCACCCAAGGCATCGACAGCGGCCGGTCGCCTTCTCCAACGGCCACAGACCCACGGGTTTATCACGATGACGCAGGCGCTCAGGGCGGGATGAATACACCCGGCACCCAGACTCCCGATAACGCCGGAACCGGCGTCGGCTCGAAAACCACCACCGGTGGCTCGGGCTCCGAAGGCCGTAGCGTCAATCAATAAGTTCGCGACGCGAGTGAACATGCACTACCTACCCATCCTGACGAAGAGGTAACCATGAACGTCGATAAAAACCTGGAAAAAGAAGTCTTGACCCGCCTGCTGCACGCCCACCCAAATGGTTTGGGCAAGGAGGTTCTGGACAATTACCGGGGGGAGAGAGTCGTGGCCAGCACGCTCGCGACTCTGCAGGAACGCGGGCTGATCCAGCACGGTCATGTGATCTGCAACGAAGCCGGCGAGCACTCACTGAACCTGCCGATCAAACTCAGCGCCGCTGGGGTTGAAGCAGCGCGCAAGCTGGATGTCTAACCATGCAGGAGCTGGCGAAGGCTCGGGCCGCGTTCGGACGATCTCTTGATCTTAAACATTCACAGGCAAAAGATCGCAGGCTGCGCCAGCTCCTACAACCAGGAGAAATCCCATGCCTCGTGGAAGCAAAGACAAATACACCGCCGAGCAAAAACGCAAGGCCGAACACATCGAAGAAAGCTACGAGCACAAAGGCGTGTCGAAAGATGAAGCCGAAGCTCGTGCCTGGGCCACGGTGAACAAACAGTCGGGCGGAGGTGAACGCGCCGGCGGCTCGGGGCGCAAGAAGCCGGCCAGCGCCAAGTATGCAGATCGCAAGGAATCAGCCCGACGTGCGGTGGCCACCCGTGAAGGCAAACCGCGCAACAGCAAGGCTTCGCGCGATACGCAGACGGTGGACAGCCTGATGAAAGAAGCCAGGGAGAAGAAGATTCCGGGGCGCTCGAGCATGCGCAAGCAAGCGTTGATCGAGGCGTTGCGCAAGGCCGGGTAAGGGTCCGGATTTGATGGTGAGTTTGAGGGCCTCATCGCGGGCAAGCCCGCTCCCACATGGGTTTGTGTCGTTAACAAATCCCCTGTGGGAGCGGGCTTGCTCGCGAAAGCGGTGGATCAAGCGCCGAAAGTCTCGCGGATCAACGCATCCACCTCAACCGCCCCCGGCGAAGTCGCCGGCCCCCAGCAAGTGACCGCCAATGCCGCAGCCGCATTCGCCCGCAGTGCCGCTTCGACCGCCGATAATCCGTGCGCCAACCCGGCGACAAAAACGCCTGCGTGAGCATCCCCCGCGCCGTTGCTGTCCACTGCCTCGACCTTGAAGCCCGGCACGTGCTGGTGATCGCCGCGCTGGCTGATCCAGCACCCTTGCGGCCCATCGCGTACCACCATCAGTACCTCGGTCGGCAGATGATCAGCCAACCGATTCAATGCCTCGCGGATGTCTGTCGCCCCGGTAAACCGCAGCGCCTCGACACGGTTGCTGGTCCACAGATCGATGCGCGACAACAAGGCCTTCATCAGCGATGCGTCTGGCGAATCCACCAACGGACCCGGATCGAACACCACCTTGATCCCGTCCGGCAAATCCAGCACCCAATCCACCAGCGCCTGAGCCTTGCCGCCATGCAGCAGGCTATAGCCGCTGACATAGACAAAATCGCCCGCCTCGGCTGGCACACTCGCCAGGTCTTTGGCGGCCAATTCGCCTTCGGCACCGATGCAGGAAATGAACGTGCGCTCGGCCGAGGCTTCGGTCAGCGCGACGCACAGCCCGGTGTCGCGCTCGGTGCTCTGATCGATGCCGATCCGAATGCCTTCAGCCGTCATCGCCTCTCGGGCCATATCGCCGAAACGGCCCTTGCCATGGCCACCGAGGTAAATCACCGGCAAACCGTTTCGCCGGGCCGCAGCCATCACATTGAAGCCACCACCAGCCTCGAAACGGGCGGATTGCGCCAGCACGTCACCGCCCGATTGAGGCAATTTATCCACGGCCATGACCAGGTCGATCATGACCTGGCCGGTGTGCAGCAGTTTGGTGTCCTGTCTCACAAATACGTTCCTTTTTTGGCGAGTGATTGTTGTCGTCAGGCAAGGCGCCGCGACAAGTCATCGCTCGCTATGGCGAGGAGCGGCAACGCAGCATGACGGCGACAAACACCGCCAAAAAGGAACAGTATTTACGAGACAGGACACTACGCATGAGCCGGCTCGATCAATGCAGTGCGACGGTCCTTGGCACCGCCGAGTACCCAGTAAATGCCACCGGCCACCATGAACGTCACGATCCAGCCCAGGCCGTTGTGGCCCAGCCAGGAGTCGGACAAAAAGCCCCGGAACCAGACATCTTGTTCAGTAGTACCGATGGTGGTGAAACTGAAGCCCAGCACAATCGCCAGCGCCCATGCACCGAAGGCGCGCCACTCGACGCCGCCGCGATACCAGTAGGCGCTGCTCGGGCTGACGTCCAACAGGTCTTTGGGGCTGTAGTAATGCCGGTGAATCAGGTCGACCACGAAGATCCCGACCCACGCCGTGATCGGCACGGCCAACAAGGAAATGAAGGTGATGAACGGACCGTAGAAACTTTCGGCGATCAGCATGAAGTAGATCGACCCGGCGAAGATCGCAATGATATCGAGCACCACTGCATACACGCGCTTGACCTTCAGGCCGAGGGTCAAGGTAGTCAAACCGGCGGAGTACACCGACAGGTTGTTCGACAGCAGCAGCCCGCCGAATGCGGTGATCAGGTACGGCACGGCCATCCAGGTCGGCAGCATGTCGCGGATCGCGACGATCGGGTCAGTCGCCGAGGCCAGATCATTGTTGCCCACTGACAGCAGACCACCGAGGGTGATCAGCAGCACCAGCGGAATCCCCGCACCGAACGCTGCCGATGCCACCAGACGCACGGCTTTGACGCTGCGGTGCTGGTAGCGCGACATGTCGGCACCGGCGTTGGCCCAGCCAATCCCGGTGCCGGCGGCCATGGTGCCGATGCCGATGATCATTGCGCTCAGGGGCGCTGGCGTGGCGTTGAATACAGCGCTCCAGTCGATAGTCGCGCAGAGGAAACCGCCGACCAGGATGTTCAACGCACCGAACACGTAGGTCGCCCATCTCTGGATCACCAGCAACGTGGCGTGACCGAGACCGGACACCGACAATGTCAGCAGCACGAAAATCGCGATGAACGCGAGGGTCAGCAGCGGTGCGCTTTTGGCTTCCACCGGCGAGCCGAACAGAATCGAGCACAACGACAGCAAGACGAACGCGGCCGTGGTGGTGTTGACGGTTTCCCAACCCAGTCGCGACATCAGCGAAACCAGCGTCGGACCGATATTGCCGCGTACGCCGAAGATTGCTCGCGACAGCGTCAGGCTTGGTGCGCGGCCACGACGACCGGCAATGGAGATGATCCCGACCACCGCGAACGAACCGGCGGCACCGAGGATGGCGACGATGATCGCCTGCCAGATTGCCAGGCCACGGAAGGCTACCAGCGTGGCGCCCAACGGCAAGCCGAGAATGGAAATGTTCGCTGCGAACCAGACCCAGAACAGTTGCAGTGGGTGACCGTTGCACTCCCCTTCCGGCACCGGTTCGATGCCACGGGTTTCCAATTGCCCGGCGCTTTGCCCGGTGTTCGATGAACTCATGAAAACTGCTCCTGTTGCCGTTGTTGTGGTTGTGGGCAATTCGGAAGTCGATATAACTTTCCGGCGGTCCTGGCCATGTTTTTGCGCTCCATTGCGGGTGAAAAATTCAAGTATGCGGCGCGCCTATCGCGGGCAAGCCCGCTCCCACAGGTACGGCGTGCATCTCAAGATTTGTACTATTCGTGTGGGAGCGGGCTTGCCCGCGATGGCGTCAGTACAGTCAACGCAAAGCCAACAGCCCCTGCACCAACGGTTCCAACTGTAGATCATTTACCGATTTAACCTGCTCGATCATCGCCACCGGCCAACTTTCAAGCCCCAGACAAGCCCCAAGCATTGCGCCGAGAATCGCTGCGATGGTGTCAGTATCGCCGCCCAGGCTGGCAGCCATGCACAACGCTTCGAAGGCACTCATCTCACCAATGGCCACTTGCCGAGCCAGCACAAACGACACCACCACCGATTCCTGCGAGGCCACCGAAGTGCCGATCACGTCATACAGCAAGTCCGCCAGCAACGCCTTGTCACTGTCGACGCTGATGCTCCACGCCCAACTGATGCGTGCAGCGATACGTCCGCCAGCGACCCAGTGGCCATGGCTTTCGGCTTTCTGAGCGATCTGCTGGCCGAGGTTCAATGCCTCGCCCAGCTCCATGCCGTTGATCCCGGCAGAAACCACCGCCGCCACCGCCGCCGCACTGGCAATTCCCAACGTGGTGTTGTGGGTTACCTGACAGGCCTGCACCACGGCGCGGATGAAACGTTCGGGGTCGGCAACATCGGCCGCGATCCCCACCGGCGTGATGCGCATGGCCGCGCCATTGGTGGTGCCGTAGCGCCCTGCCTCTTCCAGCGAGTGGCCGGCGAGGATCATCTCGATCGCGCGTTTGGTCGAGGGGCCGAGCAAATCCTGCGAACCCTTGGCTTGCATCCCTGCTTCCCATTCGATCAAGCGCTGGGCCAGCACCTGCGGTTCGATCCAGCCCTCGCCTTCAATCAACAACTGACCGACCAGGATCGCCTGCTCCGTATCGTCAGTGATCGAGCCTTTGGGCATGTTTGCGGCGATCGGTTGATCCGGGCCAGCGTCTTGCAGATCGGTGATATCACCGAAGCGCGCCTTGATCTCGGCGCGGCTCAGGGATTGAGTCGGCATGCCCAACGCGTCGCCCAGGGCCAGTCCATAGAACGCGCCGAGGGCACGGTTGAGTGCGGTCATTTTGCAGTTCCAATTTGCAGATGCAGACGAAAATGCACCGGATCGAGCAGGCTTTCGACCTGTTCCATGAAGCGGTTCTGACGGTCGTAAGTGGTGCGCAGGGCCTTGAGGAACACTGTTCCCACCGGACGTCCGAGCAATTCGGCGTCTTCGGCATTCAAGGGTTCGGCGCCGATCCACTGATCGCCGTGGTCGCCGATGTAGCCGTAGGCGGCCAGCGTGATGGTCAGGGAGTCATCGATCAGACCGACTCGCGGCAGGCCTTCCAGGCCTCCGGTGGCGGGCATCAATGAACGTTCAAGGGACACGAGCGTGCCATCGGTGCCGCGACGGCGACGGTCGAGGGTGATGAACTGATCGGTGCCGAAACGTGGTAGCAGGTCAGGACGGGTGACCGCCTCCAGCCGCAGCACTTCGGTATTGATCAGCGCCCCATTGTCGGCCAGCGCCTGGGCCCAGCCGCTGCGCTGATCGAGTACCACACCGTCGAACGTGACGATGGACCCCACCCCGCTTTGCGTAGCGATGTAGTGGCGCCGTTTCAGTTCGGCCAGGGCTTCACGCAGCGTGCCTCGGCTGACCTTGAATTCTTGAGCCAACTGATGTTCGCCCGGCAATAGAACGCCGTCCTCCATGAGGCCGTTTTCGATGCGCCGAACAAGCTCGTCGACCACCTGTTGTTTCTTGTCAATTCGTACCGGTCTAATCATGTACACCTCGGGTGTACCGTCATAGCTGAAACGGTTCAGGGTGAGCAAGGGATATTTTGTGAAAGTGGGTGAAGGATCCTCCAAATGATCATTCCCATGCGCAGCAAAGGAATGCCTCAATGGACGCTCTGCGTCCGCTGTTGGGACGCGGAGCGTCCCGGGCTGCATTCCCACGCAGAGCGTGGGAACGATCGGTTACAGCCCATTCCCACAAGGGAAAATCAGCGTTGTTTCAACCGGTCAATCACCACCGCCAGCAGCAAAATCGAACCGCGGATCACGTACTGATAAAACGTATCGATATTCTTCAGGTTCATCGCATTCTCGATGATCGCCAGAATCAGCACCCCGGCAATCACATGCCGAATCATCCCGATCCCGCCACTCAGCGACACCCCGCCGAGCACGCAAGCCGAGATCACCGTCAGCTCAAAACCCTGGCCAATCATCGGCTGACCGGACGTCATGCGCGACGCCAGAATCACCCCGGCCAATGCCCCAATCACACCGTGCACGGCAAAGATAATGATCTTGGTCCGATCAACGTTCACCCCGGCCAGCAACGCCGCCTCCTGGTTACCGCCGATGGCCATGGTGTTGCGCCCGTAGGTGGTGTAATTCAGCAACCAACCGAAAAACAGGAAGCAAACGATGGTGATCAGAATCGGCACCGGCACGCCGAACAACTGACCGTTACCGAAAACGAAGAACTGTTCCTGTGAAACGCCCACCGCTTTACCGTTGGCAAAAATGTAAGCCAGGCCACGCACGATCTGCATCGTCGCCAGCGTGGTGATCAACGCATTGACCCGCAGCTTGGCGATCACGATCCCATTGATCAGCCCGACAATCAGCCCCATCACCAGCGCTGCACTCACGCCGAGGAACACGCTGTCGGTGTCGCGCATTACCACTGCCGCAACCACGCCGGCGCAGGCAATCACCGAGCCCACCGACAAGTCGAAATGCCCGGACGCCAGGCAATACAACATGGTGCACGCGGCAATCCCGGTAGTGGAAATCGCCAGGCCCAGGCCGCGCATGTTCAGCGGCGACAGGAAGTTGTCGATCAGCAAGGTGCAGAGCACGAAGATCCCGACGGCCGCCAGCAACATCACCCAGTCATCGAGAAAGCGCCGCAGGTCCAGAGGTTTTCGCGGGGTTGGCAAAGCGTTGTTTTGGACGGTCATAGTCACCTCTCAGTTCGCCACGTCGGCGGCGCGTTGGCGTGGCAACGCCAGTTGCAGCAGGTTGGATTCATTGGCTTGTTCGCGGGTCAGTTCGCCGCGCATCGCGCCTTCGCAGAGCACCAGGATGCGGTCGGAAATGCCCATGACTTCCATCAGGTCGCTGGACACCACAATCACCGCGATGCCGCTGGCCGCCAGGTTATGGATGATCTGGTAGATCTCGGCTTTTGCACCGATGTCGATGCCCCGGGTGGGCTCGTCGAGCAGCAGGACTTTCATTGGCATCGACAGCCAGCGACCGAGAATCGCCTTCTGCTGATTGCCGCCAGACAGGTACATGATTTTCTGCGCCGCGTTGGGCGTCTTCACCTTCAGCGCCTTGATCTGCTTGTCGGCATTGTCCTTTTCCCACAAGCCGCGCAACAGGCAACCGAAGGTGGAATGGGCGCCGCGAGCGCTGATATTGATGTTCTCGGCGACGCTGGCCAGTGGCAGGATGCCCTCCTTCTTGCGGTCTTCGGGACACAACAGAATCCCCGCTGCGATGGCATCGCGGGGCGAATGCAATTTCAGTTCACGACCGCGCAGTTCCAGGCGCCCGGCGGTGTTGCGCGTCAGCCCGCTGAGCATCCGGAACAGCTCGGTGCGCCCGGCCCCGACCAGGCCGAACAGCCCGAGTATTTCACCCTTGTGCGCCTCGAAACTCACCGGCTCGCGCAAGCCTGGCCCTAGCAACCTATCGACCTTGAGCGCCACAGCGCCACGGGGACGGCTGCGGTAATCGTAGATATCCTGAATGTCACGACCGACCATGCACGTCACTAACTGATCATGGGTCAGCGCGCTCATGTCCTCGAAGGTGCGCACGAAGCGACCGTCCTTGAACACCGTCACCGCGTTGCAGATGCGGAACACTTCTTCCATGCGATGGGAGACGTAAAGCACCACTTTGCCTTCGTCGCGCAGGCGCCCGATGATCGCCATCAAGCGATCGATTTCCCGTGCCGACAGGCTGCTGGTAGGTTCGTCGAACGCGATCACATGCGCGCCACGGGACAACGCCTTGGCGATTTCCACCAGTTGCCGCTGGCCGAGGGACAAGCGCCCGACCTTCTCTTGCGGATCGATTTCATCGGCCAGGCCTTTAAGGCAGGCCAATGCCTGTTGCCGCAAAACGCCGCGATTGATCAGGCCGAAACTCGCCGGCAGATGGCCGAGAAACAGGTTCTCGGCCACGGTCATTTCCGGCACCAGGTGCAGCTCCTGATGGATCACCGCGACCCCGCTGCCAATGCTGTCGGCGGTGGACTTGAACACCCTCTTCTGCTCGCCGATCTGCAGATCGCCGCTGCTCGGCGTGTAAGCACCGCCGAGGATTTTCAGCAGCGTGGATTTACCGGCGCCGTTCTCGCCCATCAAGGCGTGAACCTGCCCCGGATGGGCGACGAAGCTGATACCGTCCAGCGCCTTCACCCCGGGAAAAGTTTTGCCGATTGCGTTGAAGCGCAGGCTGCCGCCAATGCTCTGTTGATCTGTCTGTACTTGTGCGTGCATAAACCCACCTCATCACACCGGTCAGGCAACCCCGTCGCCAGGGCTGCCGATGAAATCAACCGCGCCTCAGTTCCACAGGCCGATCTTTTCCAGTTCCTGCTTGAAGTTGTCGCGCGTGATCAGCGTAACGTCGTCCATCGCGGTGTATTTCGGCGGTTCTTTGCCGGTGGTGACCCACTCATACATCATGCTCGCGGTGTTGTAGCCCTCGATGTGCGGGCTCGGCAGCATCGAGCCGAAGAAGCCGCTGTTGGGCTTCTTCAGTTCGCCGATAGCATCGGTGCCGTTGATGCCGATGCCGATCACGTTGGCCGCGGCAAAACCGGCGCTTTCGGTGGCGCGCACGCCGCCCAGCACGGTGTTGTCGTTCATGCCGCCAATGATCAGGTTTTTCGCCGCACCCGGAAGCTTCACCAACGCCGAGTTGGTGGCGTCCATGCTGCCCGGTACGTCGAGGGTTTTCAGCGCCGAGAAGAGGATGTGGTCTTTCGGTATACCGGCTTCTTCCAGCGCTTTGACAGAACCGTCAGTACGTTTCTTACCGGTGTCGAGTTCGTTGTAGGTGTTGATCACAGCGTAAGTGTCTTTCCAGTCCCAGCCGCGTTTCTTCGCTTCGGCGGCCATGGCGGCGCCCTGCTTCTGGCCGACTTCGAAGGCTGCCATGCCGAGGTACGGCACGTGCTCCATGAATTTGCCACTGGCATCGACGAAACGGTCATCGACGGCGATCACTTTCAAACCGTTGAGCTTGGCCTTGGCCATGATGGCCGGGCCGAGGGAGACGTCCGGCGGGCAGATCACGAAGCCCTTGGCGCCGTTGGCCGCCAGGCTGTCGATGGCCGAGAGGGTTTTCTCGCCATCAGGCACGGCGATTTTGATGACGGTGAAGCCCTTGTCCTTGCCGGCCTTTTCGGCGAAGGCCCATTCGGTCTGGAACCAGGGCTCTTCCGCTTGCTTGACCAGAAAACCGATCTTCACTTCCTCGGCCGCCAGCAACGTACTGCTCAGGCTGACCGCGGTAACCGCCAAAGCGGCACAGCACAGGGAACGGATCCCACGACGACGTTTCATAAGCTGACTCCTTGTTATTTTTTTTGAGCGTTATTTGAAAGCCAATACAGCGGTCGAAGCATGCAGCTAATAGTCATATCGTATGATGATTGGATTTCAGGCGTAGCTTCGCGCTTGAAACTCGGGTTATTCAGTCGTGGTACATGACCGAGCGCCCACCATCGATGGTGATGCATGAAGCGTTAATGAACGGCGCTTCATCGCTGGCCAGGAACACAGCAGTCATCGCCACTTCAATCGGCTGGCCGATACGCCGCGGTGGATGCAGGTCGAAGGCCCGTTGACGTTCGGCATGGGGGTCGGCAAAACCGTTCCAGTAATCGACGTTCAGTTGGGTTTCGATATAGCCCGGCGCGATGGCGTTGACGCGAATGCCTTTGGGTGCGTATTCGATGCCCAAGGCGCGGGTCAGGCCGAGCAAGCCATGTTTGGCCACCGGGTACGGGAAGCAGCCCGGAATGATGTGGGTGGAGTGGGTCGAGGCGATGTTGATGATGCTACCGATGCCCTGCTCGATCATTTGCGGCAACACGGCTTTGCAGCCATACCAGGCGCCGTCCAGGTCGATGGCGAAGCAGCGACGCCAGTCTTCTTCGGTCATTTCCAGCGGATCGCGGAACACGTTGACCCCGGCGCAATTGACCAACACGTCAATCCGGCCGTGAAGTTCGATGGCCAATCTGGCCATGGCGTGCAGATCTTGCTGACGCGACACATCGGCCTTGATCGCCACCACATCCGCGCCTTGTTCACGCCAATGCGCCGCGACTTTCTCGACTTTCTCGGCTTGGACATCGCTGATGATCAGCTTGGCCTGCTGAGAAGCGAAGGTTGCAACAATCGCTTCGCCGATACCTTGAGCGGCGCCGGTCAGCAGCACGACCTTGTTTTTCAGGCGCTCACCCTTGGGCGGTTCGGGCACCGGTGGCAAGGAAAGAGGTTCAGCCATGGATCAACACTCCTGTTCGAAGGCACGACGAAAACCGGGCATCTGTCGATGTCCGGTCAAAAAGCTGTTGGGAATAGGCAGGCAGGCGTGAAAACGCCCGGGCGCCGAAGCACTGACTCCGTAATGGAGTGCGGTGGAATATCGCTGCATCACTTCACCTGTTTTGTTTTTTTAAGTGTGAGTGCGTGTAACTGATGGGGCCGACTATAAACCCGACCACCAGATAATCTCAATATATAATTTTACGTCCCATATTTTGGGATTTATCCAGCAAACCGCTGACAAGCTTTTCCGGGCACATCCACTCGAATCGATAACAGCGCGCCGTCCAACGGATGATTGAGCGGGCTTGCGGCGCTGGTGATGTACAGGGTTTTGAAGTCTTCGCCTCCGAACACGCAACTGGTGGGACGGCTGACCGGCAGTTCGATCACCCGATCCACATAGCCGTCCGGGTTCAGCCTGAGCAGACAACTGCCATCCCAACGGGCATTCCATAGATAGCCCTCGGCATCCATCGCCGAGCCATCGGGGCCGCCACGTTCATGGGGGCCAAGCCAGACATAGGCGGTGTCCAGGTTGCCGTCGGTATGGATGAAATGCCGGTAAAGCGTGCTGTCGAGGCTGTCGGCGAAATACAGGGTTGTGCCGTCATCGCTCCACAGCAACGTGTTGGGAATACCTAATCCTCGAAGCAGCGGCGTGACCCGAGCATCGCGGTCGATGCGAAACAGGCCACCGGAGCGGCGCACGACGGGTAAATCTTCGCCCTGCTCACCGATGTTGTTTTGCATGGTGCCCAACCAGAGTCGGCCCTGGGCATCGCAGCGAGCTTCGTTGGGGCGATTGCCGGGTTGCGGATCGGCGACGCAGAACAAGGTCAGCCGAGGTTCCAGGCCTGGAGAATCCAGATCCAACCGATAAACCCCACTGCTCAATGTCACCAGGGCATCGCCGCTTTCGCAGGGGATGAACGCGGACACGGGCTCCGGCATCTGCCAGATTTGCACATTGGCGCCGATCAGCCTGAGCGCTTGTTTACCGGCGATATCTACCCAATACAGCGCTTGGGTCGGTGCATCCCAGAACGGGCCTTCGCCGAGTTGCGCACGGTGTCCGGTAACCGCAGTCCACGTCATGAAACCTCCTGTCTTTTTGCTTTTATGTGGAAGCGAGCCTGTATAAGTTAAAACGCAGAACCCTGTGGGAGCGTGGCTTGCCCGCGAAGAACGATAACGCGTAATACCTGAAAAACCGCGGTGCATTTTTCGCGGGCAAGCCACGCTCCCACAGGATTCTCGTCGCTCAAATTTCTTACTTACCGGCGCCACACAGCCCGCTCCCACAGGGTTCTTTATTGTCAGCTAGCCTTCTTGTCGGCCATGACCTGGGGGTAGAAGCGTTTGATCGCCAGGTCCGCGTTATCGATCAGGGTCATGCAAGCCCATACCCCCCGCGCGGCATCCCGGGCGGCGATGGCGTCGGCCATGTCTTTGTGGATAGGCAAGGTGCGGCGCAGTTCGTCCGGGTCGGCGGCAGACACTTCGAAAGACACTGCCAGCAACGCGCCAAGGGCCGGAACCATTTGTTCGATGAATTGATTGTGGCTGGCGGCGAGGATGCACTCGTGGAAGAACTGGTCGGCACGGTTGTAATCGATGCCGCTGTGCACTGCCCGTTCCAGCGCGTTATAGGCCTGGAGTACGGCTTGCACTTGTTCCACCGTCGCCCGCTCGCAGGCCCAGCGCACCGCCATGGGTTCGATGGTGCGGCGCAGGTCGAGCAAGTCGTCGACGAAGTTTTCCGGTAAGCCGCTGCGCGATAGCCAGCCAACGACTTGCGGATCGAAGAGATTCCAGCGCCGCACCGGCAATACGCGTGTGCCGACCTTTGGCCCGACTTCGAGCATGCCTTTGGCCACCAGGGTTTTGATGGCTTCGCGGATGACCGTACGACTCACACCGAGCTGCTCGCCCAGATCGGCTTCGACCTTGATGGTTTCGCCGGGCTTTACCTGGCCGGCAGCGATCCAGCACCCCAGCCAGTCGACCGTCGACGCATGAAAACTGCTGGACATGGGCACCTCGTCGACCAGTGATAAAAAACAAACGACACAAAGCCGTTCGCGATGGATGTCTACGCTAATCATCATATGATTGGGTGTCAATTGGATTATCAGCTGCCCCGCCAATATGGACATGGCTGTTCGTCCGAATCCTGCCCGAAGCGCTTTGATCCCATCCACTTTGTAAACTACGGTTAGCCGCAGCAGATCGGGCAGTCAGCGATCTGCTCCCCTTCAAATCCGCTATTGATAGGTATGAACATGGACATGGATGCGTCTACGAAATACCCCATTGTGTTGGTTCACGGTCTTTTCGGCTTCGATAAAATCGCCGGTTATCCCTACTTCTTCGAAATCGAGGAAGCCCTGGAACGCGCCGGCGCCCAGGTGTTTGCCGTGAATATTCCAACCGTCAACGGTAATGAGGAACGCGGCGAAAAACTGCTCGAACACGTCAACCGCATTTTGCTGGAAACCGGAGCTGCCAAGGTCAATCTGATCGGCCATAGCCAAGGCCCCTTGGCCGCACGTTACGTAGCAGCGCTGCACCCGGAAAAGGTTGCGTCGGTCACGTCTGTCAGTTGCCCCAATCATGGCTCCGAGATTGCCGACCAATTGCATAAGGCACTGACGCCCGGAGAGTTGCCCGAAGCGTTCGTATTAGCTTTGTTAAGCGCAGTCGGCACCTTCATTTCGTTGATCAGTGGCCACCCGGAAAATCCCGTGGACCCTCAAGCGGCGTTCGAATCGCTGACCAGCGCAGGATTGGCTGCCTTCAATCGCAAGTACCCGCAAGGGATGCCAAAGGTTTGGGGCGGGGAAGGCAACGAAGTTGAAAACGGCGTGTATTACTACTCCTGGAGCGGGATCGTGCAGAAGTTCCAAAGCCTGCAACTCCTCGACCCTACCCATTTGAACTGTAAAGTGCTGTCGAAATTATTTTATAAAGAGAAGCACGCCAACGATGGACTGGTCGGTCAATACAGCTCGCATCTGGGCAAAGTGATCCGCTCGGATTACCCCATGGACCATTTCGACGCAGTCAATCAGATGGCCGGGATCAACAGTTGGAACGTGAGCCCGGTCATGCTCTACCTTGAACATGCCGCGCGACTCAAGAGCAAAGGTTTGTAAGCCCATAAAAAAACGGCCCGTTGCAATAACGGGCCGTTTCGTTTCCAGCGCTCAGCCCCTTACGGCTCAAGCCCGATAGGGAAGAATTCGCCTCCGCTCCACACGCCCAGCCAACGCTGCCCGTCAATTTCACGGGTCACCGCCAGCTCCACCAATTGGTAGAACACATTGCGGTGAATCAGCGCTTCAAGGTTGGTGCGCACATGCACGTACGGCGCGGGTTCCTGAGTTACCGGATCGATCACTACACGCATAGGGTGCTCGGCGCCGGCATCGGCCGTTTCATCGACGTTGGTGGTAAAGCGCAAGACCTGAGCTTCACCCTCGCCTTCGACCTCTACGGCAATCGCCACGAACGGCGCATCGTCGACCTTGATGCCAACCTTTTCGACCGGGGTAATCAGAAAGTAATCATCGCCATCGCGGCGCATGATGGTGGAGAACAGCTTGACCATCGGCTTGCGCCCGATCGGCGTGCCCAAGTAATACCAGGTGCCGTCGCGGGCGATGCGCATGTCGATATCGCCGCAGAAGTCGGGATTCCACAAGTGGACCGGCGGCAAGCCTTTGGTTTTGGGGATTTGCCCCAACAGGTCGTTGGCTTTTTGCGGGCCACTCATGGCGTTCTCCTTTGAATTACTGGTCGCTGAGCCCCAGCAGGCTACGAGCGTATTGCTCCAGCGGCGGGCCCAGCAAGTCTTCTGGCTTGTTGTCGTGGAACGTCAGTAAACCGCCACGACTCTTGATACGTGCAGTATCAATCAAATACTGGGTGCTGGTCTCGATCAACATGATCTGAATCACGCCGTTGTCGATGCCAAGGCGATCCACGTGTTCCTGGTCGAGCCATTCGTCCGAGTTGCCGATGCGGTCGTCGGCTTTGGCGAAACGCGTGTAAAGCAGGTAATGGGCACCAGCGGCACGGGCTTCGCCCATGGCAGCGTCGAGGCCTTCCGGCGCGCGGGCGCGGCGGACCATCGGGAAATATTCGATAAAGCCGTTGAAGGCCTCTTCGGCCACCACGTTAGGACGCGGGTAGGCACTGCCCGGCGGCGCGAAGGCACCCTGGGCGATGTAGATGAACGAGTCCGGCTGAATGCGGAAGTTATTCACACGACGGCTGTCGCTGTGGTCCAGCAGGCCCGCGTCGCTCATGTGGTAGCGAGTCCCTTCAGCCATATCGCTGACATTCATGCAGCCACCAAGCGCCAAAACGGCCAGCAGCAAAACCAGGCTACGCATCCTACCCTCCAGAGGCCGGTGACGGAAAACCGGCGAATGGCCATGGGATGCAGCTTTTGCGCCAGCTCAACGTGCAGGGGGGTGTGTCAGTTGTTTTTGGGGGTGAATGGAGGATAGCTATCGCGGGCAAGCCACGCTCCCACAGGTCATGTGTCGAATGTGGAAACTACGGCTGACAGATGACCTGTGGGAGCGTGGCTTGCCCGCGATGAGGCCCGATCAGCCGCCGATGATTTTCATGATGGTCGCGCCACCGGAGAACGCCACTTCCTGCTTGTCTCCCAACGCCTTAACCAACAGTCGCTGCAGCGCCGGCAGCGCCTGATGACGAGGCTTGTCCAGCAAGTCGCCGACATAGTGGCGATTGCTCGACGACAGGCAGCCATGCAGCCAACCAGTGGACGACAAACGTAGACGCGAACAGGTGCGGCAAAACGGAACGCTTTCGTTGGCGATCACGCCGAAGTGGCCCAGCCCCGGAATCTGGTAACGCACCGCCGTGGCATCGACCGGCGCATCGGCCTGAAGGTACTCGTAGCGCTCACCGATCAGGCTCAGCAACTGCTGAAGGCTGACGAACTGCTGCAGGAAGGCGTTGGAGTCGCTGGCCAGGTGGCCCATGCGCATCAACTCGATGAAGCGTAACTCGTAGCCGCGCTCCAGGCAGTAGTCGAGCAACGGCATCACCTGATCCAGGTTCTGCCCACGCAACGGCACCATATTGACCTTGATCTTCATGCCGGCTGCGGCGGCCTGGTCCATGCCGTCGAGGACGGTCGCCAGATCGCCGCCGCGCGCAATGCTGCGAAAAGCGCTGGCATCCAGGGTATCGAGGGAAACGTTGATGCGCCGAATGCCGGCGTCCACCAGTAGCGGCAGCTTCTTCGCCAGCAACTGACCATTGGTGGTCAGGCTGATGTCCGCCAGGCCCATCTGCCCGACGGCGGTCATGAAGGCTTCGAGTTTGGGACTGACCAGTGGCTCGCCACCGGTAATGCGCAAACGCTCGATGCCCGCCGCCTCGATCAGATAGGCCACGCCGCGTGCCATGGCCTCCGCCGACAACTCATCCTGCGCAGCCACCAGCCGCTTGCCGTTGGGCACGCAGTAGGTACAAGCGTAATTGCAGGCTGAGGTCAGACTGATCCGCAAATTGCGAAAACGCCTGCCTTGACGGTCAACGATCATGGATCACTCCGGCGAAAGAAGATTCGAACGCGCAAAACTTGACTCACAAATCAAGTTTTAGCAAGCCCTATGCCTGAGTATATTCCTGCGGTACTGCGCCATGTAGCTAAATCATGGCGCAATAAGGCAACTGAATGGTTCAGCTGCTCGGCGTGTCGGTATCGCGCTTGCGCTTGTTGCCCATGCGCACGCCGATGTCCATCAGGAACTGGAAGAAACCTTCCTGATCTTCCAGCACGTTGCTCCAGAACGGCGAGTGATACAGCGCCACGGCGCCGTGCACCAGCGCCCAGGCCGCGCAGTAATGGAAGTAAGGCGGCACGTCTTCAAGCTTGCCTTCGCTGATCCGACCCTTGATCAGCAGGGTCAGGCGTTCGAAGTTCGAGGCGCGGATCTTGTGCAGTTCCTCGACCATCTCCGGCACCTGGTTGCCCTTGACCACCTTTTCTTCCAGGCGATCGAACAACCGATAGCGTTGCGGATCGCGCATGCGGAATTCGAAGTAGGCCCGGGACAGGGCTTCCTTGTCCTTATCGACATCGGCCGAATGCAACAGCTCGTTCAAATCGCGCTCGTAATCGAGCATCAGGCGCAGATAGATCTCCGCCTTGGATTTGAAGTGCTTGTAGATCGTGCCTTTGCCGATACCGACGGCATCAGCAATCATCTCGACGGTGACACTGTCTTCACCTTGGTCGAGGAACAGCTTGAGCGCGGTATCGAGAATTTCTTGCTCGCGGCGACGAAACTCACGGACCTTACGAGGTTCTTTATGCATAAGAAAAGGTCTGTAGGGGTCAAAATTCGAAGCCGCGTATTATGCCTAACTTACGCCAAAATGCACGGATCATCCGACCATATATGTGTTTCTTGATGAATTCGCACACCCTCGCCGGTTGATGAGAACTCAACCGAAGCGCGCGTATTCCAAATTTGTTTAAAAACCCGACCAGCTAAACTGGACTCGGCGCAATACTGATCAATACTTCAACTGTCGGCGAGGCATCTCCCCCAAGTGTCGCGCCGATGAAGGTACCAAAGGATTGCGTGCCTTTGTTTTACTCCTAATGGTCTTAACCCGGATTCACCCCCCAGAACCCGGGTTTTTTTTGCCTGCGATTCAGCGACCAAAAACCCCACAGGCTGCGATCTTTTCTAACGTTACACCGATGCCCTGACGTGCGCCAACGGGAATAAACGCTTGAAATTATCGGTGGTCTGCTCGGCAAATCGCTCGTAGGACTCGCCTCGCAACATTGCCAGAAATTCCGCTACCTCACGCACGTATTGCGGCAGGTTCGGTTTGCCGCGATAAGGGATCGGCGCCAGGTACGGCGAGTCGGTTTCAACCAGCAACCGGTCAGCTGGCACCTTGCTGGCCACATCCCGCAGGGCATCGGCATTGCGAAAAGTGACAATACCGGACAAGGAAATGTAATACCCCATGTCCAGCGCAGCCCTGGCCATCTCCCAGTCTTCGGTGAAGCAATGCAGCACGCCCGCCTGAGGCAGTGCCGCTTCGCGCAGCAGCTCAAGGGTATCGGCCCGCGCGCCACGGGTATGGATGATCACCGGTTTGCCGGTCTGTTGCGCCGCTTGCAGGTGCAGGCGGAACGATTCCTGCTGCAACGCTGCCGCTTCCGGCTCGTAGTGATAATCCAGACCGGTTTCACCAATCGCCACCACTCGCGGATGATTGAGTTCGCGCAACAGCCAATCCAGCGCCGGTGCGGCACCCGGCTGCACATCGAGTGGATGCACGCCGACCGAACAGTCGACATCGTCGTAACGTTCGGCCAGGGCTTTGACGTCGGCGGCGTTATCGGCGCTGACGCCAATGCACAGAAAGTGCCCTACCCCGCGCGCACGGGCCGCATCGAGCGCAGCATCCAGAGAGCCGTCGTGGGCGGTGAGGTCGAGGCGATCAAGGTGACAATGGGAATCTACGAGCATAAAAGGACTGCAACTTACATCGTATGAGTGGGACGGTCGGACTTCAGGGCTCCGGCCAGATGGGTTTCGATTCGACTGCGCGCGGTGTTGTCGCCTTCGTTGAATTGCACGCCAACCCCGGCGGCGCGGTTGCCCTGGGCACCTTTGGGGGTGATCCAGGTGACCTTGCCGGCGACCGGAATCTTTTCCGGTTCATCCATCAGGTGCAGCAACATGAAGACCTCATCGCCCAACTTGTAGCTTTTGTTGGTCGGGATAAACAGGCCACCATTCTTGATGAATGGCATGTAGGCCGCGTAGAGCACGGCCCTGTCCTTGATGGTCAGGGACAAGATGCCGTTGCGCGGCCCCGGACTGACAGGTTCATTCATACTGACCTCCATTTCGGATGATCAGAGTCTAGTCACTTCTGGGTAGGCAAGGATACCCATTGCACCAACAGCGCCTCCAGCAACAACGCAGGATTGAGGTTGGCTTTGCTCATCACTTTCTGGCGCTGGGCGAGGATCCAGTCCTGGATATTCAGGACTTTGTCCTGTGCGGATTTCTGCGCCAGGTATTGAATCACCTTGCGCATGTCCGCCAGCCCCAGCCCCGCTTCATCCTGAGTCAATTGATAACGCAGGATCAGGCTCGACCAGTCGCAGAACCAGTCGAACAGCAGCAACATGGGAATGGTTTTCCACTCCTCGGCCAACTGGGTCGGCGATTGCTGTTGCTTGAGCAACTTCTTCACGCCCTCGACCACCAGAGCCCGCTGCTCGCGCACGCCTTGCGCCTGCAATTTGACCGAGGCCAATGGCGAACCGGCGGCGAGGGTCAGCAGTTCAATGCGCTCTTCTTCCGAACAGTCCGGCAACGCGCTGGCCAGCCAAGCCAGACTCATCGCTTCACTCGGCAACGGACAGGCCTGCTGCACGCAGCGGCTCTTGATGGTCGGCAGCAGACGGCTGGTCTGGTGGCTGACCAACAGCAAAACGGTGTCGCCGGATGGTTCTTCAAGGCTTTTCAGCAAGGCGTTGGCGGCGTTGATGTTCATCGATTCGACCGGTTCGATCAGCACCACTTTGCGCCCGCCCATCTGCGCGGTCTGAACCACGAAGCTGACCAGATCACGCACCTGATCGACCTTGATCGCCTTGTCTGCTTCTTCCGGCTCCAGGATGTAGTTGTCGGGGTGACTGCCGGCCTTCAGCAACAAGCAGGATTTGCACTCACCGCAAGCGCCCTCGGCGCTCGGACGCTGGCACAACAAACGGGCCATCAGACGCTCGGCCAGCGCACGCTTGCCGATGCCGGCCGGGCCATGCAGCAAATAGGCGTGAGCGTGTTGGGCACGCCCGGCCAATTGCTCCCAGAGACTGTCCTGCCATGGATAGGCTTCAGCCACGGATCAGCTCCAGCAGACGTGGCAACAAGGCATCCAGAGACTGCTGAACCTGCGCCAGCGGCTGAGCGGCATCCACCAGGACATAACGCGCAGGATCCGCTTTGGCGCGCTCGAGGAAGGCAGTGCGCACCGCATCGAAAAACGCTCGGCCTTCAAGCTCGAAGCGGTCCAGCCGACCGCGGGCACTGGCGCGGGCCAGGCCCACTTCTACCGGCAGATCGAAGATCAGCGTCAAGTCCGGACGCAGATCGCCCTGGACGAACGTTTCGAGGGTCGCGATGCGCTCCAGCGACAAACCACGACCACCGCCCTGGTAGGCATAGGTCGAATCAGTAAAGCGATCGCACAGGACTACCGCGCCACGGGCCAGCGCCGGGCGGATCACTTCGGCCAGATGCTGGGCTCGCGCGGCGAACACCAACAACAGCTCGGTGTCGGGGTTCATGACCTCATCGACCGGCGCCAACAGCACGTCACGGATCCGCTCGGCCAAGGGCGTGCCGCCGGGCTCCCGGGTCAACACCACCTCGATCCCGGCGGCGCGCAGACGTTCGGCCAGGTATTCGCGATTGGTGCTCTTGCCGGCACCTTCCGGGCCTTCCAGGGTAATAAACAAGCCAGTCACAGGCAGTCCTTAATCAGAGTCATTGCGGGCTTTGCGGCGCGGGCGCATCCGCTTCGGGTGCTGGCGCAGGTTCTTGTGCAGGCTCTAGTTCTTGTACAGAGTCTTGCCCGGAATCTTGCGGCGCTACTGGCGGCATTTCTTCGATCGTCGTGTCGGGCGAAGCTGCCGGGATTGGCGCCTGAGCATCCTCAGTCGGCGGCGTAACAGTCGGCGCAGGGCTGGAACGGTAATCGGCACGTCGATTGATCTGGAACTCGCGCACCGCATTGTTGTGGGCGTCCAGATCATCGGAGAACACGTGGCTGCCATCACCGCGCGCGACAAAATACAGGCTGTTGCCGTCCGCCGGATTCAATGCCGCATGGATCGCTTCGCGGCCCACCATCGCAATCGGCGTCGGCGGCAGGCCAGCAATCATGTAAGTGTTATACGGCGTCGGCTCCTTGAGATGAGCGCGGGTCAACTTGCCATTGTAACGGTCACCCAGACCGTAAATCACGGTCGGATCAGTCTGCAACAGCATGCCCATTTCCATGCGCCGCACGAACACGCCGGCGATCTGCCGACGCTCCTGCGGCACACCGGTTTCCTTTTCCACCAGCGAGGCCATGATCAGCGCCTGATAGGGCTCGGTGTAGGGGACGTCGGCAGCGCGCTGGTTCCATTCCTTGGCGAGAACCTCGTCGAGGCGGTCGTAAGCTTTCTTGAGCAGATCGGCGTCGGTCATGCCCCGCACGAAACGATACGTATCGGGGAAGAATCGCCCCTCGGGGAAAATCCCGTTGTGCCCGAGCTTATCCATCACTTGGCTGTCGCTCAGACCATTGAGGGTCTGCTCGAGTTTTTCATCCTTGGCCAAGGCTGCGCGAACCTGATGAAAATTCCAGCCTTCGACCAGCGTCAGGCTGTACTGCACCATTTCTCCGCGCTTCCACAGGTCGATCAGCCCGTTGACTGTCATACCGGGCACCATGCGGTATTCGCCGCTGTGCAACGGTTGCCCTGCCAGATTAAAGCGCCAATACACACGCAGCCAGAAAGCGTCTTTGATGACGCCATCGGCTTCGAGTCGAAGGAAGGTGCGGTTCGGCGTAGTGCCTTTGGGCACTTCCAGCAGCTCTTCCTGGGCGATATTCAGCGGCTGTTCCAGCGCCGAATCGATTTTCCAGGCGCAAGCGCCCGCCAACAGCCCCGCCAGAACCAATCCGGTTTCCAGCAGCAGCAAGAATTTACGTCTCACGAATCAAGCATCCAGTAGCGCACGAGCAATGGTTTGGAGTTTACGGGTGAGCGGCCCAACCGGCCAGCTCAGTGCCGCATAGGCACGCACCGGCCAAACGCCATACACGCTGTTGCAGACAAAGACCTCGTCAGCCCATTGCAGCTGCTCAAGGGTGATATCGGTGATTTGCGTGGGAATCCCCAATGACTCGGCTTGAAACAATAATTCGGCACGCATCACGCCCGCCACGCCACAGCGTTTGAGATCGGCCGTAACCAGCACGCCATCGCGCACCAGGAACAGATTGCTGAACACGCCTTCGATCACCCGCCCGGCCTGATCCAGCATCAAACCTTCGGCATGCTCGGTGTCCTGCCATTCGGAACGGGCGATGACCTGCTCCAGACGATTCAGATGTTTGAGGCCGGCGAGCAATGGCTGTTGTGAAAGCCGTGTCGCACAAGGAAACAGCCGAATGCCCTGCTCCGCATGAACAGCCGGATAAGCAGCAGGAGGATTGCCTTGCAGAATACGTCGAGCCTGAGCCGAGGGATCGGCGGCATAACCGCGCAGGCTATCGCCACGAGTGAGGATGAGTTTGAGCACGCCCTCGCCCAGCGCGGCGGCATAGGCCAGCAGCTCCGCGCGGATCAATTCATGATCAGCGGCAATCGCCAGGCGCGAACAACCCTGCGCCAGACGCGACAAATGTCGATCCAGCAGCAGCGGCTGCCCGCTCTTGACTGCGATGGTCTCGAACAGACCATCACCGTAAGCCAGGCCGCGATCCTTCAGCGACAAAGCGTCAGCCGGTTGACCGTCGACCCAGCTGTCCATCAGTCAGCGAACCGGCGGAACACCAGCGAGCCATTGGTACCGCCAAATCCGAAGGAGTTGGACAGCACCACGTCGATATCCATGCCACGCGCGGTGTGGGGTACGAAGTCGAGGTCGCAGCCTTCGTCCGGCTCATCGAGGTTGATGGTCGGCGGTGCTACCTGGCTGTTGATTGCCAGTACGCTGAAAATCGCCTCGACCGCGCCCGCCGCACCCAACAGGTGACCGGTCATGGATTTGGTCGAACTGACCGCCAGCTTGTAGGCGTGATCGCCGAACACGGATTTGATCGCACAGGCTTCGGCGAGGTCGCCCGCCGAGGTCGAAGTGCCGTGGGCGTTGATGTATTGAACCTGATCGCCATTGATCTTCGCATCACGCAAGGCATTGGTGATGCAACGCGCAGCACCCGCGCCATCGGCCGGTGGCGAGGTCATGTGGTAAGCATCGCCACTGGTGCCGAAACCGATCAGCTCGGCGTAGATGGTCGCGCCACGGGCCTTGGCGTGCTCCAGTTCTTCGAGCACCAGTGCACCGGCGCCGTCGGACAGCACGAAGCCATCACGGCCCTTGTCCCATGGACGGCTGGCACGGGTCGGCTCGTCGTTGCGGGTCGACAATGCGCGGGAGGCACCGAAGCCACCCATGCCCAGACCACACGCGGCCATCTCGGCACCACCGGCGATCATCACGTCGGCTTCGTCGTACATGATGTTGCGTGCCGCCATGCCAATGCAGTGCGTACCGGTGGTACACGCCGTGGCGATGGCGTAGTTAGGTCCCTGTGCCCCCAGATGGATGGACAGGAAACCGGAAATCATATTGATGATCGAACCAGGCACAAAAAACGGAGAGATCCGTCGCGGGCCGGAATCATGCAGCGTACGGCTGGTTTCTTCGATATTGGTCAGACCGCCAATACCCGAGCCCATGGCCACGCCAATCCGCTCGCGGTTAGCGTCGGTGACCTCAAGACCTGCGTTACGCACGGCTTGAAAACCTGCAGCCAGACCGTACTGAATGAACAGGTCGAGTTTGCGAGCTTCCTTGACCGACAGGTATTCCTCGACATTGAAGCCCTTTACCGAACCGCCAAAACGGGTGGAATAGGCAGAAAGGTCGGTGTGTTCGATCAGACCAATGCCACTGCGGCCAGCCAGAATGCCCTGCCAGCTGCTCGGCACATCCGTGCCCAGTGGCGACAACATACCCATACCGGTGACTACGACGCGTCTACGCGACACAGCACTCTCCTTTTTCAAATGACGACTTTGCATCAGGCCTAAAGAAAAAACCGCACGCCATGATGGCAGTGCGGTTTTTCCATGACAGCGAGCAACGATTACAAGCTATTAAGCCTGATGGTTAGTAACGTAATCGATTGCGGCTTGTACAGTAGTGATCTTCTCAGCTTCTTCGTCAGGGATTTCGGTCTCGAATTCCTCTTCCAGAGCCATCACCAGCTCAACGGTGTCAAGGGAGTCGGCACCCAGGTCTTCAACGAAGGACGCAGTGTTGACCACTTCTTCTTCTTTAACGCCCAGTTGCTCAGCAACGATTTTCTTGACGCGCTCTTCGATGGTGCTCATACCTTGTTTTCACTCCTAATGGACAAATTCAGGCAGCTGGCCGGTGGGTAAGTGTATAGAAAGACTTTTCAGTTTTTCAACTGAAAGCTTCACTCCTCAAACCCGGCGACCCTCTGTCTATAAATAGATTGCAGCTTTATAACGGATTTTAGACAGCTCGTATGACATTTTTTTGAAGCAATCCGTCACATTTAACTCATGTACATCCCGCCGTTCACCGGGATTGTAGCCCCAGTAACGTAAGCCGCACCGTCGGATGCAAGAAAAGCGACCACAGACGCGATCTCTTGAGCTTGCCCCAGACGACCCAGCGGAATCTGCGTCTGCAAGGCTTCTCGCTGCGCCTCGGGCAGTTCACGGGTCATATCGGTGTCGATGAACCCAGGGGCCACCGAGTTTACCGTAATCGAACGCGAACCGACTTCACGCGCCAGTGCACGGCTGAAACCTTCCAGACCGGCCTTGGCGGCAGCATAGTTTACTTGGCCTGCGTTGCCCATGGCACCCACAACCGAACCAATACTGATAATTCGTCCCCAACGGGCTTTGGTCATGCCGCGCAAAACGCCCTTGGACAGGCGGAACAGACTGTTCAGATTGGTATCGACGACGTCATGCCATTCGTCATCTTTCATGCGCATCATCAGGTTATCGCGGGTGATACCGGCATTATTGACCAGGATCGCCGGCGCACCGAATTGCTCCTGAATGCTCGCCAACACGGCCGCCACGGACTCGTCGCTGGTGACATTGAGTTCCAGGCCAGTGCCCTGAATACCATTTTCTTTCAGGGTCGCAGCGATACGCTCAGCCCCCGAAGCGGAAGTCGCGGTGCCGATAACAATGGCACCCTGACGACCCAATTCCAGAGCGATAGCCTGGCCGATACCACGGCTGGCACCGGTGACCAATGCAACTTTACCTTGCAGGCTCATGCAAGCTTCTCCTTGTTCAGGCCAGCGCTGCACGGGCGGCAGCGAAAGCGTCTGGGGTATTGAGGTTAGAGGTCGACACGCCTTCGGCGCAACGTTTGTTCAAACCGGCAAGTACTTTGCCAGGGCCGCATTCGACCAGTTCGGTCGCGCCCTTGGCTGCCAGCGCCTTGACCGACTCGACCCAGCGTACAGGCTTGTAGAGCTGTTCGAGCAGATCGCGCTTGAGGGTTTCCAGATCCGCCGGCACATTGGCGCTGACGTTCTGTACTACAGGAATCTGCGGCGCCTGCCAGTCGATCGCGGCGATCGACTCGGCGAACCGCTCGGCGGCTGGGCGCATCAATTCGCAATGGGACGGCACGCTGACCGGCAATGGCATGGCGCGCTTGGCGCCACGTGCCTTGCAGCCTTCGATGGCGCGCTCGACCGCAGCCTTGGCGCCAGCGATGACTACCTGGCCCGGGGAGTTGAAGTTCACCGCGCTAACCACTTCGCCTTGTGCCGCTTCGGCACAGGCTGCCAGCACATCGGCGTCTTCCAGACCAAGGATTGCGGCCATGCCGCCCTGCCCGGCCGGAACAGCCTCTTGCATCAACTGACCGCGACGCTCTACCAGCTTCACCGCGTCGCCCAGGCTCAGACTGCCTGCAGCCACCAGGGCGCTGTATTCGCCCAGGCTGTGACCGGCAACGTAAGCCGGACGCGCACCGCCTTCAGCCAGCCACAGGCGCCACAAGGCGATTGAGGCGGTCAGAATGGCCGGCTGGGTTTTATCGGTTTGATTGAGTTGTTCTTCCGGCCCTTGCTGGGTCAGTGCCCACAGGTCGTAACCCAGAGCATCGGAAGCTTCTTTGAATGTTTCGAGGACCACCGGATGTTGCGCGCCCAACTCGGCCAGCATGCCGAGGGACTGCGAACCCTGTCCTGGAAAGACGAATGCGAGGGAAGCAGACATGTAACAAGCCCCTAATGATCTTGTCGTCGGAGAATGACGTCCCGTTTCTGGAACGCAAGAAACTCACAGTTGGATGGCCCATTGAACTGAGCGGTCACATTTAAGCATTGTCCGACGAAAACGCCTAAGGCAACAAATCTTCCAGGCGCCCGTGAAGCCGTTCCGGCAGGTTTTCCTGGATCTCGATCAACGCGCGCTGAATCGCACTCTGAAAACCCTGCACCCCCGCCGAACCGTGGCTTTTCACGACAATTCCCTGCAAACCGAGGAAACTTGCGCCGTTATGACGTGCCGGCGCCAGTTCGGCCTGCAAGCGTTTCATCAGCGGCAGCGCCAATGCGCCCACCACTTTCGACGCGAGATTTTTCTTGAACAACGCCTCAATGCGCCCGGCAATCATGGTCGCCAGACCTTCGCTGGACTTGAGCAGGATATTGCCGACAAAGCCGTCACACACCACCACATCCGCTTCGCCACGGTACAAACCGTCACCTTCGACAAACCCGATGTAGTTGATGCCGCGAGCACTCTGCAACAAGGTGGCCGCCAGCTTGACCTGCTGATTGCCCTTGATGTCTTCAGTGCCGATGTTCAGCAATGCGACCCTTGGGCGAACGATGCCCAGGGTTTCTGCCGCGACCGAGCCCATCACGGCAAACTGCAATAAGTGCTCGGCGCTGCAATCGACATTGGCACCCAGATCGAGCAACTGGCAATAGCCCTTCTGCGTCGGAATGGCCGCGATCATTGCCGGCCGATCGATGCCCGGCAAGGTCCTGAGCACAAACCGTGACAACGCCATCAGCGCACCGGTATTACCCGCACTGACGCAGGCCTGGACCTTGCCGTCTCGCAACAACTCCAGCGCCACGCGCATCGACGAATCGGGCTTGCCGCGCAAGGCCTGGGCAGGCTTTTCGTCCATGGTGATGACTTCGGACGCCGGCGCAATCGACAGGCGCGCGCGATCCACAGCCGATTGGCTGGCGAGCAGTTCTTCAAGAAGGGAGGGTTGACCGACGAGGGTCAGGTGCAGCGAGGGCGTAGCAGACAGACAAGCAAGGCTGGCCTGAACAATGCTGCGGGGACCGAAGTCCCCGCCCATTGCGTCAATCGCGATGACTTGAGCGGACAAGGATTACTCGTCAGCGCCCTTGTCGATCACTTTACGGCCACGGTATACGCCTTCTGGCGATACGTGGTGACGCAGGTGAACTTCACCGGTGGTTTTTTCTACAGACAGGGTGCTAGCCTCGAGAGCGTCGTGCGAACGACGCATGTCACGGGCAGAGCGGGATTTTTTGTTCTGCTGAACAGCCATAATTGATTAACTCCTAAACGTTTGGGTCACGCTTTAACTGCGCCAATACACTGAACGGGTTGGACCGCGTTACCTCGTCCTCGCTCGGTTCGGGCTCATCGAGACCCGCCGGCTGCTGGCATTCTTCCGGATGATGAGCAGGCACAATGGGCAAGGCGAGCAGAAGCTCCTCCTCGATCAGTGACTGCAGATCCAAAGGATCTTCGCCCAGTTCCAGCACGTCATAACCTTTCGGCAACGACTGGGTATTCGCACCCTCCTTCACCACAGCATAACTGCATTCGCTATGGATCGGCAGGGTGACCAGCTCAAGACAACGCTGGCAAACCATTTTGACTTCGGTGTCGATAAAGCTGTGAATTACCACAGATTTACGTTCATCTCGTTCAAAAACGAATTTAGCCTGCACCGTACCGACAGTATCGGAAAGCGGGTCGCAGAGTCTCTCCAAATCGGCCAGCAGCAGTTCACCTTGAAGGGTGGTGCCACGGTCAGCCAATTTGCGCGGGTCAACGTGAGGTGGAATCGGGTCATTCAACATAGGCGCAGCATTATAGGGATGCCCCCAGCCATGTCAAAGGAAATTCAGCCCTGTCCGTCACTTGCAAGCCTCGCTAGAATTCGCGCCTGCTCTTTGGAGATGCGCATGCTGCCTTTATTACTCGCTTCAAGCTCGACCTATCGCCGGGAATTGCTGGCCCGCTTGCAGCTGCCGTTCACCTGCAGCTCGCCGGATATCGACGAAAGCCATCGCCCCGACGAGTCAGCCGCCGAACTGGTAAAGCGCCTCGCCGAAGAAAAAGCCCGCGCACTTGCCGGCAGTCATCCAGCCCATCTGATCATCGGCTCGGATCAGGTCGCCGTACTCGGCGAGCGGATTATCGGCAAACCTCACACTTTCGAAAAGGCCCGCGAACAACTGCTGGCATCCAGCGGCGCCAGCGTGACCTTCCTGACCGGCCTGGCAGTGCTCAATAGCCAGACCGGCCACTGCCAGGTCGACTGCGTGCCCTTTACCGTACACATGCGCACACTCGACGCAGCGCGCATCGAACGCTACCTGCGCGCCGAACAGCCCTATGACTGCGCTGGCAGCTTCAAGGCCGAAGGTTTGGGGGTGAGCCTGTTTCAAAGCACCGAAGGCCCTGACGCCACCAGCCTGATCGGCCTGCCGTTGATTCGCTTGATCGATATGCTGTTGGTTGAAGGTGTACAAATACCCTGAAGACAAAAAACCGACCACGCAGGTCGGTTTCTGTATGCATCCAGGCAATCAGCGCAACGACGGACCCTGAAAGCCCATCCACATCGCCAAATGCTCAGCCACACTGGCGCCGAGCTTTTTCGAGAAGCGATCGAATGGCGATTCCTCAACAGTGAAATCCACCAGTTCTTTCTCGCCGATCACATCACGCGCAACCGAACTGGCATTGCCCAGACCATCGATCAAGCCCAGCGACAGCGCCTGCTCGCCGGACCAGACCAGCCCGGAGAACAGCTCCGGATGATCTTTATCCTTCAGACGATCACCACGGCCCTTCTTGACGCTGCTGATGAACTGCTGATGAGTGGTATCGAGTACGCTCTGCCAGAACTGGGTTTCCGCGGGCTTCTGCGGCTGGAACGGATCAAGGAATGATTTGTGCTCGCCAGAGGTGTAGGTACGACGCTCGACACCCAACTTCTCCATGGTCCCGACAAAACCGTAACCGGCCGCCGTCACACCAATGGAACCCACCAGGCTCGCCTTGTCGGCGTAGATCTGATCCGCCGCGCTAGCAATGTAATAGGCACCGGAAGCGCCCAGATCCGAGATCACCGCATAAACCTTGGTATCCGGATTCAAGCCGCGCAAACGACGGATCTCGTCGTAGACATAACCCGACTGCACCGGACTACCGCCCGGGCTGTTGATCCGCAGAATCACACCCTTGACCTTCTTGTCCTCGAAGGCTGCACGCAGACTGCCGACGATATTGTCGGCACTGGCCGGCTCTTTGTCGGCAATCATACCCGTCACATCGATCAGCGCCGTGTAGCCAGAGCCGAGGCTCGCGCCTTTCTCCATGCCTATCAGCGGCGATAACAGAATCAACGCGCCGAGCAGGTACAAAAAAGTCAGCGACTTGAAGAATATTCCCCAGCGACGGGACCGGCGCTGCTCCTGCACACCAGCCAGCAGGGTTTTTTCCAGCAGCTTCCAGCTTTTCTCGTCACCGCTTTCCGCACTCGCCTTGGCGGGCGCCTTCCATTCGTCGGTCATGCCATGTACCCCAGCAAAAAAACCAATTAGACCCGCTGATTCAGCCAGGCGTGCAACTCTGAAAAACAATCAATGGCCAGTCTCGGCTCAAATAGCTTCAAGGCGTCGATCGATTGAGCGCCATAGCTGACCGCCACTGAGTCCATGCCCGCATTACGCGCCATCTGCAGGTCGAACGACGAATCGCCGACCATCAGCGCCTGCTCCGGACGAACCTCGCAATGGGCGAGAATCTGCTCAAGCATCAGCGGATGCGGCTTACTGGCGGTTTCGTCAGCAGCACGAGTGATATCGAAATAATCTTCCCAGCCGTGAGACTTAAGCACCCGATCCAGCCCACGACGAGCCTTGCCGGTCGCCACTGCCAGATGATACCCCTCGACACGAAACGCTTCGAGAGACTCGATAACGCCCTCAAACAGTGGCGAAGGCACGGCCTCCGCCGCAATGTAGTGATCCGCATAGTGCTGACGGAATGCCATTAGCTCGGCGTCGCCAATCTCGGGATACAGCGTGCGAATCGCTTCCGGCAAGCCCAGACCGATAATGCCTTTGACAGCAAAATCATCACGCAACTGAAAACCGGACCGCTCGGATGCAACATGCATCGCCTCGACAATCCGACCAATGGAGTCAGCGAGCGTGCCGTCCCAATCGAAAATCAGCAGCTTGTAATCAGTAGGGCGCACTCAATCGCTCCACGGTTTTGGCCCACATCTCGTCGACCGGCGCCTGCAACTTGAGCTCGCCACCATCAGGCAGCGGCACGGTCAACATGTAGGCATGCAGGAACAGGCGCTTGCCACCCAGATCACGAATCTCTTTGCTGAAGCCCTCATCGCCGTACTTGGTATCACCAGCGATGCAATGCCCCGCATGCAGAGTATGGACGCGAATCTGGTGAGTGCGGCCGGTGATCGGCTTGGCTTCGATCAAGGTCGCGAAGTCGCCAAAACGACGCAGGACCTTGAACACGGTCACAGACTCCTTGCCCTCCTCCTCGTCGACCTCGACCATGCGCTCGCCGGAGCGCAGATTGCTCTTGCCGAGCGACGCCCGGACTTGCTTGATCGAGGCCGCCCAGTTGCCACGGACCAGCGCCATATAGCGCTTATCGACGCCATCGCCGCGCAATGCCGTGTGCAAGTGGCGCAACATGCTGCGCTTCTTGGCGATCATCAACAGGCCGGACGTATCACGGTCGAGACGGTGAACCAGTTCGAGCTCTTTGCAATCGGGACGCAACTGACGAAAGGCTTCGATCACCCCGTAAGTCAGGCCGCTGCCGCCATGAACCGCAATGCCGCAAGGCTTGTTGATCACGATCAGCGCCTTGTCTTCGTAGACAATCGAGGCCTCGAGCCGCTGCAACAAACCCTGGGCCAATGGCACAGGCTCGTCACGCTCAGGCACGCGAACCGGCGGCACGCGCACGATATCGCCCGCCTGCAGCTTGTATTCGGGCTTGATCCGACCTTTGTTCACCCGCACTTCGCCCTTGCGCAAAATGCGGTAAATCAAGGTCTTGGGCACGCCTTTGAGCCGAGCGAGAAGGAAGTTATCAATACGTTGGCCGGCATATTCCGGCGAGACCTCCAGCAGTTGTACGGCTGGGGTCGAAGGGGCAGTAGTTGTCATGGCGTGGATGATAACAATTTTTTATGGAATTGAAGCACTTAATCATTGCTGCTATAGTCGCGAACGCCGCCAAAAGCGGCCTGGACAGCGGAACAACGGTCAAAAACCGGCCCTGACCAACGCAATTCACCAGGACGCGAGGCCGTCCTACGGGGCTTTCGCTACGTAACGGTGGAGTTTGCAGTTGTAACGAGCGCAGGTGACATAAGGCCTGAATCATGCCGCAAAGCAGAGTTTTCACTCGCCTTCCGAGCAAATATTCACGGCCAGTTCACAAAGTGCAGTCAGCTGCGAACGACCCCGAGCGAACGCTTCGGAAACACCGCCTAAATTAGCCATGATGCGTGACTTCCCCTTTCGGAGCTCACGGTAAATGCCAACCCGCTGCGGATTCTGCGCGCGGCAGCACCCGAATTATCAGGGATACGTGTAGGGTGGAGATGCACAACCGCTGGACTGTGTAGCAATAGGCTTTATCAAGACGCTTCATCTCGTCCACAGCCGCCGGTTGATTCCTCCTCCTGACTGAGTGCTTAAGTAGCCACAGCAAGCAGGACGCGTACGTCGCGATGAAGGCCCACATTGGCCGGACCTCGCTGGACACGGGAATGGCCAACCACTCCCGACGCACCTGACACCGACCATGAGAAGTCGTGTGTGCCGAACGCCGTTTCCGGCAGCCCGGAAACCGACGGTACTACATGAAAAGAATGCTGATTAACGCAACTCAACCCGAAGAGTTGCGTGTTGCACTGGTAGATGGCCAGCGCCTCTACGACCTGGACATCGAATCCGGTGCACGCGAGCAGAAGAAGGCCAACATCTATAAAGGCCGGATTACTCGCATCGAACCAAGCCTTGAGGCTGCCTTTGTCGATTTCGGCTCTGAGCGCCATGGCTTCCTGCCCCTCAAAGAAATCTCCCGCGAATACTTCAAGAAAGCCCCCGAAGGCCGCGTCAACATCAAGGACGTCCTGAGCGAAGGCCAGGAAGTCATCGTTCAGGTCGAAAAAGAAGAACGTGGCAACAAGGGCGCCGCCCTGACCACCTTCATCAGCCTGGCCGGTCGTTACCTGGTTCTGATGCCGAACAACCCGCGTGCCGGCGGTATCTCCCGTCGCATCGAAGGTGAAGAGCGCAACGAACTGCGTGAAGCCCTGAACGGTCTGGTTGCCCCGGCCGACATGGGTCTGATCGTTCGTACTGCCGGCCTTGGCCGCAGCAGCGAAGAAATGCAGTGGGACCTCGACTACCTGCTGCAACTCTGGACCGCCATCAAAGAAGCTTCGCTGGATCGTTCCGCGCCGTTCCTGATCTACCAGGAAAGCAACGTGATCATCCGCGCCATCCGCGATTACCTGCGCCAGGACATCGGCGAAGTGCTGATCGACAGCGTTGAAGCCCAGGACGAAGCCCTGACCTTCATCCGCCAGGTGATGCCGCAGTACGCCAGCAAAATCAAACTGTACGAAGACAGCGTTCCGCTGTTCAACCGTTTCCAGATCGAAAGCCAGATCGAAACCGCTTTCCAGCGCGTCGTCGAACTGCCTTCCGGCGGCTCCATCGTTATCGATCCGACCGAAGCCCTGGTGTCCATCGACATCAACTCGGCGCGCGCCACCAAAGGCAGCGACATCGAAGAAACCGCCCTGCAGACCAACCTTGAAGCTGCCGAAGAAATCGCCCGTCAGTTGCGCTTGCGCGACATCGGCGGCCTGATCGTCATCGACTTCATCGACATGACCCCTGCCAAGAACCAGCGCGCCGTGGAAGAGAAAGTCCGCGAATGCCTGGAAGCCGACCGCGCTCGCGTGCAAGTCGGTCGCATCTCGCGCTTCGGCCTGCTGGAAATGTCCCGTCAGCGCCTGCGTCCATCGCTGGGCGAAAGCAGCGGCATCGTCTGCCCGCGTTGCAACGGCACCGGCATCATCCGTGACGTTGAATCGCTGTCGCTGGCGATCCTGCGCCTGATCGAAGAAGAAGCCCTGAAAGACCGCACCGCCGAAGTTCGCGCACAAGTGCCGATTCCGGTTGCAGCTTTCCTGCTCAACGAAAAACGCAACTCGATCACCAAGATCGAACTGCGCACCCGTGCCCGCATCGTCATTCTGCCGAACGATCACCTCGAAACGCCGCACTTCGAAGTTCAGCGTCTGCGCGATGACAGCCCGGAAGCCAGCATCAACCAGTCCAGCTACGAAATCGCCGCTGCCGCTGCCGAAGTCGAAGAAGTCCAGCCAGCCGCCGCGACCCGCACCCTGGTTCGCCAGGAAGCCGCGGTCAAGACCGCTCCGGCCCGTGCCAACGCGCCGGTTCCGACCGAAGTCGCCGCTGCTCCGGTGGCTGCACCAGTTGCCGTAGCCCCAGAGCCAAGCCTGTTCAAAGGCCTGGTGAAGTCTCTGGTAAGCCTGTTTGCAACCAAGGAAGAGCCTGCTGCGCCGGTTGTGGTTGAAAAGCCAGCCACCGAACGCCCTGCTCGCAACGAAGAGCGTCGTAACGGCCGTCAGCAGAGCCGCAACCGTAACGGTCGCCGCGATGAAGAGCGCAAGCCTCGTGAGGAACGTGCACCGCGTGAAGAACGCGCACCACGTGAGCCACGCGAAGCCCGCGAAGAAGCTCCAGTAGTTGCCCAGGAACGCGCTCCGCGTGAAGAGCGCGCACCACGCGCCCCTCGTGAAGAACGTGCACCGCGCGCCCCGCGTGAAGATCGCAAGCCACGTGGCGAGCGTGAAGAACGTCCGGTTCGTGAACTGCGCGAGCCTCTGGATGCCGCTCCGGCCGCCGCTGCCAACGCTGAAGAGCGTCCAGCCCGTCAGCCGCGTGAAGAACGTGCTCCACGCCCACCGCGTGAAGAACGTCAGCCACGTACCGAGCCAGCCGCTGCTGCCGTTGCTGAAGAAGAGTTGACCACCAACGAAGAGCAACTGCAGGAAGACGGTCAGGAAGGCGCCGAAGGCGATCGTCCACGCCGCCGCTCCCGTGGCCAGCGTCGTCGCAGCAACCGTCGTGAGCGTCAACGCGATGCCAACGGCAACGTGATCGAAGGTTCGGAAGAGTCCGAATCGGCTGAAAACGCCGAAGTGCCAAGCGCTGCCGATCTGGCCGCCGGCCTGGCTGTTACCGCAGCCGTTGCCAGCTCCGTGATCAGCGCACCTGCTGAAGCACAAGCCAACGAGCAAGCTGAACGCGCCACTGCCGCCACGCAGGAAACCGCTCCGGTTGAAGCTCCAGTGGTTGAAGCGACCACGCCGGTGGAAGTCACTGCTTCTCCGGAAATCGAAGTGGCACCGGTTCGCGAGGCCCAGCCTGAAGTTGAAGCTGCCGCTGAGCCGGCCGTCGTCGCTGAACCGGTAGTTGCTGCAGAGCCTGTGGTTGAAGCGCCGGCTGAACCGGCCCGTGAAGTTCGCGAAGAACAAACCGCGTTCAACTGGGTCGCCGAGCCACCTGTAGCGGTCGAAGCTCCAGCGCCAGTCGCTGAAGCCCCGGTTGCTGAAGCCATGGTCTCCGAGCCAGTGGTTGCTGCTGCCGAGCCTGCTCCAGCAGTTGTTGAAGCGTCGGTTGTTGCCGAAGAGGCTGCACCGGTGGCCGAAGCCGCCCCTGCCAGCGCTCTGACCCCAAGTGGCCGTGCGCCGAACGACCCCCGTGAAGTACGTCGTCGCAAGCGTGAAGAAGAGCGTCTGCAGAAGGAAGCCGAATTGGCTGCCACTGCTGCTCCGGCCGCCGTTGAGCCAGCACCGGTTGTTGCTGAAGTTGTCGAGGCAGCCCCTGCCCCGGTCGCTGAAGTCGATGCCGAGCCAGTTGAATCGGTGATCGACGAAGCACCGCGCTCCGTTCAGGAAGCGGTAGAGCAACACGAGCAAGCCCAGGAAAAAGAGCACGAGCCTAAACCTCTCGTCTGATTCCATCGGGTACTAAAAAGCCCCGCCTGGTGATCCAGGCGGGGCTTTTTTTATGTCCGTTGTAACGCCGGAAAACCGCGTTACCGTTCATCGCGGGCAAGCCACGCTCCCACAGGTTTTGTGTCGTTCAGAAAAGATTATGCTAGACGCAAAACCTGTGGGAGCGTGGCTTGCCCGCGATGGCGGTGTGTCAGGCAAATACTAATGCATCAGGCACATCCACATCCCACAACACACCCGGATCCTGCACCACCACCTCAACCACCCTCGCCTGTGCGAACAGCGACTTGGCGCCGTGATCACCGGACAACGCCATCAACCCTGGACCAAAGCTTCGCCCGAACCCCACCGGATGCCCATATTGCCCCTCATGCACCGGCACGCTGATGGCATCCTCGGCAATATTCGCAACAACCTGTTCAATGCTCGACGGCAAGATAAACGGCATATCCCCCAGCATGATCAGCCAGCCACCGAGTTGCGAGCACGCCGCCACACCCGCCGCAATGCTGTCGCCCAGACCGGTCGACTCGATCCGCACAATCTCGCAACCATAGGCCTGAGCCATGCGAATCACTTGCGGGCGATCCGCCGTGGTCACCAGCACGCGCTTCTCAAGCGCGGCCGGCAGATTCACCAGCACCTGCTCGATCATCGAATGCACGGTGACGCCGTCACGACCGGTGCAGTCCACCAGCAGCTTGTCCTTGTCATCACCCGCTACCTGTCGAAACCGACTGCCCTGCCCCGCGGCCACTACGATAACGCCGATGGGGTCGCTCATACGCCCTCCTGCAACGGCCTCTTCTGTTTCAGCTCGACGCCGTTCTTGATCGCCACAATTTCGGCCAGCAGCGACAAGGCGATTTCCGCCGGTGTATGGCTGCCGATGTGCAAACCGATCGGGCCGTGCAACCGCTCGATGGCCTGTTGTGACAAGCCTAGCTGAGCCAGATTGTCCCGGCGCTTCTGGCTGTTAACTCGCGAACCCAGTGCACCGACATAAAACGCCTTGGAGTCGAGCGCCGTGAGCAGCGCCATGTCATCCAGCCGTGGATCGTGGGTCAGCGCGACAATGGCCGTGCGCTCGTCGGTCTGGATGCTCAGCACCGCTTCGTCGGGCATGCCCGGGACGAAGCGACCGTGTTGCTCTTCCCAGCCGTAGACGAACTCGGTGCGCGGATCGCAGATCAGCACTTCGAAATCCAGCAGTCGGGCCATTTCGGCAACGTACCGCGACAATTGGCCAGCACCGATCAGCAACAGCCGCCAGCGCGGACCATAAATGGCGCGCAAGGCCTGGCCGTCGAACACCAACGCATCCGTCTTGTTCGCCGACTGCAAAACCACTTCACCGGTCGCCAGATTCAGCTCACGCGCCACGATTTCATGGGCCTCGCAGCGCGTCAGCAATTCGGCAACCCACGCCGGATCGCCGACGCGCTCTTCGGTCAGGCGCAATGTGCCGCCGCACGGCAAACCAAACCGTGCGGCCTCCTCCCGGGTGACGCCATAGGTAATCAATTGCACCGGCGGCCCATCGGCCGGGATACGGCCATCGTGCAGCCGGGCAATCAGGTCATCCTCGACGCAGCCACCGGACACCGAGCCAATCACCACGCCGTCTTCACGCAAAGCCAGCATGGCACCAGGTGCCCGGGGCGCGGTGCCCCAGGTCTGGACCACGCTGTACAACATCACCCGCTGACCGGCGCGACGCCATTCCAGCACGCTGCGCAGGACATTCAGGTCGACGCTGTCCATCAGGCTTGCGCCTTCTGCCAGCCTTGCAGTTGATAACGCACGGGCAGGTTACGAATGCGCTTGCCGGTGGCGGCGAAGATCGCGTTGCACAGCGCTGGCGCAATCGGCGGCACGCCCGGCTCACCGACCCCGCCCAATGGCACATCGCCCGGTGGCGTGACCAGATGCACGGCGACTTCCTTCGGCGCCAGGGACATGCGCGCCACCTCGTACATGTGGAAATTGTCCTGCTGGACCTTGCCGTCCTTGAAGCTGATTTCCCCCAACACCGCGTTGCCCAGGCCCATGACGCAGGCGCCTTCGAACTGCGAGCGAATACGCTCGGGGTTGATCTGCGGGCCGCAATCCACGGCGATATCGGCTTTGTGCACGATCAACGTGCCATCGTCTTTGACTTCCACCTCGATCACCGCCGCCACATAAGTGACAAAACTATAGTGCACCGCCAGGCCCAAGCCTCGTCCCTTGGGCAACTCACGCCCCCAACCGGCCGCTTTGGCGGCGGTTTCCAGCACGGTGCGCATCCGTGCGGTATCGATTGGATAACGCTCGGGAGATTCGCCGTAGTTCCACTCTTCACTCAAGGTGCGCGGATCGATCGATCTGTCCGGGCCGAGCAGTTTGATCTGGTATTTGAGCGGATCCTGGCCAGCCTTGTGGGCCAGTTCATCGACAAAGCTCTGAATCGCAAAACCGTGGGGAATGTTAGACACCGAGCGATACCAGCCGACCCGGGTATGGACCGCCGCTTCAGGATTTTCCAGACGCACGTTGGGGATCGCGTAAGCCATGTTGGTAAAGCCCATGCCCAGCTCGAAAGCCGCCTCATGGTTCATCCCCGGCGCGAACAGCGCGGTGATACTTGGCGCCACTGTGCGGTGCAGCCAGCCGGACGGCAGGCCGTCCTTGTTCAGGCTGGCCTTCAGGTATTCGGCCGACACGGTGTGGAAATAGGAGTTGTGGATGTCATCTTCACGGGTCCATTGCACCCGCACTGCCTTGTCCGGGAACTCCTTGGCCAGGATCGCCGCTTCAACGACGAAGTCCGGTTTGGATTTGCGCCCGAAACCGCCGCCGAGCAAGGTGACGTTGAGCGTGACGTTATCGAATGGAATGCCGAGGCGCTCACCGATCCGTTCACGGGTGACTTGCGGGGCCTGGCTTGGGGCCCACGCTTCGCATACGCCTTCCTTGAAGCGGGCGATAGCGACCATCGGTTCCATTGGCGATTGCGCCAGGTGCGGCAGGTAGTAAGAGGCTTCGAGGGTGCTGTCGGCGCTGCTCATGGCCTGGTCGATGCCGCCGGTATTGCGCACCACTTTGCCGGGCTTGAGGGACGCGGCTTCGAGTTCCTTGCGGTAGGCGATCGAGTCATAACTGGCGTTGGGGCCGTCATCCCACTCGATTTTCAGCGCCTCGCGGCCCTTGATCGCTGCCCAGGTATTGCTGGCTACCACGGCCACACCGCCCAGAGGCTGAAACTCTGACGGCAATGGACGGCTTTCGATTTGCAGAACCTTGATCACGCCCGGGACTTTCATCGCGGCGCTGGCATCGAAGGATTTGACCTTGCCGCCGTAGACCGCTGGACGCGCGATGGTAGCGAATAGCATGCCCTCGAAGTGCACATCGGCGCCGTAGACCGCGCGACCATTGACGATGTCCGCACCGTCGATGGCCTTGGTGCCTTCCTTGCCGATGTAACGAAATTCCGAGGGCTGCTTGAGCCGCAGACTGTCGCGGGCCGGCACCGCCAGTGCACCGGCAGCAGCGGCCAAGGCGCCGTAGCCCAGTTCACGACCGGTCGGTTGGTGAATGACTTTATGCAGCTGCGCACGGCACTCGCTGACCGGCACTTTCCACTGCGCGGCGGCGGCTTGCTCAAGCATGGTCCGCGCGGCAGCACCGCAACGGCGCATCGGCTCGTACCAGTGACGCATGCTGCGCGAACCGTCGGTGTCCTGGTTGCCGAAACGCACTTCGTCGCCCGGCGCCTGTTGCACTTTGACCAGCGCCCAATCGGCCTCCAGTTCATCGGCCACTACCATGGTCAGGCTGGTGCGCACGCCCTGGCCCATTTCCGAGCGGTTGCAAACCACGGTCACGCTGCCATCGGCGGCAATGCTGACGTAAACCTTAGGATCATCGATCCAGCCGTTGGGCATGCCGTCAGCGCCGAACTTCTTGTCTTTCTCGGCGGCAAGCGCGTCCTGCCAGCCCCAACTGGCTGCCAGCACCAGCGCACTGGTGGCGCCCACGCCTTTGAGGAAACCGCGGCGGCTGAGGTTGCTCAGCGCAAAGTCATTGGGTAGCTGGCTCATGCCTTGGCCTCCTTCAGGTGAGTGGATGCCTGGCGGATGGCGGTCTTGATCCGGTTGTAGGTGCCGCAACGGCAAATGTTGCCGACCATCGCCTCTTCAATCTGCTCGTCGCTGGGGTTCGGGTTGGTTTTCAGCAATGCGGTGGCCGACATGATCTGCCCGCCCTGGCAGTAACCGCACTGGGCCACGGCGCTGTCGAGCCAGGCTTGCTGGACGACTTTGCCAACCGGGTCAGCGTGCAGGTTATCGATGGTGGTGATGTTCTGGCCAACTACCGAGCCGATTGGCGTGATGCAACTGCGCGCAGGCGCGCCGTCGATATGTATGGTGCAGGCGCCACACAGGCCCATGCCGCAGCCGAATTTGGTGCCGTTGTAACCGGCCACGTCACGGATCGCCCAGAGCAGCGGCATGTCCTCGGTGACATCGAGTTGATGATCTTGTCCATTGAGTTTCAGGGTAATCATGGGCACGCCCGCATAGTTATAGAGGTTATGGGGTCGAGCAATCTGCCGCGTGGGTTCCTTCACGCAGATCGACTCAGGCTAATGGGCTCTCTTATGCGGACGGCAACGTCTGCACCGGGCCTTTGGTGGAGCAAATGCTTGCATCGTTAGGTCGCTAAGTTAACTCAGCATTAACAAAAAAGCCCTGCACATCTGAAGATGTGCAGGGCTTTGGAATCAGCCGTGAAAGCGTAGCCTCAATACCGATTGGGCTCCATTTCCAGGTCGACGTGGAAACGTTCTGAAATGTCTTTCTGGATGCGTTGCGCCAGATTCAACAATTGCAGGCCCGTTGCGGTGCCGTAGTTGACCAGCACCAGTGCCTGTAATTTATGCACACCGGCATCACCGTCGCGAAAGCCTTTCCAGCCGGCCCGTTCGATCAGCCAGCCCGCCGCCAGTTTCATTTGCCCGTCAGGTTGCGCGTAGGCCACCAAGTCCGGGTATTCAACTTTTAGCTGTGCGACCAATGCCGCTGGCACCAAGGGGTTCTTGAAGAAGCTGCCGGCATTGCCGAGCACCGCCGGGTCCGGGAGTTTTTCGTTGCGAATGCTGCATATGGCCTGGCTGACATCGGTAGGCGTCGGGTGATCAATGCCCAGCGACGTCAGGCGCTGGCGAACCGGCCCGTATTCCAGGTGCAGGTGCGCGGTACGCGTGAGGGTGAAACGCACCCGCAGGATCAACCAACGCCCCGGCTCCTGTTTGAACAGGCTGTCACGGTAGGCAAAGTTGCACTCGGCCAGCGTGAAGTCCCGCAACTCGCCGGTTTGCCGATCAAGGGCCGTCAGGCCGGCAAAAACGTCTTTTATCTCGACGCCGTAAGCGCCGATATTCTGCATCGGTGCCGCGCCCACAGTGCCGGGAATCAGGCTGAGGTTTTCCAGCCCCGACAACCCTTGCGCCAAGGTGTGTTGCACAAACGGATGCCACGGCTCGCCCGCCTCGGCTTCGATCACCACCTGGTTGCCGTCATCGCTCAGTAGGCGAATCCCCCGCGTGGCCATGCGCAGCACCAGTGCCTGGACATCAGCGGTCAGCAGCAAATTGCTGCCACCACCGATCACCAGCACGAGCACATCATGCTCCACCCCGTACGTCAGGGCTTCGCGCACGTCGGCATCGCTATGGGCCTCGGCAAACAGCCGGGCCTGAACATCCACGCCAAAGCTGTTGAACGGCTTGAGCGATACCAGCGGATGTACCTGCAAACTCATAACCGGCCCTTCAATTCGATTACCAGCAGATCGCTGGCGCGCTCGATCAGGTCCAGTACCTGTTCGAAACCCTGGTCGCTGTCGTGATAAGGATCCGGCACTTCATCGATTTCCGACTGGAAGCGACGCAGGAACAGGTCCAGCTCGGCCTTGCCCTTGGCCGGTTGCAGGGCCTTGAGGTGACGCAGGTTGCTGTTGTCCATCGCCAGAATCAGGTCGTAGGTGGCGAAATCGGCGCGGCTGACTTGCTGAGCGCGCTGGGCGGACAAGTCGTAGCCGCGCAGTTTCGCCGCGGCCTGGCTGCGCTTGTCCGGGGGCTTGCCGACGTGCCAGTCACCGGTGCCAGCGGAAGCCACCTCGACTTGATCGGCCAGCCCCGCCTCACGCAGTTTGTGCCGCAACACGCCTTCGGCCGTGGGGGAACGGCAGATATTGCCCAGGCAGACGAACAGAACCCGCATCAGGCCTCCAGCAAGCGACGAACGCGCTCGAGGTCTTCAAGGGTATCGACACCGGTGGGCGGCGCGATCAGCGCATCGGCAACGTGAATCCGTACACCGTGCCAGAGCGCCCGCAGTTGCTCCAGAGACTCGGTGTTTTCCAGCCAGCACGGGCCCCAAGTGACGAAGTCATGCAGAAAACCGGCGCGATAGGCATAAATGCCGATGTGGCGGCGATACGGCACCCCTTCCGGCAATTGCTCGCGGCTCTTGGCGAACGCGTCGCGAGCCCACGGCAAGGTGGCACGACTGAACGTCAGCGCCAGGCCATTGAGGTCGCTGACCACCTTGACCACGTTGGGATTGAACAGGGTTTCCACGTCTTCGATCGGCTCGGCCAGGGTGGCCATGCGCGCTTCGGTGTGGGCAGCCAGGTTAGCGGCGACCTGATCGATCACGCTCGGTGGAATCAATGGCTCGTCGCCCTGAACGTTGACCACGATAGCGTCCGGGGCCAGGCCCAGTTTCGCCGCGACTTCGGCCAGACGGTCAGTGCCGGAATTGTGGTCTTCGCGAGTCAGCACCACTTCGGCGCCAAAGCTTTTGCAGGCCTCAATGATACGCACATCGTCGGTGGCCACAACTACGCGCTGAGCGCTGCTTTTGCTCGCCTGTTCCCAGACGTGCTGGATCATCGGCTTGCCGGCGATCAGCAGCAGAGGTTTGCCCGGCAGACGGGTGGAGGCATAGCGCGATGGAATGACAACGGTAAAGGCTGTGGTCATTTATCCAGACGCTCGTCAGTGGTCAGGGTGCGCGCTTCACTTTCGAGCATCACCGGGATGCCGTCGCGAATCGGGTATGCGAGGCCAGCGCCCTTGCTGATCAGCTCGGTTTTGTCGGCGCTGAGCTTGAGCGGACCTTTGCAGATCGGGCAAGCGAGAATATCGAGCAATTTGGTGTCCATGAACATTCCCTGGATAGAAACGGAGTTAAGGCAAAAGACGAGCCGGCAACAGGCGTATCAGCTGCGTATCGAACCAGGCCACGAAGGCCGGCGATGGCGCAGCATCGACCGCCAGGTACCACCAATCGGCTGCGGCGAAGGCACGGCACTTCACCGCGTCCTTTTCCGTCATCACCACTGGCAATGACGGTGTGAAATTCAAGGCCTGCACGCTGTACTCCGCGTGGTCGGCAAATGCATGCGGCACTGGCCGCCAGTGTAGCGTTTCGAGGGTCGTGAAGAAACGCTGGGGATTGCCAATCCCGGCGACGGCGTGAAGGGCCTGGCCTGCGGGGAAGTGGTCGAGAGGCCGGCGTTCGCCGCTTTGCAGATTGACCAGCGCGGTGGGTTGCAGCTGGAAGGCAAAACCGTCGATGCGGTCGGCCGCGGCGCCGTTATAAAGCACCGCATCGACGCTTTGCAGACGCTCGATCGGTTCGCGCAACGGCCCGGCCGGCAGGCAACGCTGGTTGCCCAGCCCCCGGGCGGCATCGATCAGCACCAGTTCCAGGTGCCGGGCCAGCCGATAATGCTGCATGCCGTCGTCAGAGAGGATCAGGTCCAGCGGCTCACTCGCCAGCAAGGCTTTGACTGCACTGCTGCGGTCCGGGTCGATCATCAGCGGCACGCCGGTGCGCTGGACGATCAATAACGGTTCATCACCCGCCACGTCCGCGCTTTGATCCGCCTTGACCCGCCACGGCAATTGCGCAGGTTTGGCGCCGTAACCACGGCTGACCACGCCGACCCGCAGCCCGCTGCGCTGGCAATGCTCGATCATCCACAGAATCAGCGGCGTCTTGCCGGTACCGCCGACCGTGATGTTGCCGACCACAATCAACGGCACCGGCGGTTGGTAGATCTCGCCCTCGCCGGCCAAAAAGCGCTCGCGCTTGCCGGTGACCACGCGCCGATACAGCCATTCCAGAGGCTGCAACAGCTTCAGCGCCGGATGGCCTTCGTACCACGCAGCGAGCAATCGATCGGACATGGCCATCAGGACGCCGGCGCCGCCTCGACAGTGGTCATGCGCAAGTGACTGAAGCCGAGCTTGCCGGCAGCGTCCATCGCAGTGATGACGGACTGATGGGGGGTCTTGCCATCGGCGCTGATGGACAATGGCAAGTTGGTGTCGCCATTGGATTCTTTCTGCAGCGCTTCCATCAGGCTGGTCAGGTCATTCTTCGGCAACAACTGGTTGTTCACGGAGAACGCACCTTCGGCGCTGATGGCGATGTCCAGTTGCTTGGCCTGCTGGTCCTCGGCCGGGGAACCGCTGACCGCTTCCGGCAGGTCGACGCGCAACTGGGTTTCACGGGTGAAGGTGGTGGTCACAACGAAAAACAGCAGCAGGATAAACACCACGTCGATCAACGACGCGAGGTTGATGTCTATCGTTTCCCGTGGTTTACGACGGAATTTCACGCTTTACCCTCAGCCAGATCCACGTCGCGGTCACCCTGCACTACCTCGACCAGCTTGATCGCTTCCTGCTCCATGCCCACCACCAGTTCATCGATCCGGCGTTGCAGGAAACGGTGGAAGAACACGGCCGGGATACCGACCATCAGACCGGCGGCGGTGGTGATCAGCGCTTTGGAAATACCACCGGCCAATACGGCGGCATTGGTGCCCATGCCCGTGCCCATGAACGCACTGAAAATATCGATCATGCCCAGCACCGTACCCAGCAGCCCCAACAATGGGGCCATGGCGGCGATGGTGCCGAGGGCGTTGATGTAGCGCTCGAGCTCATGAATCACCCGCGCTGCGGCCTCTTCGATGCACTCTTTCATGATCTCGCGACCATGCCTGGAGTTCGCCAGACCGGCGGCCAGGATCTCGCCCAACGGAGAGTTGGCGCGCAGTTCCTTGAGTTTTTCTTTATTGAGTTGTTTGTCCTTGATCCAGACCCAGACTTGCCCGAGCAAATGCTCCGGGGTCACGCGGCTGGCACGCAGGGTCCACAGACGCTCGGCGACGATCGCCATGGCGGCGATGGAACTCAGAATGATCGGCAGCATCATCCAGCCGCCGGATTTGACCAATTCCCACACAGTGACAGTCCCCTCGAAAAGTGCGCCACTCTAACATAGGGGGTGGACGCACCGAAGACCGCGATGTCGCATCCGGTCGGGCTTCAATAGTTCGGGTTACTGGCTGGAGGGTGGCGGACCGCGCCAGAAGCGCCGTTCTTGAAGCATCGTCCACGGCGGCTTGAAGCGTCCCAGTTGCAGACGAATGGCACCTTGTTCGGCGCTGTCATAGATCACCACACCGCGCTTTTGATACCGCGCCACGATTGTGGGATGGGGATGACCGAAAGAATTGCCGTTACCACGGGAGATCAACACCGCTTTAGGTTGCAAGGCGCTGAGCAATGCCATCGAAGACGAACTGCGACTGCCATGGTGCGGGGCCTGCAACCAATCCGTCGGCACCGCCAATGGACCGTCGAGCAGCGCCCGTTCGGCTGCGGCATCGATGTCACCGGTCAGCAGCAATCGCTCGCCGTTGGCCTCGATCTGCAACACGCAGGATTTCTGATTGCTGTCGCTGGCAGACGGCCACTGCCAGAGTTGAAACTTCACCCCGTCCCAAGTCCATTGCTGACCGCTCTCGCAGCCCTCGGCGTGCAATTCGTCTGGCAAGCCCAAGTGATCGCCACTCAGTACTTGCTTCACCGGTATTCCATTGGCAATTGCACGCGCACCGCCGGCGTGATCGGCATCGGCATGGCTGATCAGCATCAGATCGAGGCCGTTCACCCCCAGTTTGCGCAATGACGGCAGCACCACCCGCTCACCCAGGTCGATATCGCCGAACCGTGGCCCGGCGTCATACAGCAAGGTGTGATGGCGGGTACGCACCAGGATTGCCAAACCCTGACCGACATCCAACTGCCAGACCTCGGCCATGCCTTCAGGCAATGTGTGCCGGGGCGGAAAAACCAGTAACAGCAACATCGGCCAACCCAACGGGCGCAACGGCACGCCTTGCGGCAATAACAGCAGAAAGGCTCCCAACATGCCGAGCGCCCATACCCACAACGGGACCGCCACCGGCACCCACGCAGGCAATTGCCCGGCTATCAACGCCAACCCCTTGAACAGAAGGTCGATCAGACCGCCGGCCAACCATAGCAATCCTTCGCCCACATAAGGAACGGGCAACAACAGTGTCCCGAGCAAGGCCGGCGGCAGGACCACCAGACTGATCCAGGGCACCGCCAGCAAATTGGCCAGCGGCCCGCTGAGACTGATCGGCAACCCCAGCACCAACAGCAGCGGGCACAGACCGATCGCGATCAGCCATTGGGCGCGAGTCCAGGTTTGCCACCAGCGCCACGCCCCCAATCGTCCGCCAAAAGTGAAAATCAGCACCGCTACCGCCGCAAAGGACAACCAGAAACCCGGTTGCAGGCTCGCCAACGGGTCCAGCAGCAAAACACCGTCAAGCGCCAGCAACAGCGGCCACCATGCGCCGAGGTGACGAAACCGTAGTCGCCACAACAGCACCAGACCGATCATCAGGCAGGCCCGCCGCACCGGCACTTCGAAGCCGGCCAGCAGCCCATAACCGAGCGCCGCCGCGAACGCCAGTCCGCACGCCCATGGCAGCCACGGCAAACGCTTGGGCCATAAGCCGTAACGCGCCAACCCGGCAATCAACAGATACACCACTCCCGCCAGCAAACCGATGTGCTGCCCGGAAATCACCAATAGATGCACGGTGCCGGTGTCTTGCAGCACCTGCCAGTCCTCACGACTCAACCCGGCGCCATCCCCCAGCACCAACGCCGTCAGCGCCCCCGTTCGCCCTTGGGCATCCACGGCCTGCAAACGCTGACGGATGCTGTCACGCCAGGCCCACTGCGCTTCCATCAGTCGCTGGCCATCTTTGACGGTGCCGGTGGCGCCGATGTGCCGGGCCAGTAACCAGGCGTCGTAATCGAACGCATGCGGATTGAGCAACCCGACGGGACGCTTCAATTTCACGGCCAGTCGCCAACGCTCGCCGCCGTTGACGGGCGGCCCGCCATACCAGGCCAGGCGCAGGTGCCGAGGCAGTCTGGTGCGACGCGACTGACTGTCCGTCAGTTCAAAACGCACCACATTCTCGGCCTGTTGCGGTAACCCGGTCACACGACCTTCGACCCAGCGAGTCTCGCCATCAAGATTCAGCGCCAGGCGATCATTCAGCGCCCACTGTGCATTGGCGCCCGCCCAACTCAAACCGAACAACAAAAATGCCAGGGGAAAGGTGCGAAACGGCAGCAACATCAATCCCACTGTCGGCAGCAACAGCCACCACCCCGCCGGCGGTAATACCGGTAAAAAGCGCAGGGCCAGCAGACCCAACGCCAGCGCCATCATCCCTGTGCGCATAAGCCCGTCCTTGAGAGTCCCCTCCCTAGGCTTAGCCGGTCCGCCGCACGTCTGTCGTTATCAATTGTCACAAAGTCTGAATGGGCGGTTCGTAGAATCCAGACATACTTGCCGCCTGAACCGACCGAGAAGCCTTATGCCCCGGCGCTTATTCAAACGTTACATGCCAGATCCGACCAGCATCAGGGAACACAAATCCTTACGCTTTCTCGGCACCCTGCTGCATGACCCGAACCTCTGGCACCTCAATCGCCACTCCGTCGCACGGGCCATGGCGGTCGGTTTGTTCGCGGCGTTCCTGCCCATCCCGTTGCAGATGCTGTTGGCGGCCATCCTTGCGATTGTGGTGCGCGGCAACATGCCGATTGCCGTCAGCCTGGTCTGGCTGACCAACCCGATCACCATGCCGGCGGTGTTCTTCTGCACTTACCAGACCGGTGCCTGGTTGATGGATGTTCCCGCCCGCAGCCTGCCGGATGAGTTGACCTGGGAATGGATCAGCGGCGAACTCTCGACGCTGTGGCAGCCGTTTTTGCTTGGTTCGGTGGTGACGGGGCTGGTGCTGGGCGCCCTCGCTTATTGCCTGACCATGATGTACTGGCGCTGGTGGGTTGGGCGGCAGTGGAAGCGGCGTAAGCAAAGTCGAATGTGAGTAAGCAAAACGGCCTCCAATGCGGAGGCCGTTTTTTTTGCGGTGTCTGGGCTGACGTCATCGCGGGCAAGCCCGCTCCCACAGGGATCTGTGTCGTTCACAAATAATGTGGCCAACTCAAATTCACTGTGGGAGCGGGCTTGCTCGCGAAGCAGGCGACTCGGTCTTCCTTAGGTACGCATCCCGCGACCACTCACCAGCAACCGCGCACAACCGATATACAGCACAACGGTCGCAATGAGCATGAAGGCGATCGCCACGCTGATCTTGATATCCGACACACCGAGGATGCCGTAACGGAAAGCGTTGACCATGTGCAACACCGGGTTGGCCAGCGACACGGTCTGCCAGAATGGTGGCAACAAACTGATCGAGTAGAACACCCCGCCCAGGTACGTCAACGGCGTCAGCACGAATGTCGGGATGATCGAAATATCATCGAAGTTGCGCGCAAATACCGCGTTGATGAAACCCAGCAGCGAGAAGATCGTCGCCGTCAGCACCACCACCAGAACGGTCACGCCCAAGTGATGCACCTGTAAATGAGTGAAAAACAGCGACAGCAGGGTCACGATGATCCCGACCATCAACCCGCGCAGCACGCCACCCAGGGTATAGCCGATCAGAATCGTATGCGGTGACACCGGCGACACCATCAATTCTTCGATGGAACGCTGGAACTTGCTGCCAAAAAAGCTCGACACCACGTTGCCGTAGGAGTTGGTGATCACCGACATCATGATCAGCCCCGGCACGATGTACTCCATGTAGGTGAAACCACCCATGTCACCGATCTGCCGGCCAATCAGATTGCCGAAGATCACGAAGTACAGAACCATGGTGATGGCCGGCGGCAGCAGCGTCTGCGGCCAGATCCGGGTGAAGCGCTTGACCTCACGGTAGACGATGGTATTGAGGGCAACGAGGTTAGGTTGCAGCTCGGAACTCATACCGCCACCTTCGACAGATTCTTCTCCACCAGGGACACGAACAACTCCTCGAGGCGATTGGTTTTGTTACGCAGGCTCAACACTTCGATGTTCTGCTGCGCCAATTGGGTGAACAGCGCGGTAATGCCCATGGCCTTGTCGACCTGAACTTCCAGGGTATGGCTGTCGATCAGTTTGGTTGGGTAGCCGAGCAACTGTGGGGCTACTTGCAACGTGTTCTTCATATCCAGCAGGAAGGTTTCGACATGCAGTTGGCTGAGCAACTGTTTCATGCTGGTGTTCTCGACAATGGTGCCGTGGTCGATGATGCCGATGTTGCGGCACAACTGCTCAGCCTCTTCCAGATAGTGGGTGGTGAGGATGATGGTGATGCCTTTTTTGTTCAGTTCGGTGAGGAAGGTCCACATCGAGCGACGCAATTCGATGTCTACCCCCGCCGTCGGTTCGTCGAGGATCAGCAGGCGCGGTTCGTGAACCAGCGCACGGGCGATCATCAGTCGGCGCTTCATGCCGCCGGACAGGGAGCGCGACGGCACATCGCGCTTGTCCCACAGGCCCAATTGGGTCAGGTACTGCTCGGCACGTTCCTTGGCGATTTTCGGCGGAATGCCGTAGTAACCGGCCTGGGTCACGACAATGTCGAAGGTTTTTTCGAACTGGTTGAAGTTGAATTCCTGAGGCACCACGCCGATGGAGCGCTTGAGTTGCGCAGGATTCTTGTCCAGGTCGTGACCGAAGATGTTCACGGTGCCGCTGGTCTTGTTTACCAGGGTCGAGAGAATGCCGATGGTCGTGGATTTGCCGGCGCCGTTGGGGCCGAGCAAGGCGAAAAAGTCACCTTCGGCGACGTCCAGATCGATACCACTCAAGGCCTGGAAACCGTTGCCGTAGGTTTTGGTTAGCTGCCGGATGGACAGAGCGGAACTCATATCGGATTTACGCACCAAGAAGGGAAGAAAGGAATAAATAAGGGCGGGCGGCGAGCAATGCAACCGCGGCGCACGAGCGCAATGGTGCTTGTCGCTGCCGCACAAGTACAGTCAAGCGTGTCGATAGTGAGTATTAAGTCAACGCGGTCATGACGGCTTTGCGATATGCCGGACGCTGTTTCAGGCGCTCGTACCAGGCCTGCAGATGAGGCTGCGGCGCACGCTCGATCGGCATCTCGAACCAGGCATAAATGAAACTGCCCAGGGGAATGTCGCCCATGCCGATTTCATCGCCGGACAGGTACGGTTTGGCCGCCAACGCTTGATCGGCCATCGACAGCAGACCGTCGCATTCCTTGATCGCAGCCTTGATGGCCGGCCAGTCCTGCTGGTCTTCCGGGGTGCGCAATACGCCCCAGAACACCGTGCGGAACGGGGTGGCAAAACTTGAGGTGGTCCAGTCCATCCACTTTTCGGCAGAGGCGCGGGCCTGCAGGTCTGTCGGGTACCAGGCAGTACCACTGGCATGCCGGGCCATCAGATAACGGACGATGGTGTTGGATTCCCACAGCACAAAACCGTCGTCTTCAATCACCGGCACACGGCCGTTGGGATTCATCGCGCGGTACTCAGGCGTGTCGACCACGCCAAAGGCCCCGCCGGCGTCGATGGCTTCATAGGTCAGGCCCAGTTCTTCGGCGGCCCATAACGGCTTCCTGACATTCGACGAATTTTTCCGACCCCAGATCTTCAGCATGACCGCCCCTTTTTGGATGAATGCGCAGGCAGCATACGCCGGATCAGGCGCGACTCAAATCGCTCTGCATGTCACCCAGCAGCACCGGCAGTTGCTCGCTGAACAGGTGCGGATAGCACTTTTCCAGGTGTTCGAAAAAGAACGCTTCAGGCACATCGGTGAACTGGCCGTGATCGATCAAGTACTCCATCAACTGCTCACCGTCACGATTGAAGGGGTGGAACACGCTGTCGTTGATCCCATCGAACTCCAGCGGCGCGACATTGAACAGTTCGCAGAGTTGTTGATTGAACGCTGGGGTGGCTTTGACCCAACGATCGTTCAGATACAACTCGGTATAACCGTGCATGGCAAATACATCGCTTTTGAGCAACTCGAGTAGACGCGGCGTCGACAGGTGATTACGCACATCCGCCAGACCGATACGCGCCGGGATCCCGCAATGCCGGGCTGCACCTGCCAGCAGCGTGGCCTTGGGCACGCAATAACTCTCCCCCGCCGCCAGCGCATAGCTGCCGCGCAAGGTCTCTGGATCGCGACTGAAGGTGTAAGGGTTGTAGCGCACGGCCTCGCGCACCGCGTAATAGAGATTGATTGCCTGTTCCAGTGGATCGCGCCCGGCGCCACGATGTTTTTCGGCGAACTCCACCACCGAGGGGTGGTCACTATCGATGAAGCGGCCGGGGCTCAGACATGCGTGCATGGGAACAATCTCCTGGGGGAAGACACGAGTCTAGCGACAGCTTCAGCACAGAGATAACGACGTTTCGGCCAAATGTCAGCGCTTGCTGCCCTATTTACCTAAGCGTTCAACCGCCCCACCTTCGAAATAGCTGACGAATTTCAGCCGTTGCTTCCTACACACTCAGACTCATGCTCTACCCCCCACTTTTATGGATGCCGTCTAAGCTCTGAAAGTGGTTTTGCCCCTGGCTTCATGGAGAATTGAATATGTTGCTGTTGTGGATACTGGTTCTGGTGGTCGGGATTGCCTACCTGGCACATCGCCGCACTGCGGCTCTGCCCGCCTTGGGCATCATTGCCGCCTATCTTCTGGCGATGGGCATCTTCAGCCATGCCCCCGTCTGGCTCCTGCTGATTTTCTGGGTGATGCTCGCGGTCGTGACCGCTTTCCTGTTGCTGCCGGATCTGCGCCGAAAACTCTTCACTGCGCCAATATTCGGCTGGTTTCAAAAAAACCTGCCACCGATGTCACAAACCGAACGTGAAGCCATTGAAGCCGGCACGGTCTGGTGGGACGGCGAGCTGTTCAGCGGCCGCCCGGACTGGAACAAGCTGCTGGCCTATCCAAAAGCGCAGCTGAGCGAAGAGGAGCAAGCCTTCATCGATGGCCCGACCGAAGAGCTCTGTGCCATGGTCAGCGATTGGCAGATCAGCCAGTTGATGGATCTGCCGCCCAAGGCTTGGGATCACATTAAACAACATGGCTTTTTTGCCCTGATCATCCCCAAAGAGTACGGCGGTAAAGGCTTCTCGGCCTATGCCCACTCCCAAGTGGCGATGAAACTGGCCACCCGCAGCGGCGACCTGGCCTCGACCGTCATGGTGCCCAATTCCCTCGGCCCGGCGGAACTGCTGCTGCATTACGGCACCGACGAACAACGCAATCATTACCTGCCACGGCTGGCACGCGGCGACGATATTCCCTGCTTTGCCCTGACGGGTCCGATGGCGGGCTCCAACGTCGGCGGGATGACCGACACCGGAGTGATCTGCAAAGGTGAATGGGAAGGCAAGGAAACCCTCGGCCTGCGCCTTAACTGGGAAAAACGCTACATCACCCTCGGCCCGGTGGCGACCTTGATCGGCCTGGCCTTCAAGGCTTATGACCCGGACCATCTGCTAGGCGACAAAGTCGACCTGGGGATCAGCCTCGCCTTGATTCCAACCCAGACCCCCGGTGTAGAAATCGGTCGCCGTCACCTGCCGCTGGGCGCCTCATTCATGAACGGCCCGAACTCCGGCAAGGATGTGTTCGTACCACTGGAATTCATCATCGGCGGTCAGGAGATGCTCGGTGAAGGCTGGATGATGCTGATGAATTGCCTGTCAGTCGGGCGTTCCATTTCGCTGCCTGCCATCGGTACCGCTGCGGGTAAGTTCACCAGCCTCGTGACGGGCCAATACGCGCAGGTTCGCGAACAATTCAACGCACCGCTGTCCGCCTTCGAAGGGATTCAGGAAGCACTGGCGCGGATCGCCGGCAGCACCTGGCTGATGGACAGCGCACGGATGCTCACCGCGAACGCGGTCGACCTCGGCGAAAAGCCGTCGGTACCCTCGGCGATTATCAAATACCACCTCTCCGAACGCGGCCGCGAATGCATCAGCCACGCCATGGATGTTCACGGCGGCAGGGCCATCATCATGGGCCCGAACAACTACCTGGCGCGTAGCTGGCAAGGTGCACCCATTTCCGTCACGGTCGAAGGTGCGAACATCCTGACACGCAACTTGATGATCTTCGGCCAGGGCGCTATTCGCTGCCATCCGTTCGTGCTCAAGGAAATGGCCCTCGCCCATCGCGAAGACAAACAACAGGCACTGGTCGAGTTCGATGCACTGCTGCTCGACCACATTGGTTTTGCCGTGTGCAACGCCGCCAGCACCCTGGTGCTGAACCTCGGGTTCGGGCATTTCGAACACATGCCCGGGGACAAGCTCAGCCAAGGCTATTTCCGCGCCCTCAACCGTCAGGCCGCGGCATTTGCCCTGCTTGCAGACCTGAGCATGATGCTGCTGGGCGGTGATTTGAAACGTCGCGAACGGCTGTCCGCACGTCTGGGCGATGTACTCAGCTACCTGTATCTGGCCTCCGGCGCACTCAAGCGTTATCACGATCTCGATTCGCCCGAGCATATGCACCCGCTGTTCGCCTGGGCCATGGAAGAGAGCCTCGGCCAGTCCGAACGTGCGCTGGACGAACTGCTGACCAACTTCCCGAACAAGGTACTCGGATGCCTGCTGCGGGTGATGGTGTTCCCGTTCGGTCGTCGCCACAGGGGCCCGTCGGACAGACTGGCGTCCAACGTCGCAGCCGTCATCGGCCGTCCCAAGGGCGATCCAACGCTTGAAGAGTTACTGGGGGGCTGCTATCGCCCGCAATCGCCAGAGGATTCGGTCGGCGCCCTGCAGCACGCTTGCGATTTGCTGAACACCGCCAAGCCGCTACAGAAAAAACTCAATACGGCGCTGAAAAGTCGCCAGGTCAAACCCACTGTCGGAGAAACTGCCATCGATGCCGCCCTGGAGGCTGGCGTCTTGCAACCGGTTGAGGCCCAAAGCTTGCGTGAAGCGGAAGTGGCGCGACGCAAGGTGATCGATGTCGATGATTTCGACCCAAAGGAGCTGGTATTGGCCAAAGGCAAGGTCCGCTGATCCGGCGGACCGTGTGTCTTGCATGGGGCTCTTTAATATGTGAAAAGGGGCGCAGGAGCTTTATACTCCCGCGCCCGTTTTGCTCTTGAGGACTTATCTCGTGTCCAATGTCGTTGCCGATCATCTCGTCTTGCTCGACCACCTGCGCAGCATCCTGGTCGCCGTAGGTGAGGCCGAACAGGTTCCCGAAGAAAGCCATGCCTTGTTCCTGGAGCGCTTCGACGAACTGCTGGCGTCACTGCCGATCGAGCCGATCGAAAGCCAGTACCTGGGCCAGGACATCCTGACGCAGGTCATTTCCCGTTATCCGCAAATCGCCCACCTGATTCCACGGGATCTGCTGTGGTACTTCGCCGGCGACTGCCTGCACTACCTGTCCGACGAAGAAATCGACTTGTACCAGGCGCTGGAAGAGCGCCGCTTCGAAGCCGAACAGAACGACGAACCGTTCGACTGGAATCAGGAAAAACAGCTGCTGGCGATGTCGAACCAGGACAGCAAGCACTGATCCCACAGTCAGTAATGCAAAAGGCCCGCATGGTTGAACATGCGGGCCTTTTTTTGTGGCATTGCCGAGTGATGTGGTGGTTCGAAGTTAGTCTTCGCGGGCAAGCCTCGCTCCTACAGGTTGGTGTCATACGTTATGGCGCGAACGACATAAACCTGTAGGAGCGAGGCTTGCCCGCGAAGAGGCCCGTCAGAGCAACCCATCACTCTCGGGTAATTCATACTCCGCCGCGACCTTGCCCAATGCACCTGGCTTGCCCGGCCTGCTCAAGGTTGGCTCCTTCTCCAGACATTCCACCAGATAGTCGATAAGCACCCGTAACTTGGGCGGTAGATAGCGGGTTGGCGAATGCAGCAGCCAGGCGCCTCCGTGGTAGGAGGCCAGAAAAGTCCAGTCCGGCAGTACCTGCACGATCAGCCCTTGTTCCAGCGCATAACGGGCGGTGAAGTACGGCAAGCTGCCGATTCCGATGTGTTGCAATACCGCGCCCAGTCGCACGCCCGTGTGATTGGCGGCATAACGTCCGCGTACGCCGACGGTCACGGCTTTGCTGCCTTTCTTGAATTTCCAGCGTGCATCGCTCGGAGTTTCGCCCAGATAGATGCAGCTGTGGTTAAGCAAATCATGGGGATGAGTCGGGGTGCCGTGTTCGGCCAGGTACTGCGGCGTTGCGCAGAGCAAATGATCGATGGTCAGCAACTGCCGCCCCACCAGCCCTGCAGGCGGTCGGTCGGTAATACGGATCGCCAGATCGACGTTGTCGTCGATCAGATCCACCTGACGGTCCTCGAGCAACAACTCCACATTCACTTTGGGATAGCGTCGCAGAAATTCCGGCATGTGCGGATGAATCACGAATCGCCCGACAGCTTTGGGCACGCTGACGCGCACCAGCCCTTCCACTTCATGGGTGAACTGACCGCTGATTTCCATCACTGACTTCGCTGCGCTGACCATCTCCTGGCAACGCTTGAACACCTCTTCACCACCGTCGCTCAGGCGCAGCTTACGCGTGGTTCGTTGCAGCAGCCGCGTGGCGAGCGCCTTCTCCAGCCGCGAAATGCTGCGACTCACCGCCGAGGGTGAAGAGCCCAATTGACGCGCCGCTTCGGAGAAACTGCCAGTCTCGACAACCTTGACGAAAATCGCCATTTCACCGAGCAGCGGCAGGGGAAGATTTATGCTCACAGCGCAACAGTCCTTTGATGATTGAACGGATTATCACGCAATTCCACGGTTCATATAATAAAAATAGAAACTTTAATAAGAGCATGGAATATGACGCTTCGCCTCTTCTTCCATAATGATGAGCTCAAGGCCAACGTGGAAGTCCTGGAATGCACACCCCAGGAGAACGAATTCGCTGTGGTACTGCGCGCCACATTGTTTCATCCCCAAGGCGGCGGGCAACCCTGGGATACCGGCTGGATCGGCGAAAGCCAGGTGCTGCGCGTGGTTCAGGACCCGGACCGGATCATCCACTTCGTCGACCACCCGGTAAAACTCGGCATGATCCAGATTCGGGTCGACGAGCAACGACGCCAGTTCAACACGCGCATGCATTCGGCGGGTCACCTGATTGGTCACTTCGTCCAGGCGATGGGCTGGATGCCGATCAAGGCTCATCACTGGCCGGATGAAGGACGTGTCCAGTTCAAGCCGGCTGAAAGCGCGCAGGAGGTCGATGCCCAGACGATTCAACACGGCATCAAGCAATGGATCGCCCATGACCTGCCGCGCCTGACGTCGTTGCGCGAAGGCGCCCGGGAAATCGGTTTCGGTGAACTGCCCGCCTACGGCTGCGGCGGCACCCATGTACGGAGCCTGAAGGATTTGGGCACGGTCACGATCGCTTCCCTTTCACAAAAAAAGGGAACGCTGTCAGTCCACTACAGCGTGGATTGAGCATTTGGGCGATGTCGGCCCCGTCATAGCCTGACGCCGGGGGAACCTGCATTCGCGGGTTCTGTTGACTATCGATAGATGGACCTAAAAACATGATGCTTGACGTCGAGCGTCTCGATGAGACGTGCATACAAAAACTGGCCAACGAAGAAGTCCTCGCCATTCGCGTCAAAGGCTTGTTGTCTGGGCCGCTGGCGATCCAGATTGGCGACAAGATCCTCGCCCCCGGCTTCGAAGGCTACATCAACGCGCCGAGCATCGGTCGCATTGGCATGGCGTTTTATGAAGCGGAAAACCAGCCGCTGCTGATCGAGGATTACTTCGAGCGCGCCACCAGCAATATCGCCGAATTGCGCAGCCGTTGTGCGCCCTACTCCTCTCCTGTCGATACGTTGCGCTGCATGCTCGACGAGTCCTGGCCGGCGGGGGCGCATCTGGAAAATCTCTACGGCCGCAAGATGTATGTGGGGTTGTCCCGGGTCGTTAAACCCGGGGTGTGCTTCCTCGCCCATCACGACATTTTCGCCAAGGATGCCCCCGACAGCTTCCAGGCCAAAAGCCTGGAAGCGCAGTTCGCCTGCAATGTTTACTTGAACATGCCGACCGAGGGCGGCGCGTTGCAGATGTGGGATCACGACATTTCCCCGGACCAGTTCGACGAAATGCGTGGCGACAGTTACGGCATCGACCCGGCCTTGCTCGGCCCTCCGACCCTGGAAATTCGTCCTGAGCCAGGTGATTTCATCATGTTCAATTCGCGCTGCATGCACTCGGTGACACCGGGTGTGGACGACCCGCGATTGAGCCTTTCCTTCTTTGTCGGCTATCGCGGCAATGCTTCACCCCTGACTTTCTGGAGCTGAGATGTTTTCGAATTACCTGGGCGAGTTTCTGGCGCTGGCAACGATCCACTTTCTGGCCGTGGTTGCTCCCGGACCGGACTTCGCCGTGACCATCCGCCAAAGCGTACGTTTCGGCCGCTTAGTGGGGATTTGCACGGCGCTGGGCATCGGCGCGGGCATTTCCGTGCATGTGCTTTACACCTTGCTCGGCGTCGGCGCGCTGATGCACACCACGCCCTGGTTGTTGACGGTGGCCAAGGTTGTGGGGGGCGCCTACATTTTGTACCTCGGCGTGAGCTTGATACGCAGCAAACCAAAATCGGCAATTGAAGGCGACAAGGGTGCAGAAGCGTCAGCTGAACGACAGACCTTGTTCAAGGCCTTCAGCACGGGGTTTCTGACCAACGCCACCAACCCCAAGGCCACGCTGTTTTTCCTGGCGATCTTCACGACCATCATCAGCGCCACGACGCCGCTGCAGATTCAGGCGCTGTACGGGCTGTGGATGTGTTTCGTGAATGCCTTGTGGTTTGTGATCGTGGCGCTGTTTTTTTCCAGCGCCCGGGTGCGATTGCTGTTCATGCGCATGGGGCACTGGTTCGAACGAACCATGGGGGTGATCCTGATTCTGTTCGCTGGCCGGTTGATTCTGTCGATGTAAAACAAACGGCCCGCTCAGCTTGACTGGCGGGCCGTCGATATCATTTTCTGTTCGATAACCGAGACACTTACCAAAGCGCCAGGGTATAGCTGACGATCAAGCGATTCTCGTCCAGATCATTGCCAAAGTTCGAACGTACCGACGCGTTGCGCCATTTAAAGCCCAGGCCTTTCAACGTACCGTCCTGCACCACGTAAGCGATATCGGTGTCGCGCTCCCATTCCTTGCCTTCACCCGCAGCACTGCGCTGTACGTTATCCCCCGAGATGTAGCGGGTCATAAAGCTCAACCCCGGCACACCCAATGTGGCGAAGTTATAGTCATAGCGCGTTTGCCAGGAGTGTTCGTCAACGTTGGCGAAGTCATTGATCTGCACGAAGTTGACCAAGTACGGATCACTGCGTCCGATGTACGGAAACGGATCGTCGCCGCTCATGCGCTGGTAGCCGAAGCCCAGCGCGTGGCCGCCGAGACTGTAGGTAAACATCGCACCGAGCGCCTGGTTGTCGAGGTCACGAAAGTTGCCATCTTCGATGCTGCGCGCATAGCGCACATCGCTCTTGAGCGACTGACCGGCTCCCAGATCCAGCAGGTGCACCAATCCGAGGTAGTTTTGCTGGTAGATATTTTCCAGCTTGCCGTAGCGGTACTGCGCTGTCAGGTTCGGCAAGAATTGATAGTCAGCCCCGGCGAACTGGAACTTGTCGCTTTGCCCGCCGATGCGATTGGCCGTCATGTCCTGGTAGTCAGTGGAATCAACAAAGTTGATCTGCGCGAGTTGACCTGCCGTGAGCTTCAAACGGTCGATTTCCTGCACATTGACCAAGCCGCCCTTGAAAGTTGACGGCAACAGGCGAGTGTCGTTGGAATTCACCACCGGATCCTTGATCTGCAACGTCCCGAGCTTCAGGGTGCTCTTGGACAAACGCACTTTGGCGGTCAGGCCAAACTCGCCATAGCGATCTTGCGAGCCGCCCGACAAATCCGGCGGCAAGAGATTGGTGCCCGCCGTGCCGCCGCCGGAGTCCAGTTTAAAACCGGCCATGCCCAGCGCATCCAGACCAAACCCCAGCGTGCCAGCGGTATACCCGGACTCCATCCGCAACAGAAAGCCCTGTGCCCATTCCTCGGCTTTGTCTCGCGAACCGTCCTGGCGGAAATCGCGATTGAAGTAAAAGTTGCGTGCTTCCAGGCTGCCTTTACTGTCGGCAATGAAATCCGCCTGAGCGGCCGGTGCGCCGAGCAAGCTCAAGCCGAGCAATGTGCCGACCGGGAGGTACAACCGTTGGGTGGAAAGCGAATAGTTCATGCCTGCTCCTGTTACGGACGCGAGCGAGCCCTCTCGGGGGCGTTGCGATCGCGGCCGATGTTTGTCGATTAGCAATGGATCAGCGACGTCTGGGCAGAGCTGCCCAGACGTGTCGGGGTTCAGGATTCGAGTTGCCGACCGCGGGTTTCCGGCAGGCTTAACGCGGCCAGAATCACCACGCCATAGGCACCGGCAGCGAAGATTCCGATCCCCGTACCAATCGGCAACGTTTCGCTCAGCGCACCGATGAACAACGGAAACAGCGCCGCAATGGAACGCCCGGCGTTATAGCAAAAGCCCTGGCCCGAACCGCGCATGCGAGTCGGAAACAACTCGGTCAGAAAAGCGCCCATGCCAGCAAAAATGCCCGAGGCGAAAAACCCCAACGGAAAGCCCAGCCAAAGCATCCAGGTGTTGTCGATGGGCAGTTGGGTGTAGGCCAGAACGATCGCCATGGAGCCGACGGCAAACAGGATGAAGTTCTTCTTCCGGCCAATGGCATCGGTCAGTAATGCACTGGTCACATAGCCGATGTAGGAGCCGACGATCACCATCGCCAGATAGCCGCCAGTGCCGAGTACACTCAAGCCGCGCTCGGTTTTCAGGTAAGTCGGCAACCATGTGGTGATCGCGTAATAACCGCCCAGCGCGCCAGTGGTCAGCAACGAAGCGCGCAAGGTGGTACTGAGCATCCGGGGCGCGAAGATTTCAAAGAAGGCCCAACGCGAATCCTTTTCAGGCTTGGCCTTGCGCTCAATGCAGGCCTGCTCGAAGGTGTCCGACTCTTTGACCAGTCGGCGGATCACCAATACGAATAGCGCTGGCACCAACCCGATCATGAACAACGCCCGCCAGGCCTCTTCCGGCGGCAGAAAGCTGAATAATCCGGCATAGAGCAATGCCGTAAGCCCCCACCCCAGCGCCCATCCGGCCTGCACCATGCCCACTGCCTTGCCGCGATCCTGGGAGCGGATCACCTCGCCGATCAGCACCGCACCCGCTGTCCATTCACCGCCGAAACCAAAGCCCATCAAAGTCCGGGCCACCAGCAATTGCTCGTAGTTCTGTGCCAGTCCGCAGAGGAAAGTGAAGAAGGCGAACCACAGCACCGTCAGTTGCAAGGTGCGCACCCGACCGATGCGGTCGGACAGTATTCCGGCGATCCAGCCACCCGCCGCCGAGGCCAGCAGCGTACAAGTACCAATCATCCCGGCATCGCCCTTGGAAATGCCCCAGGTTGCGATCAGGGTCGGAATGACGAAACTCAGCATCTGTGTGTCCATGCCATCCAGGGCATAGCCGATCTTGCAACTCCAGAAGGTACGCTTTTCATTTTTCGACAGGGGGCCGTACCAACTGAACGGGCCGGTGCGGCCCGAACCTGAAAGCACGTGGTCAGTCATGGTCTTTTCCATGGGAGTTCCTGCGGCAGCAAGCGAAGATGACGGACACGCCTCATTATTTTTTTGTGAAGGCGTTGTCGTGGGGGGCAGACGCAGTGGCTGCGTCGTGGAGCGGATTCTTCGCGCCAAGGCCAAACTGCGTCAAACGGGAAAAAAACGAGGTTATACATAAGAAAATTTGATACCCCCGGCGACGAACTCTGGAGTAACAATTACTGCACCCCCACCACGGTTCTCTGTGGAAAAACAGTGAACGCCCCACCACGAGAACCGCCATGAACCTCAAATTTCTCGAAACCTTCGTCTGGGTCGCACGCCTGCAAAGCTTCAGCCTTACCGCAGAGAAAATGTTCAGCACTCAGGCGGCTATCTCCAGCCGGATTGCCTCGCTGGAAGAAGAGTTGGGCCTGCGTTTGTTCGTGCGCGATTCGCGCGGTGTGTCGCTAACGCTCGAAGGTCTCAAGGTGCTCGACTACGCCGAGCAGATGCTCGAGGTTCAGCGAGCGTTGAAACACTCACTGGATAACACCAACCCGCAACAAGGCCTGGTGCGCATCGGTGTGATGGATACGGTGATCCACACCTGGCTCAGCCCGTTGATGTCGACCTTGATGCAGACCTTCCCCGCCGTGGAAATCGAGATCACGGCCGACGCCGCACGTAATCTGTGCGATCAGTTGCAAAAGGGCTATCTGGACATCGTGTTCCAGACGGACCTGATCCGCCACGAAAGTGTGCGCAACCTCGAACTGGCGCACTACCCCATGCACTGGATCGCCGCCAGTAACTCAATCTATGCCCGCCCCTATACCTCTTTGGCCGAAATGGCCAGTGAGCGCATCATCACCTTCGTTAAGAACTCCCGGCCGCATCAGGATGTACTCAACCTGCTGCACGCCCACGGCATCAGTACGCCACGCGTCAGTTGCGTCAACTCGGTGTCGGCCATGACCCGGCTGATTCGTGACGGCTTCGGTATTGGCGCCTTGCCGGCCGCGCTGGTGGCCAAGCCCTTGGCCAGCGGCGAGCTGATTCAGCTGGAACCAGGCACTCGCTTGCCGCAGCTGGATGTCGTGGCTTCATGGCGCGCCGGCGTCGGCCTGGAATTGATCGAGAGCATCGTCGACATGAGCCGCCAGGTAGTGTCCCAATACGCTGCGGATGTCGGCCCGCTTCGAATGGTTCCGGCACCCGCTCTCAACAACCGACGGACTCTTGAATAACTTTTAGTTGTCCGGGGGTAACAACATTCCTTGTTGGACGCCATCGTCATGGTTTTCTAAAAAGGCTCATCGAACCTGAAGAGATGCCGTGATGAGCCAACCCATCCTGTCTTTCGAACAACTGAAGCACAGCGTTCCGCTGGCTCTGCGCCAATGCATCGCTGCCGGACAATATCAGGGCCACACCAGCGGCCTGGCCCAAGGTCGGGTGCAAGCCAATATCGTGATTCTGCCCAATGATTGGGCTAACGAGTTTCTCCGGTATTGCACGCTCAATCGGCAGGCTTGCCCGGTGCTCGACGTTACCGAACCGGGTGATCCGTATTTTCGCAATCTCGGTACAGCCATTGATATCCGCCACGAGGTGTCCCGATACAGGGTCTATCGCCATGGCGAACTGAGCGAAGAACCGTCGGATATCGAGCATTTGTGGCAGGACGATCTGGTGGCCTTCGCCATCGGTTGCTCGTTCTCCTTCGAACAACCGCTGCTGGATGCCGGCATCGCCCTCAGGCACATCGATCTGGGGCGCAATGTCGCCATGTACCGGACGAACATAGACACCCGCCCTACCGCGCGCCTGAGCGGCAAGCTGGTGGTGAGCATGCGCCCGTTGAAGGCCGCCGCGGCGATCCAGGCGATCCAGATCACCGCACGCATGCCCAACGTCCACGGCGCACCGGTGCACATCGGTGATCCGGCGCTGATCGGCATCGATTCACTCAGCTGCCCGGACTACGGCGATGCCGTTCCAGTCGAAGCCGACGAAATCCCGGTATTCTGGGCCTGCGGTGTGACCCCGCAATCGGTGGTGCAAACTTCACGTCCGCCGCTGTGCATCACCCACGCCCCCGGCTGCATGCTGGTAACGGATGTGTGGAATAGCGCTTTGTAAATGAGCGCGGGCTCGCGTGGAATAGTAATGTGAGCCTTGGATTAGACTGTTTTCAACCTGATAGGGATGCCACGGAAAAACAATGAACACTGCTCAACAATCGATTCGACAGTACATAAAAGCCAAGGACGGTAACCGCCCACATTTGTTACCCCAGGCCTTTGCGCCAGACGCGATCCTGGACATGGTCGTGCACACCGGATCTATCTCGTTTCCACCCCACGTTGAAGGCCTTGGACCGATTGGCGATGTGCTGGTCAGGCGATTCGGCCAGACCTTCGAAAACGTCTATACCTTTTGCCTGGGACTCCCACCGGAACCAGAGGCCAAAACATTCCAGTGCAAATGGCTGGTCGGCATGTCCGACAAGAGCGGCGGCGAAGTCCGGATCGGTTGCGGTCTGTATGAGTGGCAGTTCAGCCCCGAGTCGGGGCTTGTCGAGAGGCTCACAATCACCATTGAGCACATGAAAACCCTGCCGGCGACTGATCTGCACTGCATCATGGAGTGGGTATCGCATCTGGATTACCCATGGTGCAGTTCGCAAGCGTTAGTGAACAATGTTCCTGACATAGACACCCTTGAAGAGGTGATCCAGTACCTTGCGGCCAATACTCCAACCTGCACTTGGCAGGTGTAGAGCTACACAATCAGTCGTATTCAGCTTCCTTGTCATATCCCGCCAGATGCCGTTGTTACTATTGGTCTGCATTCGAGAAGTACAAAACGGCACGCCTGAAAACGCCACTCAATGAGTGGCGTTTTTGGGAAATATGCAGCGCAAAACCCCAAGAAAAACTCGCGGGACCGTGAAGCACCCCTTATTTCATCAGCATCCAGCGCAATACCAATGATTGCGTGGCCTGACCGTGGCTTTCAGAAAAAAACCAGCATCTGTATCGAAAGTTTTCGTTCAAAGCGTGGCGCTTTGCCTTGGTTGAACTACCTTTCAAACAAGAAGAAGACATAACGGTTCGAAATGCCACGTTAGGTTCAGCGATCAGATAGCGAAATGGCAAAAGGAGTTACCTCACTATGGTCCTGACAAGCGTTTACCGGCTCTTTGCGTTGATTGCCGGTTGCTTTTTAGGGGAGTCAGGTCGGCGAAAAGTGCCGTCTTTAGCTGCTGTTGCTTTCGAGCCCGAGCCTATAGTTCGGCTCGCCAGCTCAGGTATCTGGATCACTAAAAACCGTTATAGCGAAGGTCGCTCGTTGTTCCGTCAGAACAGCGTATTGCAGTTGCTTGCATGTAGCACCAAGGAATATTGCCGGGGCCATTAGTCAGGGGTCTGGCGGGGTAGAGGGCCGACCAAGGCCCCTTGTAGTGATCCGAGGCAACCTAGTTAGCCTCAAAGATGGCCTATTCAGCGAGGATGCACTTAATGAGCTATCGTACCGTGCCCGCTTTCAAGCGAATTATCCATGGCCTGTTCTGGACGGGCCTCAGCGTGAACGCGGCTCAGGCCGCGCCGGCCAATTGTTCGCAACTGGACAGTTTGCCGGCAACGTTCGAGGTCGGTCAGGGACTTCAGAACGAACTGCGCGTCCCCGTCGCGGTGACACAGCTGGCAGTAGGTGACCCGAAAATTGCCGACGTGCAACCCAGCGGCAGCAACGCCTTCATACTCACGGGCCTCGCGCCGGGGGCCACCAGCCTGATGGTCTGGACCGCCTGTTCGAAAACGCCGCGCCAAAGCATGGTATTCGTCAAGGGCAAGGCCACGGCAGCGCTGACCAGCGTGTCGACGGTGCCTTCCGAAGACCCGCTTCTGCCAAGCCAGGTGCAGACTGACATCCGTTTCGTTGAAGTCAGCCGGACCAAACTCAAGGAAGCCTCTACCTCGATTTTTGGCCGCCAGGGCAACTTCCTGTTCGGCTCGCCGAGAACCTTGCCCACCATCGGCGGCATTGTCACGCCGTCGGTGCCGGTAAACAACAGCATGTTCAACCTGTCTTTTGCTACCGGTAATACTCTGGTGGCGATCAACGCGCTGGAAGGCAGCGGTTTCGCCTACACCCTGGCGCGGCCAAGCCTGGTAGCGCTCAGCGGGCAGAGTGCGAGCTTCCTGGCCGGCGGTGAAGTACCGATTCCAGTACCCAGCTCAGGTAGCGATAACGTGTCTATCGAGTACAAGGAATTCGGTATCCGCCTGACCCTGACGCCGACCATCATCGGCAAAAACCGTATCGCACTGAAGGTGGCGCCGGAAGTCAGTGAACTGGACTTCACCAACGCTGTGAGCATCGCCGGCACCATTGTTCCGGCGCTGACCATACGCCGCACCGACACCAGCATCTCCCTGGCCGACGGCGAAAGTTTCGTCATCAGCGGCCTGATCAGTACCCGTAATAATTCCCAGGTGAACAAGTTTCCGGGGCTGGGCGATATCCCGATTCTAGGTGCGTTCTTCCGCGACAACACCATCAACCGTGAAGAGCGCGAACTGCTGATGATCGTTACCCCGCATCTGGTCCAGCCACTGGCTGCCAATGCACAACTACCGTCATTGCCAGGCGAGCAGCTGCGCAATTACGACCCGAATTTCTACCGCATGTTCTTCCTCGAAAATGGCGATTTCGACAGTCGCTCCGGGCTCTCGCAATGAGCCTGAATCAGACTTGCCTCGCCCTCACTCGTACCGGTGATCTTGAACGCTTGCCAAGCCAGCTTTATTGCCATTGGCCAGGCGTTCAACGTGTTGTAGCCAGAGGACACTCGATGAAAGCAGTCATTGCAATAGCGGCGACAATAATGCTCACAGGTTGTGCCAGCAATGGCCTGTCTTCGCGACCGGCTGACTGTGCCAAGCCCGCTTCGGAGCAAGAGCTGGCCCTGAGCCTGGCCGACAATATGGTCAACGAAGGCCGTTTATATGCCAGCCTGGCGAACCTGGAAGGTTTGCCCGACAGCCTGGTCCAGGTTCGCCTGCGCAAGGCTCGAGTGCTGCGCCTGATGGGGCGTAAAGACGCGGAGCCGTTGTATCAAAGCTTGCTCGGCACCTGTCTGGCCGCTGACGGGGAACATGGCCTGGGCCAGTTGGCCGCGGCCAAAAATGATTACGTCACCGCTACCACTCACCTTGAACGTGCGGTGAAGATGGCCCCCACCGACGACCGGATGCGCAATGACCTGGGGGTGGTCTACCTCAATCAGCGACGCATCCCTGAAGCACGCTTCGAGTTCATGACCGCCATGGAACTCAAGCAGACCGATTCACTGGCGGCACTGAATATGGTGACGCTGCTGATCTATCAGGATAACTGGAAGGCAGCTTCCGAGCTCGTTACCCGCGCCAGCTTGAGTCCTCAGCAAGTCGCAGAGGCTCAGAGCCGCGCGGAAAAACTCAAGGCTTCTGCTAAAAAAGCGGTGGCTTCCGAGGGGAATCGCAGAACCGAGGTAGCCGCTGCCTCACCCAGTGCGACCAAGTAAAACGTACGAGGAGTCGAGATGAATACCAAGAGGCTGTTGATCGTGTGCATGGCTTGCCTGTCCACCAGTGCCTGGGCTTTTGAACCAGGTCCCTCTTCGAAGGAGCAAAAAGGCACCGAGCAGTGGTTGGTGTTACAGAATCGCGGTGTAGTTGCCTCGCCTAAACTGCAAACCGCTTCGGCCACCGAACGTGACCTGGCCATGCAGCGTTGGATCAATAGCTTCATCGGCGACCCGATTCCGGAGTTTTTTGACCAGGATACTGCGGGAGAGATGCCCAGCAGTAATTGAGGCGCGTCACGGGTTATCAGCCTCTGACATCGTCTAAAGTGGCCTGGCTGCAAAGCCGGGCTAGACGTCGTATGCAGGAAAGCATTGAAACTATCTGATCCTGATCGAATTACCCTGTAGGAGCTGCCGCAGGCTGCGATTTTTTGCTCTTCAGCGGTCGCTCGGGCGTCAAAATCAAAAGATCGCAGGCTTTGCCAGCTCCAACGTCTGACCGACGTCGGTGTTCCTTAAAGGGGTGCCTGGCAACTATTGCTTCCGCCTTGACCTGCCTGTCACCGAGCGTATCGCGACAATTAGCGCCAGGTCGTGATTAACAGACGTACGCAATCTCTGTAGGCGCTGCCGCAGGCTGCGATCTTTTGCTCTTCAGCGATCCCTCCGCCGTCAAAATCAAAAGATCGCAGGCTTCGCCAGCTCCTACGCTTGACCGCGGTGTTCCTTAAAGGGGGTGTCTGGTAACTATTGCTTCTGCCTTGACCAGCCTATCACCGAGCGTGATCACGGCAATTAGCGCCAGGTCATGATTAACAGATGGACGAAAAAACTGGGTGATCGGCCTCTGGCGTATTCCAGAGTGGCCTGGCTAAAGAGCCAGGCTCAGTCACATGTGCAGAAAATACAGATGAAGTACGAGGTGGAGCAGGCGATTGGAGTGAAGACCCTCCGCTCGCCTGCTCCACCTCGGGTTTACGCAGTACAACAACCCTGTTCGAAATAAACACTCCTGTTCACTTCCCGAATGCTTTGAATACCCCGATCAAGGCGGGGCCAATGGCTATCAGAAAGAAGCTCGGCCACAGACAGAAAATCAGAGGGAATATCATCTTGGTGCCGATTTTCGCCCCCATCTCTTCGGCGGCCTGTGTACGCCGGTCACGGAACTCATCGGCATAGATGCGCAAGGTATCGGCCACGCTGGTACCAAAACGGATACTCTGCGCCAACAGGCTGACCAACCCTTGTACGTCCTCCAGCCCGGTGCGTACGGCCAATTGTTTGAGTGCCTCGGTACTGGAGATGCCCGCGCGGATTTGCGCATTGACCGTAGCCAGTTCTTCAGCCAACTCAACCTGACTGACCGACATCTCCTCTGCCACCCGCTCAATAGTCAGAGGCAAGGCCAGACCCGACTCCACGCAGACCACCATCAGATCCAGCGCATCCGGAAAGGCCGCCCGCAGCCTGCCCTGCCTGGCCTGCTTGCGCTTTCCGACATACAGCGCAGGCGCCAGCCATCCAACTGCAGCGGCTATCAACACCAACGCCAACCCCGAAATCAGAGAAAGCTTGGGGATTATCGGTAACACCAACAGCGCTACGCCAACCAACACCAGTGGCAACAACAAGCGCACCGCCCAGTACATCTGGACTGCCGACTGTGAGCGGTAACCGGCGTGCATCAACAGGGTTTGGGTGGCGGACGTCTGAGCCGTCTCAGTCGAGCCAAAGCGTTGGCCGACCCGCTCCAGCAATAATTGCAGATTGCTCGGTGCCTCCTGCCCTGAACTCCCTGAATGACCACGCTTGATCAACGCCAGACGACGCTGCACGGGGTCCTGCAGCCCCAACAGCAGTAGCATCACGGTGATGACCGCGAGCACTGCACTCAGACTCATCGCACCGACAAACAACAGGCGCGCCATCTCTTCATTGCCTGTTACTCGACTGAACAACCCGAGTAAATAGTCCATGACCTGCACCTCCACATGGCGAATAACGCTTAAACCTGAATCCGGATGATTTTGCGAATCCAGAAAATCCCGACCAACATGGCGCAGAAAGCCCCGATGATCAGCTTATGTCCTAGGGGATCATTGAGCAGCATAGGCATGTAGGTGGGGCTTGTGATAACGATCCCAATGGCCAGCACGAAGGGAATGGCCACCAGTATCCAGGCCGACATCCGCCCTTCGGCTGACAGGGTCCTGACCTTGCGCTGAAAGCGAAAACGTCCGCGGATCAGGCGACTCAAACGCTCTAGCACCTCGGTCAGATTGCCGCCGGTTTCGCGATGGATAAGGATCGAGGTGACCAGCATCATCACCGTCATGCTCGGCATGCGCTCCAGCAGGCCGAGCATGGCCCGGCGTACATCGTTGCCATAGTTGATATCGGCGAAGGTCAGGCCAAACTCATGAGCGACCGGCCCCTTGTGCTCCTCGGCGACCAGGCGCAGGGTTTCGTTGAACGGGTGCCCGGCGCGCAGAGCCCGGCACATGGCATCCAGCGCATCCGGCAGGCCTTCCTCGAACGCAGCGAAACGTTTGCCACGGTCACGAGAAATTTTCAGCAGGGGTAACCAGAACACCCCGAAGCTCGCGAGCAGCGCCATCCACCAGACTGACGAGATTATCCAGATCGAGATGCCCACACAGGTGCTCATTAGCAGCCCGAGCAACATCACCCGATAAGCACGATATTCATGGCCGGCCTGCTCGATCATCTGTGTCAGGTTCGCCATAAAGGGTAACTGCTCGAGCATGGCCTCCAGTGGCGACAAGCGTGTCAGGTATTTCTGCCGCAACACCGTCTGCATGTTGGGCAAATTGTTGGCTTTCTCCAGAACATGCAGACGGCCGCGGATACGCTTGCGCATCTTGCCGGCCTCGCCGAACACTGGCACCACCACGCCCTGGGACAAAAGGAACACGGCAATAAACACCATGCCGAGGAAGATCAGAATGAATTCACCAGGAATATGACTCATGGCTGCCGCGCCTCCATCCATTCAGGCCTGAACATGTTAAGCGGCAATTCGATGCCGCGCTTGGCCAGTACATCGCGGAAGGCCGGGATCATGCCGCTGGGGCGGTAATCGCCGAGCACTTCGCCGTTTTCGCCCATGCCTTGACGCGCAAAGGAGAAGATTTCGGTCATGGTGATGATCTCGCCCTCCATGCCGTTGATCTCCTGAACGCTGACCAGACGGCGCTTGCCATCCTCCTGACGTTCCAGCTGGATCACCACATCGATGGCCGAAGCGATCTGCTGACGCATGGCCTTGATCGGGAAGGTCGCCCCGGTCATCGACACCATGTTCTCGACCCGCCCCAGCGCATCCCGTGCGGTGTTGGCGTGAATGGTGGTCAAGGAACCGTCGTGGCCAGTGTTCATGGCGGTCAGCATGTCCAACGCCTCAGCGCCACGCACTTCGCCAATCACAATGCGGTCCGGGCGCATCCGCAGGCTGTTGCGCACCAATTCCCGCTGGCTCACCTCGCCTCGTCCCTCAATATTGCAAGGGCGGGTTTCCAGGCGCACCACATGGGGCTGTTGCAGTTGCAGTTCGGCCGAGTCTTCGATGGTGACGATCCGCTCGTTTTGCGGAATGAAACTGGACAGCACATTGAGCATGGTGGTCTTGCCGCTGCCGGTACCGCCGGAAATCAAAACGTTCAGGCGCCCGCGGACAATCGCCTTGAGCAGCAGAGCAATGGCCGGGGTTAATGTCCCCACCGAGATCAGGCTGTCGGTATTGAGCAGGTCCACCGCAAAGCGGCGAATCGACATGCTCGGACCATCGATGGCCAGCGGCGGGATAATCGCGTTGACCCGCGAACCGTCCTTGAGCCGGGCATCCACCAATGGCGAAGACTCATCGATGCGCCGCCCCAGGCTGGACACGATGCGGTCGATGATGTTGAGCAAATGCTGATCATCGCGAAAGCGCACATCGGTCCGTTGCAGTTTGCCGAAGCGCTCGACATAGACCGAGGCAAAGCCGTTGACCAGAATGTCGGACACGCTGTGATCGGCCAGCAACGGTTCCAGAGGACCCAGGCCGAGCACCTCGTCGGTGATCTGCTTGATGATCAACTGACGGCTGGCGGTACTCACCGGCGCCGAATGCTCATCGAGCAGGCGCTGGCAAATGTCGCGAATCTGCCGCGTGGCCTCGGCCTGTTCGAGGGAGTCCAGCAAAGACAGGTCCATGACCTTGAGCAACTGCTGGTAGATCTTTTCCCGCCACTCGGCTTCCACCGGGGTGACCTGGCTTCTGGTTTCGTACAGAACATCCGGGGTTACGTGCTCCCACGCCATCATCTCGTCTGCCGGATCCGGCAGGTCACCGCCCAACTGGGCAGCCGACGATGAGGCAGGTTTACCGGACTGTTTGCGCAAGCGGTTACGAAAGTCGCTGATCATGGGTCATCCCCCGAAAAAACGGTTGAAGGCGCGTTTGAGTAAGCCTTTGTTCCCGGCCACCTGTTGACCGACCAGGTCCTCGGTCATGTCGCGCAGTGCGGCAGTAATCGCTGCCCTCGGCGCATGCAGCCCCAACGGCACGCCAGTGTTCTGACTCTGGCTGACCAGGTTGAAGTCGTTGGGTAATTTCGACAGATTGGTGCAGCGCAGTGCCTCGCCAATGTCTTTGAGGCTGATCGCTCCCGCCTTGTCAAAGCGGTTGACCACTATCTGCAATTGATCCCCGCGCACGCCCAGGTCATCGCGAAGAATCCGCACCAGGGAGCTGGCATCGCGCAGATGGCTGACACTCTGCTGCACCACTACGTACACCCGATCCACCTGTTCCAGCACGGAGCCGGTGAGGTGATCGATTTGCCGCGGCAGGTCGATCACCACCCAGTCATAGCTGGCACGGGCCAACTTCAACAGGGCATCAAGCTGCTCGGGTTGGGCATCCTGCGGTAGACACAGCTCACCGGCCCGACCACCCAGCACATGCAAGGTCGGGCTGAAGTGGCTGCAAAAACCGCGTAGCGCGACGCTGTCCATGCCGTCGATCTGGTGCAACACCTCCAGATGGCTGTGTGTTTGCGCCACATCCAGATAATGCGTCACGCTGCCGAATTGCAGGTCCATGTCCAGCAACAGGGTACTGCCGCCCCTGGCGCTGAGCTGCTGGGCCAGGTTGCAGGCCACCAGGGTTCCGCCGGAGCCGCCCTTGGCGCTCATCACGGCGATCAATTTCCCTTCCGCCCCACTGCCGGTCCGAACCTCCATGACCAGCCGATTCAAGGCGGCAACCAATTCCGTCTCGGCGATGGGCTCCGGCAACACGTCACGGGCGCCGGCCTGCATCGCCATTCGCATGCCTTCCTGATCGCTCAGCAGGCCGCAGACCAACATCGGCGGACGCTCATGAGCCGGGTGCAGCAACAGTGCCGCCAGCTCCTCACGCCACAGGTGGCTGACGCGCAGCAGCAGCAGATCGGGCATCCGGTCCAGACCGTAGAGCGGGTCGACATGCCCGTTGCTCACTAGGCGAGTGCTCACCTCCAGGCAAGGCATGCGTTGGCAGACGCTCTGCAAATCGCGCAAAGAGGTGGCATCACGGCTGCTGATCAGCAACCGGAGCCCGGCTTTGCCAGTCGAAGTGGAGAGTGGTGTGTCCTTGGTATTCAGCATGGCGTGATCTCCCCGGAATCGGAATGACGCCCGAGGCTTTCGCGTGGCAAGGTTGCCCTGAATACGGGCAAGGTAATGGGCACGCCAAACCCGGGAATAAACAGATTGAAAACGAAGTTTTGCAGACTCAACCGGACATATCGGACGGCACGAAAACCGTTGACGCTGACCAGGTCGCCGGGGTTGGCCACCTGAGCACCGTTTACGTCCAGATAGGTCAGCGTCAGGTTGCTGGTGTTCAGGTTGGTGATCAGCTGGCTCGTACCGGCGTCGGTCGCGGCATTGAAGATCGCCCGCCGCAACACCACCGGATCGCTGATATTGCACACCGACGCCAGGCGCGCGCCACGGCGCACGGCTTCATCCAGCGCATTGACCGTGAAGTACAGACGGCCCATTTCCAACACGGCGAACAACAGCGTGAACATCAGCACGCCAATGATGGCGAACTCCACCGCATAAGTGCCCTGCATGCGTTTGCGATTCATCACAATGCCCTCATGACAGTAGTGGCGACCAGCGGAATACTCAGCGCAATCGGATTACCGAAAAACCCGGGAAGCGATCCGGTGCAATTGCCACCACCAATCACCGGGCAGAACGTATATGTGATGGTCACTCGCACATGGTCGAGGCCTACGGCGGCGACGACCACGTTGTTGGCCGTCAGCCCTGACAACACCGCGGCTCCGCTCTGGCTGGGCACACCATAGACCGCAACGTTTTTCGTCTGGGTCTGCAGCGTATTGCTCAGGGAGACGGCGCCGAGCGTCGAGTCCCAGGCCTGGCTGGCGACGAAACGGTCGGCATCACGACTGGCCTGTAGCAGGACGTTGTACTGATAGAGCATGCGGCCGAACTCACCGAAGGCCAGCAACAGCAACAGCAACAGCGGCAGGGTGAGGGCGAACTCCACCATGGCCAGGCCTTGCTGGCGCCGCGAATGTTTAAACGTGTGAAGTCTCATGACGCCTCCTATGAGTCAGTGCTCGGAGTGCCGCTGCCGTTAAGATAGGTTTTGTAGAGTTGAATGATCTGCGGGCCAACATCGCTCGTCGTATTAGGACCGGGCACGTTGTCGCCTTCGCACTCCTTCACGAACTGGCCGAATATCTGCGATTCCGTGCCGCCGTTGCTCATTGGCTGCACCACGAAATAGCAACCAAAACCCAGGACGGGGACCGAGGTGGTACCGCCCTGTTTACCGGTGCAGTTGCCCACCACTATTTTCAGCATCCGGCGCTCGAACACCCCACCGCTCTGACAGCCACTTCCGCCTGCCACACACGCGGCAGTACTCGTACGCCAGTCGTTGTAGTCAAATATCGCGTTACTGCCCGCGGTGAGATTGCCGTTGCTCGAGGTGACGGATTGCCCCTGGTACTTCATTTGTGGCGGGGTGACCGAGTCGTCGTAAGTGATCGCGGGGTTGCTGGACGTGGTCACCAGGTCTGGCGGATAGTCCGAGGCACTGACAGGGCCGTTGTAAATGCCGAAGCGCGTATTCAGGCCTTGAGAGGTAGGGCCGACCTTGTTGCCAGGGGCCGTCTGGACATTGTCCCCTACATTGCGGCAGACCGAGCCACCTCCGGCCAAGTCATCCCTGACCGTACTGCCGCCCGAGCCAAAATCGAGCAACTGGAAGTTGCCTGGACCAATGGGCGACGAATTGCCGGCAGCTGTCTTCAATACTTGCAGATCACCAAACTGGAAGCCCCAAAACATGCCGGCACCCGGGTTGTATTTAGTCGGGTCGCCACAGACCATCAAAGGGGCGAGATCACACGGGCTGGTAGGGCTGGGGCCTGCGGTGGCGATCGCCGACACTGCTTTGTTTCCCAAGCCGCTAGTGCCGAAGGTCTGGACGAAGTTCCAGAAAAACCCCGTCAGGCTATAGGTCGGTACCGATACGCGAACGTATTTGGCATCCGAAGGCCCGGGATAGGAGAACGGGCCATAGACGAGGCTGGACAGTTCCACCACCGCAAAGGCGCCTGGGTTGCCGGCGACCGCCGTGGCCAACTCGGTGTTGCCGGAGGCATTGGCATTTTGCGTCAGCGTATTGAGAGCGGCAGTGCGTGTTACGCTGGCAATGTTGACACCACCTTCCACCTGAAGCAGGGTTTTAGCGCCACTCAGGGCGGCGGCGTCTACAGCGTTCTGCAGGCGCGACTTGTTCAACAACATGTGGCTCACGTCTAGAGCCAGACCCGCCACCATTAAAATCGCCGCCAACGCGATTACCATCAATACGCTCACCGATCCTTCCTGGCGCCTTGGCGTCGCAGTGAACGGCTGCTGAATACGAAGATTCATCATCAAGCCCTCATTTGCCGATGCTGATCCGGATCGGCTCCGCCAAGACCTGGGTGTCCAGGCACCTGTTGCGCTCTGTCAGCGAATGTTGACTACCTTGGTTTCGACCCCACGGATAATGGTGATGGCTCCGCCACGCTCGCCACTGCGGTGCTGCACTACGCGTGTTGGCACAGTGGCGGTGGCCACAGCCATGACCGGTGCGGCAGGCGCAACGGCCGCGATTTTTTTCTCGGAGTTCAGCGGGTTGCGCAGGGTCAGTTGCAATTTCCCTTCCGTTTGCGCCGTGACCAGGGTTTCAGCCTCTGCGGTCGTCATCTCCAGCGTTACCGCACGCACCACCACCGGTTGGGTCTTGTCGGTACCCGCCGTCTGGTCCACTGCCAACACCCGCAAGTTTTCGAGGATGGTCTTGGACACGGCGTTGTTGCCGGTGCCATCAGTGCGTTTGGTTGCCAGTACATCGACCCGGTTACCCGGTAACAGGAACCCGCCCACGCCGACCACGTCGTCCACGCGTACCGAGATGGCACGTTTGTCTGTCGCAATCAGAGAGGCCAGGGTACTGCCACCCAAGTGCTCGCTAAGGCGTGCGCCGCGCATGATGTCGCCCTTCAGGATGTCGAACGTTGCGATCTTGCCCACTGCCTTCTCGCTGGAGTCGAAAGCATCGTCCGGTATCGTGTCCATGGGCATGCGCATGGTCGTGACTTGTTGAGCCTCGACCATCTGCCCGAATGGAATCTCGACCGTGGCGACTACCACGCTTCGAAGGTGGTCATCCGGGCTGGCATTGAGCCGTGCGCTCAGCCAGGAGTCGGCCATCCATGCAGCACCAAGGCCCATGACCAGGGAAACGCCTATCAGGGGAAGAGTACGAGAGCTCATGTCAGTATCTCCGTATCAAAGAAAGTCGAGCTGGACGAAATAGTTGTGCCAGGCCCATTCCAATTCTTGCGGTGACAGGGGTCCGGAACCGCCCATATAACGCTGACGATCGAGCGCCATATTCAGGAGATCGCGGGGATGACAAGGCACCAGGGGCATGCCTTCACTTGCGTAAAGCCTTTGCAGTACATAACGCAGCAGCAGCGGGTCAAAAGGGATGCCCAGACGCTCGCTTTCCTGACGCCAGATCTTTTCGTACTCCTCAGGTTTCAGGTAACCGAACTGCAGCTTGTAGCCAATCCGGCGAAGGAAAGCCTCATCGGCCAGCTCCAGGGGATTGAGGTTGGTGGAGAACACCAGAATCAGATCGAACGGCAGTTCGCAATGCCGACCGCCGCCCAGGTTGAGGAAGTCGCGCTTCTCTTCCATCGGTACGATCCAACGGTTCAACAGTTCGGCGGGGGCCATGCGCTGGCGTCCCATGTCGTCGATGATGAACAGGCCATTGCTGGCCTTGAGTTGCAAGGCAGCCTGGTACTGACGGGTGAAGGGGTCATAGCGAACGTCCAGCTGCTCCATGCTCAGCTCGCCACCCGTAATAACGATCGGGCGTTTGCAGCACAGCAGTCGACGGTCGATCCCTTCATTGAGCATCAGATTGTTTTGTTGGCTGTTGTCATCCAGGCGCTGATGCACCTGTGGGTCATAGATCTCGATCACCGACTCGTTGATGACGATGGCATAAGGTACCCAGATGGCCTCGGCGAACAGACGAATCAGCCGACTGCTGACATAAGTCTTGCCGGTACCCGCAGGGCCATAAATCATGATCGCGCGCCCGGAGTTCAGCGCCACACCCAACTGATCGAGCATGCCGTCGGTAAGCACTACGCCTGCGAGGGCCCTGTGCATTTCGTTGGCGGTGATGCGACCGTGGTGAATGGTCTGGATTTTGATCAGGGACCGATAGGTACTCACCGGTAAAGGTGCCGCTCCGATATAGCCACTGCGCGACAAGGCATCGCGGGCGGCGCTGCGACCGCGTTCGGTCAGGCCATAACGCAGCATCTGCCCACTGGATTGCCCCATCTGGCCAAGCACTTCGACACGGCCGTCCTTGCGCAGAAACGCCAGGACCTCTTCAAGTACGGCGCCGGTCAGGGCCAGGCGCTCCACTAGACGCGACATGTCCAGCACGCCGGCGTCATACAAATGCTTGCACACCAACTCGCCGAGAAAACTGTCAGTCAGACCAGTTTCGCGGATAGTGCAAGGCTGAGGAGCCAGCCGCTGCACCGCTTCTCGTTCGCTGGGGTAGGCATCACTATCGACGATGACGTGCATGACTAACCTCCGAATCCACCGACTCCACCGACAACGAGTTGCCAGTAGACGCTGTTCAACGTCCCGAGCAGGATCGCTACCGTATAAGGAAAGGGCTTGCCAGCCACCTCGTCCGAGTTCGGTGCCATATAGGCCCGCGCTCGAAACATCAGCCGATAGCGCCCCAGGGTCTGCAACAATTGACCGCGCACCAGCACGATCAGGAAACCGCACAAGCCTCCCCATAGCAGACTGAAGAACACAGCCCACAATGCGAAATGGGGGGGTAGAAAACTGCCAACCATGGCCATCAGCTTGACGTCGCCGGCAGCCATGCCGCCCAACGCATACATGGGCAGAAACAGTGCAAAACCGATCAGGAGGCCCTGCAGACCGTCCCCCAGCCCGCTGACTCCGCCTGAGTAAGTCTGGCCGGCCAATCCCAAGGCCAGCCCCACCAGGATCAACAGGTTGGGAATGCGGTGGCGACGCAAGTCGCTCACCACCGCCACGCCCAGCAGTCCTATCAGCACAATGGTAGCAATCAGCTGTTCCATGGACATGGTGTATCTCCCTATCAGAGTTGTTATAGGCAGAGTTGTTATGGGCAAGAACCAGCGATAATGGCATTGCAAAGTTGCCGGATTCTGGTATCCACTACCCCGCCAAGAAGGGTGAACGCCACGACAACAGCCCCTGTAATCAACCCACCGGCCACCGCGTATTCCACAATGGTCAGGCCGTCTTCATCTTTGGCGAACTTCACTGCCGAAGCCTTGATTGCTTGAATGATCATTTTGCCCACCTCACTCGAATGTTGTTTTTTCGGAAGGCAGTACGTTCTGCGCTGCCTGATGCAACCCTAGTCAGGGGCAAGGCTTAGGCGTTAGGAAGATTTTGCACATCACTAGGACTTTTTTGCGGGTGAGCCAAATACGGTCATTGGCCTTTGAAGAGGTATTAAGAGGGGGCAAAACGAGGGGTGGCAGGCAAAGGAGATTGCTATTGATTCACAAGCGACGAGCGGTTGACGCCGTATGTGCCAAACCACGTCAACAAACAGTTGTCCTAGACCGACTTCAGGCAACACATAGAGCAAATAGAACTAACTTTTGACTTTCTTATCAGCATTTAGTCTGCAAAGTGATAGCACGTTAGCAATACTACTCAGCGAAAGAGGGGCACTAAGAACCGCAGAGTAGAGACATGACGTCCAATTTGACCAGAAGGCCATCGCTACTGTGGTTCGATCTGACTCACGATCGTTCCACGAAGGAACTGATCGCGCAGTTCGAGGGTACCTGCGACTGCAAATTGACGAAAAACTCCGTGCTGCCCCACGGGGAACAGGCAGACATGATCTGCATCCATTTCGATCGCCCCGACACACCGGGCTTGAGGCTGTTGCTGGAGATCAAACGCACCACTCCCACCATCCCGATCACCATGTTCACCGTGCAGCACTCCGAAGAACTGGCCGTCTGGGCCATGCGCTCCAGTGTCTGGGAATACATGGTGCTCCCGCTCTCAGGCACTGAGAGAAAGCGCTATCTGACAGCAGTGGTGCAGCTGTGCGAGTTGCGCGGAAACATCAACGGTCAAGGCCAGACATCGCTGATCGATCACTCCCCGACCCTGCCGGACAGCATCCGCCTGACCTCGGGGCACCAAAAACACCAGGCGCTGAGCAACATCATGCTGTACATCGATCAGCACTATCGCGACAGCATCGATCAGAGGGATTTGGCCAAGCGCTGCGGCATGACGACCTTTCGCTTCAGCCGCCTGTTCAAGGAAGCCAATGGTGTTGGTTTCACCGATTACATCCTGGACAAGCGCATGAACTTCGCCAAGCAACTGCTCGACAATAGCCAGATGCCCATTACCAGCATCGGCTATGAGGCCGGTTTCAAAGACCCGTCCTACTTCGCTCGCGCCTTCAAGCAATTCGTCAACTGCACGCCCAGCGAATACCGTTTGGCATGCCAACTCAGAGCGGTAGCCGCGCAACCGGCGCTGGAGGATACAACCGCTGACGTGCTTGAAAGCCTGGTGCAGAGCCTCGGAAGTTGAGGCGGTTCTTTTTGAATTTGGAGCGGGAAACGAGACTCACATTGCTCTCATTCCAGGTACCGACTTAGCTTTTTCTGTTGCGTTATCCACTTCGGCCCTTCCTTGCTTTTCTTATTAAGAAAGCCGAAACACAAAGTACGACAACACCGAAAAAACCGTACAGCCAAAGATCTGTTTTTTTGCTTCTCGCCAGACGCTCCTCAGAGTCTATCCTGCTGATAATTTCTTTTCCGTCCACCAACAAAACAACTAACTTTCGATTTTCTACTGTTGGAAATACGCGCTGGTAGTACCAAGAAACAGTGGCTTTTTTGCCAATCAATTCTGGGGAACTATCCGTGGTAATACACTTAGAGAACCCGCCAAGTCTGGAAGCACACGTAAACCAATATACGTTTTCGCCATCAGTAATTTTTGTCAGAATATTCCTTCCAACTTTTTCCTCCGAAAGCACGCCTGACAGCGTATCCAGCTCAGTCGGGGCGTGAGAAAACCACTGGTAAGAAACCGTAACAAACGCAAATACGACATAACCGACACAAATAATTTCCGCGGGACTCTTGTACCACCTACGAGGACTATCGGGCCGACTTTCGCTCATCGTGTGCTCCCCTTTAACATCACAACCCCCTCTGACAAGAGGCACTAATGCGAGCGTAGACGAGGACGTCCGGGGGAATTTTGAAACGCTTAGATCAAAATGCTATCACGGTATTTTTTGTTTAGAAGCCGATGAGGGTTACTCGTCGCTTGCATTCCAACGTCCGTCATTGCCGAAGACAGCCTCTGAAAAAACGAGGTCTTGCGACCCACCTTCAACGCCACCGTTTTGAAGGTTCGCCGGGCGAGGACTGCGGTACTCCCAAGGAAAGCGAGCCGGCTTGCCAGCCATCTGAACGAAACTGCCAGCTCTTGGCGCCCTACGAGCGGACGAAATAGGTGCAAGCCACCCAGCAGTTTCAGCCATGACGCACTCCTTGTAGCTGCTGCCGAGCTGCTACGGATTACCCGAAGGTGCTTATTCCAATCAATGAAAATGACAAATAGCGCGCATAAAAAAACGCCGCTCAATGAGCGGCGTTTTTTTGAATTTGGAGCGGGAAACGAGACTCGAACTCGCGACCCCGACCTTGGCAAGGTCGTGCTCTACCAACTGAGCTATTCCCGCAAATGGCGTCCCCTAGGGGACTCGAACCCCTGTTACCGCCGTGAAAGGGCGGTGTCCTAGGCCACTAGACGAAGGGGACACGCTGCCCGGAACACATGGTGTGTGTTTCGGTGCCCAGATCCGCATCCGAAGATTTGGTTCTGGTTTCACTCAGCCCTGCCCGAAAGCAAAGCCGTTTAAAACTGGAGCGGGAAACGAGACTCGAACTCGCGACCCCGACCTTGGCAAGGTCGTGCTCTACCAACTGAGCTATTCCCGCATTGGCGTCCCCTAGGGGACTCGAACCCCTGTTACCGCCGTGAAAGGGCGGTGTCCTAGGCCACTAGACGAAGGGGACACACGTACAACATTCACCCCCTACCGCGTTTCGCTGTGTGCTTTACGCTGTAAGTGGCGCGCATTCTATGGATGGATTGAGGGGTCGTCAACCCCCAGATATAAATTTATTTAAATCAATGACTTCGCCCTGCTTTCAGCGGCGATTCAGGCTTTTCCGTCGACTGACCTTTGGCGCCTATATTCTGGCATCCAGCAAGGCGCTATAGTCCACGCCGAGATGATGGCAATGTGCACCTCACACGCTATTTACTTATATATGCAGCAATACGGCCGATATAAGCAGAGCCATAGCCGATTCAACTCGTCGAGCGGCCCTAGGCGCGCAAATGCCAAGCTACTACACTCGACTCGCACGCGAACCCTAATAAAAGAGGTCTTACCGGTGACACCACTCATGATCACCCTGCTAGTCGTAGCCGGGATCGCACTATTGATCGCCATTGGCTACATGAACCATGTGGTGGAAAACAACAAGCTGGAAAAGGCCCGCACCAAGGTTGAACTCAACGACCGCCTGCGTCGCTGCGGCGAAATCACCGAGACCTTCCCCGGTCAGTTGATGACGCCGGCGCTCAAGCTTCTATTGACCCGTCTGGAACTGAATGTCTGCCAGCGCCTGCTGAACCTGGAAAAAACCAACGCCACGTTGAAGGCACGGATTACCGAGCTGAGTGCCTTGGTCGCCCAGGGCGAATCGATTCCGGTCAACAACCCGCCGGCACCGATCCAGACCGAAGCCAAAGCCAAGGACGTGCGCTTCCTGCTCGAAGCCCTGCATGGCCAGATCACCCGCGCGGCACAGGACGGTTTTCTGCCGACCAACGAAGCCAAGCGCTGGATCCGCGAAGTCCGACACATCCTGGTCCTGCTGCACATCGAATTCTTCAACAACCTGGGTCAGCATTCCCTGCAACAGAACCAGCCCGGCCAGGCCCGCCTCGCCTTTGAACGCGGCGTGCAATACCTGCGCAAACAACAGGAACCGCAGATTTACGCTGAACAGCTGGAATACCTGGAGAAACTCCTGGCCCGCGCCAACGCCCAGGTCATGGACAAGATCGCTCCGGTTGAAGGCGAGGTGAACCAACTGACCGAAGGCCTCAAAGACGTCGAGGCTGATGCTGACTGGAAGAAAAAAGTCATCTACGACTGATCATCCAAATGCTAAGAAGCCACCGGGTCAGGTGGCTTTTTTTTGCGTATTAACCTGGTACCCCATATCCCTGTGGGAGCGGGCTTGCCCGCGATGACGGCGGCAGATCCGACATTGATGTAACAGACATATCGCTATCGCGGGCAAGCCCGCTCCCACAGGTATTTGTGCTGAGTTCAGTAAATGTGTCAGGCCCTGAACAGGTGTACTTATTCAGGACTAGACACTGGGATTGATGGGTGAGTGCGTCCAGCCGCCAAGATCAAAAGATCGCAGCCTGCGGCAGCTACGGGGTGTACGCCTGCCTTTGTAGGAGCTGACGAAGCCTGCGATCTTTGCTTCTGCTCTTTTCTTCTACAGCCTGAAGTGCCCCACCATCCCCTTCAACTCAACCCCCAACTGCGCCAACTCAATACTCGACGCCGCATTGCCCCGCATCGCCAATGACGACTGATCCGCACTGGCGCGGATACTGGTGACACTGCGATTGATCTCCTCGGCCACTGAACTCTGCTCTTCGGCAGCCGCCGCAATCTGCTGGTTCATCTGCTGAATCAACGACACCGCTGCCGCAATGCTCCCCAAGGCGCTCTCGGTCTGCAACGCATCGCTCACCGCCAGCTTCACCAACTCGCCACTGTTCTGAATTTGCTGCACCGACGACTGCGCCGCCGAGCGCAAGGCACTGACCAGCCGTTCGATTTCTTCGGTCGATTGCTGGGTTCGCTTGGCCAGCGCCCGAACTTCATCGGCCACCACCGCAAAGCCCCTGCCCTGCTCGCCGGCGCGTGCCGCCTCGATGGCCGCATTGAGCGCCAACAAGTTGGTCTGCTCGGCGACGCTTTTGATCACGCTGAGCACCGTGCCAATGTTCTGGATTTCTGCGCTGAGGCTTTCGATGCTGGAGCTGGCCGAGGTGGCTGAGTCCGCCAGTTGTTCGATTCGCGCCATGCTTTGGCGCACCACCTGCTGACCGCTTTCGACCTTGCCGTCGGCAGTCTGCGCCGCCTGAGCGGCCTCTTCCGCGTTACGTGCGACGTCGTGCACCGTGGCGGTCATCTGATTCATCGCGGTGGCGACCTGCTCGGTTTCTTCCTTCTGGCTGCTGACTTCAAGGTTGGTCTGCTCGGTCACTGCAGACAGCGATTGCGCAGAGTTTGCCAGCTGTTCGATACCGGCCTGCAAACCACTGACGATACTGCTGAGCCCCGCCCCCATTTGCTGCATGGCTTGCATCAACTGGCCGATCTCGTCTCGGCGGGTCACTTCAATCGTTGCACTCAAATCGCCCGCGGCGATCTGTTGAGCGACACGAATCACACTGCGCAGTGGGGTAACGATCAATCGGGTAATCACCCACGAAGCAATCAGCCCCACCAGCAGGGCCAGTGCCGAAGAGCCGATGATCAACAGCGAGTTCTTTTTCAGCTCAGCCTGCATCGAATGGTCTTCGGCAACGTAGGCCTGGTCCACCCGCGCCACCACTTGAGCGGCGCGCTGGTGAAGTTGCTCGTAGACGGTCTTTTCCTGTGCCAATAGACCGGTGTATTCGGCAAGTTTTTCACTGAAACCGGCGATGTGACCGGACACTTCATTGAGGACGGTCTGGTAACCCTCATCCTTGATCGTGGTTTTCAGCTGCTCGGCCTGGGTCAGTGCCTGATCGGCTTGCTCAATCTTGCCCTGCCCACCGCTGTCGTCGCCCTTGCGACTCTGGTCCAGGCGTACGCGTGCTTCGTTCATGGCCTGCAACATCAGCCGCGATACCTGACTGACCTGATTGGCCTGCTCGATGAATTGCGCGCCGTCCTTGCCCTCGGACTCCTTCAAGGTATAAGCACCATCGTCGGCGAGCCCGGCCTGTAGCACATCCAGGTTATTGGCCACGCTGGACACCGACCAACTGGCCATTTCCAGCGCCAGGTCCTTGGCCTGACTCAGCGAGACGAACTCGTCGAACGCCTTGCGATAGGCCCCCAGAGATTGCTCGACGTCATTCATGACCGCCACGTTGGCCGTCGACTGTGCCTTGAGTTCGGTCGCCAGGCCGATCAGAGCATCCACCCCGGCGCGCAAGGCGTCCGCGGTTTTCGGATTACCGTGCAAGGCGTATTCCTGCTCGAGCAGGCGAACCTTGAGCAAACCACTGTTGAGCGACGACATCTGCTTGAGCCCGTCGAAGCGTTGACTGATGGTTTGCAGGGACCATACGCCGATGGCCGCCACCAGGGCTGTCAACAGCAGCACCAGTACAAACCCGACACCCAGTTTTTTCGCCATACCGAGGTTGGCAAAACGTCCTTGCACGGCCGAAATCATTGCGCTTAGTCCCCTGCCATTGTCTGTTGATGCAGATTCGCAACGGGCTTGTGCCAACACAAGTCTCTGGCGTCGGAATAATGGCAAAAAGCTACGCCCGCGTCGCTTTCAGAACGCTTGAGGTCGATCCCCAGGGTCTGTTGACGTTCGCATCGCAACGCGGTTCGTCACCAAACGTCAACAGACCCTGGCGGTGGCGTGAAAAAATGCCCGGGCGCGCGGATCACAGGCATAGGCAACGTTGATCCGCTGCCAGTCATGAGTTTGGCCGGTCGGACTGAATGCCGTCGGGCAAGACAGCACGATACCGAAGCGTCGCGCCTGAGCTCGCACCTGAGCGTAGTCAGACTTGCGCGATCGCGCCCAGATAAACAGGCCGCCCGCCGGTTTGCCGAAAACCTCCCACTCCGCGTCTTCGAGCACCTGCAAGGCCGCTTCCCTGCCAGTGCTTAAACGCTGACGTTGACGCTGCACCAATTTGCGATAGGCACCACTGGCCAACAGACAAGCCAGCACCGACTCGCTAAACCGTGAAGCGCCCATGCTGCTGATCATCTTGACCTCTGCCAGCCGCGAAATTACATCGGCACTGGCCACTACAAAGCCGACCCGCAACGAACTGCTGAGGGTTTTGGAGTAACTGCCAACGTAGATCACGTTGTCATCGATGCCCAGCGCCGCAAGCCGCGTGCCTGGACCGCTGTGCAAATCCGCATAGACGTCGTCTTCGATCACCAGCACGCCATGTTTTTTGGCCAGTTGCAGGACCTGCTGAGCCACCCCCGGGGTCAAACTGCTGCCGGTGGGGTTGTGATAAAAACTGTTGATGAACAAGCCACGGGGCTTGTACTTCAGCAACAATACCTCGAGTGCTTCAGGGTCTGGTCCGCGAGGGGTTCGTGGCACCTCGATCATGCTGATCCCGTGCAGCCTGAGCAGATCGAACAGCATCGAATAACCGGGACTCTCCACCACCATACAATCGCCTGGCTTGAACAAAGTGCGCACAATCAGATCGAGCCCATGACTGGCCCCCGCCGTGGTCAGGATTCGGTTTTCATCCACCGTAATACTCAGCTGTTTCAGTCGTTTGAGGATCTGCAGGCGCAAGGCTGGCAGGCCCAGTGACGTGCTGTAGTTGAACAACCCGGCCATGTCGGTGCGGCTGACCTGGCGTATGGCGTAGCTCAGGTCGTCAGTCTCGCGCCAGCTTTCAGGTAATCCGCCGCAACCCAGTTTCAGTTCGCCGATGAGATTGCTCTGCTGCTCGACCCCTTCGAACCAGGGAAGATCCCGTTGTTCCTGAACAGCCAGCACCGTTGCCGCGGCAAAGAAACCCACCCCGTTGCGCGTCGCCAATACGCCTTGAGTCACAAGCCGTTCACAGGCCTCGACGACACTGGACTGACTGAGCAGATTGATTCGCGCGATGTGCCGCACAGAAGGCAAACGCGTCCCCGGCGACACCTCGCCACGACGGAGCCAATCCGCCAATGCGTCGACGATTTGCTGCACGACAGGCACCAATGCCTGTCGATCGATTCTCAACTCCATGAGCAAGCAAACTCCTGTCAGTTTTGCGGGAAACAGTTAATCACAGGAGCGCTCCAGGGGATGTGCGACAACGCCGCCAAAACCCTCGAATCTAATCATTTGAAACACATTGATCGGCGTCATCAGGGAACCGGGGCCGATCGATAAAAAAAACTGTGGGAGCGGGCTTGCCCGCGATAGCGGTGTATCAGACAACATAGATGTCGACTGACACGCCCTCATCGCGGGCAAGCCCGCTCCCACATGGATTGCGCTTTGATACGCATTACGCGGCCTGCAGCATTAAAACGCCGTAACCCCACCATCCACCGCCAGCGAATGACCGGTGGTGAATGCCGCGCCGTCGCTGCACAGGTACAACACCGCGCTGGCAATTTCTTCGACCTTGCCTATACGCCCGACCGGGTGCATGGCGTTGGCGAACTCGCCCTTCTTCGGGTCCGCTTCGTAGGCTCGACGGAACATATCGGTGTCGATCACCGCCGGGCAGACTGCATTCACGCGAATCTTTTTCTTGGCGTATTCGATGGCCGCCGATTTGGTCAGGCCGATCACCGCGTGTTTCGAGGCAGCGTAGATGCTCATCTTCGGCGCAGCGCCCAGGCCGGCGACCGAAGCGGTGTTGACGATCGCGCCGCCGCCCTGGGCCAGCAACAACGGCAATTGATACTTCATGCACAGCCAGACGCCTTTGACGTTGACGCCCATGATCGCGTCGAACTCATCGATCGTGCCTTCGGCCAGTTTGCCTTTCTCGATTTCGATACCGGCGTTGTTGAAGGCATAGTCGAGACGGCCGTAGGTATTCACGACCTCGTCCATCAGATTTTTTACCTCGCTTTCCACTGTGACATTGCAGCGCACGAAAGTCGCTTCACCGCCCGCGGTGCGAATCAGCGCCACAGTGCCTTCACCACCGGCCGCGTCCAGATCGGCGACCACCACTTTCAAACCTTCAGCGGCGAACGCCAAAGCGGTCGCGCGGCCAATACCATTGGCCGCGCCTGTCACAACGGCGACCTGGCCGGAAAACGTCATGCTCATTGTTATGTCCTCGGAGGGAAGAATGCGGAGGGGAATTGCGTGTTCCCAGTCTAGGCACAGGGGTCTATTGCACGGCAGCACTATCAGAAGGCCGGTTGGCCCCCCATGAGTTGCAGTGATAGAACCGCCACTCTGACTATCACTGCACTGGATCGATGTGCATTCGCAGCGTCAGCCAACCTTGCAGCATCGCCAATGAAGGTCTATCAACAAGACTTCATTCATCTTGAGTGCCTGTCATGACTACCCAGACCAATCGCCAGTTCCTGCTCGCCAAACGCCCCGTGGGGGCGGCCACTCGTGAGACGTTCACGTATCAAGAAGTACCGGTCGGCGAGCCGGCGGCGGGTCAGATCCTGGTCAAGAATGAATACTTGTCCCTGGACCCGGCCATGCGTGGCTGGATGAACGAGGGCAAGTCCTACATCCCTCCGGTCGGCATTGGCGAAGTCATGCGCGCATTGGGCGTAGGCAAAGTCATCGCCTCGAACAATCCGGGTTTCGCCGTGGGGGACTACGTCAACGGCGCCCTCGGCGTGCAGGATTACTTCCTCGGCGAGCCACGAGGTTTCTATAAAGTCGATCCAACACTGGCACCGCTGCCGCGCTATTTATCCGCGCTGGGCATGACCGGGATGACCGCCTACTTCGCCCTGCTCGATGTCGGCGCGCCGAAAGCCGGCGACACCGTGGTGCTATCGGGCGCGGCCGGTGCGGTGGGCAGCATTGCCGGGCAAATCGCCAAGATCAAAGGTTGTCGGGTAGTCGGTATTGCCGGAGGTGCGGACAAGTGCAAATTCCTGATCGATGAACTGGGTTTTGACGGTGCCATCGACTACAAAAACGAAGACGTGCAGGCCGGCCTCAAGCGCGAATGCCCGAAAGGGGTCGACGTGTATTTCGATAACGTCGGCGGCGATATTCTCGACGCTGTGCTGAGCCGCCTGAACATGAAGGCACGGGTGGTGATTTGCGGCGCCATTAGCCAGTACAACAACAAGGAAGCGGTCAAAGGCCCGGCCAATTACCTGTCGCTGCTGGTCAACCGCGCACGGATGGAAGGCTTTGTGGTGATGGATTACGCCGCACAGTTCGGCGCTGCCGGGCAGGAAATGGCCGGCTGGATGGCCAAGGGGCAGCTCAAGAGCAAGGAAGATATCGTTGAAGGGCTGGAAACATTCCCGGAGACGCTGATGAAATTGTTCAGCGGCGAGAATTTCGGGAAGTTGGTGTTGAAGGTTTAACGTATTACCTGACCACAACAAAACCTTGTGGGAGCGGGCTTGCCCGCGATGAGGGCGTGTCAGTCAACATCAATGTTGTCTGATACACCGCTATCGCGGGCAAGCCCGCTCCCACAGGTTTAGTGGCGTTTAAGCGAGTTCGGCAACGACTGCCGCCAACGCCTTCGCCGGATCCGCCGCCTGGCTGATCGGGCGACCAATCACCAGGTAGTCGGAACCGGCCTCCAGCGCCTGACGCGGGGTCAGGATGCGGCGTTGATCGTCCTGGGCGCTGCCCGCCGGGCGAATCCCCGGGGTCACCAGTTGCAGCGACGGGTGAGCGGTTTTCAAGGCCCGGGCTTCCAGGGCCGAGCAGACCAGACCGTCCATCCCGGCCTTTTCCGCCAGCGCGGCCAGGCGCAGCACCTGTTCCTGTGGCTCGATGTCCAGACCGATACCCGCCAGATCCTCACGCTCCATGCTGGTCAGCACGGTCACGCCGATCAACAACGGTTTCGGGCCGCTGCGCTGATCGAGTACTTCACGGCAGGCGGCCATCATGCGCAGACCACCGGAGCAGTGCACGTTGACCATCCACACGCCCATTTCCGCGGCGGCCTTGACGGCCATGGCGGTGGTGTTCGGAATGTCGTGGAACTTGAGGTCCAGGAACACTTCGAAGCCTTTGTCGCGCAGGGTGCCGACGATTTCCGAGGCGCAACTGGTGAACAGTTCTTTACCGACTTTGACCCGGCACAGCTTCGGGTCCAGTTGATCGGCCAGCTTCAGTGCGGCATCACGGGAGGGGAAATCCAGGGCGACGATGATAGGCGTCTGGCAGGCGGACATGAGTGGGCTCTCAGGCAAGTCGAAATCGGCGCGCATTGTAGCGGAACCAGCGCCGCTGCGGGACCCGGTGATCGGTAATTCGTCGTCGCGGTCAAGACAAGACTAGCTCCTGCGGCAATTGTGTCGAGTTCGGTACACACACGACACGCCCACAACCCCCTTCAACGCTACCCTCGACGGCCGCAACAGGTGGCGATCCGACTTGCCCGCGAAGAACATTAAACATCAATGTTTAAAAAACATTTCCAGACACTCACTCAGGCTACACAACCTTGCGTCGCTGCCTACGACTGCGCCAGAATCCGCCGGCTTGTGCGCCTTGAGCCTGGCCTCTATCGTTTCCGGGTCGCTGACAAATCAGCGATCGGGTTTAGCAGCTCGGTGAATATCAAGGCACGTCAGTGCCGCCGGTGATCGGTCGACAGCGTTTTCGTCAGCTGGTCTGCGTTATGGCGGCTATGCGTGGGGCACTTCGGTGCGCCGGGTTCCTTGATGCCTGGTCTGCTAACCCGCGTACAGCCGCCACCCATATTCGTTTAGCAGCGATGGGTGACAGCTCCAATCATCAAGGAGTTTCACCATGTTCAAACCAACGCCAAATCCTCCGGAAACCGACGATGTTTCCCCGTACGAAACCACCGATTCGAGAAAACTCAATGAAGCCGCCGACCGCGCTCTTGATTACTACCTCAAACCGGTCATTCCCAAAGACACTCCGCGCAAACCCAGCACCATTTACCATGTGGGTGCGAAGGTCGATAACGAAACCCTGCAGGTCAACGCCTGCGAATCCCTGGCGTCAGCGAGCGTGATGCTCAGTGAATTCGCCGGGTTGATGGACATTCCCCATCGCAACATGATGTTGGGGATTCAATCGGTGGTCATGCTCGGTGAGTTGGCGGTGAATCGGGTGCTGGATAATCTCGATCCGCCGTCCTGACCATTGACCCGAGGCCACAGGGCTTTTGTGGCGAGGGAGCTTGCTCCCGCTCGGCTGCGCAGCAGTCGCAAAGCCAGAACATTCGGTATGTCTGAAAAACCGTGATTGCCGGGATTGGGCCGCTTCGCAGCCCAGCGGGAGCAAGCTCCCTCGCCACAGTTGCATGGCTGACCGGAGAGTTGCGCAGTGTTCTTCGGGATCGCTTCGCGAGCCCGCTCCGGGCCGGCGATCCGACTGTGGCGACGCTATAGACAACACAAACCCGCCATTTCTTTCCACAGGAATGGCGGGCTTTGTACGTTTAGATCACACCGTATCCACCTTCAACGAATGGTCATTGAGCATGCCGTTAATGATCGTCGCCGTGTCCGCCCCACCGGCAATCACCCCACCCGCACCCGGGGTCACGCCGTAGTGGCTGGCCAGGTTCACACCCGCCAAATCGATGGTCTGGTTCGGCGTGGCGCCGGCCATGGCGCTGACGTCGATGCTGGTGATCACCGACGCGCCACTGCCGCTGACGGTGAAGTGCAGGTAGTCATCCAGTGATGCCGCGGTGCCGTTTTCTCCTTGCAGCAGTTGCGACAGGTCGAGTTTGTCGGTGCCAGGGGTGAAGTCGGTGATGACGTCGTGGCCGCTGTTGCCTTTGAGCCACTGGAAGGTGTCGGCGCCGCTTCCGCCGGTGAGGGTGTTGTTGCCGAGGCCACCGATGAGGAAGTCGTCGCCACCCGCGCCGTTGAGCACATCGTTACCCAAACCGCCGTTGATGACGTTGCTGTTGTTGTTTCCCATGAGGCTGTCGTTGAAGTTTGAGCCGGTGAGGTTTTCGATGCCGGTCAAAGTGTCGGTGCCCGCGCCAAGGGTGTTTTGCGCGGTGAGCAAGCTCAGGTCGACGGAGACCCCAGCAGTGGCGTGCGCGTAGCTCGCGGTGTCGTTGCCCGTGCCGCCATCGAGCAGGTCGTTGCCCGCGCCGCTGAACAGCAAGTCATTGCCGGCGCCACCGTGCATCTCGTTGTTGCCGGAACCTGCGGTAAGCACGTCGTTGCCGTCGCCGGCATTGATGACGTTGTTGCCAGCGCCCGCCAGCAGTACGTCGTCGCCCGAAGTGCCGGTCAGCGTATGGCCGTCCTGATAGCTGATGGTCACATTGGCCGAGTCGCTGCCGCCGTGGTTGTCGTTGGCGGTGTAGGTCCCGTGGAAGTCCGGCGTGGTGTCGTGTGCTCCGGCGTAGTTGACGGTCATGGTCAGCTGGTAGTTTTCCGCCCCTTTCCCGCTGTTGCCCGGACCGCCGTCGTCGATGTTGGTGATGTGGATCTGGTACGTGCCGTCCGCCGTGGCGGTGATGGTCTGGCCGTCGGCGATGGCAATGAAAGCACCGCCGTTGACCGAGTACTCCATGGTGACGTGGCCGGCCGCCAGGTTGTGGTCCAGGTTGAGGGTTTCACCCTGTTTGAGGGTGACGGTGATGCGGTCCTCATCATTGGTATTGTTGGCGCTGACCGACCCCAGTGCCCCGCTGACCACCAACATCGCCGTCATGGCCGCTGTGTTGGCGACAAATGCGCTGCGGGCGATGGTCACCGCCTGGGTGTTATTGGCGGTGAAGCTAAAGCTCGAGTTGGTACCGATGAAGTCTGCGCCCTTGGCCCCCCATCCCGTGTTGAAGGTGGTCGGCGATGCAGTGAGCGTGTCGCCATTGACGTCGGTGTCGTTGGCCAGCAGCAGTTCGCCCGGCACTACAATGCTGCCCGACAGCACGTTGGTGATGACGTGGTCATCGACCGCCACCGGTGGCGTGTTCGGAATCACGTTGATCACCAGCGTGGAGCTGGCCAGATCGCCGTCGTTGTCGCTGGCGATGAAGCCGATGTTCTCAGTGATCACCGCCGCCGTGGTTTTCTGCGAGAGGTAGGTGTACTCGCCGGTGTCGAGGTTCACCAGCAGGGTGCCGCTGTTGTCCGTGGCAATGCTCAGGGTGTTATTGGCGGTGTTGAACGTGCCGTGGTTCGCACCGCCGCTGAAGCTCAGCGAACCCTGGTTGCTGTTGGCTTTTGGATCATAGGTATAGGTGGTGCCATCGACGGTGATGGTTTTGATGAAGCCGCCATCGGCGCCGAACGTACCGCCCGCGCCCTCGCCCAGCAGCGAGCCGGTGACCGGCGCGCCTTGCACGGTGCCCGAGAGTACCGAGTTGAGTTGATTGAGGTCGGTCACCGCCACGGCATTGGTGTTGGTGTGCGTACTGCCGTCATAGGCCACTGGATCGAGGCTGTCATTACTGACGCCGTTGCCCAGGCCGATGGCGTAGTTCTTGATGCCATTGGCGTCGAGGAAGGCTTTGAGGGCAGTCTCGTCCGCGCTGCCGATGTCGCCTTCGTTGGGTTTGCCATCGGAGAAGAAGTAGCCGACGTTCTGCGCCCCGATGAGTTTGCCCATGGTGTCGAACGCGGTTTGCATGGTCGCTACGGCCGCGTCGTAGTTGGTCCCGCCGCCTGCCGTCAGCGTCGCGATGATCAACTTGGCCGTCGCCACATCGACCCAGATCGACGTCTGGTCCGTGGCGCTGCTGCTGAAGGTGACGACCTGCACTTTCACATCACCGAGGTTGTCGTACTTGTCGAGCAGTGCACTGATCGCCTGCTTGGCCAGTTCCAGTCGCGACAGCCCCGACACGCCGGAGGGGTCGTCCATGCTCCCGGACACGTCGATCACCAGCAGCAGGTTGGAGTCGATCTGCACCGCGGGCACCGAACGGTACGAGGCGTCGGCGTTAGGCGGCACGTCATCGACGATGTTGACTACAAGGGTGCCGGTGGTGCTGTTGCCCACGGCATCGGTGGCGGTGTAGGTGAAGCTTTCATTCAGGGTGTTCGCGCCGTCATTGGCGTTGGGCGAAGTTTTCGGCGCCGAGGTCAGCGTGTAGGTGTAGCTGCCGTCGGGGTTGAGCAGGATCTGCCCGTAGGTTCCGGTGCCACTGCCGACCAGGGTGTAAGTGATCGCGCCGCTGGCGCCGCTGACCGCACCGACCAGCGTACCGGAGCCGGTTTCACCGGTGTTGCCAGGCTCGCTGCCAGTGACCGTGCCCGCTGCCAGGTCCTGGCCGTTCTGGGTCAAATCCAGGGCTTTTTCGTAGACCGTCACGTCAGTATCGGTGACCGTTACGAGGCAGCTGTTGGACACATCGATGGTCAGGGTCGTGGTGCTTTCATCGCCATCAGCATCGCGCACGGTGTAGGTGAATACATCTGTGGCGCCCGGCTCGCCGACCGAGTTCGGGTTGCTGTGGTACACGGCATTACCGTTGGCATCCAGTGTGAGATAGCCGTAAGTGCCATTGATATGCGCGTTCAAGCCGCCGATGGCCGAGGTCGAGGTGTCGCTGCCGGCACGCACGCCGACCACTGCGCCACCCACGGCTGGGCCATCGGCACCGAGCACATCGTTGTCCAATACATTACCGCTGACTGTCCCGCCTTCTACCACCGAGACTGAATCGCAGTGAGCGGTCGGCACGTCATCGACGATGTTGATCACGATGGTGCTGGTGACGCTATTACCTAAAGAATCGGTGGCCTGATAGGTGAAACTTTCGCTCAGCGTGTTCGGCCCGTCGTTGGCATGGGGCGTGGTCGCGGGTGCGGACGTCAGGGTGTAGGTGTAGCTGCCATCCGGGTTGAGCAGGATTTGCCCATACGCCCCGGAAGCACTGCCGACCAGGGTGAAAGTGATTGCGCCAGTAGCGCCCGTGATGGAGCCGACCAACGTCCCAGAGGCGGTTTCGCCAGTGTTGCCAGGCTCACTGCCGGTAACCGTGCCCGCCGCCAGGTCCTGGCCGTCCTTGGTCAAATCCAGGGCTTTTTCCTGAACCGTCACGTCGGTATCAGGAGCCACGACGAGGGAGCAGTTGGACACGTCGACGGTAATGATCGTGGTGCTTTCATCGCCGTCGGCATCGCGCACGGTGTAGGTGAATACATCCGTGGCGCCCGGCGCGCTGACCGAGTTCGGATTGCTGTGATACACGGCGTTGCCGTTGGCATCCAGAGTCAGGTAGCCGTAGGTGCCGTTGATTTGGGTGTTCAGACCACCGATGGCCGAAGTGGATGTGTCGCTGCCGGCGCGCACGCCGACCACCGCACCACCCGACGCAGGGCCGTCAGCGCCGAGCACATCATTGCCCAACACATTACCGCTGACCGTCCCACCCTCCGCCACCGAGACTGCATCGGCGTGAGCGGTGGGTACGTCGTCGACGATGTTGATCACGATGGTACTGGTGACGCTGTTGCCCAAGGGATCGGTCGCTTGGTAGGTGAAACTTTCGCTCAGGGTATTCGGCCCGTCGTTGGCATGGGGCGTGGTCGTTGGTGCGGAAGTCAGGGTGTAGGTGTAGCTGCCGTCGGGGTTGAGCACGATTTGCCCATAAGTCCCGGTGGCGCTGCCGACCAAGGTGTAAGTGATCGCGCCAGTGGTGCCAGTGACCGAACCGACCAACGTGCCGGAGCCGGTTTCACCGGTATTGCCAGGTTCACTGCCGGTGACCGTGCCTGCCGCCAGATCCTGGCCATCCTTGGTCAAATCGAGAGCTTTCTCCTGAACCGTCACGTCGCTATCGCTGGCCGCTATGAGGGTGCAGTCCGCCACATTGATGGTGATGGTCGTGGTGCTTTCATCACCGTCTGCATCGCGCACGGTGTAGGTGAACACATCCGTGGCCCCCGGCGCGCTGACCGAGTTCGGATTGCTGTGGTACACGGCGTTGCCGTTGGCATCCAGAGTCAGGTAGCCATAGGCGCCGTTGATTTGCGTATTCAGGCCACCGATGGCTGAAGTCGAAGTGTCGCTGCCGGCGCGCACGCCAACCACTGCACCACTGAGTGCCGGGCCATCGGCGCCACCGATGTCGTTGTCCAGCACGTTGCCCGAGGCCGTCGCGCCCTCGGCCACCGTGGCGTGATCAGGGTTGGCGGTGGGCAAGTCATCGACGATGTTGACGTTGATCTGCCCCAATGCCGTGCTGCCATCGACGTCGGTGGCAACGACGTTGAGGTTCTCGGTGACGCTGTTGGTGCCGTCGGCGTTCGGGTGGGTTTCGTTATCCGTCAGGGTGTAGCTGTAGCTGACTACACCGGTGGTGCTGTTGAAACCGGTGATGGTCAGCGTATTGCCGAGCGCAGTGACAATCGATTGCGGGAAGCCTGCGGCCACGCCACCGGTAACTACTGCGATACCGCCCACGGTCAGGGTTTGCAAACCGTCGAGGGCGGTGACGGTGAAGGTGCCGCTTTGGGTCAAGGCTGGTGTATTGGGGCTGGTGCCGTCGCTGAGGTTTTTCTCATAGACGGTGAGTTCGCCGCCGTTGATGTTCAGGCCATCGAGGGTCACCGGGTCATCGTTGTTATGGATGTTCAGCACCAGCGTCGCGGTGCTGGTATCGCCATCGGAATCGGTGAGGGTGTAGACGAAATTCTCAGTGCCGTTGCCACCGCCGTTCAGGGCTTTGAAGTCGGCATCGCTGGTGTTCAGGGTGTAGGTGTAGGTGCCGTTGGCATTAAGCACCAGTGTGCCGTAAGTCCCGTTGAACGTGCCGCCGATGACCGGCCCGCTGTCAGGACCGGTGGCAATGCGGTCGGCGCCCTGGATGTCGTTGGGCAGCACGCTGCCAGTCAGGGTCAGCAGGGTTTCCGAGGCGGTATTGGCGTTGGTGTCGTCGATCGCTTTGGGCACATCGTCAGTGATGTTGACGTCCAGCGAACCGGTGGCGGTATCGCCGTTGCTGTCACTCGCGACCACGGTGAACTGTTCACTGAGGTTGTTGGCGCCGTCGCCAGCCGAGTGGGTTTCGTTGCCCACCAGGGTGTAGCTGTAACTCACCACGCCGGTGGCCGGGTTGTAACCGGTGATCGTCAGGGTGTTGCCCAGTTGCGTGGTGATCGATTGCGGGAAACCGGCGGGCACACCGCCACTGATCACGTTGATTCCGCCGATATTCAGGCTGCTCAGCCCGTCAGCCGCAATGATTGTGAAGGTGCCGTTTTGAATCAGCGCTCCGGGGTTGCTGGCCGAACCGTCCGCCAGGTTGGCTTCATTGAGGGTCAGTTCGCCTCCCGCCGCCGACAGGCCGATGAGGGTGACCGGGTTATTCGGCGCGCCTGTCCCACCCGCACCACCTGCACCACCCGCACCGTTATCGCCATTGCCCGGATCAGCGTCCCGGCGCGCCAGGGGGAATTCGGGAATACCGTTGAAGCCCGCAGTGGGGAAACCAATGATGGGATCGACCCGGCCCGCCACTTCCTCCAGCAACACAAAACTGTGACCGCCGCCCAATCCACCCGGCGCGCCCGAGGCGCCCGGTCCGGCGGCAGTGGCTTCACCTGTTTGAGTCGGGTCGGCGCCGGCGGTAATGGCTTTTTGCAGTTGCTCGACATCGGTCAGTTGCGCCTGGCTCGGTGTCACCGCCTCAGAGGTCTCCACGTGCGGGACCTGATGCGCCAGTAATTGGGACGTCATCTGCAGGCTGCTGTCACGACCCAGGGTCAGCTCCTGGCCATTTTGCAGTTGCACCGCCACCGCGCCTTCGGCCCCGGTGACCAGTTGCTCGCCGGCAAACAGCCGATCGCCCTCGACCAAGGTACGTTGGGTGCCATCACCCGCCACTGCGTACACCTGACCGATGACTTTACTGACGATACCGATGAGCGTTGCCATGTGCATTTCCTCCGCTGCCAACTGCTGTCGGCATCCTGTTTGCGCGAAGAAGTTGCTCATGGTTGAAGCAGGTTGGCCTAGCGGATCGTTTGCCGAGAAAGCGTTTACCTGACGTAAACAACTGCCTCCCGACATTCTCGCCAGGCGTGTCGCTCGCAAGGGGAATTTCTGGATCGGGATAAAACCCTCTGCAATCAACAGCATCGGGGTCCACTTCCAAAATAACCGTCCTGCTAACGATGCGTAACGGTTTCGAATCACTCGAGTGACAAAAAATTGTCGCCTCTAAACCGTCTCGCTTCCCTCCCCTCCAGCACTTCTTCGCTCTGTGTCGAAAAGTGAATTGAACTTTCCTCAAGCCCTTCGATGCTCCTCAGAGCTCATAAACAAAGGCTTTCGCATTGAACAATGTGCTGGATTTTTCAGAGCGCATAAGTTTTTTTCGGCATAAGTCTTATGAGAAATCCTTCTTAGCTTCGCCTCAGGATGTTCTTAGCTCTGATGTAACAAGCGTGAGACGGTTTCACTTAAAAATAACGTCAAATATTTGGCGACTCACTAAGTACCATCAGGAATCAGGGAGAGGCATCCATGCGCGTTTTAACCCCCCTCTGCAGCGCGATTTTGCTGGCCATGGCCTGCACTTCTCAAGCACAGGCGATGTCATTGACCGAGGCGATCCAGAGCACCATTGCGACCCACCCGGAACTGGCGTCGCGGGTCGATGCCCGGCTCTCGGCCGACGAGCAGATTAAAGTCGCCAAAGGGGGCTTCTATCCATCGGTGGATTTGAACGCCGGCTACGGGCGCGGGTACAGCGATAACACCACCACTCGGGCGCAGGGCAATCACCACACCGAAATCCTCAACTACACCCAATCGGAACTGCGCCTGCGGCAGATGCTCTTCGACGGCTTCAACACCTCCAACGAGGTCGCGCGCACCAAAGGCGTGGCCAACTCGCGAGCCTATTACGCTCAGGGCACCGCCCAGGATCTGGCCCTGCGCACCATCGAGGTTTACCTCGAAGTGCTCAAGCGTCGCGAACTGGTGACCCTGGCCAAGAACAATCTGCAAGCGCACATGCGGGTCAACGATCAGATCGGTCTGCGCACCCAGCGTGGGGTCGGCAGCAACGCCGACTCCGACCAGTCCACCGCTCGCCGGGCGCTGGCGCAAAACAACCTCGACACCGCCGAAGTCGATCTGGCCGATGCCGAGACGAATTTCTACAGCGTCGTGGGGCGCATGCCCGATGAACTCGAAGCGCCGCCATCGACCCGCGGCGAATTGCCCGCCACCCTGCCGGAAGCCCAGCAGAGCATGGTGGAAAACAACCCGTATCTGAAATCCGCCCAGGCCGATGTGCAATCGGCCGAAAGCCAATACGAAGTCGCCAAGTCGCCGTTCTACCCGCGCTTTGACGCTGAAGCGGCGGTGGGTGCGAATAATAATATTCAGGGCGACGAAGGCCACGACAACGAATGGCGAGTGGGTGTGGTGATGAACTACAACCTGTTCCGCGGCGGCAGCGACAAGGCCCGACTGGCCTCCGATGCGCACCAGATTAACCAGGCGCTGGACATCCGCAACAACGCCCTGCGCCAGCTCAACGAGAACATCCACCTGGCCTGGAACGCCATGCTCAACGCCAAGAAACAAACCCCGACCGCCCGTGAATACGCCGAAACCACCACCCGTGTGCGGGCCGCGTATCAGGATCAATTCGGCCTTGGTCAACGGACCTTGCTCGACGTGCTCGACAGTGAAAACGAGCTCTACAACGCCAACCGCCGCTACACCGAAGTGCGCTACACCGAGGAGTTTTCGATGTACCGCGTGCTGGCGAACATGGGCCAGTTGCTGAGCAAACAACGGGTGGTGCTGCCCGCCGATGCGATCGCCTCCACCGAAGTGAAAAACGAAGCTCGTTTGCCTGAACTGAAATGAAATAACCCTGTAGGAGCTGCCGAAGGCTGCGATCTTTTGATTTTGTTTTTTAAGATCAAGATCAAAAGATCGCAGCCTTCGGCAGCTCCTACAGGGAGATGTGCATCCATTGCCACGGTTCAACAGGAGCGATCAATGTGACCAGCATGGAACCCGGCAACACGGGTGTCGATCCGCGTCTAAACTTCGATGACCCGCTTCTGGACGGTCTGTTGATCCTCTGCAAACTTCATGGCGCGACGGTCAGTCGCGCCAGCCTGAGTGCCGGGCTGCCAATGGCACACCAACGCTTGAGCCTGGACCTGCTGCCGCGCGCAGCGGCCCGGGCCAGTTTGCAGGCGCGTGTATTGCGCCGTGAGCTGGGGGAAATTTCCGCGCTCAACCTGCCTGTGATGCTGATCCTCAACCATGGCCGCTGCGCGATCTTGCGTCGCTTCGGCGATGACGGTCAGGCGCTGATTCTGCCGAGCGAAGCCGACGGTGGAGAACAATGGGTCAGCACGGAAGAGCTGACCGCCAACTACAGCGGCCAGGCCTTGTTCGCCCGGCCGCGGCATGAACTCGAAGACTTGCGCGCGCCACTGGTGCCACGAGTCGAGGCGTGGTTTCGCGACACGTTGAAGTTGTCGAAGTGGCTGTACAGCGATGCGATTCTGGCGAGTTTTCTGATCAACCTGCTGGGCCTGATGGTGCCGCTGTTCGTGATGCAGACCTACGACCGGGTAGTGCCGAACCAGGCCACTTCAACGTTGTGGGTGCTGTCGATCGGCTTGCTGATCGGCACCGGGTTCGAACTGGTGCTGCGGGTGGTTCGCGCGCACTTGCTGGACACCGCCGGGAAGAAAACCGACGTGATTCTTTCGGCGACCTTGTTCGAACGCATCACCGGCATGGCGATGAAAGCGCGGCCAGCAACCATCGGTGGTTTCGCCCAGAGCATTCATGATTTTCAGGGCCTGCGGGAATTTCTCACCGCCGTCACGCTGACCAGCCTGATCGACCTGCCCTTCGCGGTGTTGATGCTGGTGGTGATCGGCCTGCTTGGCGGCTGGCTGGTGGTGATTCCGCTGTTGGCCTTCCCCATCACGATCATTTTTGCCATGGTGATTCAGGCACGTCTGCGCGACACCGTGCAGAAGAGTCTGAGCCTCGGCGCCGAGCGCCAGGCCCTGCTGATCGAAACCCTCGGCGGCCTGGAAACCCTCAAGGCCTGCAGCGCCGAAAGCGAACGCCAACACAAATGGGAAAGCACCCACGGCGCCCTCACCCGCCTCGACAGCCACGCGCGCAACCTCTCGGCGCTGGCCACCAACGGCACGCTGTTCATTCAACAATTCTCCGGCATGGCGACCATCGTCGCCGGCGTCTACAGCATCATCGCCGGCAACCTCAGCGTTGGTGCGCTGGTGGCGACCTACATGCTTGGCAGCCGCGTACTCGCGCCGCTGGGACAAATCGCCGGGCTGATCACCCGTTATCAGCAAGCGCAACTGACCATGAAAAGTACCGATGCGCTGATGTCGTTACCGCAAGAACGTGACGCCAAACAGCGGCCATTGGAGCGCACGCAATTGCAAGGCGCACTGGATGTCAGCGGCGTGACGTTCCACTACAACGGCCAGAATGCTCCGGCCCTGGCCAACGTCAGCTTCAGCATGAAACCGGGCGAACGGATCGGCATCATCGGCCGCAGCGGCTCGGGCAAAAGCACGTTGGCGCGGCTGGTGATGGGTTTCTATGCACCGGAAGAAGGCCAGTTGCTGCTCGATGGCCTGGACCTGCGACAACTGGACGTCGCCGACCTGCGCCAACAGATCGGCTACGTCGCCCACGACCTGCCGCTGCTGGCCGGCAGCTTGCGCGACAACCTGACCTTGGGCGCGCGCTACATCAGCGATGCCCGGATGCTTGAAGTCGCTGAACTGACCGGCGTCACCGAACTGGCTCGCCAACATCCCCAAGGCTTCGACCGGCCGGTGGGCGAACGCGGTCAGTTGCTGTCGGGCGGTCAACGCCAAGCGGTGTTGCTGGCGCGGGCCTTGTTGCTCGACCCGCCGATCATGCTGCTCGACGAACCCACCAGCGCCATGGACAACAGCAGCGAAGACGTTCTGCGGCAAAAACTCCACGGCTGGATTCAGGGCAAAACCCTGCTGCTGGTCACCCACCGCACCTCGATGCTCAGCCTGGTGGACCGGTTGGTGGTGCTGGACAACGGGCGGATCGTCGCCGATGGCCCGAAAGAAGCAGTCATCGATGCATTGCGCAAGGGCCGTGTCGGCTCTGCGACGGTTTAGGGGCACCCACTCGATGCCAGCACAAAACCTGTGGCGAGGGGGCTTGCCCCCGTTGGGTCGCGAAGCGGCCCCAAAGCCATTCACCCCGTTAGCTGGCAGGTTTACGACTGCTTCGCAGCCGAACGGGGCGATGCGGCGTTCCGACAAGCCCCCTCGCCACAGGTTTGTGTTCGGCTTTATTTCTCTTAACTGACGGGTATTGCCCATGTCTGCTCAAACACCGGATTCAGCGGCCCGAAGCTACCTCGGCAGTTTCAGCAAAAGTGCCGAAAGCGAATTCATGCCGGAAACCGCCGGCGCCTCGTTGCAGGATTCGCCGCGCTGGTCGCGGATCACCGTGTGGCTGGCGGCAGCGCTGCTGATCACCGCACTGCTCTGGGCCAAGTTCGCCGTGTTGCAGGAAGTCACCACGGGCGAAGGCAAGGCGATTCCGTCGAGCAAGATTCAGGTGATCCAGAACCTGGAGGGCGGCATCGTCACGGAAATCTTCGTGCGCGAAGGACAGATGGTGAATAAGGGCGACACATTGTTGCGCCTGGATGACACGCGATTTCTGTCGAACAAAGGTGAAAGCGAAGCGGACCGCTATGCACTGACCGCGCAGGTCGAACGGCTGTCGGCCGAAGCGGAAGGCCGGCCGTTCAAGCTGTCCGCGGAAGTGATCGCCAAGGCGCCGCAAGTGGCCGAGGACGAACGCTCGCTGTACGAACAACGCCAGCGCCGACTGGCCAGCGAACAGCGCACGCTGACCGAACAACTCCGGCAGAAAACCCAGGAGCTGGCGGAATTCCGCTCCAAACAGGGGCAGTTCAGTTCCAGCCTGGCCTTGCTGCAACAAGAGATGAACATGTCTGCGCCGCTGGTGGGCACCGGAGCGGTTTCGCCGGTGGAAATCCTCCGACTCAAACGCAGCGCCGTGGAAATCCGCGGCTCGCTGAATGCCACGACCCTGGCGATTCCCCGTGCCGAATCGGCGATCAATGAGATCAAAAGCAAGATCGATGAGTCCGAACAATCCTTCCGTTCAGACGCGGCAAAAGAGCTGAATGAAAAACGCACCGACCTGTCGAAAATAACCGCGACGAGCATCGCCATCGACGACCGGGTGACGCGCACCACCGTGGTGTCGCCGGTTCACGGCATTATCAAAATGCTGAAGGTCAACACCATCGGCGGCGTGGTCCAGCCGGGCAACGACATGGTGGAAATCGTGCCGCTGGAAGACAACCTGCTGATCGAAGCCAAGGTCCGCCCTCAAGACGTGGCGTTCCTGCACCCCGGCCAGAAAGCCATGGTCAAGTTCAGCGCTTACGACTACACGATTTATGGGGGGTTGAGTGCGAAGCTGGAGTTGATTGGCGCGGACACCATCACCGATGACAAGGGCAACAGCTTTTATCTGATTCAGGTAAGAACCGACAAGAATCACTTGGGCGGGGACGTGAAACCGCTGCTGATCATTCCGGGGATGGTGGCGACGGTGGACATTATTACCGGGGAGAAAAGCGTGCTGGATTATCTGCTTAAACCAGTGTTGAAAGCGCGGACCGAGGCGATGCGGGAGCGGTAGTGATTATCCAGATACTGCGGTGATTGGTCCGGCCTCTTCGCGGGCAAGCCCGCTCCCACAGTGTCCGTGTCGAATACAAATTCTGCGAACACCGCTAAACCTGTGGGAGCGGGCTTGCCCGCGAAGAGGTCCGCACAAACAACGATCATTTCGGCCCATGATTGCGCTTGAAGGTCTCCTCCCCCATCGCCGCAATCTGCCCCTCGATCAACGCCTCGAACGGCTTCAACAACGGCACAAAACTGGCCGGTGACTCAAGCGTTTGCAACGCCTGCACAATCGCCTCCAACGTCGACAACGCCCCCGGCCCCGGAGCTTTGCGCAATCGATAACGCGACACCCCGCCCTCGGCCAACGTCACTCTGGGCAACGCCGCCAACAACGGATTGAGGTGCAGCATTTTGCGCGCTTTACGCCAGGTACCATCCGGAACCACCAGCAGCAGCGGCTCATCATTCGCGGTGTAGGCCTGCATCGGCTGCGCCTCCTCACCGGGAAACAGCAACCGTGCCTGATAGCCCGGCTGATTCAACAGCGCCGGCAAATCCTCGAACACCTCGCCAACAATCAACTCGGCATTCTTCAACCCCAGCGCCGCCAACCGCGCGGTGTTCAGCGCATGGTTCACTTCGCTTGGATGCTGAAGCAGCAACACCCGAGTGCGACTGTCGAGGCTCGGGATCAGCGGGCACAGGCAATGGGTTTGCGGGCGGAGACAGCGTGGGCACTGGATTCTGGACATATTCTTAAGCCTGATTGAGCTGTGCTTTAAGCAAATCACGAAAGGTCTGGATCAGCGGTTCGCGGCTGCGGCCACGGCGCACGATCATCGAAAACGGCGCCTGATAACCAAACGTCGCTGGCAGCAACACGCGCAAATCCCCTTTGTCGGCCCAAGCCTGGGCGTAATGCTCCGGCAGGTAACCGATGTAGGCGCCGGACAGCACCAGAATCAGCTGGGCTTCCATACTTTCCACGGTCGCCGCGCTGTGTTTGAAACCGTGGCGAGCCAGTTCGGCCTGGCTCCAATAGCCGCGACCGACCATGCGCTGTTGGGTGATGACTTGCTCGGGGATACGCCGCTCGGTGAACAGCGGATGACGACTGCTGCAATACAACCAATGTTGCTCGCGGTACAGCGGCATGTAGACCAGACCGCTCATGCGCGTGGAAAAGGCACCGATGGCCAGGTCGAGACGGTTGTCCTGCACACCGAGCTGCAGCTCGTAAGGGCTCATGACCGACAGATGCAAATGCACCGCCGGGTGTTCCTGACTGTAGGCGCCGATGGCTTCGGCGAACGGCAAGGCCTTGTCGCTGACGGTGGAGTCGATCACACCTAGGTTCAAGGTGCCGCGCAGCTCGCCTTTGAGGGCGGCGGCGTATTGTTCGAAACCTTCAAGTTCCGCCAATAGACGCAGGGTTTCCTGATGGAACAGCTCGCCCTTGCTGGTCAGGCTGAAACCACCGCGCCCGCGATGACAAAGCACCAAGCCAAGGGCCGCTTCGAGCTGGCTCATGTAAGTGCTGATGGCCGAGGTCGAGAGGTTGAGCTCTTGCTGGGCGTTGGCGAACCCCTGATGGCGGACCACGCTGACGAAGATGCGCAATAGTTTCAGGTCGGGTAAAGCGTTGGCCATGGGGGCTCCGGTTGCAAGGTAATGCATGTTGCTTTTGTGGCGAGGGCGCTTGCTCCCGCTCGGCTGCGCAGCAGTCGTAAAACTTGCCAATGCGGTCCACCAGACACAACGAAGTGAATGGTTTTGGGGCCGCTTCGCAGCCCAGCGGGAGCAAGCTCCCTCGCCACAGGGGGTCTGCGTGTGGTCAGAAGTCTATCTCTGCCCTCGCCATTAGTTTAGAAAAATCTGAACTAAGTATTTGCCCGTAGCGATTCTTCCCGATCACTGCATTTCGCAGAATCGGCCCACAGCGGTGCCCGTCTCTCCCCGAGCGTGCAACCGACATAAATAAAACAACGACGATGAGGCCTTACCCGTGGACAAGATTCTTCACCAACCACTGGGCGGCAACGAAATGCCGCGCTTCGGCGGCATCGCCACCATGCTGCGACTCCCCCATTTGCCATCCGCTGCCGGCCTGGACGCTGCCTTTATCGGCATCCCGCTGGACATCGGCACTTCCCTGCGCCCCGGCACCCGTTTCGGGCCACGTGAAATCCGCGCTGAATCGGTGATGATCCGCCCGTACAACATGGCCACCGGCGCCGCGCCGTTCGATTCGCTGTCGGTTGCCGACATCGGTGACGTGGCGATCAACACGTTCAACCTGCTGGACGCCGTGCGAATCATCGAAGAGGCCTACGACAATATCCTCGAACACGATGTGATCCCCCTGACCCTTGGCGGCGATCACACCATCACCCTGCCGATCCTGCGTGCCATCCATAAAAAGCACGGCAAGGTCGGCCTGGTGCACATCGACGCTCACGCCGATGTGAACGATCACATGTTCGGCGAGAAGATCGCCCACGGCACCACCTTCCGTCGCGCTGTAGAAGAAGGCCTTCTGGATTGCGACCGCGTGGTGCAAATTGGCCTGCGCGCCCAGGGTTACACCGCTGATGACTTCAACTGGAGCCGCAATCAAGGCTTCCGTGTGGTTCAGGCTGAAGAATGCTGGCACAAATCCCTGGCACCGCTGATGGCCGAAGTTCGCGAGAAAGTCGGCGGCGGTCCGGTGTACCTGAGTTTCGATATCGACGGTATCGACCCGGCCTGGGCACCCGGCACTGGCACCCCGGAAATCGGCGGTCTGACGACCATTCAGGCGATCGAAATCGTGCGCGGCTGCCAAGGCCTCGACCTGGTCGGTTGCGACCTGGTAGAAGTCTCGCCAGCGTACGACACCACCGGTAATACCTCGCTGTTGGGCGCCAACCTGCTGTACGAAATGCTCTGCGTACTGCCGGGCGTGGTCCATCGCTGAGGATCGGTCATGAGCGAACGTGATCAGGTACTCAACGCTGCCGCCGAGCTGGTATCGGCCTTTGCCCGTAACGATCGCGAAGCCTACTTCGGCGCATTCAGCGTTGATGCCAGCTTCGTGTTCTACACCCTCGAGCAGCCCCTGCTGTCGCGCGATGCTTATCAGGCGTTGTGGGACACCTGGCGCGCCGAGGACGGCTTCGAGGTGCTGTCCTGCACCTCGAGCAACGCCTTCGTCAGCCTGCAAGGTGACGTGGCGATTTTCATCCATGACGTGGCCACCGAGCTGCGCATGCAAGGGGAGCATCACTTCAGCCAGGAGCGCGAGACGATTGTTTTCAAAAAACAGACGTCTGGCCAAGAACAACAAGGCCTATGGCTGGCCTGCCACGAACATTTGTCCGCCATGCCGGAAGGGCTGCCACCCCCTTAGCCAAACAGGTGACGCTCACGCACGATGAGCGCGCCTTTATGATCGGAGCAGATCATGAATAACAACAACAAAGAAAAAAGCCTTAGCAGCATCGAAACAAACGGGGTCGAACAGATCCCGGATCATGAGCGCGACGCCAGACCCAGCGACCTGTTTCGCCTGATCTTCGGCGGTGCCAATACCTTTGCCACAGCGGTGCTCGGCAGTTTTCCCGTGCTGTTCGGCCTGTCCTTCCAGGCGGGTGTGTGGGCGATTGTGTTGGGCGTGGTGATCGGTGCGCTGATCCTGGCGCCGATGGGCCTGTTCGGACCGATCAACGGCACCAACAACGCCGTTTCCTCCGGTGCACACTTCGGCGTGCATGGACGAATCGTCGGCTCTTTCCTGTCACTGTTGACCGCTATCGCGTTCTTTTCGCTCTCCGTATGGAGTTCGGGCGATGCGCTGGTGGGCGGCGCCAAACGCCTGATCAACCTGCCGGAAACCGACCTCACCCTGGGCCTGGCGTACGGTCTGTTCGCGCTGCTGGTATTGACGGTGTGCATTTACGGCTTCCGCTTCATGCTGTGGGTCAACCGCATCGCGGTGTGGGCCGCCAGCCTGTTGTTCCTGCTCGGCATCTTCGCCTTCGCCCCGGCGTTCGACAGTCAATACGCCGGCAGCGTGGCCCTCGGTCAGGCGGGGTTCTGGGCGGCGTTCATCGGCGCGGCGCTGGTGGCCATGAGCAACCCGATTTCCTTCGGCGCGTTCCTCGGCGACTGGTCGCGTTACATCCCGCGTGATACGCCGAAAGGCCGGATCATGCTGTCGGTGATTGCCGCACAACTGGCCACGCTGATTCCGTTCCTGTTCGGCCTCGCCACCGCCACCATCGTGGCGGTCAAGGCACCGGACTACATCGCGGCCAACAACTACGTCGGCGGTCTGCTGGCAGTGTCACCGAGCTGGTTCTTCCTGCCGGTGTGCCTGATTGCGGTAATCGGCGGTATGTCCACCGGCACCACTTCGCTGTATGGCACCGGGCTGGACATGTCCAGCGTGTTCCCACGGGTGCTGTCGCGGGTCAAGGCAACGCTGCTGATCGGGGTGATGTCGATTGCCTTCATCTTCATCGGGCGCTTTGCGGCGAACCTGGTGCAGAGCGTGTCGACCTTCGCCGTGCTGATCATCACCTGCACCACTCCGTGGATGGTGATCATGATCATCGGCCTGTTGGTGCGTCGCGGCTTCTACTGCCCGGATGACCTGCAAGTGTTCACCCGTGGCGAGAAAGGCGGCCGTTACTGGTTCACCCACGGCTGGAACTGGCGTGGCCTGGGCGCCTGGATCCCGAGCGCGCTGGTGGGTTTGTGCTTCGTGAACCTGCCGGGGCAGTTTGTCGGGCCACTCGGGAATCTGGCGGGCGGTATCGACATCAGCCTGCCGGTGACCCTCGGCCTGGCCTCGCTGGTGTACCTGACGCTGCTGAGCCTGTTCCCGGAACCGGCCACGGTGTTCGGCCCCAACGATCCACGCAGCAAGGGCAAGGATTCGCTCGGTAAACCGGCGTTGCGCCAAGCCGCCTGATTCAACGCATTACCTGTGGTCAACGCATTACCTGTGGGAGCGTGGCTTGCCCGCGATGAACGATAACGCGGTCGGCCTGACTGACCGTGGCGCTCCCTTCGCGGGCAAGCCTCGCTCCCACAGGGATTGGTATTCCCACAAAGATTGATTTTCGCCTCACCATAAAAAAGACAATCGGAGACACGCCATCATGGCTTTGGATTTATTCGTCGTACTCATCTACGCCGCCGCGATGCTGGTGCTCGGCTACTACGGCATGCGCAAGGCCAAGACCAACGAAGACTTTTTGGTCGCCGGTCGTAACCTCGGCCCGAGCCTGTACATGGGCACCATGGCCGCTACCGTTCTGGGCGGCGCATCTACCGTCGGCACCGTACGCCTGGGCTACGTCCATGGCATCTCCGGTTTCTGGCTCTGCGCGGCCCTCGGTTGCGGGATCGTGGCGCTGAACCTGTTCCTCGCCAAACCACTGCTGAAACTGAAAATCTACACCGTTACCCAGGTGCTGGAAAAACGCTACAACCCGATGGCCCGCTCCGCGAGCGCGGTGATCATGCTGGCGTATGCGCTGATGATCGGCGTGGTCTCGATCCTGGCCATTGGCACCGTGCTGCAAGTGCTGTTCGACCTGCCGTTCTGGCTGTCGGTATTGGTCGGCGGTGGCGTGGTGGTGATTTATTCCGCGATTGGCGGCATGTGGTCGCTGACCCTGACCGACATCGTCCAGTTCGTGATCAAGACCGTAGGCCTGATGTTCATCCTGTTGCCGATATGCCTGTACCGCGTCGGTGGTTGGGATGAGTTGGTGTTGAAACTGCCGGCAACCGCCTTCAGCTTCACCACGATTGGCTGGGACACCATCATCACCTACTTCATGATCTACTTCTTCGGGATCCTGATCGGCCAAGACATCTGGCAGCGTGTGTTCACCGTCAAGAGCGCCAAAGTGGCTCAGGTCGCCGGTACATTCGCAGGCGTCTACTGCATCCTTTATGGACTGGCCTGCGCCCTGATCGGCATGGCCGCTCATGTGCTGATCCCGGACCTGGACAACGTCAACAACGCCTTCGCCGCCATCGTCAAACTGTCCCTGCCGGACGGTATCCGTGGCCTGGTGATTGCGGCGGCCCTGGCGGCCATGATGTCCACCGCCAGCGCCGGCCTGCTCGCCGCTGCCACCACCCTGACCGAAGACCTGCTGCCGAAACTGCGCGGCGGTAAACAGTCGAGCCTGGGCATCAACCGCCTGTTCACCCTGCTGACCGGCGTCGCCGTGCTGGGTATCGCGCTGGTGGTAAACGACGTGATCAGTGCCTTGACCCTGGCCTATAACCTGTTGGTGGGCGGCATGCTGATCCCGCTGATCGGTGCAATCTTCTGGAAACGCGCAACCACCGCAGGCGCTATCGCCAGCATGGGCATGGGCTTTGCCACCGCGCTGCTGTTCATGATCAAGGACGGTATGGATTCCAACACCCCGATCTACTACAGCCTCGGCGTTGGCCTGGTGAGTTTCGTGGTGGTCAGCTTGCTGTCCCGCCGCCCGGCAGTGGTGGCGAGCGCTATCTAAGCTTTCTATAACGACTTGATGCTTTCTTCGACGGGTGTGGCGTCGGTTGCCACACCCGTTTTTTTTCGTCTGAAGAAAACTGCTATTACGCACGATGATTGACGAGTGGCAGCGCCGGCAAGCCTGAAGCCTGCTGTACTCAGCACCAGGGACAACAACAATAACGCCCTCGAAGAACAATCATGACAAGAGATGCCGTTCGTACCGCCGTGCACTGCTTCATCAGCCGCCTGCTGGAGGGCCGGGATGACTTCGACGACAACACCCGTCTGGTGCAGTTGGGACTGGATAAAGAAGATATTGAAGATCTGATTTTCCATCTGGAAGATCAGCTGGGATTGACAGCGTTTACCGCCGAAGAAGACCGGATGTTCCAGACCGCGACGACCGTCGACGACTTGAGCCGGTTTTTGATTGAGATTGGGCGGTATTGAGATGGGTTGAAATGCACCTTTGAGGCAAGAGTGCAGGCTCTTGTGGCGAGGGAGCTTGCTCCCGCTCGACTGCGCAGCAGTCGCAGAACCAGGATCCGAATGCTGCCTGATACACCTCGGTGGTGATCAATGGGGGCTGCTGTGCAGCCCAGCGGGAGCAAGCTCCCTCGCCACAGGCAAGCCCCCTGCCCAGACTTACCGGCGGCGCTGCTGCTGGCGGCGACGTTGTTCGTCGTCCGTGCGAATAGGCACGGGTTGCAGAGGCGGTTCGATCAAACCGAGTGCGACACCCAGGTCATGCAGCCAGTTTTGGATTTTCTCTTTCATGGTGCCCCCTTCAGGGTAGTGCCGAGCGGCCGAAGTTCTGTAGCCCCTTCGAACTGATAATAGTCCGAAGTCCTACGCAATGCTCGTCCAACATCGCAATGATCTGTTACTGAATTGATCCAAATTCCTGGACGTCGGTTCAAGCAAATGCCTTGGCCGGAATCGCTGCCGACGGATACATCGCCTGCTGCTGCTCGATCCATGCATTCAGATTGGCGCCGACCATGCCCTTGCGCCACATCAGCCAAGTGGTCGCGCTGGCGAACGGCTCGGCCAACGGGTGCACCGCCACGCTTTCGCGCCCCGGCAGGCTGGCGAGCATCGACTCCGACATCAGCGCCACGCCGGAGCCGGCAATCACGCAGGCGAGCATTCCCGGATAAGACTCGATCTCCATCGCCCGGCCCATGGCCGCGTGATCATGGGCGAACCAGGCTTCCAGGCGCATCCGATAGGAACAGCCCTGCCGAAACGTAAACACCGAACGCCCTTCGACATCCAGCGCACTGCGCACTGGCGGATGATCGGCCTCGCTGATCAGCACCAGCCGTTCGTCGCACAATGGCACGCCGTCGAGCCCGGCCAGCTCCAGCGGGCCGTCCACCAGCGCCGCATCGAGGCGCCCGGTGAGCAGACCTTCGAGCAATTCGCCGCTGGGCCCCGACTGCACTTGCAGGTTTACCGCCGGATAGCTGCGGTGATAACGCGCCAACAGCTCTGGCAGGTGAATCGCAGCGGTGCTGTACATGGTGCCCAGTACAAAATCCCCGGCCGGTTGCCCGCCCTGCACCGCCGCGTGGGCTTCGTCGTGCAAGGCGAACAGCTTGGCGGTGTAGTCCAAGAGGACTTTTCCCGCAGGTGACAACTGCAAACGCTGACGCTCGCGTACGAATAGTTCGACACCGAGTTGCTCTTCGAGCTGTTTGAGCCGGGTCGACAGGTTGGACGGCACACGATGCAGGCGTTCAGCCGCGCGGGTAATGGAGCCCTCCTGCGCCACCGCCTGGAAGATCCGCAATTGGCTGAATTCCACGCCATTCTCCAAATCAGAACAAGTTTCTCACTATTATTCATTTTTAAAGAAAGTCAATCAGTCCTAGCCTGACGGTCATTGATCCTCGAAAAGGAACTCAGACCATGTCTCCTCTGATTCGCTTAACCGCCAGCTTTATCGCCCTGATGATGGCCATGGGCATCGGGCGTTTCGCCCTGACGCCGCAACTGCCGCACTTGCTCAGCGAAGGCCAGATCGACCTGACTGCCGCCGGTCTGATTGCCGCTGCCAACTACCTCGGCTACTTCGCCGGCGCGGTGGACGCGATGTTCGCCCGTCGCCCCGACCAGGTTCGTCGGCGCCTGCTCGGTGGTTTGTGGCTCTGTGTACTGCTGACCCTGGCCTCGTTCTGGGCCGACGGGTTCTGGTCGCATCTGGTGCTGCGTTTCGGCACGGGCGTGGGCAGCGCCTGGGTGTTGGTGATGATTACCGCATTGAGCCAACCGCTGGCAGCGGCGGCCGGTCGTCCACGGCTCGGCGCGCTGGTCTTTGCCGGGCCGGGGCTGGGGATTTTTCTGACAGGATTATTGGCCTTGGGCTCGAACCTGCTGGGGCAGACGTCCGCGACCTTGTGGCTGGTGTATGCCGGTGTCGGGCTGGTGATGCTGCTGGGGATTCTGCCGTTCTTGCCGCAACCGGCTGCCCTTTCTACGGCGACACCGTCTGCCGTTACATCGGGCACCCAAGGTGTCGGACGTTTACCGGTGATCTATGGGTTATACGGTTTGGGCTACATCATCCCGGCCACTTTCCTCTCGCAAATGGCGAGCGCGCAGTTCCATGGGCAATGGCAAGCCGATCTGTTCTGGCCATGCTTCGGTCTGGCGGCAGCAATCGGGGTGGTGTTAGTGAGCCTGCGCAGACACAACCCAAACGCCACCCGCCATTGGCTGATGGCAACGCTGTGGTTGCAGGCGGCCGGGGTCTTCGCCTGCCTGTTGGGCAGCGGTGCCGGCCTGGCACTGGGAGTGATCCTGTGTGGTGGGCCGTTCCTGGCCTGCATGCAACTGGTGATGCAGCGCTCCCGGGAACTGGCGCCCCATGCCACCCAGCGCAACGCCGGGCTACTGACCGCGTGCTTTGCCGTGGGGCAACTCAGCGGTCCGTTGCTGGCAGCGCTGAGCAGTCATTTCAGCGGTGGATTGCAACCCGCGCTAGTGATCGCCGGCAGCGGTTTGCTCATCGCAGGAGGCCTGTTGCTGCGCCCGGTCAGGGTTGCCCAAGTGCTTTGCGCAAACGACGGCGGACCCACTGCTCTGCGCTCACAAAAGTGATCCCGAGCAGAACCAGCACCGCGCCGATCACAAAGTTGAGGCTCAGTTCTTCGCCCAGCAGCACCACACCGAACGTGACGCCGAACAGCGGCGTCATGAACGAAAACACTGCCAGGTTTGCCGCCAGATAACGACGCAGCAGCCAGAACCAGGTCAGGTAACTGAAGAACGACACCACCAATCCCTGGAACAGCACGCTGGCCACGGCAACAGTGGTCAGGCTGACATGGCTGACCTGCCCGCTGAGGATCGCGATCAACAGCAGGCCAACGAAGCCGACGATCAGTTGATAAAACAGCGTCAAGGTCACCGGCGCTTCCGACAGACGCGAGGCGCGTACCACCACGGTGGTCGCGCCCCACGATGCGCCGGCCAGCACGCCCAACGCATCGCCCATCAGCATGCGGTGGTCGAGGTTATTCCAGGACACGCCCCCGGCAAACGCAATGGCAATGCCGATGAAAGCGAGAAAAATCCCCAGCCACTGCACCGGTCTTAAACGCTCACTCGGCAGCAGCCAATGCACGCCCAACGCAGTGAAAATCGGCGCGGTGTAGAGGAACACCGACATGTGCGCCGCCGTAGTCAATTGCAGGCCTTCGGAAATGAAGAAGAACTCCAGACCAAACAACGCACCCGCCAGCAAGCCGCCGCGCCAGGTATTACCGACCTGATCCCAACCGCCCTTCCAGCAGATCAACAATCCTACGAGCAACGCGGAAATACCCGACCGCCCAGCTGCTTGCATGACCGGCGCGATGTCGGGCGCGGCCCACTTAATCATCACCTGCTGCACGCCCCAGATCAGGCACAGCCCGACCATTACCTGCAGGGCAAATCCATCGGCGCTACGCCGGGTGGCGCTCACCTGAACACCTCGACAACACAATCCATGGCAGTGACTCGACAGTAAAAGCAAAACCCCGACCTTCTGGCTGAGCAGAGTGCCGGGGCAAAAAATTATGCTGTCGATTATTAACCAGATGGACAGAAAAAGGTGTCTGCAAAAGACCTTTAAATCGCCGCTTGCGTCATCCCGCTATGACCAGCGCCGCCGACTGCTGTGCCTGCTCGCGCTTGGCCAGTGCGAAGTACAGGGCGCCGCCAAGGAAGCAGCCGGTAAACCAGGCGAAGTTGGCCATCGGCTGCAGGACTGGAATGAACGCGATCGCAACGCCCATCAAGGTCGCCGGAATCAATGCCTTGACCGCCGTCCAATTGATCCCGCCGCTGTAGTAATAACGTCCGCTCGGGCCGTCGTTGAACAGCGCATCGACATCAATCTGCTGCTTTTTGATCAGGTAGTAATCCACCAGCAGAATCCCGAACAGCGGCCCGATGAACGCCGCCAGCACGTCGAGGGTGTAGTGAATCACTTCGGGGTTGTTGAACAGGTTCCACGGGGTGATGAAAATCGAAGCCACGGCGGCGATCATGCCACCGGCGCGCCAGCTGATTTTGCTCGGGGCGATGTTGGCGAAGTCGAACGCCGGGGACACGAAGTTGGCGACGATGTTGATGCCAATGGTCGCGGTGACGAAAGCAAAGGCGCCGAGCAGCACGGCCACACTGTTGTCGATGCGCGCAACAGTGGCGATCGGGTCGTGAAGCATCTCACCGAACACCGGCAAGGTGCCGGAAACAATCACCACGGTCACCAACGAGAACGCCAGAAAGTTTACCGGCAGCCCCCAGAAATTGCCGCGACGCACGTCGTTCATGCTGCGGCAGTAGCGACTGAAATCACCGAAGTTCAGGGTCGGTCCGGAAAAGTACGACACCACCAACGCCGTTGCCACGATCACTTGGCCGAAAGCTTCCCAGCCAGACAGGGATTTTTCCGCCAGAGTGAAGCTGATGTTGCTCCACCCGGCCTGCCAAACGATCCAGCCGGCGAGCAGGAACATCACGCCGTAGACCACCGGGCCGGCCCAGTCGATGAAGCGGCGGATCGACTCCATGCCAGTCCAGAACACCAGCGCCTGGACGAACCACAGGCTGAGAAAACCGAACCAGCCGAGGTAGGACAAACCGGCAAAGTGCGGTTCGGCGTAGGCCGCCATTGAAGGAAAAAACCGCAACACGACGATGATCAGGGCACTGGACGCCAGGTACGTCTGAATCCCGTACCAGGCCACCGCGATCAGGCCGCGGATGACCGCAGGAATATTCGCCCCAAACACCCCGAACGCCAGTCGACAGATCACCGGGTATGGCACCGCTGCTTGCTGACTCGGTTTGGCTACCAGGTTGGCAATCAATTGCACGATGCAAATCCCGCCCAGCAACGCAATCAACACCTGCCAACTGGCCAGCCCAAGTGCAAACAGGCTGGCGGCGAACACATAGCCGCCGACGCTATGCACGTCACTCATCCAGAAGGCGAAGATGTTGTACCAATTCCATTTCTGCGGCAGCGGCCCCAGGTCCTGGTTATACAGGCGTGGGCTGTAGCCATTGGGCAATTGCTCGGTCATCGCAGGGCTCCTCGAAAGTACAGGCGCGGCCCCCGAGATTGATGTGGCGACCACACTGCGTACGGGAGCTGGCATGGTTTGTATACGAGTTGCTACGCAGAATGCGTGCCATACGTTCGAACGATGCGACAAATCGGGCTTTCAGCTCTGTTCAGAGGAAAGGCTTTAAGACGTAGAGGGGATGGTAATGCCCATGAACAGGGCGTCAGCGCCTGTAAACGGTGCAGGACATTATGTATACAAAGAGATGGGTGACTGCTGCGCAGTCGATCGCGAGCAGGCTCGCTCCCACATTGGATTTGTGGTGAGCGTGGGAGTTTGTACCCGACGCATATTGTAGGAGCGGCCGCAGGCTGCGATCTTTTGCCTGTAAAAGATCAAGATCAAAAGATCGCAGCCTGCGGCAGCTCCTACAGGGAGCGCGTAGGGTCAGCTGAGCTCGATACGATCAGCGTGAATGACGATCTGGCCGTTCTTGTACAACGCACCGATGGCCTTTTTGAAGTTGCCCTTGCTGACGCCGAACATACTGCTGATCAGCGTCGGGTCGCTCTTGTCGCTGACTGGCAGGGTGCCGTTGTTGTCGCGCAACTTGGCAAGAATCTTCGAGTTCAGACTGGTGGCGGCTTCTTCGCCCACCGGTTGCAGGCTCAGGCTGATCTTGCCGTCGGTGCGGACTTCCTTGATAAAGCCTTTCTCTTCTTTGCCGGCACGCATGAACTTGAAGATTTCGTTCTTGTGGATCAGGCCCCAGTGCTTGTTGTTGATGATTGCCTTGAAGCCCATATCGGTCGCTTCGGCCACCAGCAAATCAACTTCCTGGCCCGGGGTGTAATTGGCCGGGGTCTTGTCCAGGTAGCGGTCCAGACGCGCCGTCGCGGTGATACGGCGCGTGTGTTTGTCGAGATAAACGTGCACCACGACATACTCGCCGGCCGTCATCTGGCGCTTCTCTTCGGAATACGGCAGCAGCAGATCCTTCGGCAAACCCCAATCCAGGAACACGCCGATGCTGTTGACTTCAACAACTTTCAAACTGGCGAATTCACCGACCTGAACTTTCGGCTTTTCGGTGGTGGCGATAAGTTTGTCATCGCTGTCCAGATAAATAAAAACGTTGAGCCAGTCTTCATCTTCGCTGGGAATATCTTTGGGGATATAACGATTAGGCAGGAGGATTTCACCGTCCGCGCCACCGTCCAGATATAAACCGAAGTTAGTGTGTTTAACCACTTGCAAACTGTTGTAGCGCCCGACTAAAGCCATGTCCAATACCCTCATTGCGTGGGCGGCATTCTACCCGTTTTTGCGGGTGGCGTTCGGCGGCCGGCCCGGGGGCGCAAGAAAATCCGCGAAAGGGCTTAATTTCCCTGGGTTTTGCCGTGTGCGTTTGGCCGCTCGTCAGGCCATTTAGGTGCCTCGCACCCGGGGTCGCCCATCTGAAAAGCGCCTTTTTTCCATTTGGGTTCTTAGTTAAAACAGTAGCTTAGGGGAACATTGCGAATAATAACTTGCGATGAATCGCGTTTCTCCAACGTGTATTTCGGGAGGATATTTACCAAGCAATTGTCAAGTATTTCCTGTACTATGCCTGGCCAAGTTAATTTCTACAGGTTAATGGCCGCCATGCGTGTAAAAGCATCCAACAGCAAAGCAAAGCCAGCTCCAGCCGTTGAAACCAGCGAATCGATCAACAACCAGATCGCTGCGTTCCTCAAGTCCGGCGGAGAGATCCAGCAAATTGCCAAAGGCGTCAGCGGCCAGACGTTCGGCCCGTCCAAGCAGATCACGCTGGGCAAAAAGTAATTCCCCCCGCGTTAACTGGTCCCTAAGCGCTTTGAGCTTCGAAGCGCTTGGACTGGAACCCTCCCGCAATACCCCATCAAACAAATCAATATTTCAAAAATCGACGAACGGCCCTCGATGCCGAACATTCGCCGGTATGCTTGCACGTGTCTGGATCAAGCGTTTCAGCAGGTTTTCAGAACCTGTTCCTCGCTGTTCATGGAGTGACGCATGTTCAAGCCCTCTCTTTTCCTGCTCGCCAGCCTGCTGTGGTGTTCCGTCACCCATGCGCAAGTCTTTCAGCGCGAACTGGGCGACTTCGATCTCAAGCTCGCCACCACCCCCAGCCGCAGCATGGCCCAAGGACTGGTCAAACCGTCGACGACCGGCTCGTTCCACGGTGGTCTCGACCTGAGCCACGACAGCGGCTTCTACGTGGGTCAATGGTCCCCCAGCATGGGATTGAGCCCATCGAGCAACCTTGAAGTCGATTCCTACATGGGCTTTAAACAGCCTTTCGATCACTCCCTCGGCTACGAAGTGGGCATGATCCATTACAGCTACCCGAAAGTGGACACTCTCGACAGCCAGGAGCTGTTCGGCGGCCTGACCTTGCTGGGCAGTCGCTTCGGCGCGGCCTTCAGCAACGACCCGGACAAACAGAACAGCACCCTCTTCGCCGACCTCAGTGGCAATCAGCCGTTCGGCATCGGGATCAGCCTGAAATACACCACCCATCAACTCAACACACCGGTGTCCGTTGACGATGGGTATGTCGGCAGTTTTACCGACTGGTCAGTGAAATTGTCCCGGCCATTCATGGGCATTGACCTGGACTTGATCTACAGTGATTCAAGCCTGAGCGGCAGCGACTGCTCCGCCTATTCCGGCCACAATAGCGAGTGCGACGGCCTGGTGACGCTCAAGGCTGCGCACAGCTTCTATTAATCGGCTGAACTGCCGGGCTCATCCCGCGATCACACAAGAGAACCCAAAAGAAACCAGGTCTTCGCAAGGACTCGCCATGTCGCACTGGTTGAAACAGATCGGCGTCATCATCACCCTCAGCCTCACCGTCGCCGCGTGCAGCCGCGTGGGCCTGGCTTACCGCAACCTCGACGTGATCATTCCCTGGACGCTCAGCGATTACCTGGAGATGAACCACGAGCAAAAAGACTGGTTCAACGAGCGCCTCAAGGAACACCTGAGCTGGCACTGCACCACGCAACTGCCCGGCTACCTCGACTGGCTGGATCGCTTACAGGCCATGGTCGAGGCCAACCAAATCACCGACGCCGCGCTGCAAACCCGCACCCAGGAAGCCAAACAGGCCATCGCCGAAACCGCCCGGGAAATCACTCCGTCAGCCATCGAGCTGCTGCAGGGCCTTGATGACAAGCAAGTCGTGGAAATGAACGATGCCTTCGCCAAGGACCAGCGCAAACGTCAGGAGGCTTACCTCAAGCCGTCTCTGGAGCAACAGATCAAAGAACGGAGCAAGCGCATGGAGAAACGCTTGAATGACTGGCTTGGCCCGCTCAGCCCAACCCAACAGCAACGGGTCACGGCCTGGTCAAATGCCTTGGGTGATCAGAACAAGCAATGGATTGCCAACCGCGCCCATTGGCAACAGCAATTCAGCGCGGCAGTCGCGCAACGGCAGAGCCCAGGATTCCCACAGCAAATCGAGACACTTCTGGTGAATCGCGAGAGTTTGTGGACGCCGGCTTACCGCGTGGCCTACGCCAACACCGAAGCCCAGGCTCGGGCGTTGCTGGTGGACATAATGACCGAGAGCGCACCGATTCAGCGTGAACGGTTGCTGCAGAAGATTGAAGGCGTGCGCAAGGATTTCACTGATTTGAAATGCCTGAAAGCGGCGCGGCAAGATTAAACGGACCACCACAATCCAATGTGTGCGGGCAAGCCTCGCTCCTACAGGTAAGCGTCATTCACTCATTTTGTGAACAACATAGACCCCGTAGGAGCGAGGCTTGCCCGCGAAGCTTTTTACGCTATCAGGCAATCTGCGCCTTCGATGCCAGCTCATCAAACGTCAACTCTTCCAGCGCATCTTCCTGCTCATCCAGCACCTGCCGTGGATGCTCATTACCCGGAATGCTGCTGTCGATCAGGCTCAACAATCTCGAGCCCCGGGGCGTCAAAATGTAATTCTCGCCATTGCCACCCTGGTCCTCCGGCCGAGGCTCGATATAACCCCGCAGCAGCAGTAACTTTTCGTACTCACCAGCCACCGTTTTCAGGTGATCCAGGTTCTCGAACGGTTCGCCCGCGTTGGCTTTCGCCGCCGCATACTGCTCGGCATAAGGCCGTGGGGTGAAACTGTGGCCGGCGCCGTTCTGCACTTCATGCAGCAAGCGTTCAATCAAATCCCAGTTATAAGTCATCCTGATCAACCTCCAGTGCCCGCGAGTGAGATGGCCTTCATAGGTTGTGACCGACGAGGTGGGCAGCCGTTCAGCCAAGGTATTTCGCTCTACCGACCGGCGGTATGTCGAATAGGGCACAGACCAAACGACTAGGCTGTGTAAGACGGTTTACCCCTCTGCGCGGATCGACTTTCGCCAAAGCATGCAGGAGAAATCACCATGAACATTCAGAATCATCCGGTCGTGTCCCGGGAAGAATGGCTCGCAGCCCGCAAACAACACCTGGCCCACGAAAAAGCCTTCACCAAGGAACGAGACAAACTCAGCGCCGAACGCCGCGCCCTGCCCTGGGTGAAAATCGACAAACCCTACCGGTTCCAGGGCCCCAAGGGCGAATTGAGCCTGGCCAACCTGTTCGGCGGCCGCAGCCAATTGATCGTCTATCACTTTATGTTCGCCGCTGGCTGGAATGAAGGCTGTCCCGGTTGCTCGTTCCTGTCCGACCACATCGACGGCGTCAATCAACACCTGGCCCACCATGACGTGGCTGTAGTAGCGGTTTCCCACGCACCGTTCGCCGAATTTCAGCCTTTCAAACAGCGCATGGGCTGGAAGTTCGCCTGGGTGTCGTCGGAAGGCTGCGACTTCAACTACGACTTTGGCGTCTCGGCTCGAGCCGAAGACGTCGCCGCGGGAAAAGCTACCTACAACTACGAAAAATCCGACGGCGCCGAGGAAGAACTACCAGGGCTCAGCGTGTTTTATCGTAATGAAGCGGGGGAGATTTTCCATACCTATTCAACGTATGCACGAGGCCTGGACCTGCTGGTCGGCGCCTACAACTATCTGGACCTCACGCCTAAGGGGCGTAATGAAGAGGAGATCATGGATTGGGTGAGGCATCACGACCGGTATGAGGACAAGGCACCGGCCAGTTGCTGTCATGGGGGATAGACCGCAGCCATCGCGGGGCATTGGTTCGGGCTGAACACAACATCCGTCAACACCACAAATCCCCTGTGGGAGCGGGCTTGCCCGCGATGACTGACTGACATGCAACATTGATGACGACTGATACACCGCTATCGCGAGCAAGCTCGCTCCCACAAGGTTATGTGGTGTTCTGTAGGTGCGACCGGTTGCCTGACTGCAACTGCGGCAAATGCCCTACACCAACCTCGGAATCTGGCACCTTGCACCGCTGGAACGATGAAGCTTATAGTCCGCCCGTCGCTCACATGGCGACCGGGTTTGGCGACCTGTTATACGAGTGCGAAAGCTGTCTGCTTATTTGCAGGTGCCTCCGCATCCGCAAAGCTGCTTTTTTATGGCAGCTGTGCGCGGGAGACCTTCGGGTCTGCCGGTTACTCGTTTCCGGTTCGCCAACCTGCGTACAGCTGCCACCCTTTTCGTTTGGCGACGAACTGCTGGCAGTCTCAGCAAACTAAACGAGGCTTCAACTATGGATAGATACATGCCCTTAACCGGAATCGACCTGATCCCGGCCTCCCTGCTCATCGACACCCAAGCCCCACTCGACGTCCTGCAAGCCATGGCCGACTACCGCATTCGCACCGTCACCCAAGTGCTGGAAAACATCGCCTTTCGCGCCGAGATCGGTTGCGACACGGTGGTGCTTTCTGACTTTTCCAAACTGCTGGCTATACCGTTGCGGGATGGTTGTGATTTGATGGATGTCATTGGCAGACGGCTGCGGGCGCAGGCTGCGGAGTGAAATGAAAACGGGCGACCTGAAGGTCGCCCGCTTCATACAGTGCATACAAATATAGCTACAAACGTTGGCCGAAATGCTCCCCAAAGACTGTGTTCCGATCCTAGTAGCTGATGCAGGCTTTCGCCGGCCATGGATCAAAGCCGTCGAGGCGCAAGGCTGGTATTACGTGGGTCGAGGCGTAACCGAGACCTCTACCGCAACGACGCACACACTTGGCTGCCGGTTAAAAACCTCTACGCTCTGGCATCGTCCTCACCCAAATCACTGGGTCGGATCGAGATGACCCAAAGCGCTCCGCACTTCATCCATTTGAACTGTATCAGGCATTCGGCAAAGGGTCGCAAACATCAGCGTGTCACCGGTTCAATCGCCAAAAACAAACTCAGCAGGCAATCGGCCAATCGTGAACGAGAGCCTTGGTTATTGGCCAGCAACCTATCGGAGGATCAATGGAATCCATCGAGAATCGTGGCCATTTACAAGCAGCGTATGCAGATAGAAGAAGGGTTCAGGGATGTAAAAAGCGAGCACTTTGGCGTTGGTGTGACTCGCCATCGGAGTCACTGCCCGCGCCGAATCGAAGTGCTTTTACTGATCTCGGCTTTGGCCAATTACATCATTTGTTTAACGGGGTTGCAGGCCCGCGGAAGCGGGTCATGAACATCGTTTTCAAAGCAATAGCCTTAAACGCCGACGGGTGTTGTCGCTGTGGCGACTGGGCTTGGAATACTGGCGCAGTGGACGCGGTTCAAACTCTCGAAAAACCTTGGAGAGACTTGAGCGCGCGTTGCGAGCAGAGGTACATCAACAGGCGCAGGCGCTGGAGTAGATTCGTGGGGATCCCTCAGGGCTCCTGTCGCCCTCTTTTCCTCTATAACACCAACTAAACTTTCAGAAAAATAGAAAACTCCGGACCGAGTTCGCTCCTCAGGCTTTCAGCTAATCGTTCTCCTTCCAGCTTGAATTCACGCTCTAGTTCCTCACTCTTGAACCCAGAGTTTGGAGGGTAATCAGCATCAAGTGTTTCATCGTACATAGCGGCCCATTTTGATAGGCGCAACTGAAGCTCTTTAGAAATAGGAAGCTCGCAAGGAGCTATGTCCCCATACTCACCGGGGGACATATTCCAAAGCGGATGACACTGATAATCCGCCATCAACTTTATGCTTTTCACTTAACGCTTCCTCTTGGATTTGCGCCAACAACAAAGCCGTTGTCGCCAACAGTCACAGCAATACGTTGCTGTTGACCATTAATAGTTAACTCATAAATTGGGCGCCCTGCTCCAGAGCCTTGATAACCAATGAGTTTCCCCTCAGAAACAGCCTTCATTACCACGCCCGGAATCTGAGCCTCAGACACGCCCATCTGAGCGAATTGGCTACCGTGCTCCTCAATAATATGCTGCAATCCTGCTTTTGAGTTTCCAGTCTCTAGAAATACAACTTTCCCGCTAGAACTGCGAGCCGTCGCAATGACATTCTCTGGGGTAAATTTCACGCCATTAGCAATTAGCTCATCAAGCAAAGAAGTGTTCAACGTGCCTTTTGCACCTAGCGCAATCCCCGCTCCTATACTGAGGAACTCCCCGGCTATGAATGCGCCCCAGGCCTTGACGAACTCATTAGCAGGCTGGACACCAGCAAATCCTTCTCCTTGAGCGAGCGCAAGCTGTGCATTGGCTATTTCTTCAGCTGTGGCTCCCTGTCCTTGCATGTATTCGACAAGGGAGGTTGCCGCTTGCCCATATTCAGACAAGCCTGGAGGCAGGTGCTCCCCAAAGTTGTACTGCGTGCCGGTTTGCGCAACCCACGCTCCTGTTTGCAACTTGTCGGTATCGGCATCAGGGTCTTGAACAGCAGTCGTCAGCACCCCGATCAGTTGCGAGTTCATCAGCAACAGTCGATCCCTATCCGCTTTCGACATCCCGGCATAGACCGAAGCCAAACCGTCGACCAGGGCTTCGTTCACCCCTGCCGCCAACGCGCCCGTTTTGAAATCACCACCAGCAGCGAGCGAGGCCAAGCCACCCATCACCGCATGCAGACCGATTTTGGCGAGCCCACCGTCTGGCAAACCGTTCTGAAGACCGATATCACCCACTAGGTTGAAACCATAGGCAGCAAACGCATTCACCAGACTGCTTTGCAAGGCATCGCCAAGGCTGCCGTCGCGACCCAATGCTTTATTGAGCAGCGCAGAGGTGGTGTTTTGCAGGGCCTGGTTCGCAGTGAACTGGGCGATGCCTTCCAGGCTGCTCAACCCGCCGGAATTGGAAACTACGACCTTGCCCGTATTAGCTAAAGCCCCGTTGGTGGAGTCAGTCAACGCAGTGCCTGGATCTGTGCTGGTACTGGTCCAATCGTTGAACAGACCGGAGGTAAAACCCGCCACTGCCCCAGCAACGATGTAGTTTTTCATGCTGTCGGCGCTGAAGACTTCTTTGACCACCGCGCCAAGATTGCCTTTATTGTTGATGGTACTGACCGTGGCCGTGCTGGCTGCGGAGGTGAGCACGGCAGTGAGGGCAGCGTTCGCCCAACCAGCGGCGACCGCTTGCGTCGTTGCGGTCGCTGCAGCGCCGGCTGCGAATGCGCTGCCCGCCCCTGCGTTTGCGGCAGAAGCCACGAAACCGGAGGCTGCACCGGCCGTGAAGTAGGTGACGATGATGATGATAATGATCATCGCCGGACCACCCAGCCCGGAATGGCTTTCATCCCAGCTGTCATGCAGCTCTTTAACCCGGCGCCAATCCACGTCGCCCCGCGCTTCAGCGTCTTTGAGCCAGGCCATGCTCGGGTCAGCTTGCACCATGGCATCGATCGCCTGGCTCACGCTTTGTTGGTTGATGTCTTTGATATCGATGTGTAACCCATCAACCGCTTTGATGAGCGTCTGGCCCTTGGCAATCAGCTGGCTTTGCCGCAGCGTTTCATCGAACTGGCCCTTGCTCTCCATACTGGTCCACGCCGAGCTATTGCTGCTCTTGTCGTGGCTCTCCTGGTGGGAGTCTTTCACCGCCTCAAAGGTGATCGCCCCACCGCTGTCGAGAATGATGTCCTTACCACTCTCCAGCTTCGCCACCTGATACCGCTGATCCCCACCGCTGACCAACGTCAGGTTGCCTCCGGTGGTGATTGCACTGCCGATGTTTTTCACATCGGTGACTTCATCGCGCTGGGTTTTCTCGGCGCCGAAGCCGCCCTTTTTCTTCATGTCATACAGCGTGTAGTCGCGGTCTTGCGCCGCCAGCAGCTCGAGCTTGTCACCGGCCACCAGATAAGCCTCATCCCCGGCGGTGACCTTGCTCGAGATCAGCGTCAAATCCTTGCCCGCCTTCAGGGCAACGCTGCCCCCCGCAGTGATTTCCGTGGACACCTGACTGACGTGGTCTTCCTGCTTGGTGACTGTCTTGGTTTTTTCGTACGAGTGCTGTTCATCCGCCGCCGAGGCCAGCGTCAGGTTGTTTACGGCAGCCATGGCGATGTCGCCTTGGGCATCGATCTGACTGGCAATGGCGCTCAGGTCGCGGCCAGCGGTAATGGTCATGTCGCGACCCGCGGACACGTGCGAGCCAAGCTGCGTCACCGACGCATCGTTATGATCCCGACCATCGGTGATGCTGTTGGCCGTCTGCGCCGACACGATGTTTACGTCCCGACCCGCTTTAATCGTCAGCTCACCCCGGCTGTTGAGCACGCTGCCGATGGTATTGAAATCGCGCCCGGCACCGATGGTCAGGCTGTTGGCCGCTTCGATTCGTGCCGCGCTGTCGGCAAAGTCTTGGGACCAGGACCATTGGCCGTTCTGGTCGTCGTAACTGCTGACGGTGCGTTCGTTGATCACGTCGCCTCGGGTGGTGCTGAGCTCGACGTCCCGACCGGCGATGATGCCGCCGGCCTTGTTGGTCAGATCGTTGCCGGCCTTGAGCGTCAGCCGTTCACCGGCTTCCACCAGGCCGCTGTTGACCAGGTCGTTAGTGGCGGTGGCCGACAGGTTGTTGGCGGCGCGCAAGGTGCCTGCGTTGTTCAGGTCCTTGCCGGCGATCAGGGTGATGTCGTTGCCGGCAATCAACGCGCCATTGGGGGCCAGGCGGTTGTTGGCATTGGCCAGGTAGAGCACCGGCACCAGCACCTGCTCACCGTTCACTTCGGCGTTTTCCATCCAGACAATGTCGTGGGTCAGGGCCGCGACCTGTTCGGAAGTCAGGCTGACGCCCAGCGCCAGGTTGAGTGCCTGTTTGCTGGCGACGGCGTTGTTCATCAGGTATTTGAACAAGCCTTCGTCGCTGGTCTGGCCGTCGATGAAGCGTTGACCGGTGCGGGCCACCACGGCCTGTTGCACCAGACGTTGTTCGAAGAGGCCATCGCCCAGGCGTTTGGCACTTTGATCCGGGTCGTAACCGAGCTCGTTCAGCAGGTAGTCCGAACTCATGAATTGCTTGAGGTCGGTGAGCACCGGGTTGGTTTCGATCAGGTATTTCTGCGGTTTGGACGGAGCGCTGCTGGTCGGCAAGCCCTGGACACGGTTGATCGTGACGGCGCTGCTGGCCGGTACCGTTTGCTGTCGCTGCGTCGGGGTGATGCTGGCACTGCCCATGATCCAGCTCTGCGGACCGTTGTTGGCGGCGCCGGAGGTGCTGCCTTGCGTGCTGAGGCGGAACAGGCCGTTTGTACCTTGCGGCAACACGAAGCCTGGCAGTGTCAGGGGATCGACCCGTTGTTGGGCCAGGTCCGGCGGGAGTTGGCTGTTGAGGTGGACTATGAACGGGGTGGTCGCACGTGGGGTGCCGGTGTCGTCCACCTTGCTGTCGTTGGTAACGATGGGCGCGTTGACCGTTTGCACGCTGTTGTTGAAAGAAGTCGAAGCATTGATGGTGGTATTGCCGCCGGACTGAATAACGGCGTTGATGCTTTTACCCGTGCTGGCGGTTTGCGTGGCCGAGAAAACCCCATATTTGGTGACCGCTTCAGGCACCGGCAGGTTTTTCGACGGGTCGTAATCAGGGTTGAGCTCGGTGCTTAGTCCGCTCTCCTGTTGGTAGAAGTAACCGCCATCGGCCCTCCGGTATAACGGCACGTATTTAGCGCTGTATTTGTTGTACTCATTGACCGCTCCGCCCGGATCGATCAACCCCAGGTAGATGCTTCCCGGCTCCTGGTCAGCGGGGTTTTTATAGTTGCTGCGATAGGTAATGGTCTCCAGGTTCCCCCCTTCATTCTTGAACGTGTCGACCGTGATCTTGATGTCTTTGGCGGCCGACACTGAACTGTATTGATTGAGGAAGCTCGACCCGGAGACATCGAGGTTGCCCCCGGACGTCAGGAAGGCAGACGGCGAGTCTTTATCGACCGTGCGTTCATACACTTCAGTGATGTAGTACCAGACGTTCCACTCGTCGGAGCAATGGCTGCAGCTGTGGGTGATAGTGCCATTCACCCGTTGCTCGGTGAGGGTCAGCACGTCCCTGCGGTTGCTGATCGAAGTTGCCAGCAAACGCATGTCACCGGCGCTTTCCAGGCTGCCGGAGATGTTTTCGATAACGTCTGCCCGCTCGCCCGCCGCGTTCCGGGAGACGGTCAAATCACCCAGGCTGTAAATGTCGCCATAGTTATTCGTCAGCGTATTGCTGCGCAGCTGCATGTCCGCGCCGCTGAAAATCAAGCCCTGCTGATTGAGCAATTGCGCAGCGTTAACCGTAAGGTCTTGCGCACTTCCCACCGTGCCGTAGTTGCTGAGGGATGCCGTATTGAGCAGCAGATCGTCATTTGACGTTATCCGCCCAGCGTTGATGATCGGGCCGGAGACATTGATATCTGTCGGCCCGCCGCCGGCAATTCGGCCCGCTTCGGACAGATTCAGACTGGTCGCGTTGAGCGAAAGACTACCCAGGCTGGTGACTCGACCTGCACCGGTATAGGCACCACTGAGGTTTAGCTGCAGGGTGCCGTCACTGGCAATTAGCCCATCGTTGTACCAATTGCCGCCAGTCCCAACGAAGCTGTCAGAGGCCAGCAGTTGCCCACTCGCGGTCTGGCTGAAATTGTTGACATTGACGTTCAGGCGCCCGGCCTGGATGACGTCGCTGTTGGTCCAGCTATTGGCGTTGAGGGTCAGGTCGCCGCGGGTGACGATGCTGCCGCCGGCGCCGGTGACGTTGGCGGTGGAAATGTCGAAGGTGCCATTGCCCACGTGCAGCAGACTGCCGCCACCGTTGAGAAAACTGCCCACGGCCAGGGTCAGGTCGGTGTTGGCGCTTTCCAGGGTGCCGTTGCGGTTGTCGAACAGGCCACCGATCTGGAAGCTGGTTTTGCCACTGTCGCCGAGGGCGCGCAGTTGGCCGGTCTGGTTGTCGAGGCTAGCGGCCTTGATCGACAGAGTGCTGTCGCTCTCGATGATGCCCAGTCGATTATTCAGGGCGCCGCTGAGGTTGAGGTCGATCTGTTGACCGGCGATCTGGCCATCGTTGTCGCCGCTGTTGTCAAAGTTGTTGCCGGTGACGTTGATCTTGCCTTTGGCATAGAGGCCGCCGTTGCGGTTGTCGAAGTTGCCGGTGGCGATGATCGCGTCACCGCTTTGCGCAGCGATACGGCCGCCATAGTTGTCAATACCGGCCAGCGCAGTCAGGTTCAGGCGCTGGGCCTGGGTGACGCCGCTGCGGCGGTTATTGTTCAGGTCATAACCGTTTTTCAGCACGCCGGTCAGGTTGGCCGTGAACGCTGCTTGCAGGCTGGCGAGCACGCCGCCGCGGTTATCGAGGTTGGTGGCCTTGATGGACAGGTCACCGTCCTTTGCGACGATGCGGCCGCTCTGGTTGTCGATATCACCGCCGATGGTGAGGTTCAAGGCCCCTTGGCTTTGCAGGCTACCTTTGGCGTTAGCGAGGCTGGCGGCCTGGATTTGCAGGTCGCCATTCTGGCTGTAGATCTGGCCGTCGGCGCTGTTCTGAAGCATACCGGCCGTGGTGATGGTCAGTAGATCGTTGGCTGCGATGGTGCCGAGATTGCGGTTGTCCACGCCACCGGTGAGCAGCGTCATCAAACCTTGGCTGGAGAGTTGGCCACCCTGGCTATTGATTTGCGTGGCGCGCTGCACCAGTAGCGGGCCGGCGCTGGCCAGTTTGCCTTTGGTGTTGGTCAAGGCGCCGAGCAGGTCCAGGGTCACGGCAGCGTTGCCGATCAGATTGCCGCCGGTGTTATCCAGTGTGGTGCCGGTGAAACTGAGGTTCTGTTTTGCGTTGACCGTGCCGCCGGCGTTACCCAAGGTCATGGCCTGCATGGCTAGCGTCGCACCGCTGTCAATCAAACCGCCTTGGGCGTTGTTCAACAGACCGCTGATAGTCAGGGTCTGGGCGCCGCCACTGGAGAGGATGCCGCCATTACTGTTGTCCAGGCTCGCTGCGTTGACGCTCAAGGTTTTCTGGCTGACCAGCGCACCTTCGCCACTGTTGAGAAGTGCACCGCTGACGCTGACGGCCACATCGGCGTCATGACTCGACAGCGTGCCTTTGTTGCGGTTGTCCAGGCTGTTGCCGGTGAGGCTCAGGCCTTGCCAGCCAGAGATCAGGCCTCCCTGGTTGAGTACCGTGTCGGCGTTGACCGTCAGCAGGTTGCTGCTGATCAGTTTGCCGTCACTGTTATTCAGGGCGCGGGCCGTCAGATCGAGGCTTTGGCTGCTGGAGATTTCGCCGTTCTGGTTGTTCAGGTCGCGCAGGTGCTGAAGGCTCAGCAAGCCTGCGGTGGTGATCAGCCCGCCGCTGTTGTTCAGGTCCCCGGTGGCCGCCCCGAAATCGATGGCAATGGCGCTGCCCAGCAAAGAACCGTTCTGGTTATTCAGGCCGCTGCTGTTGATCGTCAGGCTGGTGGTGGCGTTGATCAGCCCCTGGTTCTGGTTAGTCAACAGCCCGTCGATGTTCAGGTCGAGGTTGGCACGGCTGGTCAGCGTGCCGCCGCTGTTGTCCAGGCTGGCGGCTTTGACGTCGAGTGCCGCGGCGGCGATCAGACCTTTGAGGTTGGTCAGCGCCTGATCGATGCGCAGGGTCAGGTTCTGAATGCTCAGCAGTTTGCCGTTGCTGTTGTCCAGGTTCTGCGCGGCCAGTGTGAAGGCCTCGGCGCTGGAGATTTCACCGTTTTGGTTGTTGACGTCCTTGAGGTTTTTCAACATCAGCAACGGCGCGTTGATCAGCCCGTTCAGGTTGTTCAATTGGCCCTGGTTCAAGTCCAGGCTCAGGGAGGTTTTGCTGAACAGTTGACCGCCCTGCTGATCAAACCCGGTGACACTGCCTGTCAGGGCTTTATCGCTGGCGATTCGGCTGGCAACACCGTTGCTGACCTGGGTCGCGGTCAGGTCGAGCGTATCGCCGCCGATCAATTGCCCGCCCTGAGTGTTGTCGAACGTACCGGTCGTAACGGTGGTCGCGCTTTTGCCGCTGATCAGGCCGTTCTGGCGGTTGTTCAGGCTTGCGCTTTTGAGGGTCAAGCGGCTATCGGTGGTGATCGAACCGTCCTGATTGTTCAGCATTCCCGTGGTGGTCAGCGCCAGCGCGCCCGCGCTCGACAAGCTGCCGCGGGTGCTGTCGAGGCTGGCCGCGTTGACCGTCAGAGTGCCTTCACTGCTGATCAGGCCTTCGACGTTGCTCAAAGCGTTGTCGAGGCGAATGTTCAGCCCGCGCTGAGCGACAAGACTGCCATCGTTGTTATCCAGACTCTGGCCCGCAACTGTGGTGATGCCAGTGCTCGATACCTCGCCATTGCGGTTGTTCAGATGTCCAAGGGTGGCGTTGAGATTACCGGTACTGGTGATCAGACCGTTGCTGTTGAGGACCTGATTGGCCGTTAGATTGAGGTTGCCCTTGCTCAACACTCGGCCGTTGTTCTGGTTGTCCAGGGTCCCGGCGGTAATGTTGGTGGTTAGCGCAGCGCTCAGCGTGCCGTTCTGATTGTTCAGAGTCTGGCGGGTGTTGACCGTCAGGGTGCGGCTGGCCACCACAGTCTTGCCGATGTTGTTGAGGTTCTGTGCATTCAGGCTCACATCACCCGTGGCGTTGCGGCTGGTGTCGGCGTTGACCCCTGCTTCGATGATGCCGTTGTTGGACAGCACACCGCCGGCACTCAGCGCGATGCTGTCGCGGGCAACAAGGGTTTGCTGGTTGGTCAGGTTGCCTTGGGTTTGCACGTTCAGCGCCGTGCCGGCGTAGACCGGTCCCTGGGCGTCGAGACTGACGGCTTTGACGTTCACAGCCCCCGTAGCAGAAGTCTGCGCGAGGCTGAGATGCCCATTGGCATCCAGTTGAATATCTCCGCCGCTGGCCGCCAGGTTACCGTCGAGTTTCACCCCGACCCCGGCCTCCGTACCCACCAGTTTGATCGCTCCGGCGTACATGCCGCCTAATGCCGAGGAATCGATGGCCAGTTGTGGTTTGGCGCTGCCGTCATCGGCACGGGCGGTGGCGTTGAGACTGTCGGCGTTGACGTCGTTACGGCCGGCGATAATGGTCAGGTTTTTCGCCTGAATCTCGGCGTTGATCTTGGCGCTGCGGGTGATTATTTCGAAGCGGTCGACGTTGTTGGCGTTCAGCCCTGCACCGTCGATGGCAACGCTGCCCTGATCGACCTGGAAGCGATCCAGCCGACCGTTGTCCAGCACCGGTTTGCCGGTGGTCAGCGTCACACGCGGGGTGTTGATGAAGCCGCAACCGTTGCAGCTGATGCCATAAGGGTTGGCGACGATGACCCGTGCCGACTGCCCCGCCACTTCGGTGTAACCGCGCAACTGGCTGGGGCTGCCGCCGACCACTTCGTTGAGGATGGTTTGTGCCGCAATACGATTGGTCATATTCGGGTTGCCGACGATGATCCCGCCTAGCTGCGTCGCGCCGGTCTGGTTGGCGACGTTGTTGAGGATCACGCCCTGGGTGCCGACGTTGTAATCGTGAAACTGGTTATGCGACAGGCCCGCGCCGTTGGGCGTGGCGATCTGGATAATCGGCACCCCATTGCCGGCCTGACCGAGACTGGAGCCCGGCGAGGCCACCACAATCCCGTCTGCCTGCGCCCACATCGGCTGCCAGAACATGACGTTGGCCAACAGAAACGCCAACCCTCGCTTGGGCATGCCCCAGAAGTGTTCGCGGGTTTTCAGGTCCGCAGAAGGCTGGCGCGCGAGGAAGGCGTAGTGGCGAACATCCATGATTTGAATCTCGTTAAAGCGGAATTTAGAGGAAGAAATCCACGCGAAAATAGATCGGCGCTTCACGCTCGGTCAGGGTGTCCGGGCGTTCCAGGGAGTGAGCAAAGGTCACGCTGGCGGCCAGGTGCTGACCACGGGCAAACAACTCCACCGAGTTGCTGGACATGCGCCCGTGCTGATCGCCGTTGTAGCGATCGCCACGGATCACACCCTGGTCGTAACCGAGGCTGGTGCCGTATTCGGCGAACACCGGGCGCAGCCATTCCAGGGCCACCGGACGGCTCCAGCGCAAGTCGTTGCGCCAGTAGCCGCCGCTGTCGCCAGACAAGGATTGATCTTTGTAACCACGGATCGACGACTGCCCACCGAGGCTGGTGCGCTGCGGGCTGAACAGCACATCTTCGCTGCGCTGGCCGGTCATCAGGCTGCTGAAACTGAACGACTCGCCCCACAGTTTGAACGGCTGCAAATAACTCGCGGTGGCGGTGTATTTGCGGTAACGCGCGTCCGGCTCGCCGGGGCCCGGGTGCCCGTTGCCCTGAGCGTCGAACGCGCCGATGCCTTCCTGCATCCCCAGGTCGAGGTTGACGAACGCGCTGCCGACCCGCCGACCGTGGTTGATGCCGAACTGTGCTTCGCTGATGCGATTGCTGCTCAGCTTGAGCTTGCTGTCTTCGATGAAATTGTTGGTGCGCAGGTACGAGAGACCGGTACTGAGAGAGGTCTTGCTTACGGCATCGCGATGGATCACCCGCTCGGCATGCAGTTGATGATTTTCACTGTCGCCGGTCTGCTTGAAATTGAAACCGTTGGCCTGCGCTTGCGAGCGGTATTCGCTCTGGCTGTAGGTGTAACTGAAATTCCACCAGCCCCACGGTAGGCTGTAATTGAGCATCGCGTTGTTGGAGGTGTGCTGGTGATCGGTCATCGCATCGTGACCGCCACGCAACATCAATTGATCAGCCAGGCCGAGCGGGCTGTCCCAATCAAATGTCGTGCCCCACTGCTGCTCGCCGGTGCTGCGCTGGCCGTCATTACTACGGGACAACCCGGCGCGCCAAGGCTTCTGCGGCGTGTTCTTGACCAACACTTCGCTGCCACCAACGTTCTTGCCCGGCGACAATTCCATCTGCGCCTGATTCGACGGCAAGCGATTCAGCTGATCGACCATCTGCTCGATTTCCCGCAGATTGACCAGGTCACCGCTCCTGCCGGGGAAAGCCATCCCCAACTCACGGTCTGACAGCTTGCTGCCTTCCGCGCCCTTCACCCCTTCCAGCCGGCCCTCGACCACCAGCACTTTCAGATGCCCACCGGACAAATCCTGCTGCGGCAAGTACGCGCGGCTGGTGACCAGGCCTTTCTCGATGTAGTAATTGGTAATCACTTTCAGCAGTTCGTTGAGCTGCGTGACACCCAGGCACTGGGCGATATAAGGCTTGAGCAGGCGATTTTTCTCGCTGTCCGAGAGACTGTCGGCGCCTTTGAGTTCGATGTCCTTGATGGGGAAGCAACGCGCGTCGGCGGGGGCCGTCGGTTGCGTGGGTTTGGCTTCCTTGCCGGGTAATTCCTTGAGTTCCTCGAGACGCCGACGCTGCTCTTCGAGCAAGCGATCCTGACGTTCGCGGATCAGATCGGTTTCACCGGGGGTGGGGGCGGCGTGAGCAAGATTTAGCGGAGAGAGGCACAGCAAAGCCAGGCACAACCTCGCCACGAGGGCGGGTGGGTACATGTTCGATCCCTTGAATGGAGACTGATATCATAATAGTGGCACGATATTAGATAGCCATTATTCTGGCGTCAAATAATGGATCCTTGGGATAAGGATATTTAACAATTGATAATGGCTATATGAGGCAGTTCCGAGAGGCGTGCAGGACATTTCTTGAGCGGAGGCCGAAAAATCCCCGTAAGAGCCAAGTCATTGTTAAATGCCTACGGCAAGTTGGACTGATGACGTGTGAACTTTCAGAACTGCTCGGCCTCAACCGATTAACCGTTCGATACGGCGCCCGAAGCCTGACCGATGAAAATCCTTCGAAAACTCACCCTCGCCGCCACCCTCGCCTGTACCCTTCCCGTTTGGGCCTGCCCTCCCGACGAAGCCACCGCCAAGCGCGAACAACTGGCCAAGGAAGTCGCCAAGATCACTGAGCAGAACCCGGCCAAGGCCAAGGAGATCAACGATGAGTTGCAGAAGATGGACCTGGAGACGACCAGCAAGGATTTGCCGGACAAGTGCCAGTTGATTGATCAGCGTCTCAAGGAGCTGGAATCGGCGGAGAAGAAAGCCAAGAGTTGAACGGCAAGATCAAAGGATCGCAGGCTGCGCCAGCTACACCGACCGCATGCATCCGCAATTTAACGGGTACCCGCTTCCTGTAGGTTCTGGCGCAGCCTGCGATCTTTTTACGCAATAAAAAACCCGGACACTGTCCGGGTTTTTATTGGATCGCTACAGCGCCTTATTCAGCAGCCGGCGCTTCCGGCTTGCGGCGCTTGAGCGGGGCCATGCCGTCCTTGCTGACCAGCGACAGGGCGTCGGTCTTCGGGCGGTTAGCGAGTCGAGAAAATACCGGGTAGAAAAGAATACGGGTTGATACAGGAAGATGGAGCCCGGCCTGGATTCACCTCCCCATGAATGCACAACGCGCCGGAGTGCGGCGCGTTGTGGGGGTCAGATCAACACTAGGCGATCAGCGGTTTTGTACGCGCTCGATGGCCGTGTCATACACCGGGTTGGCTTTCTGTGTCTTGGCTAACTGGTAATGACGCAGGGCGTCGGGGAACTGACCGGCAGCTTCATAGATACGGGCAATGTTGTAGTAGGAACCGGCACGTACGGTGGCGGCCGAATTGCCGCTGGCCAGGGCAATGGCCTTGCGGTTGGCCCAGATCGACTCGGCGGTGTTGCCGGCCTTCTGATACGCCAGGCCCAGGTTGCCGTAGGCTTGACCGTAGCTGTTATTCAGATCGATCGCCTGACGGAAGAAGTCGATTGCCAGCGGCAGATTACCGGTTTTGTAGGCCGCTTCGCCTTTGGTGTTCAGGCCTTTCGCATCGGCCTGTGCCGAAGCGCTGACCGCCACCGCCGTCAGGGCAACGCTGTCATCCAGCAACGGCGACACTTCGTTCAACACGTTTGCCGCATCGACCCTGGCCCCCGTAATGCTGTTGATGTCCTGGAAGTCGCCATTGCCGGTCATGCGGAACACGGTCCACAGGTTGCCGCTGCGGTTCTGCGGCACGTAGTAAGTGCGCACCAGCGACTGGCCCATGTACACGAACACCTTGGCCTGGCTGTTGGAAAGATCGCGCGAACCCGACTCGCTGCCATTGCTGAAATCATGCACGGCGTAGACGTAACTTTCGCCGAAGTGCTTCTTCTCCAGGGTGATGGTTTCCGGGCCATAGCTGGTGGTGTCGTCGACATCCAGATTGGCATCGTCACCCTGCCGTTTTTGGAAATAGATGTTGTTGCCGGGGAAGATCATGTGGGAGTCGAGGTCCGACGGGGTCGCACCCCAGGTCAGCACCACGCGCAGACCGTCGAGGTTCTGCATCACCGGGCTGATGGCATAGGTCATGCCCTTGCACGGGCACTTGACCACCAGATTGGAGTAGCCGGGCTTCTTGATGATCAGTAGATTGCCCGCATCATCGGCAAACTCGGTGGTCAGGCTGACCTGGCCCTGAGCATTGGTGCGACCCACGACGTTTTGTGCGCCGTTGCGCTGCAACAGCAGCTCGGCGTCGGCGATCTTCTGGTCCTTGACCACCGCACTCAGCACTTCGATGGGCAGTTGCTCGGCCTGCACCGAAAACGCCGCCGCCCACAACGACAACACTGAAGCCACGCGAAAAAATCGCATACTTAATTCCTTTAAGTGAGAGTAACGGACATAGCGAAATGCCCTACAGATTTTGGCGCGAACCATACACAGTTTTTGCGTCCGGTGCCCGACAATCGCATAGGAAATTTGTTCACTAAGGGAATCGCTGAAAAAACCAGGAAAGTGCGTAGGAACAAGGCTTAACAACAAGTAAAAACCCTACTAAAAATGGGGAAAACTACGTTTCCCGAACGGAAGCTTCCCTCGCATAAAGTCCCACTACGTCCGTATGTACGATTTATGTATTGCGCTGCCCTATTCCTTCATAAGCAAACTTGCACTGCCGTGTTCATGAGGGCTAATCAACAAATGAACATGATTAGTCATCAGACACCAAGCGTGAATTTCACACGCCTATTTGTTGGCCTGCTCGGCAAGCAGCTCTAAATAAAAAAGGTAATCATCCTCTGAGAAAAAGAAAAGGGGATAGCTGGCATCAAGACACGTGCTCTACGTAGCTGAATGTCACTCAGTCATCGCGAGCAGGCTCGCTCCTACAGGGGATTTGTGGTGTTGACGGGTAGCGCAGGCTGCGGAGTGAATGAAATCGGGTGACCTGTGGGTCGCCCATTTCTGTCACTGAACTTTTTCCACCCTTCAACCCTCAACCGGATAACCCGCCTTAACCGGAACCGAGGCCTGACTTTATGAAAACCCTGCTCAAACTCACCCTCGCCGCCACCCTCGCCTGCACCCTCCCCGTTTGGGCCTGCCCTCCCGACGAAGCCACCGCCAAGCGCGAACAGCTGGCCAAGGAGGTCGCCAAGATCACTGAGCAGAATCCGGCCAAGGCCAAGGAGATCAATGATGAGTTGCAGAAGATGGACCTGGAGACGGCCAGCAAGGATTTGCCGGATAAGTGCCAGTTGATTGATCAGCGTCTCAAGGAGCTGGAATCGGCGGAGAAGAAAGCCAAGGGTTAAAAGGCAAGATCAAAGGATCGCAGCCTTGGCCAGCTCCTACAGGTGCACGCTTAAACCTGTGTAGGAGCTGGCGAAGCCTGCGATCTTTTGACGTAAAAAACCCGGACACTGTCCGGGTTTTTTTATTGGATCGCTACCGCGCTTTATTCAGCAGCCGGCGCTTCCGGCTTGCGGCGCTTGAGCGGGGCCATGCCGTCCTTGCTGACCAGCGACAAGGCGTCGGTCTTCGGGCGGTTGGCGATCTTGCGCTTGGTCGGGGCCTTGGCGCCGGTTTTCTTCTTGTCGCCCTTGGCGTCGACCTTTTTCTTCTTCACGCCAACGGCTTTGCCCGAGGCCTTGACCTTTTTCGGTCCGCCGTAGGTGCCTTTGACTTCCTTGATGGTGCGGCGCTCGAAGCTCTGCTTGAGGTAGCGCTCGACGCTCGACATCAGGTTCCAGTCGCCATGGCAGATCAGCGAGATGGCCAAGCCATCGTTGCCGGCGCGGCCGGTGCGACCGATGCGGTGAACGTATTCGTCGCCGCTGCGCGGCATGTCGAAGTTGATCACCAGGTCCAGGCCTTCCACGTCCAGGCCACGGGCCGCGACGTCGGTGGCCACGAGGATCTTCACGCCGCCCTGCTTCAGACGGTCGATGGCCAGTTTGCGGTCTTTCTGGTCTTTGTCACCGTGCAGCACGAACGCTTTGTAGTCTTGCGCCACCAGACGGCCGTAGATACGGTCGGCCATGGCCCGGGTGTTGGTGAACACGATGGCCTTCTGATAGGTCTCGTTGGCCAGGAGCCAGTTGACGATCTGTTCTTTGTGCTGATTGTGGTCGGCGGTGATGATCTGCTGACGCGTGGTGGCGTTCAGATCGCTGACGTTGTTCAGCTGCAAGTGTTCAGGGTTGTTCAGGACCTTGGCGACCATCTCGCGCAGGCCCGAACCGCCGGTGGTAGCGGAGAACAGCATGGTCTGCTGACGGTTGGTGCACTCTTCCACCAGACGCTGCACGTCTTCGGCAAAGCCCATATCGAGCATGCGGTCGGCTTCGTCGAGCACCAGCACTTCGACTTCCTTGAGGTCGAGGTTGCCGGCGTTCAGTTGCTCGATCATCCGGCCCGGCGTACCGATCAGGATGTCCGGCACCTTGCGCAGCATGGCGGCCTGGACCTTGAAGTCTTCACCGCCGGTGATCAGGCCGGACTTGATGAAGGTGAACTGAGCGAAGCGCTCGACTTCCTTGATGGTCTGCTGGGCCAGCTCGCGGGTCGGCAGCAGGATCAGGGTCTTGATGCTGACGCGGACTTTAGCCGGGCCGATCAAGCGGTTGAGGATCGGCAAAACGAATGCAGCGGTTTTGCCGCTACCGGTTTGCGCTGTCACCCGCAGGTCACGCCCCTGGAGCGCGAGCGGGATAGCCGCTGCTTGCACAGGCGTTGGCTCGACAAATTTAAGCTCGGCCACGGCTTTGAGCAGGCGTTCGTGCAGGGCGAATTGGGAAAACACGGGTGCTACCTCGAAGAAATACAAAAAAACAGCTGCATAGGGTAACGGTTTCGAGCGCGAAGGCCGAGTTTCTTTATACAAACGGCGCTAAACAATGGTTTTTTTGTTGTCCGTTCTGTCCAAAAACGTCATCCGGAACGTCTTAAATGCTCTAATCGCTCCGTCGCGTCCTATAGAAGAACCGTTTTTGCCCATGGATATCAAACAGCTCTGGCTCAACGCCCAAGACCTCTGGGGTGCTCTCGATCAGCATCCGCTCCTGCATTCCACGCTCGCGCTGATGTTGCTGCTGGTGGTGGCGCTGGTGCTCGGACGAGTGGCGCGGTTCCTCATTCTTCACGCGACCAAAATCCTCGGTCGCCAGCCGTCGCTGCACTGGATCACCGATTTTCGTCACAACAAAGTGTTTCATCGCCTGGCACAGATGACGCCCTCGCTGCTGATCCAGTTCGGCCTGCACCTGGTGCCGGGGTTGAGCAAGACCAGCCTGAATTTCCTCGGCAACGTGGCGCTGGCGTTCACCATTCTGTTCCTGGTGCTGGCCGTCAGCGCATTGCTCAATGCCCTGCTGGATATCTATGCCCGCACCGAACATGCCCGCACCCGCTCGATCAAAGGCTACGTGCAACTGGCGAAAATGGTGCTGTTCGTGTTTGGTGCGATCATCATCGTCGCCACGCTGATCGACCGTTCGCCGCTGTTGCTGCTGTCGGGTCTGGGCGCCATGTCGGCGGTGATTCTGTTGGTCTACAAAGACACCCTGCTGTCATTCGTCGCCAGTGTGCAACTGACCAGCAATGACATGCTGCGGGTCGGCGACTGGATCGAGATGCCGCAAGTCGGCGCCGACGGTGACGTGGTGGACATCACCCTGCACACGGTCAAGGTGCAGAATTTTGACAAGACAATTGTGTCGATCCCGACCTGGCGCCTGATGTCCGAATCGTTCAAGAACTGGCGCGGCATGCAGCAGTCCGGTGGGCGACGGATCAAGCGCAGCCTGTTCATCGACGCCAGCGGCGTGCGGTTTATTCGCGATGACGAAGAACTGAAGCTGTCCCAGGTGCATCTGCTGACCGACTACATCAATCGCAAACAGGCCGAACTCAAGGCCTGGAACGAAGCTCAGGGCAACGTCGCGGCGATGTCGGCCAACCGTCGACGCATGACCAATATCGGGACTTTCCGCGCCTATGCGCTGGCGTATCTGAAAAGCCACCCGGAGGTCCAACCGAACATGACCTGCATGGTTCGCCAGATGCAGACCACGGCCCAGGGCATTCCGCTGGAAATCTACTGCTTCACCCGCACTACCGTGTGGGCTGATTACGAGCGGATTCAGGGGGATATTTTCGATTACCTGCTGGCGGTATTGCCGGAGTTTGGCTTAAGCCTTTATCAGCAGCCGAGCGGTGGGGATTTGCGGTCGGGGTTGCTTCCGGCGGTGTTGGGCGCAAGCCACATTCCCGAAGCCGAAAAACACATCATGTAGCACCCCCCCTAACCTGTGGGAGCGGGCTTGCCCGCGATGAGGCCATGTCGGTCGATATTAATATTGCCCGACACAATGCTATCGCGGGCAAGCCCGCTCCCACAGGGTTCAGTGGATAGCCACAAATTTGCGTACACCCAACCGACTAATCCACACCGCCATCAAAATCACCGACCCACCAAACAACAACCGCCCCAATTCTTCATGCTGATTCCAGATCAGCAAATTGATCAGCAACCCCACCGGCACATGCAGGTTGTTCATCACCGCCAACGTCCCGCCGTTCACCAGACACGCGCCCTTGTTCCACCAGTACAAACCCAGCGCGGTCGAGACCAGGCCGAGGAACAGCAGCACGCCCCATTGCAGCGGCGCTTCAGGCAGGAAGTTCTGTTTGCCGAACAGTAGAAACGCCGGCAACGCCACCGCCAACGCGCCCAGGTAGAAGTAACCGAAGCGTCGGTAATGCGGCAGATCGCTCGGATGACGGGCCACCAGATGTTTGTAGAGCACCTGCCCGGCGGCGTAGGTGAAGTTGGCCAGTTGCAGCAACAAAAAGCCCATGAAAAAGTCTGGGTTGATCCGGTCAAAGCGAATCACTGCCGCGCCCGCCACCGCCACCAGTGCAGCGATCAATGCCCACGGATTGAAGCGCCGGTTAAGCGCGTCTTCGATAAGGGTCACGTGCAGCGGCGTGAGGATGGTGAACAGCAACACTTCCGGCACCGTCAACACCCGGAAGCTCAGGTACAGGCAGACGTAAGTCACGCCGAACTGCAACGCGCCGATCAGCAACATCCCACGCATGAACGCCGGTTCGACCTGACGCCAGCGCGTCAGCGGAATGAACACCAGCCCCGCCAGCAGCACCCGCACCAGCACCGCAAAGTAACTGTCGACATGCCCGGCCAGGTATTCACCGATCAAGCTGAAGGAAAACGCCTGGATCAGCGTGACAAAAAGTAGATAGCCCATGATCGCCTCATTTCGAATGGCGGCGACGATAGCGGGTTTTGCCCTTCATCGCGACAGTCAGCCAACACACAAAACCCTGTGGGAGCGGGCTTGCCCGCGAAAGCGGTGTGTCAGTCGATTTCAATGCTGCCTGACACACCGCCATCGCGGGCAAGCCCGCTCCCACAGGGTTGTGTGTCCGCTCAGCAAATCGCAGGCAAAAAAAAGCCCGATCTCGCTAATGCGTTCAATCGGGCTAGAGCACTCAGGAGCAACAAGTGCAAAGGGAGGTTCGATACGCGTACAGGCTTGAAGGGTTGCGCCAGGTCACTAGACCATCCAGCGATTATCTGGCGATTAACGGCTCAGGCGACCTGGGAAAGCTTGGCGTTGGCCTGGTTCAGGCCTTTCTCCTGGAAGCCACCGCCCAGGTTCATGCCTTCGGCGTGAATGAACGTTACGTCGTGGATGCCGATGAAGGCCATGACCTGGCGCAGGTACGGTTCCTGGTGATCCGAGGCGGCTCCGGCATGGATACCACCGCGAGCGGTCAGCACATAAGCACGCTTGCCGTTGAGCAAACCTTGCGGGCCGGTTTCGGTGTACTTGAAGGTCACGCCGGCACGCAGCACATGGTCGAGCCAGGCTTTGAGGGTGCTCGGAATGGCGAAGTTGTACATCGGCGCGGCCATTACCAGTACGTCGGCGGCCAGCAGTTCATCGGTCAGCAGGTTGGAGCGTTCCAGCGAGGCTTGTTCGATGTCATTGCGTTGTTCGGCAGGTTTCATCCAGCCGCCCAACAAGTTGATGTCCAGGTGCGGCACCGGGGTGGTGGCCAGGTCACGGACGGTGATCTGGTCGGCCGGGTGTGCGGCTTTCCATTGGCTGATGAAGGTCTGGGTCAGCTGGCGGGAAACCGAGTCTTGCTGACGGGCGCTGCTTTCGATGATCAGAACGCGGGACATGGGATGTAGCCTCCATCTGAGAATGCTGTAGGTCGATGGAGTGAAGGTTAAACAGAGTCATATCGATGAAAAAGCGCAAATAACTGCTATAAAGCATCGATAAATTCGTTTATAACCGGAGCATGCCCTGCGGGAGCTAGTGTGGTGAGGGGGCTTGTCGGAACGCCGCACGGCCCCGCTGGATGCGAAGCAGCCCCAAAATCGCTGATATACCAAAAACCTTGTGAGTGCCATGCACTCAAACGGGGCGGTGCGGCGTTCCGACAAGCCCCCTCGCCACAGCGCTCCCACAGGGTTGTAGAGTCATTTCGGGGTGCAGGTCAGGTTGATACGCATCTTGATGATGGTCCGGGTGAACTTGGCGGTGGCGTTTTTGTGTTTACCGGCGGGCACTTCGATTGTGCGGGTGCGCGGCGCTTCCGGGCCATTGTTGAAAACCACCCTGCAGATCGCATCGGTGCTGCCGTAGTTGTTCACTTGAATGGAGGCGATGTCGTTATCCGTGTCGTACGAGTTGTAGTCGATGCTCAAGCCGTTCAATTGCTTTTGAACGTCGATCGGATAAGCAAACGCAGTCAGCGGCAGCATTGCCAACACCGCACAACCCGCCATCACACCACAAAGTTTTTTCATTCAGCAGCCTCCAATAAGGACTGCCAGCTTAGGACAAGAGGAGCTCAACATGAAAGCGCCCCGCGTGACCCTTGATCAATGGCGAACGTTGCAGGCCGTGGTCGATCACGGCGGTTTCGCCCAGGCCGCCGAAGCGCTGCACCGTTCGCAATCGTCGGTCAGCTACACCGTAGCGCGCATGCAGGACCAGCTCGGCGTGCCGCTGTTGCGCATCGACGGCCGCAAAGCGGTGCTCACCGAGGCCGGCGGCGTACTGCTGCGCCGCTCCCGGCAATTGGTGAAACAGGCCAGCCAACTGGAAGACCTGGCCCATCACATGGAACAGGGCTGGGAAGCGGAAGTGCGGCTGGTGGTCGACGCCGCCTACCCCAGCGCCCGCCTCGTCCGCGCACTGACTGCGTTCATGCCGCAAAGCCGTGGCTGCCGGGTGCGTCTGCGCGAAGAAGTGTTGTCGGGTGTCGAGGAAGTGTTGCTTGAAGGCGTGGCCGATCTGGCCATCACCGGTTTCAGCATTCCCGGTTATCTGGGCGCGGAATTGAGCGATGTCGAATTCATCGCGGTGGCCCACCCCGAGCATTCCTTGCATCGCTTGAACCGCGAACTGAACTTCCAGGACCTGGAAAGCCAGATGCAAGTGGTGATCCGCGACTCCGGCCGTCAACAACCGCGAGACGTCGGCTGGCTCGGCGCCGAACAGCGCTGGACCGTTGGCAGCCTGGCCACCGCCGCGACCTTCGTCAGCAGCGGCCTGGGCTTCGCCTGGCTGCCTCGGCACATGATTGAGCGCGAACTCAAGGAAGGTACGCTCAAAGTGCTACCGTTGGATCAGGGCGGCAGCCGCAACCCGAGCTTCTATCTGTATTCGAACAAGGACAAACCCTTGGGCCCGGCTACGCAGATTCTCATCGAACTGCTGCGCACCTTTGATACCGCGCCGCTGGATGCGCCTTTCGCCGCCCCTGAACAAGCCTGACACGGAGTGTACCCATGGCCTATTTCGAACATGAAGGTTGCAACCTGCACTATGAGGAATATGGCCACGGTACGCCGTTACTGCTGGTCCACGGGCTGGGTTCCAGCACCCTGGACTGGGAAATGCAGATCCCGGCGCTGTCTGCCCGCTATCGGGTGATCGTCCCGGATATTCGCGGCCACGGGCGCTCCGACAAACCCCGCGAGCGCTACAGCATCGCCGGGTTCAGCGCTGACCTGGTCGCGTTGATGGAGCATTTGAACCTCGGCCCGACACATTATGTGGGACTTTCCATGGGCGGAATGATCGGTTTTCAACTGGGCGTGGATCAGTCGCAATTGCTCAAGAGCCTGTGCATCGTCAACAGCGCACCCGAGGTCAAACTGCGTAGCCGCAGCGACTACTGGCAGTGGTTCAAGCGCTGGAGCCTGATGCGCGCGCTGAGCATGGGCACCATCGGCAAGGCCTTGGGCGCCAAACTGTTTCCCAAGCCCGAACAAGCTTCGTTACGACAAAAAATAGCGGCGCGCTGGGCAAAAAACGACAAACATGCTTATCTCGCCAGCTTCGATGCCATCGTTGGCTGGGGGGTTCAGGAACGACTTTCCAAGGTCTCCTGTCCAACCCTCATCGTCAGCGCCGACCGTGACTACACCCCGGTCGCGTTGAAAGAAACCTATGTAAAACTGCTGCCCGATGCGCGGCTGGTAGTGATCGCCGACTCGCGCCACGCCACCCCGCTGGATCAACCCGAACGCTTCAACCAAACGCTGCTCGAGTTTCTCACCGCAGTCGACACCACCACTCAGGATCACTGACCCATGCTGAAAAAAATCGCCCTCGTCGCCGGCTCCGTTCTGTTTGCCGCCAACCTGATGGCCGCCACGCCCGCCAAGGCGCCGCACGTGCTGCTGGAAACCACCAATGGCCAGATCGAAATCGAACTGGACCCGGTCAAGGCGCCGATCAGTACCAAGAACTTCCTTGAGTACGTCGACAGCGGCTTCTACAACAACACGATTTTTCACCGTGTGATTCCTGGGTTCATGGTCCAGGGCGGCGGTTTCACTCAACAGATGCAGCAAAAAGAAACCAAGGCACCGATCAAGAACGAATCCAAAAACGGCCTGCATAACGTGCGCGGCACGCTGTCCATGGCCCGTACGTCTGTCCCGGATTCGGCCACCAGCCAGTTCTTCGTGAACGTCAAAGACAATGACTTCCTCGACCAGGGCGACGGCTACGCGGTGTTCGGTAAAGTCGTCAAAGGCATGGACGTGGTGGACATCATCGTCAACTCGCCAACCACTACCCGCGGTGGCATGAAAGACGTGCCGGCCGACCCGGTCTTCATCAAGTCGGCCAAGCGCATCGACTGAGCGTAAGCTGAACAGGGAGTTTTGAGCGGCCGCCGGTGCTTCCGGCGCCGCTCATATCGTTTAAAGGAGAGCCCGTGCGCGGGCGGAGAACTGATGCTTTATCGCCGTTTTGAAAAACTGATCGACATTTTCCGCGATGCACCGACGGCGGCTCCGCCGGATCGGGTTCTCCCCTTCTATACCTATTACCTGAAGCAGGTCTGGCCGAGTTTCGCCGTCCTGCTGATCGTCGGCCTGTTCGGCGCGTTGATCGAAGTGGCGCTGTTCAGCTACCTGAGCCGCATCATTGACCTCGCCCAAGGCACGCCCAACGTCAATTTTTTCAAGGAACACGGCATCGAACTGGCCTGGATGGCGGTGGTTGCGCTGGTCCTGCGCCCCATATTTGTTGGCCTGCATGATTTGCTGGTGCACCAGACCTTGAGCCCCAGCCTGACCAGCCTGATCCGCTGGCAAAACCACAGTTACGTGCTCAAACAGAGCCTCAATTTCTTCCAGAACGACTTCGCCGGGCGCATCGCCCAACGCATCATGCAAACCGGCAACTCGCTCCGCGATTCGGCTGTGCAAGCGGTGGACGCGCTATGGCACGTGCTGATCTACGCGATCAGTTCATTGGTGCTGTTCGCCGAAGCCGACTGGCGCCTGATGATCCCGCTGCTGACCTGGATCGCCGCCTTCATCGGCGCCCTCTACTACTTCGTTCCACGGGTCAAGGAACGCTCGGTGGTGTCGTCCGATGCGCGCTCCAAACTCATGGGGCGGATCGTCGATGGCTACACCAACATCACCACCCTGAAGCTGTTCGCCCACACCAACTTCGAGCAGCAATACGCCCGCGAAGCGATCAAGGAACAAACCGAAAAAGCCCAACTGGCCGGCCGTGTGGTCACCAGCATGGACGTGGTCATCACCAGCATGAACGGCCTGCTGATCGTCAGCACCACTGGCCTCGCGCTATGGCTGTGGACTCAGTCGCTGATCACGGTGGGCGCCATCGCCCTCGCGACTGGCCTGGTGATCCGCATCGTCAACATGTCTGGCTGGATCATGTGGGTGGTCACTGGCATTTTCGAAAACATCGGCATGGTTCAGGACGGCTTGCAGACCATTTCCCAGCCAGTCAGCATCACCGATCGCGAGCAGGCCAAGCCTTTGAATGTGGCGCGCGGCGAGGTGCGTTTCGAGCACGTCGATTTCCACTACGGCAAGAAGAGCGGGATCATCGGCGACCTCAACCTGACGATTAAACCCGGTGAGAAAATCGGCCTGATCGGCCCGTCCGGCGCCGGCAAATCGACACTGGTCAATCTGCTGCTGCGCCTCTATGACGTGCAGGGCGGGCGGATTCTCATCGACGGACAGAACATCGCCGAAGTCGGCCAGGAAAGCCTGCGCGAACGCATCGGCATGATCACCCAGGACACCTCGCTGCTGCACCGCTCGATCCGCGACAATTTGCTGTACGGCAAACCCGACGCCACCGACGCCGAACTCTGGGAAGCGGTGCGCAAGGCCCGGGCTGACGAATTCATCCCGTTGCTATCGGACTCCGAAGGCCGCACCGGTTTCGATGCTCACGTCGGTGAACGCGGAGTGAAACTCTCTGGTGGCCAGCGTCAGCGGATTGCCATCGCTCGGGTGCTGCTCAAGGACGCGCCGATCCTGATCATGGACGAAGCCACCTCGGCACTGGACTCGGAAGTCGAAGCGGCGATTCAGGAAAGCCTCGAAACCCTGATGCAGGGCAAAACCGTGATCGCCATCGCCCACCGTCTCTCGACCATCGCGCGGATGGACCGGTTGGTGGTGCTGGAAAACGGCAAGATCGCCGAAACCGGCAGCCACGCCGAACTGCTGGCCCATGGCGGCTTGTATGCGCGGTTGTGGCAGCACCAGACCGGTGGGTTTGTCGGAATCGATTGAGGCTTGTGATTAACACCGCCCCTGTGGGAGCGGGCTTGCTCGCGAATGCGGTGTATCAGGCAATTTTAATATCGACTGACACGCCCTCTTCGCGAGCAAGCCCGCTCCCACACTACAGCGTCAACACCATTTCATGCCAAGCCATCCCGCCATGGTCGGACGCCGAAGGCTTGATGTAGGCAAAACCAAACCCGGCATACAGCGCAATGTGCCGCTCTTTGCACATCAGGTGGATGCTGGCCTTGTTCAGTGCGCGCATGCGCTGGATGAACTCACTCATCAAGCGTTTCGCCAGGCCCTGCCCTTGGTAGTCCGGATGCACCACCACCGACATGATCACTACGTGCGGGCCGGCCGGGTCGTGGCCGATCAGTTCCTTGAACGCCTCGTCCGACATTTCCACCTGAAATGCCGCACCGGAATTGATGAAACCGGCTACAACCCCATCCACTTCAGCAACGATGAAGCCTTCGGGCCAAGTGGCGATGCGGGTGGCGATTTTCTCGCGGGTAGCGGCTTCATCGCCTTCGTAGGCAACGGTTTCGATGGCATAGCAGCGGTCCAGGTCAGCGGGGCTGACATGGCGAATGACGGTGTTCATGGCAGCTCGGAATCGGCGTGGGAAAGGTTGGGGATCATAAATCAGCATCAACACGACATCGAGAGGCGAATCATCGATCCGCCTCTCGACCCGTTCTTTAGGGTTTTAGCGGCAGCCATATTTCCAGCACGCCGGTATTGAGCTTCGGGTTGAAATCGTCGCTGTAGCGTTCGAACTCCGGAGCGTCCGCCGCTTCATGACCGGACTTCGGCAACCAGGTTTTCCAGATGTATTGAAAGGTCTGGGGCAAGGTATCCAGAGAGCCCTTGTGTTCGAAGACTGCATACTTCTGAGGCTGAACTTCGATCCAGCGGTACTTCTCGGGCAGGTCGTCGAGCTTGCTGATTTCGACACCGGCTATGTATTCGAAACCACCCTTGCCATCCGGATTGCAGCAGATGCCGTAGGTTACTTCGCTTTTCTGGCCGGGAATTTTGCCAATCTCGGGAATGAATTTCTCCCACAGGTCGGGGATCGCCTTGGTCGTATCCGCAGTAAATTGTCCGCCAAGCCCCGCAATGAGCATGAACTGCCCGTTTTCGAAGCGTGGCTCAATCTTTTCGACGCCTGTTTGCTCATCCATGACTCAACTCCTGGTACTGAAAGAGGGGTTCGGCTGGGAGTATAGAAGCCAAACCCGATTCGCCCAATTACAGTGCGTGCAACTGTTCGATGGCGCCTGGGCCAATGAACTCGTTATAACCCGATAGAATCACGTAGACCGCGAAATAGCAGAAGATCGCTGCCGATGCCATGTATGAATAACGCAGCAGTTTGTCACCGAGCAATTTGCCGCCGTGGCTCGCAGCGAAGCACAGACCGACACACCAAAGCACCCCCGCGCACAAGAAGCCGCCGAGAAACAGCGCCGAGCTGAGGGCGCCACCGCCGCCGGAACGGGCGATCAGCGTGCCGCCCACCGCGGCGAACCAGAGAATCGCACTGGGCGATGACATGGCGAGAAAAATCCCGCGAAAAAACTCGCGACGGTGTGAGTTGTGCCCCACCTCCGGGGTTTGCGCCAGTAGCGCTTCATGATGAATCGCCGAATAAATCATCTTCGCCGCGAAATACAGCAGCAACGCCGACCCGCCAATCCACAACACCCAGCGCACGGTCTCGTACTGCAGCAATACGGTCATGCCAGCCAATGCCAGCACTGCGTAAATCAGGTCGCCGACACACGTCCCCAACCCCAGCGCAAAGCCTTGAAAATAGCCGCGCTGCATCGCCAGAGTGATCATCGCGATATTGGCAACGCCAATGTCCAGGCACAGCGAAAGGCTCAACAAGAAGCCACTGGTAAATTCCATCGACCATATCCTTGGAAAAAATTTATTGATGCGCGGGCTAGACAGTTTGCCATGACTGCCCTTACATTCCGCCACAGGCCACCGCAGTGGCCAGCGTCGCTCGGACGGTTCCGGGCGCTTACGTTATCCGAGGCAACAATGGCCGAACAAGGTTCGCCGCGCCGCTTTGCGCGCATAGATCGACTCCCCCCTTACGTTTTCAACATCACTGCCGAGCTGAAGATGGCCGCCCGTCGTCGTGGCGAAGACATCATCGACTTGAGCATGGGCAACCCCGACGGCGCCACGCCGCCGCACATTGTCGAAAAACTCGTCACCGTCGCCCAGCGCGAAGACACCCACGGCTACTCCACGTCCAAAGGGATTCCGCGCCTGCGCCGGGCGATTTCCAATTGGTACAAGGATCGCTACGAAGTCGACATCGACCCGGAAACCGAAGCCATCGTCACCATCGGCTCCAAGGAAGGTCTGGCGCACTTGATGCTGGCCACCCTCGACCAGGGCGACACCGTGCTGGTGCCGAACCCGAGCTACCCGATTCACATCTACGGTGCCGTGATTGCCGGCGCCCAGGTGCGCTCGGTGCCGCTGATCCCTGGCGTGGATTTCTTCGCCGAGCTGGAACGAGCGATTCGCGGCTCGATCCCGAAACCGAAGATGATGATTCTCGGCTTCCCGTCCAACCCTACCGCCCAGTGCGTGGAGCTGGATTTCTTCGAGCGGGTGATTGCCCTCGCCAAACAGTACGACGTTTTGGTGGTGCACGACCTGGCCTATGCCGACATTGTCTACGACGGCTGGAAAGCCCCGTCGATCATGCAGGTGCCCGGCGCCAAGGACATCGCGGTGGAGTTCTTCACCTTGTCCAAGAGCTACAACATGGCCGGCTGGCGCATCGGTTTCATGGTCGGCAACCCGGAGCTGGTCAACGCCCTGGCGCGGATCAAGAGCTATCACGACTACGGCACGTTCACTCCGCTGCAAGTCGCGGCCATTGCGGCGCTGGAAGGCGATCAGCAGTGCGTCAAAGACATTGCCGATCAGTATCGGCAGCGGCGCAACGTGCTGGTCAAAGGCCTGCATGAACTGGGCTGGATGGTCGAAAACCCGAAAGCCTCGATGTATGTCTGGGCCAAGATTCCCGAGGCTTATGCACACATGGGCTCGCTGGAATTCGCCAAGAAACTGCTGGCCGAGGCCAAGGTTTGTGTCTCACCGGGTGTGGGATTTGGCGAGTATGGGGATGATCATGTGCGCTTCGCACTGATCGAAAACCAGGACCGGATTCGTCAGGCCGTACGCGGGATTCGCGGGATGTTCCGGACGGATGGATTGGTTACCAAAACCAACGCCTGACACATTGATCGTTCCCACAAAAAAACCGCATCGCTGCGGTTTTTTTGTGTTTGTCGATCGTATCAGACGAACAACGACAACAGTAGGATGAAGCCCAGGCCCACCACCGACAGGATGGTTTCCATTGCGGTCCAGGTCTTGAAAGTTTCCGCCACGGTCATGTTGAAGTACTGCTTCACCAGCCAGAAACCTGCGTCGTTGACGTGAGACAGGATCAACGAACCGGCACCGGTGGCCAGCACCAGCAGCTCACGGTTCACACCCGGAATCATCCCCACCACTGGCACCACGATGCCCGCGCCAGTAATGGTTGCCACGGTTGCCGAACCGGTCGCGATGCGAATCACCGCCGCCACCAGCCAGGCCAGCAGAATCGGCGAGATCTGTGCCGCCACCGCCATGTGACCGATCACATCACCAACACCGCTGGTCACCAGCATCTGCTTGAAGCCGCCACCGGCACCGATGATCAGGATGATCGCGGCGGTCGGTGCAAGGCTCGCGTCCAGCCATTTGAGCATCTGTTGCGAACCGATGCCCTGCTTATAGCCGAAGGTGTACAGCGACAGCAGCAATGCCAGCAACAGCGCCGAGATCGGGTGACCGATCAGGTCCATGAAGGTGCGGAAGAAGTTGCCGTCCGGCAGCGCCACATCGGCAAAGGTCTTGAGCAGCATCAGGAACACGGGCGACAGCACGGTGACCAAGGTAATGCCGAAACTCGGCAGATCCCCTGCATCCTCATCGCGCACCAGTTGATCCACCAGTTCCTGATTCGGATGACCAGGAATGTGCTTGGCAATGAACGTACCGAAGATCGGGCCGGCAATAATGGCCGTCGGCAGCGCAACGATCAGGCCGTAAAGGATGGTTTTACCGATGTCGGCACCGAACACGCCGATGGCCAGCAACGGACCCGGGTGCGGCGGAACCAGACCATGCACGGCGGACAGACCGGCCAGCAGCGGGATACCGATCTTGATGATCGACACGCCGGTACGACGGGCGACGATGAACACCAGCGGGATCAGCAATACGAAGCCGATTTCGAAGAACAGCGGGATGCCGACCAGGAAGGCCGCGAACATCATGGCCCACTGCACCTTGTCCTTGCCGAAGGCGCGAATCAGGGTCTGGGCGATCTGGTCCGCCCCGCCCGACTCCGCCATCATTTTGCCGAGCATGGTGCCCAGCGCCAGGATGATCCCGACAAAACCGAGCACCCCACCGAAGCCGTCCTGGAACGCCTTGATGATGGTGCCGATCGGCATACCGGAGGTCAGCCCGAGAAAGGCTGCGGCGATGATCAGGGCGATGAAGGGGTGCAACTTGAACTTGGTGATCAGGACGATAAGTCCGATCACTGTGACCACTGCGTCTAGCAGCAGGAATGACTCGTGGGACATGCCAAACATGGGGGGTGTCTCCGTTGTTTGTTGTTGTTATGAAAGCAATTATTCAAATGCCGTCAGGACAGCGCTATCTCTTGGAGTAAAACTCAACTGGCGAGTTTCAGGCCATGATCGAGCCACCAACGGTGGGCCAGAGCGGCCAATTCATCGACACTGTGACTTGAAGCATCCAGAGCCAGGGTCAGGGGCTCACCAACGGGCGATTCAAGTGTGGCGAACTGACTGTCGATCAAGGTCGACGGCATGAAGTGGCCCGGCCGATGAGACACACGATCGGCGGCGACTTCGGGGGTCAGCTCAAGGAAAACGAAGCCCAGGCCCGGCAAGGCACTGCGCAAGCGTTCGCGGTAACTGTGTTTGAGGGCCGAGCAAGTCAGCACCGGGCGCTCGCCCTTGGCATCGACGCGGCGCAGTTCATCGCACAGGCTGTCGAGCCAGCCGGCACGGTCTTCATCGTTCAGGGGGATACCCGCGCTCATCTTTTCGATATTGGCGGCAGGGTGGAAAGTGTCGCCTTCAATGGCGGTCGCGCCGCTAAGCTGGCACAGGGACTGGCTGACGCATGTCTTGCCGCAACCGGCAACGCCCATGATGACCAGGGCGGTGATGGGATGATTCATGTAACACCTCAGCGCGCAGACAGCGCTACCTTTGCTACGTAAGACTCTAGTGCAAAAGCAGAAGTTGCCGACGCCTTCTTGTCATTTTTGTGGGTTGCAGCATGTTCGTTCTCGATGCCAAAAAGCGAGGATCAGGCAAACCCCGCTCATGCATTTGCAGCCGCCTCGAGACAGCGCTACCTTAGTACCTTGAATTTTGTTTGGCAAGCCGTCCGATGATCACCCCTAAAAACGATAAAAATACTCGCACCACTGGCCGCCCTACCCTCAACGAAGTCGCGCGCCTGGCCGGTGTCAGCCCGATTACCGCGTCCCGCGCGCTGCGCGGCGTCAGCACCGTGGCCACCGAACTGGTGGAAAAAGTCCAGAAAGCCGCCCTCGACCTCAACTACGTGGTCAACCCTGCCGCCCGCGCGTTAGCCTCGGCCCAGAGCCATTCCGTGGTGGTTTTGGTGCCGTCGCTGTCCAACCTGCTGTTCATCGACACGCTGGAAGCCATTCATCAGGTTTTGCGACCAAAGGGCTTCGAAGTGCTGATCGGCAACTTCCATTACTCGCGTGATGAAGAAGAAAACCTGCTGCGCAATTACATGGCTTATCAGCCTCGCGGCTTGCTGCTGACCGGTTTCGACCGCACCGAAAGTTCGCGACGAATGATCGAGGCCAGCAACATTCCCTGCGTCTACATGATGGAACTGGACAGCGCGGCCGGGCTCAATTGCGTCGGTTTTTCTCAAGTCGCCGCCGGCGAAACCGCAGCCGGGCATTTGCTCTCCCGCGGTCGTAAACGCCTGGCCTACATCGGCGCGCAACTGGATCAACGCACGCTGCTGCGTGGCGAAGGTTTCCGCCGCGCGCTGCAAAAGGCCGGTTTGTATGATCCGGACCTGGAAGTGCTGACGCCGCGAGCCTCGTCCGTCGGCTTGGGGGGCGAGCTGTTCCTGCAACTGCTCGCCAGCCATCCCGATGTCGATGCGATCTTCTTCGGCAACGACGACCTGGCGCAGGGGGCGATGCTCGAAGCATTGCGCAATGGCATCAAGATCCCCGAACAAGTGGCGATCCTCGGCTTCAACGACCTGCCGGCCTCGGCCCACATGGTCCCGCGCCTGAGCAGCATCAGCACCCCACGAGAAGCCATCGGCCGTCGTTCGGCAGAGCTGATGCTGACCTTGCTGGCCGGCAATTCAGTGAGCAAACCGGTACAAGATATGGGGTTTGAATTGAAGGTGCGCGAGAGCACCTGACGCGCGACCATTCCCACGCTCCGCGTGCTAGATTCCGATACCTGGAACAGCAAACGGAGTAGCTCAATGGGACATACGCTGAAGATTTTGGGTCGGGCCTCGTCAATCAACGTCAGAAAAGTCCTGTGGACCTGCGACGAACTGGGCGTTTCATACGAACGCGAAGACTGGGGTAGCGGTTTCGCGTCGACCCAGAGCCCGGAATTTCTCCAGCTCAACCCCAACGCACAGGTGCCGGTGCTCATCGACGAAGCCGGCGTGCTGTGGGAGTCCAACACCATTTGCCGGTACCTGGCCGGTAAACACCAAAACACTGACCTGTTGCCCATCGAACCGGCGGCTCGCGCTCGCGTGGAGCAGTGGATGGACTGGCAAGCCACCGAACTCAATCCGTCGTGGGGCTACGCCTTTTTTGCGCTGGTGCGGCAAGTGCCGAACTTTCAAGACTCGCAGCGGATTGCTGATGGCGTTCGCGGCTGGAACGCGAAAATGGGCATCCTCGAACAGCAACTCGCGGCAACCGATGCGTATGTTGCCGGACCACGCTTCACACTGGCCGATATTCTCATCGGGCTGTCGATCAACCGCTGGCGCATGACACCGATGGAACGCCCGGACTACCCCGCCGTCGACGCCTATTGCCAACGACTGGCACTGCGGCCGGGTTTCATGGAACACGCTTGCAACGGCGTGCCATAACGCCACACCCGCCCCCTCTACCCTTCCATAAAAAGAGAAAGCCATGAATGGACTCAACGTACTGCTGACCGGCGCCTGCGGCAGAATTGGCAGAACCTTTTTCGAAGCTTCGCAGGACCGCTACACCTTCGTGCTGACGGATCGCATCGAGCCCGACTTCAATGTCGATGCACCGCATCGCTTTGTACGCCTGGACCTGTCCGACCTCACCGCCACAAGCGAAGTGCTGAAAGGCATCGACGTCATCGTGCATCTGGCCGGCATCCCTCACGCCACCGCCTCTTTCGATGAGTTACTGCCCAACAATATTCTGGCCACCACTTACCTGTTCGAAGCCGCCGTGGCGGCGGGTTGTCAGCGGTTGGTGTTCGCCAGCAGCGCGCAGACCATCGAGGGCTATCCGGTGGACCGGCAGATCACACCGGGCATGCAGGTGATGCCGGCCAATCTGTATGGCGTCAGCAAGTGTTATGGCGAAGCGTTGTGTGCGTTCTACGCTGCCAAACACAACCTCTCGACCATCGCCATACGCATCGGCGCTTTCGAGTTTGCGGACCGTCACGAATTGACCAACGCTCGCGACCTGAGCGCATGGCTCAGCCCTCGTGATGCAGTGCAGTTGCTGCAACTCTCGGTAGAGGTCAAAGGTGTGCAACACCTGATCGCCCACGGTATTTCCAATAACCGTTTCAAACGCCTGGACCTCAGTGAAACTACCCGGGTGTTGGGTTATAGGCCGGTGGATGATGCGTTTCAGGAGTTCGACATTCCTATTGGGTTTTCTTGACGGTGCTTCTCCAGAATCCGGGCAACGTGGTTCTTGCGCTGTAACCCGAGGGTGTGCGGTCGACCTCTGCCGCTCGGCGGCGTTCCGACGACAGAGGTGTATCAGGTGACATCGATGTTGATTGTGCCGCCGTCTTCGCGAGCAAGCCCGCTCCCACATGGATTGCTCTGAACTGACTGGCATTACCCGTCAATGGGCCTCTTTCGGTTCCCTGGCTAGCCAGCCGAAAACTGATGATCTGCGAGCATGCCCAACAACGCCCGCACCGCCGCCGAAGGTTCTTTATTGGGCGCAACCACCAACGCAAACTCGCGATCGATACGTGGTGTCACAGGCACTACGCGCAAACCTTGGCGATTGGCCGGCAGGGTCATTTCCGGCACCAGGGTCACGCCGATGTTTTCCCGCACCAGGGTGAACGCACTGCTCCATTCACGCACCTCGGCCCGCACATCCTGCAACTGCAACCTGGCATCGGCGGCCAGGCTGCGGGCATTGGTCGAACAGCCGCCGGTGGCCAGCACAAAGGGTTGCTCCGCCAGTTCCGCCAGTGAGACGCCCTCTTCATTCGAGCGTCGCGCCAAGGAATGGCCACCGGGCAGAACTGCTACCCAGGCATCACGCCCCAAACGACCGGCATTGCGCGCGGGCGCCGGGTTCAACACCACGCCGACATCCACCAGTCCGGCGCCGAGCAACGTTTCCACTTCATCGTCGCTGACCTCCAGCGCCACCACTTGAATGCCGGGATACAGCCGACTGAACTGGCGCAGCAGCGGCGGCAGAAAGGTCGCCAGCACCAACGGGAAACTGGCCAGGCGAATTGTCCCGCGCTGGATATCTTTAGTGGCGTCGACGGTACTGCGAATGTTTTCGAGGGCACCCAGCATGGTTCGCGCCTGTTCGATCACAGGCAAGCCGATGGCTGTCGGCAAGGTCTGACGGTTTTCCCGGCTGAACAGCTGAACGCCCAGGGTTTCTTCGATCAGTGCCAGCGCCTGACTGGCACCGGACTGGGTCATTCCGACCCGCTCGGCGGCCCGGGTGATGTTGCCGGTATCGGCCACCGCCACCACCATTCGCCAGTGCATCAGGTTCATCATGGCAGTAGCTTTCCTAATGGCAGTGTTCTGAAAGATTAATTTTACCGAGCGTGCCGCGCACTATGACACTGGCGCAAACCCGCAACCAGAGCCCTGCCCATGAAGTTGTATTACGCCCCGCAAGCCTGCTCATTGGCGCCGCACATTGTGCTGCGCGAACTGGATTTGCCGTTCGAGTTGATCCGAATCGACAACAGCACCAAGCAAACCGTCACCGGAGAGGACTTCCTGGCCATTAATCCCAAAGGCTACGTCGCCGCATTGCAGCTGGAAAATGGTGATGTGCTGACCGAAGGCCCGGCGATTCTGCAGTACCTGGCGGATCTACGGCCCGAGGCGAACCTGGCACCGGCAAACGGGACGTTCGAGCGGGTACGTTTGCAGGAGTGGCTGAATTTCGTTTCTACCGAGATTCATGGCGGGCTGGGTTGGCTGTTCAATTCGCAGTTTCCGGATGACGTGAAGGTGCTCATCAAAGAGAAGCTGTTCAAGCGTTTTTTCGTGTTGAGTCAGACGCTGGAGAGACAGGATTATTTGCTGGCTGGCGGATTCAGTATTGCTGATGCTTATCTGTTTACCGTGTTGCGCTGGACGCAGTTGTTTAGCATCGATTTGAATCAATGGCCGGCGTTGGCGCAATTTCAGGCCAGGGTTGATTCGCGGCCAAGCGTGAAAGCGGCGTTGGCTGCGGAATTGGTATAAGGCGTTAGATCAATCGCGAGCAGGCTCGCTCCCACAGGGAATTTATGTCGGCCCATCCATTTGTGACCGACATTTACCCAATGTGCGAGCCTGCTCGCGATAGCGGTGGTTCATGCACCATAGAAACACCAGGTGAACTTACAAACTCCCACTCACCTTCGTGGCCACCTCCCCCGGCACCCAGCCCTTCCACACCTGCGGCTGATCGCGCAAAAATGCTTCAGCGACCTGACGCGGTTGCTGGCGTTTTTCGCTCATTTGCCCGAGGGTCTGGTTCAGCAGATCGATCGGCAAATCGACCTTTTCGAAGAACGCCACCAAGTCCGGATATTGCGCCTTGAACGGCGCCGACACGCCGATGGCCAGGCTGGCCGACATCGAACGCGTGCCCTTGGGGTTCGGGTTGTTGGCATCGGCCAGGGTCTTCCAGGCTTGCGCGTCGAACGGCGGTTCTTCGAGTTTCACCAGTTTGAAGCGGCCCAACAGTGGCGTCGGCGACCAGTAGTAAAACAGTACCGGTTTGCCACGACGGATCGATGAAGCGACCTCGGCGTCCAGCGCCGCGCCGGAACCGGTGCGGAAGTTGACGTAGCTGGCAGTCAGGTCATAAGCCTTGAGTTTCTGGCTGTTGACGATCTCCGACGTCCAGCCAGTCGGGCTGTTGAGGAAACGTCCGCGGCTTGGGTCTTCCGGGTCGCGGAACACGTCCTTGTAGCGCGCCAGGTCGGCGACGGATTTCAGCTCCGGCGCCAAAGGTTTAATGCCGCGTTCCGGGTCGCCCTTGATCACATATTCCGGCACCCACCAACCTTCGGTTGCGCCTTTGACCGTGTCGCCCAAGCCAAACACTTTGCCCTCCGATGCCGCCTTGACCCAAGCCGGACTGCGCCCCGCCCACTCTTCGCCGATCACTTGAATATCGTTCTTCGCCAAGGCTGCTTCGAGGCTGACGGTACTGCCCGGCAAGGTGTCGGTCGGGTAGCCGTAACCTTTCTCGACGATCAACCGCAGGATCTCGGTGATCAGGCTGCCACTTTCCCAAGTGATGTCACCGAAGTGGATGGGCGTGGTTTTTTCTGCGGCCGGAACGGGCCCAGCCACAAGGCTCAGGGCCAGCAGCGAACTGCCGAGCAGGGTTTTGATCGATCTCATGCGGACCTCTGGGTCAAAGGTGGTCGGTTCAAGGGTTCGTTGGCGCTGTGCTGGGCGCACAGTGCTTGGGAGCGGGTCATGTAGACGCTGACCGAGCGCAGGGAAATGCCCAGTTCGGCGGCGATTTGTGGGTAGGTCAGGCCATCGATTCGCGACAGCAGGAAGGTGGCTCTGACCTTTCCCGGCAAGCGGTCGAGGGTTCGATCCAGGCGCGTCAGAGTCTGGGAAAACTGCGCCAGATCTTCAGGCGATGGTCCGCCGAGCGGGTCAATCGGCGATAGCTGATCGAGGTGCTGGCGTTCCAGATCGCGACGGCGCCACAGCTGATAAATCAACCGATGGGCAATGGTGGTGAGCAAGGCGCGAGGTTCGCGAATTGGCGTCAGGCCTGGCGATTCGAGCAACTGCACGAAGGTCTCGGCAGCGATGTCTTCGACGCCGGGACTGGCTCCCAGGTATCGGCGCAGCCGTGCGCACAGCCAGGCGTAGTGGGCGCGGAACAATCCGCCCACGTCGTTGCGATGAGAAAGGTCGGCGCCGGACATAGAGGCTCCATGGTTAGGGGTCGCTGACTGTCCGGTGATCCGGTGGCGCGATCCTAGCAAGGAGCCTTATTCATTAAAAATACTTAAAACGAATTTTTATATTCCATTAATGAATTTAAATAAGCGACGCCTGACACATCGCTATCGCGGGCAAGCCACGCTCCCACTAGTTCACCGAAATCCTGTGGGAGCGTGGCTTGCCCGCGATTGATGTAACTGTGGGCACAAGTCTCAAGTCTCAAGCCTCATCGCAACCGCCCGTACCCCAGCGCTTCGGCCTCCTGCTGATAATCGAGAATGACTTGATAGTCGCTTTCGGTGGCCGGCAGCACTTCTTGCAGCCCGAGGATTTGCGCGACATCGGGCAACTCACGCAATGACGTGTTCATCACCCGTCGAAGCTGTTCAGCCTGCTCATCGGTGGTACCAGCGGCTGCGATGTAGGGCAACGTCGGGCTGAACGCCGTACGTGCCAACACCCGCAGGCCTTCGACCTCCGCCTGCGCATATTGCGCGAGATAGGCGAAGGTCACGCTGTCGATGGCGGCCAGGTCCGCCAGGTCATCACGCAACCAACGCAGGCTTTCGCGGTGGCTGCCGCTGATGGCGACGGTTGCCAAAAACTCCCCATCGCGCTGCAACGGTGCCAATCGATGGCGCAACAGGTTCATGCCACTGTTGGAGTCTTCACCGTTGATCACACAGCGACTGCCGCGCAAGGCTGACAAGGTTCTTCGAGGATCATCGGCGCGTGTCAGTAACAGGCTGCAATGGTTACCGCCGTTGCTATCCGGAAGTTCGTAACGAGGACGACCGATAACCCGAACTTTACCGCGCAGTTGCGTCATCAGCGGATAGCCGCAGGTCTGGGCCAGCAATAGGTGCGGGGACAGCCAAAGGTCCATCAGCGACAGCCCTTCGGCACTCAAACGGGCATGACCCAAGTGTTCAAGGATGCGCGAGAGCCAGCGCTCACTCGCCGCGCGGATCGGCTCGGGGGCGACGTACATCAGTAATTTCGCGAGGTGTTGAGTCATCAAAATCTTCCAGACAACAAGTAACCCTGTGGGATCGCCGCACCGCCGCTCCCACAGGGTTCAATGGTGACCATGCATCAACTAAACGGATGCCGCGGACTGTCGATGGCCTTCACCCCATACTGACGCACCAACTGAGCATAACCCTGCACCACAAACCCGCCACTGCGCGCCAGCCATTGCTCGCGACGAGCGTGATAGACCCGTGGCAAGTCGTACCAGGACAGGCCCGGCAAGTCGTGATGCACCAGGTGCAGGTTGAGGTTCAGGAACAGCCAGCGCCACGGCCATGCAGCTTCGTTGATGACGGTGCGTTGCTCGGGTTGCACGTGGGGACGGTGTTCATAGTAGGAGCGGATCATCGCAATCGACAGCGCCGGCACGCTGATCAGCAACAGGTAATGCCAGACTGGCAACGCGCTGTAGCGCGCGATGAACGTCAGCATCAACAGCGTCAGCGCGCCGTGGGTCAGCCACATCAACCAGGCTTGGCGCTCACCCGTTTTTAGCCGTTGCAGCTCTTCCCGGGCCAGCGCCAGCAAGGCCAGTGGCGCACCGAGGACAAAGCGCCCGAACACGGTTTTGTTCAGCCAGTGCAGGCTCTGTTCGAACAACGAACTACGTTGCCACTGTTCAGCGCTCAGGTAACGGCTTTCCGGATCGCGACCGGGGAGGGTCAGGTCCTCGTCGCGGTGATGCCGCAAATGACTGTCGCGGTACAGGGTGTAGGGATACCAGACCGCGAATGGCGCATAGCCGAGGGCTTTGTTCAGCGTTTGCCAACGGGTGGGATGGCCGTGCAGCAATTCGTGCTGCACCGACAACCACAAAACCAACAGTGGAATCAGCAACAACGTGCTCCACCACAAACCCAATCGGTCACTGCCCAGAACAATGGTGAACCAGCCGACGTATACGCCGACCAACAGCAGCCAGGTCGGCCACTCGGTGCGAGCGGTCAGGCGTTGGCGCAGGGTTTCGATTTCTTCACGATGGACAGCGTCAAAGTAATGGGGCATGGCTTTGCTCAGAATGGGAACCTATCCCTCTCTGTGCAACGGCACCGGGGTTTCTTGCAGATTGTCTGGTTATTTCGATAGACGTAAAAAGCAGGAGCCCGAGGACTCGGGCTCCGTTGACGCGGGATCAGTGACCGAACACACCCACCTTCTTGGCCTTCTTGTCCGAACGTTTTTCATCGGCGGTTTTCGCCGGCTTCTTCTTTGCCGCTTTCTTTGAATCCATGCCTTTGGACATGATACGTACTCCACTCATAGGGGATGTGAGATCAGGTATACACCTATCCCTGAGCCGGCGTTCTTTTATAATCACCCGCTTTGCACACTGACAGTCCAGGCCATGCCCAACACCCAGTACACCTTGCTCGACGAGCCGCTATGGCCGTTGATGAACAAATTTTACCGCGCCCACCAATCGTCGATGAAAGCTGTCCGCGACGCTCGGCTGTGGGTGGCAAAACGCGATGAAATCATTGCGGCGTTATGTTTGCGGCCAGTGGCCGGCGGGCATTGGCTGACCGGGCTGTTCGTCGACCCGCGCTGTCGCGAGCAAGGGATCGCCGCGACGTTGATCGCCCACGCTGTCAAGCATCTCGAAGAGCCGGTCTGGCTGTTCTGTCATCCGGATTTACGTGGCTTTTATGAGCATCGCGGCTTTACGTTCGACCCGCCCCTGCCCTACGCGATGGCTGAACGGTTGAGCCGTTATGCGCGCAGCAAACCGATGATTGCCATGGGGCTGGAACCGCGTGCGGCCTGAACAGTGGAGATACCTGTGGGAGCGGGCTTGCCCGCGATGAGGCCGGCACATTCAACATGAATGTTGTCAGACAGATTGCTATCGCGGGCAAGCCCGCTCCCACAGGTTCGGCGGTGTCTGACAGGTTAATCGTCCGCCGCTGGATCGAGATCCGGGAACATCACCTCGGTAAACCCGAACTTACTGAAATCACTGATACGCGACGGGTATAAACGGCCGATCAGGTGATCGCATTCATGCTGCACCACCCGCGCGTGAAATCCCGAGGCGATGCGCACGATCGGCTCGCCCTTGGGATCGAAACCTTCATAGCGAATCTGCTGATAACGATCCACCGCCCCGCGCAGGCCCGGCACCGACAGGCAGCCTTCGAAACCCTCTTCGAGGGTCGGGCTCAATGGCGTGATCAACGGATTGATCAGAATCGTCTGCGGCACCGCTTCGGCGTCCGGATAGCGTTCGCTGTGTTCAAAACCAAAGATCACCAGTTGCAGGTCGACACCGATCTGCGGCGCAGCCAGGCCAACCCCGCCGACGCTTTCCATGGTCTGGAACATGTCGTCGATCAGCTGCCACAACTCTGGGCTGTCGAACATTTCTGCCGGCACCGGTGGGGCAATACGCAGCAGGCGCTCATCGCCCATTTTCAGAATTTCACGGATCATTTTATGGCTTCGTCAGTGGTCGGCTTGATTGAGTGGTCCCGTCCCAGTCCCGAAACGTGGTGTTTGGGTTCTTCGGGCACGTTTTCGCCGTGTTTCTTGTTTTCGGATGACATGTGCTCGATCACCGCGTTCATTTCCGCGCCGAGCAACAACACTGCGGCGGAAATATAGAAGTACAGCAGCAACACGATGATCGCGCCGATACTGCCATACATGGCGTTGTAGTTGGCGAAGGTTTTGACGTAGAGACCGAAGCCCAGCGAAGCGATGATCCAGACCACCACGGACAACACCGCACCCGGGGTGATAAAGCGAAACTCTTGTTTGACGTCGGGCATGACGTAGTAAATCAGCGCCACCGCCATCATCAGCAGAATCACCACCACCGGCCAGCGAACGATGGTCCAGACAGTCACGATGAAATCTTCAAGGCCGACTTGCGCGGCGATCCAGCCCATCACCTGCGGCCCGAGTACCATCAGCGCGGCGGCCATCAGCAACATGCCGGCGATGCCGATGGTGTAGAAAATCGACAGCGGAAAGCGTTTCCAGACTGGACGACGTTCGACCACGTCGTACGCGGCATTCATCGCGCTCATCATTAGCCGCACACCGGCGGATGCGGTCCACAGGGCGATCACGATACCTACCGACAGCAGCCCCCCTTTGGATTGCTGGAGCTGGTCGATCACCGGGTTCACCTGCTCCAGCGCCTGGGGCGGCAAAACCAGTTCTGATTGCAGGCGCAGCCAGGAGAAGAAGTCCGGCAAATGCAGGAAGCCAATCAGGGCGATCAGGAACAGGATGAAAGGGAACAGCGAGAACAGCATTTGATAGGCCAGTGCCGAGGCATAGGTCGACATCTCGTCGTCGACGAACTCGGTGACCGTGCGCATCATCACCCGATGCAGGGGCAAACCTTTCATGGTCGGAAAAAACATTAGCGTCTCCTTTCGCCGCAAAAAGGTTGAAGTCATGGCGACTCAAGGGCCGTTTTCTACAACAAAGTAGCCTACTTGGCGACTTTGAAACAATTTCCTTACTCAAGTTCAAGCTGACACAGAAACGGCCATCCGTGGATGGCCGTTTCTATTACTCGTCAAAGTCCGGATTACGCCTTGTCGATGCCTTTTTTAAGAGCATCCTTGGCTTTGCCGATCGCTTGCTGGGTTTCGCCTTTCCTCTCCTGCGCCACGCCTTCGGAGCGCAGTCTTTCGTTGCCGGTGGCCTTGCCGACGCCTTGCTTGACGTTGCCGGCCGCTTCGTTTGCCATACCTTTAACTTTATCGCCGGTGCTGCTCATGGCATTTCTCCTGTGAACATTTCAACGGGGAAAATGGTTACACAAGGGTTGACCGGGGGCCTTTACGCGGAGTTTCATTTATTTATTAACCGGACATTTCGCAGATCAGGCTTTATGTTTACAGGCTTTGCCCCGAGAATGCGCAACGTATTCAGGCCATGGCGCTGAAGATCCAATCCCGTAGGAACGTTATGAAACTCGATAAAAAACTGGCCATTGCCCGCAGAAATCAGGAACTCGGCGGTGCAGTGCTTGGCGTCAACAACTGCCATTTCACCGAATTGAACCGCAACCGCAATATCTTCTGGTTCGATATTCCGGTCGCGCGCCTGGCCGTTGGTCAGTACGAATGGATTCACTTGCTGATGCACACCCCGGATACCGACGAACTGCTGCACCTGAAAGTGCCGACGGTGTTCCTGCGCGAGAAACTCGAAGGCCTGGTGGTGCGCAACCAAGGCAAGCGCAAGGCAGCCCTGAGCCTGGAACTGAGCGCCGACAAGGACTCCTACCTGCAGGACATGCGCCCGGCAGGTACCAACGTTGATTTCGCGCAGTTCCGGCAGTAACCACCCGTCTGTACTGAGAACTATTGTGGCGAGGGAGCTTGCTCCCGCTGGGGTGCGCAGCGCCCCCAAATCAGGCACCTCGATTCACCTGATGACAGCGTTTACGACTGCTGCGCAGCCGAACGGGAGCAAGCTCCCTCGCCACAAAAGCGCTCTTGATACCTCTTTAAACAAAAAGCCCCGCATCTGCGGGGCTTTTTGTTTGACTAGGCGCTGACTTTCTTCACGCCCAGTTTCTTCAGCTCTTCGTCGCGCAGTTCGCGTCGCAGGATCTTGCCGACGTTGGTGGTCGGCAGCGCGTCGCGGAACTCCACGGCTTTGGGCACTTTGTAGCCGGTGACGTTGGCGCGCATGTGCTCCATCACCTGCTCCTTGGTCAGGGTCACGCCCGGTTTGGCGACGATGAAAATCTTGATCGCCTCCCCCGACTTCTCGTCCGGCACTCCGATGGCCGCGCATTGCAGCACGCCCGGCAGGGTCGTCAGCACGTCTTCAAGCTCATTGGGGTACACGTTGAAACCGGAGACCAGGATCATGTCTTTCTTGCGATCGACAATGCGCATGTAACCGTCAGGCTGGATCAGCGCGATGTCACCGGTCTTCAACCAGCCTTCGCTGTCGAGTATTTCATCGGTGGCGTCCTGACGCTGCCAGTAGCCCTTCATGACTTGCGGACCTTTCACACACAGTTCACCGATGGCGCCCAACGGCTGTTCAACACCGGCATCGTCGATGACTTTGCACAGAGTCGAAGGCACTGGAATACCAATGGTGCCGATCTGGATGTTCTGGCTCGGGTTCACCGTAGCCACCGGGCTGGTTTCGGTCATGCCGTAACCTTCGCAGATCGGGCAACCGGTGACCGCTTTCCAGCGTTCGGCCGCAGCCAGTTGCAAGGCCATGCCGCCGGACAAGGTGATTTTCAGACTGGAGAAATCCAGCTTGCGGAACGCTTCGTTATTGCACAGCGCAACGAACAGCGTGTTAAGGCCGACGAAACCGCTGAACTTCCACTTCGACAGTTCCTTGACCATCGCCGTCAGGTCGCGCGGGTTGCTGATCAGGATGTTGTGGTTGCCGATCAGCATCATCGCCATGCAATGAAAGGTGAACGCATAGATGTGGTACAGCGGCAGCGGGGTGATCAGGATTTCGCAACCTTCGTTGAGGTTGGAGCCCATCAGCGCCTTGCACTGCAGCATGTTCGCCACCAGATTGCGGTGGGTCAGCATCGCGCCCTTGGCCACGCCGGTGGTGCCGCCGGTGTATTGCAGCACGGCAACGTCGCTGCTGGCCGGGTTGGCTTCAGCCACTGGCTGGCCATGGCCCTTGCTCAGCACGTCATTGAATTTGATGGCCTTGGGCAAGTGATACGCCGGGACCATCTTCTTCACGTACTTGATGACACTGTTGACCAGCAGGCGCTTGAGCGGCGGCAGCAGGTCGGCCACTTCAGTGACGATTACGTGCTTGACGCCGGTTTTCGGCACCACGGTCTCGGCCAGATGCGCCATGTTGGCCAGGCAGACCAGGGCTTTGGCACCGGAGTCGTTGAATTGGTGTTCCATTTCCCGCGCGGTGTACAGCGGGTTGGTATTGACCACGATCAGCCCGGCGCGGATCGCACCGAAAACGGCGACCGGGTACTGCAACACGTTGGGCAATTGCACGGCGATTCGATCGCCTGGCTGCAAATCGGTATGCTGTTGCAGGTAAGCAGCAAAGGCACCCGACAACTCGTACAGTTCACCGTAGGTGATTGTCTTGCCCAGGTTGCTGAATGCCGGTTTGTCAGCGAAGCGTTGGCAGGATTGCTTCAACACTGCCTGAATATTCGGATACTCGTCTGGATTGATCTCGGCAGCAATTCCAGCTGGGTACTTATCCTTCCAAAAGTCTTCGATCATGGAAGCCCACTCCTCAGCAACGCGAATTCAAATACCGCATTTGATGCGATTATTATTGATGTTTGATTATTGGTGAGTCTGGCTTTTACAAGGCCGAGAAGTCACAAAACGCGCCGAGAGTAGCAGCTTTGCCAAGGGCCGACTAGAGCCTAAAACAGCCTTCACGGTCACTTTAATGACTCAAGACAAACAAACGGTCATTTTAGAGCAAAAATTCTATAAGACCTTGGAAGCCCCGTATTTTGGACCTCTTCCCTCAAAAGCATCGCGGGCAAGCCCGCTCCCACAAGGTCCGCGTCGTACACATTCTTTGTGCACAACACTAAACCTGTGGGAGCGTGGCTTGCCCGCGAACCGTGCGAAGCGCGGCCATTCAACGATCAGGCGATCTCACGCAACTCCCGCCGCAGAATCTTGCCCACCGGCGTCATCGGCAACGACTCACGCAAGACGATGTGCTTGGGTACTTTGTACGCCGTGAAGTTTTCTTTGCAGTACGCCTTCAACTCTTCAAGGCTGACTCCGGATTCACGGGCCACCACAAACAACTTCACCGCCTCCCCCGAACGCTCGTCCGGCACGCCGATCACCGCGCAGTTGGCGACTTTCGGGTGGGCCATCACCACGTCTTCGATCTCGTTGGGGTACACGTTGAAGCCCGAAACGATGATCATGTCTTTTTTACGATCGACGATGCGCACGAAACCGTCCGGGTCGATCACCGCGATGTCGCCCGACTTGAACCAGCCGTCGGCGTCCAGCACTTCGGCGGTGGCTTCGGGCTTCTGCCAGTAGCCCTTCATGATCTGCGGGCCCTTGATGCACAGTTCGCCACGCTCGCCCAGCGGCTGCTCGACGCCTTCATCGTTGATCACTTTCAGGGTGGTGCCCGGCACTGGCAGGCCGACCGTGCCGATGCGCGACTTGTCGCCGTAAGGGTTGGTACAGGCCACTGGCGAGGTTTCGGTCAGGCCGTAACCTTCAGTGATCCGGCAACCGGTGAGCTGTTCCCAGCGCTCGGCCGTGGCCTTGACCAGCGCCGTGCCACCAGAGTTGGTGAGTTTGAGGCTGGAGAAATCCAGGGTCTTGAAGTCGGGATGATCCATCAGCGCGACGAACAGCGTGTTGAGCCCCAGCAGCATCGAGAACCGCCAGTTCTTCAGTTCCTTGATGAAGGCGCCAATGTCCCGTGGATTGGTGATCAGCACGTTGTGGTTGCCGGTCACCATCATGCACATGCAGTTCGCCGTGAATGCATAGATATGGTAAAGCGGCAGCGGCGCGATCATCACTTCCTGGCCCTCGCGCAGCAGCGGCTGACCGTCAGCGCCGAATTGTCCCAGACAGGCCCGCGCCTGTTGCATGTTTGCCACCAGGTTGCCGTGAGTCAACATGGCGCCCTTGGCCAGCCCGGTGGTGCCGCCGGTGTATTGCAGCACAGCAATGTCGTCGAGGCCGACGTTCAGCGGTTTGATGCCCAGACCTCGACCCAGACGCAGCGCGCTCTTGAAGGAAATCGCCTGCGGCAAGGAATAGTCCGGGACCATCTTCTTGACTTTGCTCACCAGGGTATTGACCAGCCAGCCCTTGGCGGTGGGCATCAAGTCGCCCATCTTCGCTTCGATCAGGTACTGAATGTCGGTGTCGGGCAGCACTTCCTGGACCTTCTGTCCGAACACGTTCAGATAGACCAGCGCCCGGGCACCGGAGTCCTTGAACTGATGACGCATCTCCCGCGCGGTGTACAAGGGGTTGGTATTGACCACGATCAGCCCGGCGCGCAAGGCACCGAACACGGCAATCGGGTAATGCAGGACGTTGGGCATCTGCACCGCAATGCGATCCCCCGGCACCAGGTCGGTGTGGGCTTGCAGGTACCCGGCAAACGCGGCGCTGTAGCGTTCCAGTTCGGCGTAGGTCAGGGTCACGCCCATGTTGCTGAACGCCGGGCGGTCGGCAAATTTCTTGCAGGAACGCTCGAACACCTCGATCACCGACTTATAGGCCCCAAGATCAATATCCAGGGGCACGCCGGCCGGGCGTTTGTCATTCCAGAAATCAGGTTGCATTATTTTTGTCCTCTTTACCTGAGCCATCCGGGGCCGCTTTTCTGTTCTTCTCTCTCATTCCATAAAAAGCAGGAAGCGAAAAACGGTGCTTCTCGGACACTAGCAGCTATGGTGATTCAGGCAAATATGCGCACGGGCGTCATAGATCGCGTGAATCTTGCTGCCCCGCCGTGGCCTGATCAGACGGTCGGCGACGGATGCGCTATACAATGCATCGAGGCTGTTTCCCACCCGGCAGCCCTGCTTGCCCAACGCAAAGGAATCGCCATGATCCACGACACTTTCTGGCTGACCGCGAGTGACCGCAGCCGCCTCTTCGTCAACCAGTGGCTGCCGTCCGCGCCGCTCAAGGCGGTGATCTTGCTGGCCCACGGCATGGCAGAACACGGCGGTCGCTACGCCCGTCTGGCGCAAGCATGCTGTGATCAGGATTACGGCGTTTATGCGCCGGACCTGCGTGGACATGGCAAATCCGCCGAAAACGGTACGCTGGGCCATTTCGCCGACAATGAGGGTTGGTGCAAAGTGGTCGGCGACCTGGCCAGCCTTAACCAACATATCGGCCAACAGCATCCCGGCGTTCCGATCGTGTTGCTGGGCCACAGTATGGGCAGCTACATCGCCCAGGCTTATTTGCTGCACCACAGCGCCAGCTTGCACGGGGCGATTCTCAGCGGCTCGAACTTCCAGCCCGTGGCGCTCTATCGCGCAGCGCGACAGATTGCTCGCCTCGAACGACTGCGCCAAGGGCCCAGGGGGCGGAGCGCGCTGATCGAGTGGCTGTCGTTTGGCTCATTCAACAAGAAATTCAAACCGGCGCGCACACCGTTCGACTGGCTGAGCCGCGACCCGGCCGAAGTCGACAAATACGCCAACGACCCGCTCTGCGGCTTTCGCTGCACCAATCAACTGTGGATCGATTTGCTCGGCGGCTTGCAGCAAATTAGCAAAGCGTCCAATCTCGCCCAGATCGATCCGGGCCTGCCGCTGCTGATAATTGGCGGTGAATGTGATCCGGTGAGCGAAGGCAAACGTCTGAAAGATCTGGCCCACGCCCTGCGCGACGCTGGCTGCCAGAGCCTGCAGCTGACTGTTTACCCGCAGGCCCGGCATGAACTGTTTAACGAGAGCAACCGCGACGAAGTGACTGCCGATGTGCTGAACTGGATCGCCCAGGCCTTGAGCAACCGTCGGCCACTCAGGGCCGAGTAGTTTTTTGTGGATTTATTTAATTCGTCACAGGAATCGAGACAGATGACCCAGGTTACCAACACCCCTTACGAAGCCCTCGAAATCGGCCAGACCGCCAGCTACAGCAAGACTGTCGAGGAGCGTGACATTCAGTTGTTCGCCGCGATGTCTGGCGATCACAACCCGGTGCACCTGGACGCCGAATTCGCCGCCGCCAGCATGTTCAAGGAGCGTATCGCCCACGGCATGTTCAGCGGCGCGTTGATCAGCGCGGCGGTGGCTTGCGAGTTGCCTGGGCCGGGGACTATTTATATCGGTCAGACGATGAGCTTTCAGAAACCGGTGAAAATTGGCGACACACTGACTGTGCGTCTGGAAATTCTCGAGAAACTGCCGAAGTTTCGTGTGCGCATCGCCACTCGGGTGTTCAACCAGCGCGATGAGTTGGTGGTGGATGGCGAGGCGGAGATTCTGGCGCCGCGCAAGCAACAGACCGTGACGTTGCCGACGTTGCCAGCGATCAGCATCGGCTGATTTACCGCTCCATCTGCGGCCTGGATGGCCTTCTGCGGCCAGGGGACTTGCCTGTGGCGAGGGAGCTTGCTCCCGTTCGGCTGCGCAGCAGTCGTAAAAGCTGCCACCGCGCCTGATCAGGTGAGTCGAGGTGCCCGATTGGGGGCGCTGCGCACCCCAGCGGGAGCAAGCTCCCTCGCCACAGTGAAATGCAGCGTTATTGTTCTCCTTCCTGCGCCTGCAGTCGTTCGGCATGAAAGATCCTACAATCCCGAACATAAAAAACGCCAGACTCGCTGGCGTTTTTGACAGATTAACGAACGCTTATGAGCGTGCGCGAGCCTGGTTACGCAGGGCTTTCACCTGATCGTGGTTGCGTTGTACGCCGTGATACTGGCGTTCAACGATGTCACGAATGCTCACCAGATTGTCCTTGTTGATTTTTTCCAGTGCGTCCTTGTAAGCCTTCAGCGCGTGGTCTTCACCGCGTTCGGCTTCGTTCAGCACTGCCTCTTCATCCTTGCCGGTGAACATCGCCTTCACGTCGACCCAGCGACGGTGCAAATCGCCGCTGACGCTGGTGGAGGTTTCCGGATCACCGCCCAGGGAACGCACAGTGGCCTGCAGTTCGGCAGCGGCAGCAGCGCAGTCGGCGGAGCGCTGAATGAACAGGTTTTTGAGTTCTGGATGTTTGATGTCTTCAGCGCAAGTCTTGAACCCTTCCTGACCGTCTTTACTGGTTTCAATCAGGTCGTTGAGTACAGAGATCGCGTCTTTATTAATGTCGGTCATTTTTCAATTCCTTGCGGTTGATGAAAGATGCAATTAGTAGTTGCACCCTGCATGCCAGCTTTGAATTGACGTCTTTTTACCTATATTTCAATAAGTTAGTGTTTAAGGTGAAATCTGTATCCGCTTTTTTTGCATGATCTGTCATTTGGCCTGCATGCAGAATGCCTGTATTTTCCAGACTGTTTTGAATCAAGACGACTGATGATGAATCCCGAAAAGCTCGAACTGCTGATTACCCGCGAAATGCCCTTCGGCAAATACAAGGGCCGCATCATTGCTGACCTGCCCGGCCAGTACCTGAACTGGTTCGCTCGCGAAGGTTTCCCTCACGGTGAACTGGGCGGTTTGCTGGCCTTGATGCAGGAGATCGACCACAACGGCTTGTCGGAGCTGCTTGAACCGCTGCGCGCCAAACATGGCAAACCAGCCCCTCGCCACTGATCCGCCTGATTTCACCGAGTAGCTCATGCCCGATAACACCCGCCGTTCCCGCGATGAAGCCTTTTGGCAGACCTTTGCCGACCGCTATGCTGTCGAACCGGGCCCCCTGAACCTGGAGAACGGCTACTTCGGGCGCATGTCGCGCACCGTGGTCGAGGAGTATCAGCGCAACATCGAACTCATCAACCGTGGCAACTCGGTGCACGTGCGCCAGCGCTTCGAACAAGGCGAAAGCGTCAAGATTCGTGGGCAATTAGCCGAGCTGATCGGTGCCCCCGCCGAAGCCGTCGCCCTCACCCGCAACGCCTCGGATGGCCTGCAATCGCTGATCCGCAACTACAACCGCCTGGAGCCGGGCGATCAGGTGCTGATATGCGATCTGGAGCACGACACGGTCAAGGGCGCGATGCGTTGGCCGGAGCGCTATCGAGGCGTGGAAGTGATCGAGATCGAACACCGCCACCCCGCCAGTTTCGACAGTTTACTCACCTCTTACCGCGAAGCTTTCGTGCGTTATCCGCGACTGAAGCTGATGGCCCTGACCCACGTCACCCATCGCACCGGACTGGTCATGCCGGTACAGGCGATTGCCGTTGCCGCCAGGGAACACGGCATCGACGTGATCCTCGACGGCGCCCATGCTCTCGGCCAGATCGAGTTCAATCTCGATGCGCTGGGCATCGCCTTTGCCGGCTACAACCTGCAGAAATGGATCGGTGCGCCGCTGAGCCTCGGCTTCATTTACATCGCACCCGAACGCCTGGCTGATATCGATCCGGACATGGGCGAAATGCATTTCCCGGTCACTGACATTCGTGCCCGTGCGCCGCATGGCACCCCGAACATCCCGGCCCTGCTCACCCTGCCGCTAGTGTTCGAAGAACATCACGCGATGGGCGGTTCTATCGCCAAGGGCACGCGGCTCCATTACCTGCGCAACCGATGGGTCGATGCCGTTCGGGGGTTACCGGGAATCGAAGTCATGACCCCGAATGACCCGCGCCTGTATTGCGGCATCACCTCGATGCGCTTTACCCGGCATGCCGATCAGCAGGTGATGGTCGAGCAACTGCTCAACGACTACAACCTGTTTACCGTGGCACGCAGCGGTGCGGCATGTGGCCCGTGCATCCGCATTACGCCGGGGCTCACCACCACCGCAGCCGACATGGATCTGCTGGCCCGGGCGCTGACTGAATTGCGCTGACGTCACACGGTGTATTTGTCGAAGTCCTCGGGCTTGATTTGCGATGACAACGCAAACGTGTCGACACCGATGGTCATGTGGCCGAAAAAGCCGTCTTCGTTCGAGTCTCGAGCAATGGTATGGACATTCAAGGTCGAGGCCTCACCCCCCATGCCCTGATAGAACTCATCCTGCTCGTTGTTCAGCGCGCAGGTGCCGCGCCCACGGTACTCGCGGGCATTGAGTACCGCCCGCGAGGCCACCTCGGGAAAGTACAGCTGGCCGACCCAGGCGACATGCCGCTCTTCCAGGTAGTTGTTGCCGGCTGTGATTCGTACCGCCACATGAATATGCAGGGCGCGGCCGGCATAAAATCCCGGGTAGATGGTGGTAAATCGCACCACACCCCAGTGATCGGTAAATTGCCCGCCACGCAGATAGGTATCGTCATCGGTACGCGGGATCGAACCGATGGCATCGACGTCGACTTCCTTGTCCGGGTCGACCTTGCTCCAGCCCGAATACGCCCCCCGCGCGTTGCAATGCCAGATATCGACCAACGCCCCCGTGACTGGTTGACCGGTCATGGCATCGACGATCGTCAGCCGCAGCACAAGGGGAACGCCGTCCATGCCTTCGCTGATGTTTCGTCTGATCAGTTTCGGGTTTCGAAAATACGGGCCGGCGATCTGTTCGGGTGACAGTTGGCAAGCCGGAGGTGGGGGTGTAATTGCAGTGTTGTCTTCCATGACGTTCTCTCTTCCTAAGATGAACGCAGGTTAACGCTGGACGAGCGGCGAGATGCGGTAACTATGTATCGCATGATGTCCTGTAGGAGCGAGCGGTGCGGCGATCCGACTTGCCCGCGAAGGCGTCGGCACATTCAGTATTGATGTGGCTGGAAGATCGCCTTCGCGGGCAAGCCTCGCTCCTACAGGTTTCTTTTTGGCAAAAAAAAAGGCGTTGCAGCCATAAGGGTTTTATTTCAGGCAAAAAAAAACGGCGCACCGACCAAGTGCACCGTAAAGCCGTAGAACACACAACGAAGTGTTTGGTAAAAATCCGGTTAATCAGTCCAGCAGGGCCAATGCCTCGGCGGTGCACTCCTGGATGCGGGCCCAGTCGCCGTTCTTGATCCACTCAGGGTCAAGCATCCAGCTACCGCCCACGCACATCACGTTTTTCAACGCCATGTAGCTCTTGATGTTGGCCGGGCTGACGCCGCCAGTCGGGCAGAATTTTACTTCGCCAAATGGGCCGCCCAGCGCCTTGATGGCTGCGACGCCGCCGCTGACTTCCGCCGGGAACAGCTTGAAGCGGCGATAACCCAGGCTATAGCCTTCCATGATGCCGGAGGCATTGCTGATGCCAGGCAGCAGCGGGATCGGACTGCCGACACTGGCTTCAAGCAAGTCACGGGTGATGCCCGGCGTGACGATGAATTGCGAACCCGCCGCTTCGGCAGCGGCCAGCATGCTGCGGTCAAGCACGGTGCCGGCGCCGGTCATCAGTTCCGGACGCTGCTCGCGCAGGATCTGGATCGCCTTGAGGCCGAACTGCGAACGCAGGGTCACTTCCAGCGCCGTCAGGCCACCGGCCGCCAGGGCGTCGGCCAACGGCAGTACGTCCTGTTCACGAGCGATAGTGATCACCGGCAGGATCCGCGCCTTGGCGCAGAGGCTGTCGATCAGGGCAACTTTGTCCGCCATGGAAACGGTCGGGGATGTGTTTGTCATAGCGGCTGATCCTTGGTTCATGGGCACCAGTAAATCTCTAACGTCGGTTGCAGAAACGCCCGAATCGGCATGGCGGCGACATCGTCACCGGCCAGTGCGGCATTCAGGGTGGTCAGCTTGGACTGACCGGAAATCGATAGAACGGTGTGCTTCGCCGAGGCCAGCAGCGCGCGACTCATGGTCAGGCGTTGATGGGGGACGGTCGGCGCCAGCATCGGCCAGCAACGACGGGTACCGTCGACTTTCAAGGCCTCGGCCAGGTTCGGGCTGTTGGGGAACAGCGACGCGGTATGACCGTCGTCACCCATACCCAGCACCAGCACGTCGATCGACGGCAATTCGGCGAGCAAGCGATCCGCCTGCTCGGCGGCTTGTTCCAGGTTGGCGGTGGCACTGTAGAGGCTCAGGAACTGAGCCTTGGCCGCCGGGCCTTGCAACAGGTAACGCTTGAGCAGACCGGCATTGCTGTCGGCATGTTCCACCGGCACCCAGCGCTCGTCAGCCAGGCTGACAACCACTTTCGACCAGTCCAGTGCCTGCTTGGCCAGGTGCTGGAAAAACGCCACCGGGCTGCGTCCGCCAGACACCACCAGCGTCGCGGCGCCTTGTGCGGCAATCGCGTCGCTCAGTTGCTTGGCCACCGTCAATGCCAGGCCTTCGGCCAGCAGCACCGGGCTTTTGAACTCATGAGCGCTAACGCCCTGAGGCAGTTTCAATTCAGATATCGCCATACCACGACCTCCCGTCCCGCGTAATCAGTGCAATGGAGCTCATCGGCCCCCACGACCCGGCCGCGTACGGCTTGGGCGCATCACCGGATTTTTTCCACCCGGCGATCAACTGGTCACACCACTTCCACGCGGCTTCGATTTCATCTTTACGGACAAACAGGTTCTGATTGCCGCGCATCACTTCCAGCAACAACCGCTCGTAGGCGTCGGGAATCCGCGCGCTGCGATAGGTGTCGGAAAAATTCAGCTGCAACGGACCGCTGCGCAGCTGCATGCCCTTGTCCAGGCCTTGTTCTTTAGTCATCACGCGCAAGGAAATACCTTCGTCCGGTTGCAGGCGGATGATCAGTTTGTTGCTGATCTGCAAGCGCTGCTCGGGGGCGAAAATGTAGTGCGACGGTTCCTTGAAGTGGATGACGATCTGCGACAGCTTTTGCGGCATGCGCTTGCCTGTGCGCAGGTAAAACGGCACGCCGGCCCAGCGCCAGTTGCGAATATCGGCACGCAGGGCGACGAAGGTTTCGGTGTCGCTCTGGGTGTTGGAGTTAGGTTCTTCCAGATACCCGGGCACTGATTTGCCTTCGCTGTGGCCGGCAATGTACTGGCCGCGCACCACTTGAGTGGTCAGGCCTTCCGGGCTGATCGGCGCCAGTGCCTTGAGGACTTTGACTTTCTCGTCGCGGATGCTGTCGGCGGACAGGTCAGCCGGCGGGTCCATGGCGATCAGGCAGAGCAATTGCAGCAGGTGATTCTGGATCATGTCCCGCAGCTGCCCGGCCTTGTCGAAATAGCCCCAACGGCCTTCGATCCCGACCTGCTCGGCCACGGTGATTTCCACGTGGGAGATGTAATTCTGGTTCCACTGGGTTTCGAACAGGCTGTTGGCGAAACGCAGGGCGATCAGGTTTTGTACGGTTTCTTTGCCCAGGTAATGGTCGATGCGGTAGGTGCGGTTCTCCGGGAAGAACTGCGCCACGGCGTCGTTGACCTTGCGCGAGGATTCCAGGTCCGAGCCGATGGGTTTTTCCAGCACCACACGGGTGTTTTCGGTCAGGCCGACCTTCGACAGGTTCTCGCAAATAGCGCCATAAACCGCTGCCGGGGTAGCGAAGTAGGCAATCACCCGCTGGGCGCTGCCAGCCTGTTCGGCCAGGGCGACGTAATCGTCAGCCTTGAGGAAGTCGACGTGCAGGTAGCTCAAACGGGCCAGGAAGCGCTCGACCACCGCTTCATCCAGCTCTTTGGCACCCACGTAACGGCGCAGCTCGGCGGTGATGAATGCCAGATGCTGCTGCTCGCTGCCGGGCTCACGGGCCAGCGCGATAATGCGCGTATCCTCATGAAGCAGGCCGGCACCATCGAGTTGATAGAGGGCAGGAAACAGCTTGCGCAGGGCCAGATCGCCGAGAGCGCCGAACAAGGCAAAGGTGCAAGGTTCAACCGTAATCGAAGGCATGATGTTTGTTCTTTTATCAAGTTAAGCTACAAATACCTTTTTTCAAGGCATCACTCAAGGGAAAATGTAGTAATAACCACAACATTTTCGCAAAATACAGATTCCGAGTGGTGGTCGGTCGGAGCCATCAGTAGGATAGGCCACCGTTATGGGCCGTATCAAAGGCCCAATTTGCATTAGCCGAACGCTTATTTGCGCTGCTGACCTAAGGAACATGAAATGGACCGCGTGCGAAATTTACTGGAACAGATCCAGAATCGCCTTGAAGACCTGAACAAGGCGGAACGCAAAGTCGCCGAAGTGATCCTGCTCAACCCAGAGCAGGCCACCCGGTTCAGCATCGCCGCCCTCGCCCAAGCCTCTAAGGTCAGCGAGCCGACGGTCAACCGATTCTGCCGTTCGTTCGGTGTCAGCGGCTACCCGGAACTGAAACTGCAGCTGGCCCAGAGCCTGGCCAGTGGCGCGGCGTATGTCAGCCGCGCAGTGGAAGCCGATGACAATCCGGAAGCGTATACAAAAAAGATTTTCGGCAGCGCCATCGCCTCTTTGGACAGTGCGTTGCAGGCGCTTGACCCGAGCCTGATCAGCCGCGCCGTCGACCTGCTGATCCAGGCCCGGCAGATCCACTTCTTCGGCCTTGGTGCCTCGGCCCCGGTGGCGCTGGATGCGCAGCACAAGTTCTTCCGCTTCAACCTGGCGGTGACCGCCCATGCCGACGTGCTGATGCAACGCATGATTGCTTCGGTGGCCCATACCGGGGAGTTGTTCGTGATCATTTCCTACACCGGTCGCACCCGCGAACTGGTGGAAGTGGCGCGCATTGCCCGGGAAAACGGCGCCTCGGTGCTGGGCCTGACGGCCGAAGGTTCGCCGCTGGCCAAGGCCAGCACTCTGAGTCTGAACATCCCGTTGCCGGAAGACACCGATATCTATATGCCGATGACGTCACGGATCATTCAGCTGACCGTGCTCGATGTGCTCGCCACCGGCATGACCCTGCGCCGGGGCGTGGATTTCCAGCCGCATTTGCGCAAGATCAAGGAAAGCCTGAATGCCAGTCGGTATCCGATTGGGGATGAATTCAACTAACCCAGGATCTTCATTGCCTGTTCGGACCTCATCGCGGGCAAGCCCGCTCCCACAGAAATCTACGGCGCACACAAATCTGTGTTCACTGAATATCCTTGTGGGAGTGGGCTTGCCCGCGATGAGGCCCGACGCAACACCGCAGATTTTGAGCTAAACCCCAACCCGCGCCTGCAAACTCAAATGCGCCCGCTCCCCCGGCGGCAGGCACAGGCTGTCGGTCCCGCCGCTGGCCGCTTCCACGCAGACAAACTCTAAAACCTCGTTCCAGCTCACGCCCAGCAACGGCCGCGAGCCCGGATGCCAGACCACCGTGTCCGCATGGTCACCGGTGTCGATGCACAACTCGCGCTGCCAGGCGTGGTCCTTGAGCTGCAATTCGCCGTCATGCTGGAACACGCGCTGACAACCGCCGTCGACCCGTAACTCGCCTTCCTGCTGGCAAACCTGGCGGCTCAACTGGTCGTAACCGTGCGCACCGTCGAGCCCAGACAGCGCTACCTCGCCCACGTCGCCAATACGCCAATAGGCGTGCAACGCCTGGCTCAACTGGCACGGCATGTCGTCCTGATGCTCGGTGCTCAGGTGCAAATCCATGCGTTCACCAAGGTGTGCGTGCAAGTCCACCTGCCAGTCGCACAGCTGTAACTGCCAGTGCAGGTGCACGCCATCGTCATCACTGCTGCTGTCGAGCAGTTTCCAGTCGAGCAAACGCGCCCAGCCATGGGACGGCCAGGCGTTTTCGCTCGGATGGCGGCCGTACCACGGCCAGCACACCGGTACACCGCCGCGAATCGCACCGACATGCGGCCACTTCGCCGCGCACCACAGCCAGGGTTTCTGACCCTTTGGCTGGAAGTGCAGCAATTGCGCGCCCTGCCGACTGAACACCGCCTGACACAGCGGATGGTCGATCACCAGCACATCGCGCATCTGATAGCGCTCCCACGCAAACACCGGACGTTCGCGCAAGGATTTGAAGAAGCGTTGTAGCGGATGCTCAAGCATGTGCCACGGTCCTGAAAATCATTGGTGTACTCACAACCCCTGAAAACAACAGCGCTTTTGTAGACAGTGAATTCTCTGTGGCGAGGGAGCTTGCTCCCGCTGGGCTGCGAAGCTGCCCTAAAACCATTCACTGCGGTGCTTCAGCCAAACCGCATTCGCCGCGTTTACGACTGCTTTGCAGCCGAGCGGGAGCAAGCTCCCTCGCCACAATGCATTCGCCAGCAGTTCGGCTGATCAGCCCCAAAAAAAAGCGGACAGCCTTGGCCGTCCGCAAAAATGCGCACATGGAGAGGAGCTTATCGCAACAGCGTTAGAACACCGACTGAATTTTCAGGCCGGCGACCAGCGCGTTATCAACTTCATCCACACCGCCCGGATGAGTGATGTATTGCAGGTTAGGACGTACGGTCAGCCAGTTGGTAACGTGGAAGCCGTAGTTGATCTCGTAGTTGTACTCGGTGGTACGCAGCGGCGAGAACAGCGGGTCTTCGTAGTCGCTGACACCATTGGCGGTGTTGACCAACTCGGCGTTTTTCTTCACGTCATCGTTGACATGGATACGGGAGAAACCGATCCCGACGTCGTCTTTTGGACGAGCATCAAACGGGCCTTTATACACAAACATCAGCGACTGGTAGTTGTCGACGAAGTTGGTGTCCTTGTCGTGGAAGGTGGCGTTGGCCGCGATGTTCAGACCGCGGGAAGCATCACCATTGTGGGTGGTGAGCTGTTGCTGTGCCACGAACCAGTAGCCGTGCTTGCTGTCGTGGCTGCGATAGGCGTTGCCGGTGGTCGCTGCATCATTGCCGTTGTCATCTTTACGGACGTCATCCGCATCGGCCGTGCTCTTGTAGTAACCGACACGGTATTCGCCCGGCAGGTTGTTGACCTTCGGTGACCAGACCAGTTCGACCGGCAAAACGGTACCCTTGGTACCACTGCCGCTGAGCTTGAAGCCGTTACCGTGCTCCAGTTGCGATGGGTTCTGGTTGTACGCGCCGATCTGCGCATAGAACTCAGGCGTGATGTTGTACTTCACGCGAACTGCCGCCTGCATGACCGGCCAGTTGTACCAGATACCGGTCGCCCAGTTACCCGCTTGTGAACCGCAGAACGCCAGGTTCTGGAACTCGCAAGGGAAGGTGTTGAAGTCTTCGCCTTCGCCGAAGTAACCAGCCTTGACGTCCAGTTTGCCGTCGAGGAACTGATGCTTGATCCACAATTGGGTCAGACGGACCATGTGGCCACGGCCGTAGACTTCCTGGGAGGAACTCAAGGTGCCGGCACGCGGGTCGCCGACACGGTCATTGGAGATGTTCTGACCGTTACGGTTGGTGAGCTGGATCTTGGCCTGGGTGTTATCCCAGCCCCACAGTTTTTCCAGGTCCAGCGCCACGCCCAAGCCAAACTGGTCGGCGTAACGCGCCGTCTTGTCGTCGTTGTAGCCGCCATGCAGGTTGGCGCCCACTTCACCGACGTAATCGGCCTTGATGTCGATACCCTGCTCAATCAGCCTGGTCCGCTCGCCGCCCCAATCACCGGTCATCCACTGCGAGTCGGCACTGAACGCGTCAGCCGCGTGTACGCTACCGGCCATAGTCATCACCGCAAGAGCCGACAATTGGCAGATAAGCTGAGCGTTGTTCTTCTTCTTCATCCCTACATCCTCGTCTTTATTGTTATTAACTGTTTTTATCTAACGCGGTTTACAACGGTTGCGGCAGATGTCCCCATCTGCCGCGAATCCCCCCTGTGGGAGCGGCTTGTGTGGGAGCTGGCTTGCCTGCGATGCAGGCGACTCGGTTTAACGTCGAACCGAGTTGATGCCATCGCAGCGGTGCGGCGATCCGACAAGCCAGCTCCCACATAGTCCCGCTCCCACATTTTTGATCTTCAGCGGCCTTTGAATTGGGCTACGTTGGCGCTGTGAGCTTCGGTTTTTGGCTGGCCGGCCACCCCCAGGCGTTCACCGGTCTTGGCATCGAACAACAGCACTTTCGATGGATCGAACTGCAGGGTCAGGGTCTCGCCCACGGCCGGCGCGACGTCCGGTGCCAGGCGGCAGCAGACTTTTGTGTCGTTGAGATTGACGAACACCAGGGTGTCGGGACCGGTCGGTTCGGTGACTTGCACTTCGGCACGAATGGTCGGCAAACCATTCGGCTCGCTGCCCGCCAGCACGATCTGCTCCGGCCGCATGCCGAGGATCACTTCGCGGTCTTCGAGCCCGGCGTCCTGCATGCCCAGCGGCAATTCGCAGCGCGCCTGACCGCTGTCGAGCAGCGCTACCAACCGACCTTCCTTACGCTGCAAACGCAGAGGGATGAAGTTCATTGGCGGCGAACCGATGAAGCTCGCCACGAACAGGTTGGCCGGGTTGTTGTAGATGTCTTTCGGCGTGCCGAACTGCTGAATGATCCCGTCCTTCATCACCGCCACTTTGTCGCCCAGGGTCATGGCTTCAATCTGGTCGTGGGTCACGTAGACCGTGGTGGTTTTCAGGCGCTGGTGCATCAGTTTCATTTCGGTGCGCATCTCGACCCGCAGCTTGGCGTCGAGGTTGGACAGCGGTTCGTCGAACAGGTAAATCTTCGGCCGCCGCGCCAGCGCCCGGCCCATGGCCACGCGCTGTTGTTGACCGCCGGAGAGCTGGCCTGGTTTGCGACTCAGCAGGTGTTCGATTTGCAGCAGCTTGGCCACGCGAGCGACTTCTTCGTCGATTTCGGCGGTGGGCATTTTGCGAATCTTCAGGCCGAACGCGATGTTGTCGCGCACGCTCATGGTCGGGTACAGCGCGTAAGACTGGAACACCATGGCGATGTCGCGATCTTTCGGGCTCATGCCGCTGATGTCGGCATCATCCACCAGGATCGCCCCGCCGCTGATGTTCTCCAGACCGGCGATGCAGTTCATCAGCGTGGATTTGCCACAGCCCGATGGACCGACCAGGATCAGGAACTCACCGTCATTGATCTTCAGTTCGATGTTTTTCAGGGTGTCCGGCAAACCGGCACCGTAGGTCTTGTTGACGTTGCGTAATTCGAGAGTTGCCATGTTCTACCCCTTGACCGCGCCGGACGTCAGCCCACGCAGGAAATACTTGCCAGCGAATATGTAGACCAGCAGTGTCGGCAGCCCGGCGATCATCGCGGCGGCCATATCAACGTTGTATTCCTTGGCCCCGGTGCTGGTGTTGACCAGGTTGTTCAGGGCCACGGTAATCGGCTGGGCATCGCCACTGGCGAAGACCACGCCGAACAGGAAGTCATTCCAGATCTGCGTGAACTGCCAGATCAGGCAGACCATCACGATCGGGATCGACATCGGCAGCAGGATCTTCCAGAAAATCGTGAAGAAGCCCGCGCCATCCAGCCGCGCCGCCTTGACCAGCGCATCCGGAATGCTCACGTAGTAGTTGCGGAAGAACAGCGTGGTGAACGCCAGACCGTAGACCACGTGCACCAACACCAGGCCCGTGGTGGTGTTGGCCAGGCCGATCTTGCCGAGGGTGAACGAGGCTGGCAGCAGCACGGTCTGGAACGGCAGGAAGCAGCCGAACAACAACAGGCCGAAGAACAGTTGCGAACCACGGAAGCGCCACATCGACAGCACGTAGCCGTTCATGGCACCGATGAACGTAGAGATCAGTACCGCCGGCACGGTGATTTTCACCGAGTTCCAGAAGTAGCTGCCGACACTGTCCCAGGCCTTGATCCAGCCGATGCCATCAATCACTTGCGGCCAGCTCAACAGGTTGCCGGTGCGGATGTCTTCCGGCGATTTGAAACTGGTCAGCAGCATCACCACCAGCGGGACCAAATAGATCGCCGCGGCCAGCAACAGGGTTGCGTAAATGGCGATGCGGCTGAAGCTGATCGCCGGTTTTCCGAGTTGATTACTCATGGCGCTTGCCTCGCAATTCGGAGTACAGGTACGGCACCAGAATCGCCAGGATCGCGCCGAGCATCATCATGGCGCTCGCCGAACCAATGCCCATCTGGCCACGGCTGAAGGTGAAGGAATACATGAACATCGCGGGCAGGTCGGACGAGTAGCCCGGGCCACCCGCGGTCATTGCCGCCACCAGGTCGAAGCTCTTGATCGCGATGTGCGCGAGGATCATGAAGGCGCTGAAGAACACCGGGCGCAGGCTCGGCAATACGATCTTCAGGTAGATGGTCGGCAGGCTCGCCCCGTCGACTTGCGCTGCGCGGATGATCGATTGATCGACGCCACGCAGGCCAGCCAGGAACATCGCCATCACAAACCCGGAGGCTTGCCACACGGCGGCGATCACCAGGCAATACACCACGCGATCCTGATCCACCAGCCAGTCGAGACGGAAGCCTTCCCAGCCCCAGTCACGCAACATCTTGTCCAGGCCCAGGCCTGGGTTGAGCAGCCATTTCCACGCGGTACCGGTAACGATCATCGAGAGCGCCATCGGGTACAGGTAAACGGTGCGGATGAAGCCTTCCTTGCGAATGCGCTGATCCAGCAGCACGGCGAGGAACACGCCCAGCACCAGGCTGATGCCGATGAACATGCCGCCGAACACCGCGAGGTTTTTGCTCGCGACCCACCAGCGATCGTTATCCATCAAGCGAATGTATTGCTGCAGGCCGACCCACTTGTAGCTCGGCATGAAGCTGGAATTGGTGAAGGACAGAACAAATGTCCAGATGATGTAACCGTAAAAACCAACCAGGACGATCAGCATGCTAGGCGCCAAAACCAGCTTGGGAAGCCAGCGCTGCAATGCGTCGAACGGTGAGGCTTTGCTGAAAACCGCCACAGAGCTCATCGGGATAATCCAGGTGAAGAGAAATGAATCGACACAGTGATCTCTGGAGGAGCAGGACCCTGTGGGAGCTGGCTTGCCTGCGATGGCATCAACACGGTTCGAAGTTAAACCGAGTCGCCTGCATCGCGGGCAAGCCCGCTCCCACACAATCCCATTCCACCCAGGATCAGGTTGTGTCAGGAGTTACTGGGCAGCTTTGACGGCCGACGCCAGTTGCTTGCTGGCCGTCGCCGGGTCAGCGTTCTTGTCGTTCATGAAGTTGGTGACCACATCGAAGATCGCGCCCTGCACGGCCAGGGACGTGGCCATGTTGTGCGCCATGCTTGGTTGCAGGCCGCCAGTTTTCTCGTCAGCCAGGAAATCCTTGGCGGACGCTTGAGCGCAAGAATCGAAGCCCAGCGCGCTCATGTCGTTAAGCATGTCGGTACGCACCGGGATCGAGCCTTTGTTGATGCTGAAGACTTTCTGGAAGTCTTTGCCCAGAGCAACCTTGGCCAGGTCTTGCTGGGCGGCGATGTCGCCTTTGCGATCGGCTTTGAGCTTGAACACAGCCATCGAGTCGATGTTGTAGGTGAAGGCTTTTTCGGTGCCCGGGAACGGCACGCACTGGTAATCCTTGCCCGCGACTTTCTTCGCGGCGGTCCATTCGCTCTTGGCCCAGTCGCCCATCATCTGCATGCCGGCCTTGCCGTTGATGACGTCGGCGGCCGCAATGTTCCAGTCACGACCGGCGCGGTTCGGGTCCATGTAGCCGGTGATTTTTTTCAGCTCGGTGAAGGCCTTGGCCATCTCGGGGCCCGAGAGGGTTTTCTGGTCCAGGTCGACCAGGGCTTTCTTGTAACCGTCTGCGCCCATGACCGAGAGCACTACGTCTTCAAACACAGTGCTGTCCTGCCAAGGCTGGCCACCGTGAGCGAGCGCGATGAAGCCGGCGGCTTTCAGCTTGTCGCCAGCGGCATAGAATTCTTCGAGGGTGGTCGGCGCTTTTTCGATCCCGGCTTTCTTGAAGACTTCCGGGTTGATCCACAGCCAGTTGACGCGGTGGATGTTCACCGGCACGGCGACGTAGTCACCTTCGTACTTGACGGTGTCGGAGACTTTCTTCGACAGCAGGCCATCCCAGCCTTCGGACTTGGAAACCTCTTTGAGGGTGTCGGTGCTGAGCAGGCCTGTGCTGCCCCACTCCTGGATGTCTGGCCCCTTGATCTGGGCAACGCCCGGCGGGTTACCGGCCACGGCGCGGCTTTTGAGTACGGTCATGGCTGTGGAGCCGCCACCGCCGGCGACTGCGCCGTCTTTCCAGGTGAAGCCGTCTTTTTCGACTTGAGCCTTGAGCACATCGACGGCCGCTTTTTCACCACCAGACGTCCACCAGTGAACGACTTCAACCGAACCTTTGGCATCGGCGGCAAGGGCACTGACGGGGAATGCAGCAACGGGAAGCAGCGAAGCGAGAGAAATGACAGTAGCGAGGCGAGAAATCGCATTCATCTAGTAGTACCTTTCTTGTTGTTATGCATGCAAGTCTGGTGCTTGCGCTGCATAGGATTCTAAACAGGGGATGCCCCTTCGCAGGTAACGAAGGGACGCGCGAATGTCACCACATGGTTACACAGGAGCGCTCTGGGACAATTGCGCCAGCGCACTGGCCATGCTCGGCGCCAGCGGCAGGCGCGGGATCAAAACGGCTTGCCAGGCGTGATACAGGTCGGGTTTGCCGGCCCAGATATCGGCGCTCGGACGGTTCAGCGGGTCGAGTTCGTGATGCCAGCTGCCATCGCAGCGGTCAATGAAGTGACTGTCACAAAATTCCCAGAGCAGTCGGTACCAGTGCTCGTATTGCTCGTCACCGGTGCGTTTGAGCAGCGCACTGGCGGCGGCGCTGGCTTCGGCGTGGGTCCAGTGCAAACGATGGCGAACCACTGCGCGATTATCCCAGTCGAGGGTGTAGACAATCCCCGGCGCACCGTCGACGTCCCAGCCATGACGGCAATTGTGCTCGAAGAGTTTTTGCGCATCGGTGGAGAGCCAGCCCGGCGTGAGTATCCCGGCCTGTACACGCGCCGCTTCAAGATGCAGCAACAGCCGCGCCCATTCAAAACCATGGCCCGGCGTGGTGCCGTAAGGGCGGAAACCGTCGGCCGGATTGTCGTGGTTGTAGTCGCGCAGCGGCTGCCAGTCGCGGTCGAAATGCTCGACCACCAGGTAATCGTTGGCCGCGGCGTGATCGTGAATGACGCGCTCGACGATGCGCTGGGCGCGAATCAGCCAGCGGTTGTCCTCGGTGACATCGGCCAGGGCGAGAAAGGCTTCGGTGGCGTGCATGTTGCTGTTGGCGCCGCGATAGGCTTCCTCGCAACTCCAGTCGCGGTTGAAGGATTCGCGCATGGCGCCCTCCTCCTCGCACCAGAAATGGGTGTCGATGATGTGGATCGCGTCGTCGAGCAAGGCTTGTGCACCGGGGCGTTGAGCGATCACCGCAGAACTCGCGGCCAACGCCACGAAAGCATGCAGGTAAGCGGCTTTGCCGGTATTGCCATCGCGGTGTTCGGGCGTGGCAAACCAGCCTCCATGTTCGGCATCACGCAGCGGTCCGCTGAGGGCTTGGATGCCGTGATCCACCAGCTCGGCAAAACCCGGCAGGCCCTGGATATGGGCCATGGCGAAGCTGTGGGTCATGCGGGCGGTGTTCATGGTTTCAGCTTGCGCGTTGGCCGGCAGGCGACCCTTTTCGTCGAGATTGCCGAAGCCTTCGGCAATCTTTGAAGCCTTGGCAAACGCCAACAGGCGCAGGCCTTCGGCGGCGAGCCATTGCTGATGGGCAGGCGCGTTCAGCCAACTGCTGAAGGCGGGTTGGAAGGGGTCCATGGGAGTACCTTTTTTGTTGTTATGACTGAGGGCAGTCTAAACAACGAGCGGTGACGGGCAGGTAACGAAGGGGGCGAGTTATGTCACCGAGTTGTGACATTCCCTCAGGCATGTGTTGAATGATCTGACGCCATCGCGGGCAAGCCCGCTCCCACAAGGTTATGCACATACCTTGAAAATGCAGGTAATCCTGTGGGAGCGGTGGTGCGGCGATCCGACTTGCCCGCGATGAACGATAACGCGGTGCCGTTAATCAACACTACGCGGTAACTGCAACGTCACCCGCAACCCGCCTTCTCGCAGGTTTTGCAGGCTGACTTCACCGCCATGGCTGTGGGCAATGTTGCGCGCGATCCCCAGCCCCAAGCCATAACCCTGCTGCTGCCCGGCCAAGCGGAAGTGCGGCTCGAACACCTGCTCCAACCGCTGTTCCGGTACGCCCGGCCCTTCATCGTCGACATGCAGGACAAACGCGCTCTCGTCATCATCGATATGCAAATGCGCGTTCTGCCCATACTTCAAGGCGTTATCGATCAGGTTGCCGATGCAACGCTTGAGCGCCAATGGCTTACCGGGATACGGCGCCAGCGCCCGGCCATGCTGAGTCACGCGGCCATTGCCGTTGGGCGCCAGATACGGTTCCACCAAGCAGTCGAGCACATGGTTGAGGTCCACCGGCTCGATGTTTTCATGGATGTCGGTGTCTTTCACGCATTGCAGTGCGCCCTTGACCAGCAACTCCAACTCATCCAGATCGCGACCGAACTTGGCTTGCAGCTTTTCGTCTTCAAGCAATTCCACCCGCAGTCGCAGCCGGGTAATCGGCGTGCGCAAGTCATGGGAAATCGCGCTGAACAATTGGCTGCGTTCGGTCAGGTAACGGCTGATGCGCTCACGCATCGCATTGAAGGCGCGGCCCACTTCCACCACTTCACTGCCGCCGCCCTCGGCCACCGGCTCGACTTCGGCACCCAGCGACATGTCCCGCGCCGCCCGCGCCAATCGCTTGAGCGGTCGGCTCTGCCAGTGCACCAGCAGGCCGATGAACAGCAGCAGGAAACCGCTGGTGAGCACGATGAACCAGACCTGCTGCGCCGGCAGGCCTTGTTCTTCAAGACTGGTGTAGGGCTCGGGCAACAGCGAGGCGATGTACAGCCATTCGCCCGGTGCCATCTGGATTTGCGTGACCAATACCGGCGGGTTCACCGGTTCCAGGGTCAATGCGTAATGCGCCCAGGAGCGCGGCAACTCATCGAGTTTCAGGCCACCGTTGAAAATCCGCAGGTCTTCGGGGCTGACGAAGGTCACCGAGATATCGGTGTCCTGCCCCAGCGACTGGCGCAGCACTTCGTCCACTGCCTTGAGCACCGCCTCTTTGCGCGGGGTGATCGGCAGTACTTCCATGCCCAAGGGTTTGTCGTTGAGCGTCACCACGAAACGGGTGCCACCCATGCTGCGTAATTGATCGAGTACCAACGGCCTGAACGCCACCGGCAACGAGCGGAAATAACTGACGCTGGCCGTCATCGAATGGGCCAGGCTGCGGGCACTGGTGACCAGACCTTCGAGCTGCGTGGCGCGCAATTGCGAAACCCAGATCACGCTCGACAGTGCCTGAGCGAACAGCACCGCCAGCAGGGTCAGCAGCAACATGCGCCCGAGCAGCGAGCGTGGCACCGGCACTCGCCCGGCGAGCTTGCGCAGAAAGTCAGTGACCATTGCTGGCAACCACGTTGGCTGCCAGTTGGTAGCCACTGCCGCGCACGGTACGGATCAGCCTCGGTGGTTTTTCGGTATCGCGCAGGCGCTGACGCAAACGGCTGACGGCCATGTCGACGATGCGATCGAGCGGCATCAGGTCACGGCCACGGGTGGCGTTGCCGATGGTGTCGCGATCGAGGATTTCCTGGGGGTGATCGAGGAACAGTTTCAGCAGCGCAAAATCGGCGCCTGAGAGAATCACTTCCTCGCCGTCGATGTGGAACAGTCGATGGCTGACCATGTCCAGCCGCCAATCATCGAAGGCCAGCACTTCACTGCCGGAACGCTCCTGACCGAACTGCGCACGGCGCAACAAGGCTTTGATGCGCGCCTGCAATTCACGGGGGCTGAAGGGTTTGCCGAGGTAGTCGTCGGCGCCCAGTTCCAGGCCGATGACGCGGTCGGCCTCGTCGGAGCTGGCGGTGAGCATGATGATCGGCACATGGGCCTGGCGCGGGTGTTGGCGGATCCAGCGGCAAAGGCTGAAACCGTCTTCGTCCGGCAGCATCACGTCGAGAATCACCAGATCACTCGGCGCGTCGTTCAAGGCCTGACGAAAGCCTGCACCATCGGGCGTGGTGCGGACCTGGAAACCGGCGCGGGTCAGATAGGTGTCCAGCAACTCGCGTATCTCTTGATCGTCATCGACCAACAAAATCGACTTGTTGACTGAGCTCACGGGGCGGCGTCCTTGTTGTTTGTATTGGGGAGGATTATGCCTGATCGATCAAAGATCTATGTTGTCTGTGAGGGCCTCATCGCGGGCAAGCCCGCTCCCACAAGGTTATGCGCACATTTTCAGAATGTAGGTAATCCTGTGGGAGCGAGGTTTGCCCGCGATGAAGGCGACGCGGTTTCAAGCCTGATCCAGCGCCACACCCGCACCAACAAGGCCGGAATACGGCGCCGTCACCAGCCACACCGGAATGCCTTTGAAGTAATCGCTCATGCAACCCTTGTCGGCGAAGCACCGGGCGAAACCGCTTTTGATGAAGAAATCGGCAAACCGCGGAATCACTCCGCCAACGATGTACACACCACCCCGTGCACCGGTGGTCAGCACGTTGTTACCGGCCACACGACCGAGCCAGCAGCAGAACTGCTCGAGCACTTCCAGGGCAATCGGATCGCCCGCCAGCCCGGCCGCCGTAATCGACTCAGGCGTGTCGAGCACAGGCGTGTGACCGTCCACCGCGCAGATCGCCCGGTAGACTCGCGGCAAACCACTGCCGCTCAATGCCGTCTCAGCACTGACATGGCCGATTTCATTGAAGATGTGCTGCCACAGTTGGGTTTCTCGCGGGCTGCTCAGCGGCAGGTCGACGTGACCGCCCTCCCCCGGCAGCGGGGCAAACCGGCCCTCGCCCAGATCGAGCAACGTGCCCACGCCCAGGCCAGTACCCGGGCCGATCACCACCGCCGGTCGCAACGGTTCCGGCGTGCCTTCACAGACCACCCGAAACTCGCCCGGTTGCAAGCGGGTCATGCCTAGCGCCATTGCCGAAAAATCGTTGATCAACAGCAGTTGATCCACCTGCAAGGTCTTGCAGAACCCCTTGCGACTGAGCCGCCAGTGATTGTTGGTGAACTTGAATTCATCGCCGCTCACGGGGCCTGCCACCGACAGGCACACCGAACCGATCGAACCCGGCGCCAGACCGAGCCCGCTCAGGTAGAGCGCAATGGCCTCCTCCGGGCTGGCGTGGTCTGCCGTCGCCAGCACCTGGACCGATTCCAGCTGCTGGTTTTTCCACAACGCGAAACGTGCGTTGGTGCCACCGATGTCACCGACCAAAGCCAGTTTCAATTAAGCGTCTCCAGGGCAGAAGTAAAGGCGCTGGCGCCTTGCTCTGCGGAGCTGAAGGCCATGCGCATGAAACCAAACAGTTCGCGACCGCTGCCAATGTTGTTGCCCAACAGACCCTTGGCAGGTTCGCGCGCTGCGAATTCTTCGGCGTCCACCTTAAGCTCCAAGGTGCCTTTGACGCCATCGACGCGGATGATATCGCCCTCTTGCACTCGCGCCAAAGCGCCGCCCACATAAGCTTCGGGGCTGACGTGAATCGCCGCCGGGATTTTCCCCGAAGCGCCGGACATACGTCCGTCAGTGACCAACGCGACTTTGAAACCGCGATCCTGCAGCACGCCGAGGAACGGCGTCATTTTGTGCAGCTCCGGCATGCCGTTGGAACGCGGGCCCTGGAAGCGCATCACCGCGACGAAATCCTTCTCGAGCAAACCGGCCTTGAAGGCATCAGCCAGATCCTGCTGATCCTGGAACACCATGGCCGGTGCTTCGACGACCTGGTTTTCCAAAGCGACGGCGGATACTTTCATCACGCCACGGCCGAGGTTGCCTTCCATCACGCGCAAGCCACCCTCTGGCGAGAATGCGCGAGCAACCGGACGCAGGATGTTTTCGTCGAGGCTTTCGATCGGACCTTCGCGCCAGACCAGTTCACCGTTATCGAGGAACGGTTCCTTGGTGTAGCGGCTCAGGCCGTGACCGAGCACGGTGTTGACGTTTTCGTGAAGCAGGCCGGCTTCCAGCAGTTCGCGGATCAGGAACGACATGCCGCCCGCCGCCTGGAAGTGGTTGATGTCGGCTTTGCCGTTCGGGTACACGTGGCTCAGGGTCGGCACTACCTCGGAGAGGTCGGCCATGTCCTGCCAGGTCAACTGGATGCCCGCAGCCATGGCGATGGCCGGCATGTGCAGGGTGTGGTTGGTCGAGCCGCCCGTGGCGTGCAGGGCCACAATGGAGTTGACCAGCGAACGCTCGTCGACGATTTCGCCGATCGGCATGAAGTCGCCATTCTGCTTGGTCAGTCGGGTGACCTGGTGCGCCGCTTCGCGGGTCAGGGCATCGCGCAACGGGGTGTTCGGGTTGACGAAAGAAGCGCCCGGCAAGTGCAGGCCCATGACTTCCATCAGCAACTGGTTGGTGTTGGCGGTGCCGTAGAAGGTGCAGGTGCCAGGGCTGTGATAGGACTTCATCTCCGATTCCAGCAGCTCTTCGCGCGTCGCCTTGCCTTCGGCGTAGCGCTGACGCACATCGGCTTTCTGCTTGTTGGAAATGCCCGAAACCATCGGCCCGCCCGGCACGAAAATCGTCGGCAGATGACCGAACCGCAACGCGCCCATCATCAAGCCCGGCACGATCTTGTCGCAGATGCCGAGCATCAACGCGCCATCGAACATGTTGTGGGAAAGCGCTACCGCAGTGGACAACGCGATCACTTCGCGGCTTGGCAGGCTCAGTTCCATGCCCGGTTCGCCTTGGGTCACGCCATCGCACATCGCGGGGGTGCCACCGGCGAACTGGCCGACGGAGCCGATTTCGCGCAGGGCTTTTTTGATCTGTTCCGGGAAGACTTCGTACGGCTGGTGCGCCGAGAGCATGTCGTTATATGACGAAACTATTGCGATGTTGGCGGAGTTCATCATCCGCAGGCTGTGCTTGTCGTCGCTGCCACACCCGGCCACGCCATGGGCGAAGTTGGCGCATTGCAGCTTGCCGCGCATCGGGCCGTCGCTGGCGGCGCCGCGGATCAATGCAAGGTAAGCCTCACGCGTGGTGCGGCTGCGGGCGATAAGCCGTTCGGTGACCTCAAGGACGCGGGGATGCATGTGTAGAACTCCAGGCTAACGGATATGGCGACCTGATTGTCTATGCTGATCAAGCACCGCTGTGATTGGGATGACAGACGGTTTTCTTGATCATTCGGACCAGTTGATTCAGGTCACTCGTTGTAGATAAAACAAAATATTGCCACTAAAAAGGCTTGTTTTCTATTTTTTTGCGAATAATCTTGTAATTCCAACAACAAAACGACGGCGGCGCTGTAAATGACTCTTCGAATCGCAATCAATGGTTTTGGCCGTATCGGCCGTAATGTCCTACGCGCACTGTATACCCAAGGTTATCGTCAGGATCTGCAGATCGTAGCGATCAACGATCTGGGCGACAGCTCGATGAACGCGCATCTGCTCAAGTACGACACCGTTCACGGCACATTCGATGCCGATGTCCAGCACGATCAGGAAAGCCTGACCGTCAACGGCGACCGTATTTCGGTCAGCGCCATTCGCAACCCGGCCGAGCTGCCTTGGGCCGCTGAAAAGGTCGATGTCGTGTTCGAATGCACCGGTCTGTTCACCGACCGTGCCAAAGCCGCCGCGCATATTACGGCCGGCGCGCGCAAAGTGATCATCTCGGCCCCGGCCAAAGGCGCTGACGCCACCGTGGTTTATGGGGTCAACCACGACATTCTGCGCCAATCGCACCAGATCATTTCCAACGCCTCGTGCACCACCAACTGCCTGGCCCCGGTGGCCCAGGTGCTGCATCGCGAGCTGGGCATCGAAAGCGGTCTGATGACCACCATCCATGCCTACACCAACGATCAGAACCTGACCGACGTCTACCACACCGACCCGTACCGCGCCCGTTCCGCCACACAGAACATGATCCCGAGCAAGACCGGCGCCGCTGAAGCGGTGGGCCTGGTGCTGCCGGAACTGGCAGGCAAACTGACCGGCATGGCGGTGCGTGTTCCGGTGATCAACGTATCGCTGGTGGACCTGACCGTGCAGCTCAAGCGCGAAGCGTCGGCCGATGAAGTCAACGCGATGCTCAAACAAGCCAGCCAGCACTCGAAGATCCTGGGTTACAACACCCTGCCGCTGGTTTCCAGCGACTTCAACCACAACCCGCTGTCGTCGATCTTCGACGCCAACCACACCAAATCCAGCGGCAAGCTGCTCAAAGTGCTGGCCTGGTACGACAACGAATGGGGCTTCTCCAACCGCATGCTCGATAACTGCCTGGCGCTCTGCAACGCCGAGTAAGCGCCTCACTCTACGTTGAACGCGGCCACGTAGGAGCTGCCGAAGGCTGCGATCTTTTAATCTTGACGATTGTGAGACCGACAAAAGATCAGGATCAAAAGATCGCAGCCTTCGGCAGCTCCTACAGGTATTGGCAACGCCGAAAAATGCGTTTTCGCAGGCGCATTCTCGTCTGGAGAAACAAGCGATGATCGGTATCAGCTTTACGCAAAAAACCCTGGCCGCGCGCAAGCGTATCGCCCTGGTTGCCCACGACCACTGCAAAGTATTTTTGCTGGATTGGGCCGAGCGGCAGAAAGACAAACTCGCGCAACATGAATTGATCGCCACCGGCACGACGGGGTTGTTGTTGCAACAACGCCTCGACCTGCCGGTGGAAAGCATGATCAGCGGTCCTCTGGGCGGCGATCAGCAACTCGGCGCGCGAATCGCCGAGCAGCGGGTCGACATGCTGGTGTTCTTCTGGGACCCGTTCGAACCGCAGCCTCATGACCCGGACATCAAAGCGCTGCTGCGGGTCGCGGCAGTGTGGAACATCCCGGTGGCCTGCAACGAGTGCAGTGCCGATTACCTGCTCAGCAGCCCGTTGATGGATCAGGCTCACGAACACCGCATCCCGGATTACGCGACCTATCTGCTGGGGCGTGGGTAAAGCGTGACCAGCTCCGGGCGTAGCAACAATCACAAATCCTTGTGGGAGCTGGCTTGCCTGCGATGGCGGTGTGTCAGCCGAATCTCTATTGGCTGACACACCGCCATCGCAGGCAAGCCAGCTCCCACAGGGTCAGGTATTCGGTCGGCGATCGGCGTTTTCATCTAATCGAGCGGTATTTTGAACTATGCTCGGGCTCTCGTTCCGGAGGGCCTTCGATGACTGATTTACTCACGTCCATTCAAGCCACACTCGGCTTGCCGCACACCCCAATCCCGTTCAAATCGAGCGGCGCCCTGCCCTCGGCGTTTGCCGTCACTGATCTGGCCTGCGCGAGCATTGCCGCTGCCGGTCAGGCTGTCAGTGAGTTGCTGCAACAACACACCGGCCGTTTGCCTGCCCTTGAAGTCGACCGCCGCCTGGCGTCGTTCTGGTTTGCAACGTCAATCCGTCCCATGGGCTGGAGCGTCCCGCCGTTATGGGACCCGGTTGCCGGTGACTATGCGACCAAAGACGGCTGGATTCGCTTGCACACTAACGCGCCTCATCATCGTGCCGCCGCTGAAAGCGTGCTCGGCGCCTGTGTCGACCGCGCCGCGATGGCGAGCAAAGTCGCTCAATGGGCGAAAAGCGATCTGGAACAGGCCGTAGTTGATGCCGGTGGTTGCGCGGCCGAAATGCGCAGCTGGGCGCAATGGCAAGCGCATCCCCAAGGTTTGGCGGTGAACGCCGAGCCGTTGATTCAGTTCAGCGCCGACAACAGCCAAAACCTCAAACCGTGGAGGGGTTCGGTGGCGCAACCGCTGGCCGGGGTCAAGGTACTGGACCTCACGCGCGTGCTCGCGGGGCCCATCGCCAGCCGTTTTCTCGCCGGCCTCGGCGCCGATGTTTTGCGCATCGACCCACCAACCTGGAACGAACCGGGCGTGGTGCCGGAAGTCACTTTGGGCAAACGTTGCACGCGCCTGGACCTGCAAGACAAAACTGATCGAGCAGTGTTCGAAAGCCTGCTCAAGGACGCCGATATCTTGCTTCATGGTTACCGCGCCGATGCATTGGAAAGGTTGGGTTACGGCGTCGCAGTGCGTCAAAAACTGGCGCCGGGCCTGATTGATGTGTGCCTCAACGCCTACGGTTGGAGCGGCCCCTGGCAGAACCGTCGAGGGTTCGACAGTTTGGTACAGATGAGCAGCGGGATTGCCGAAGCAGGGATGCAGTGGAAGAAAGCAAACAAGCCAACACCACTGCCGGTACAGGCGCTTGATCATGCCACCGGGTATTTGATGGCAGCTGCGGCGATCACGTTATTGGGACGTGGCGGGTCGGCCAGGTTGTCGTTGGCGCGGACCGCCAAGTTGCTGATTGAGCATGGTGCGGGGACTGATGAGGCGTTGCGGGCGGAGGATGACAATGATCAAGGGATGCTGGTTGAGCAGACACCTTGGGGGCCGGCCCATCGGTTGCAGGTGCCGCTGAAAATCACCGGGACGCCGTTGCAGTGGGCACTGCCGGCCGGGGAATTGGGTTCCCATCGCGCGCAGTGGTGGTGACTGTTCGGGCCCCTTCGCGAGCAAGCCCGGCTCCCACATGTGATCGCATTCCTCCAAGGAAACTCGGTCACTGTGGGAGCGGGCTTGCCCGCGAAGAGGCCCGGAAAATCACTACACATCTCAGCTCAATCCGGCCGGATCAACAATGTCCAAAGCACCTGCGCCGCATACCCTCGCCAGGGCCGCCAAGCCTCGGCCCTCACCCACAACTCCCGAGCCGTCACCGCTCGACCTTCCAGCGCCGCCAACGAATTGATCAACCCCACATCCCCACTCGGAAACGCATCCATCTGTCGCAACTGCCGCAAGGCAATGTATTGCGCCGTCCAGTCACCAATCCCGTGCAACGCCAGCAACCGCGCCACACCGCCTTCCCGTCCCGGTTCAAATAACAGGGGATCATCCAGCAACGCCTGAGCCACGCCGGACAAGGTCCGGCCGCGACTTCTCGGCATCCCCAACGTTGCCAGATCCGCCGCTGCCAATGCACCAGCATCAGGAAACACATGACTCAACCCCGGCATCGGCGACTGCAATGGCTGTCCATATTGCACCACCAGTTTCCCCGCCAACTTAATCGCCGCGACCACAGTAATCTGCTGCCCCAACACCGCACGAATGGCCAACTCCAGCCCATCCCAAGCCCCGGGCACTCGCAGCCCCGGGCGCGCGGCAATCAAACGCGCCATCAATGGATCAACCGCCAGTTGTCGATGAATGGCTGGCAAATTCGCATCCAGATCAAACATCCGCCGTAGCCGCGCGACAATCTCCGGCACTGCCGCTGAATCAGGAAAATCCAGCGTGACTTCCAGCACATCGCCTGCCCCTGGCCTGACCCAAATCACACCGTGAACACCGTTCAATGCGATGCTGCGCGAGTACACCCCATCGACCACGGTTTCCATCCCGACCACCGCCCGCGCCGACAAAAAACCCAGCATCGCCGACCAGTCATAAGGCGGTTGATACGCCAGCAGCAACCTCACAACGACAACAATCCGCTGTACAACCCATAGGCCGCCAACCCCGCCCCGGCAACCACACAGCTGAAAATCCCCTTCTCGATATGGGTAAACAAAGGCTCGCCCTGTTCCCGCTTGGCCTTTGCAAACAGAATCACCCCCGGCGCATACAACAACGCCGAAAGCAGCAGGTATTTCACCCCGCCGGCGTACAGCAACCAAACCGCGTAACACAGGGCAATGCCGCCGATCAGCAAGTCTTTCGTGCGCTCGGCCGAAGCATGCTCATAGGTTTCCCCTCGACCGCTCAACAACACCGCATACGCCGCCGACCACAGATACGGCACCAGAATCATCGACGAGGCGAGGTAGATCAGGCTGGTGTAAGTACCGGCGGAAAACAGCGTGATCAGCAGAAAAATCTGGATCATCACGTTAGTCAGCCACAGCGCATTGACCGGCACGTGGTTGGCGTTTTCCTTTTGCAGGAACGCCGGCATGGTCTTGTCCCTGGCCGTGGCGAAGAGGATTTCGGCGCACAGCAGCGCCCACGACAACAAGGCCCCCAATAGCGAAACCGCCAAGCCGACGCTGATCAGCACCGCGCCCCAATGACCAACCACGTGTTCCAGTACCGCGGCCAGCGACGGGTTCTGCAACGTGGCCAATTCCGGTTGGCTCATGATCCCGAGGGATAACACGTTCACCAGCACCAGCAGCGCCAACACACCGATAAAACCGATGACCGTCGCCCGGCCCACGTCCGAACGTTTCTGCGCCCTCGCTGAATACACGCTGGCGCCTTCGATGCCGATGAAGACGAACACGGTGACCAGCATCATGTTGCGCACCTGGTCCATCACGCCGCCGAAATTCGGGTTGCTTCGGCCCCAGATATCGCGGGTGAAGATGTCGGCCTTGAAGGCCACGGCGGCGATGACGATGAACATGATCAGCGGCACGATCTTGGCCACGGTGGTCAGTTGATTGATAAACGTCGCTTCCTTGATTCCGCGCAGCACCAGAAAATGTACCGCCCACAGCAGTACCGACGCGCAGCCGATGGCGATCGGCGTGTTGCCTTGGCCAAACACCGGAAAGAAATAACCGAGCGTACTGAACAGCAGCACGAAATAACCGACATTGCCCAGCCAGGCGCTGATCCAGTATCCCCAGGCAGACGAGAATCCCATGTAATCGCCAAATCCGGCCTTGGCGTAGGCGTACACCCCGGAGTCCAGTTCGGGTTTGCGATTGGCCAGGGTCTGAAACACGAAGGCCAAGGTCAGCATGCCCACGGCAGTGATCGCCCAACCAATCAATATCGCCCCGGCATCGGCACGCGCCGCCATGTTTTGCGGTAAGGAAAAAATCCCGCCGCCAACCATCGATCCCACCACCAAAGCGATCAGCGCATTCAGGCGAAGCTTTTGCGTCGGTTGCGACATTCGTGCGTCTCCATTTCCCCGCTGCACTATCGCCGCGAGACCGTCACATAGTCGGTTTTTAACTAAATAGATAAAGCGTAATAACGTTTATAAATTAACGCCAATTTCTATTTTTTATTTATAACTGATCACGCTATCGCAGCTGTCCGGAAATAGCGGTTTTGTCGGTAGATCCTAATAAATCAATATCACTGCAAAACCCAATGACCAATACTTGCCAAAACAAGAAAACAAACTAGCGTCTAAATCTCAACTGATACGCTTTATTTCTTTCACTTTTAACCGAGGCCTCTGGAAAGGGCTTTCCGGGCATTAGCCTTATGCCTGCCAAAGATGCATAAGTCTTTAATTAACAATGGAATGTGACCATGAATTGATCTAAGTCAGATGATTGAACAGCTAACGAAATTAACCTGTTGTCTCTCTTCTCCTGCATTGGAGTCATGCAATGTCTGAATCCCCCGAAAAACTGAAACTCGGCGCGCTCGTTGCATTGGTGGTCGGTTCAATGATTGGTGGCGGGATCTTCTCTTTGCCCCAGAACATGGCCGCCAGTGCAGACGTCGGTGCCGTTCTTATCGGTTGGGCAATTACCGCAGTGGGCATGTTGACCCTGGCCTTCGTGTTCCAGACCCTCGCTAATCGAAAACCTGATCTGGATGGTGGTGTTTACGCCTACGCCAAGGCCGGTTTCGGCGATTACATGGGTTTCTCGTCCGCCTGGGGTTACTGGATCAGTGCCTGGCTGGGTAACGTTGGTTACTTCGTTCTGTTGTTCAGCACCCTTGGTTACTTCTTTCCGATCTTCGGCGAAGGCAACACGGTTGCTGCCGTGATCGGTGCGTCTGTGCTGCTCTGGGGCGTACATTTCCTCGTGCTGCGGGGCATCAAGGAAGCGGCGTTCATCAACCTGGTGACCACCGTCGCCAAAATCGTACCGCTGCTGCTGTTTGTCTTGATCGCGATTTTCGCGTTCAAACTGGACATCTTCACCGCTGACATCTGGGGCGTGAAAAACCCTGACCTGGGCAGCGTGATGAACCAGGTGCGCAACATGATGCTGGTCACCGTCTGGGTGTTCATCGGCATCGAAGGCGCGAGCATCTTCTCGGCCCGTGCGGAAAAACGCAGCGATGTGGGTAAAGCCACCGTCATCGGTTTCATCACCGTGCTGCTGTTCCTGGTGCTGGTGAACGTGCTGTCGCTGGGCATCATGACCCAACCGGAGTTGGCGAAACTGCAGAACCCGTCCATGGCCGCGGTGCTGGAACATGTAGTCGGTCATTGGGGCGCAGTGCTAATCAGCGTTGGCCTGATCATCTCGTTGCTCGGTGCGCTGCTGTCATGGGTGTTGCTGTGCGCGGAGATCATGTTCGCTGCCGCCAAGGACCACACCATGCCGGCCTTCCTGCGTAAGGAAAACGCCAACCATGTGCCGGTCAACGCGCTGTGGCTGACCAACGCCATGGTCCAGTTGTTCCTGATCATCACGCTGTTCTCGGCCAGCACTTACCTGTCGCTGATCTACCTCGCCACTTCGATGATTCTGGTGCCCTACCTGTGGTCGGCGGCCTATGCGCTGCTGTTGGCGGTGCGCGGCGAGAGTTATGAAAACGCCGCGGCCGAACGCAGCAAAGACCTGTTCATCGGTGCCGTCGCGTTGATCTACGCGGTCTGGCTGATCTATGCCGGTGGCGTCAAATACCTGCTGCTCTCCGCCCTGCTCTATGCGCCCGGCGTGATCCTGTTCGCCAAAGCTAAACTTGAAGTCAACAAACCGGTTTTCACCAACGTCGAGAAGCTGATTTTCGCAGCGGTCGTCGTGGGCGCCCTGGTGGCAGCTTACGGGCTGTATGACGGCTTCCTGACTCTGTAACACCCGACCCATTTGTCATCTGGAGGATCACTGTAATGACCACCGAAAAAGTTAAGTACGGCGTCCATTCCGAAGCCGGCAAACTGCGCAAAGTCATGGTTTGCTCCCCAGGCCTGGCCCACCAGCGGCTGACCCCGAACAACTGCGACGAACTGCTTTTCGATGATGTGCTGTGGGTTGCCCAAGCCAAGCGTGACCATTTCGACTTCGTCACCAAGATGCGCGAACGCAACATCGACGTGCTGGAAATGCACAACCTGCTGACCGACATCGTTGCCATCCCTGAAGCGCTGGACTGGATTCTGGAACGCAAGATCACCGCCAACTCGGTCGGCCTTGGGCTGGTCAACGAAACCGGTTCCTGGCTGCGTAGCCTGGAGCCGAGGAAGATTGCCGAATTCCTGATTGGTGGTGTTTCCGCCGATGACCTGCCGGACAGCTTCGGCGGCAAGACCATTCAGATGTTCCGCGAATTTCTCGGTCACTCCAGCTTCATTCTGCCGCCGCTGCCCAACACCCAGTTCACCCGCGACACCACCTGCTGGATCTACGGTGGCGTGACGCTCAACCCGATGTACTGGCCGGCGCGCCGTCAGGAAACGTTACTGGCCACGGCCATCTACAAATTCCACCCGCAATTCACCAACGCCGACTTCCAGATCTGGTACGGCGATCCGGATCAGGACCATGGCAGCGCCACCCTTGAGGGCGGCGACGTGATGCCGATCGGCAATGGCGTGGTGTTGATCGGCATGGGCGAGCGTTCGTCCCGCCAGGCCATCGGTCAATTGGCGGTCAACCTGTTCAAGAACAAAGCGGTCGAACGTGTGATTGTCGCCGGCCTGCCGAAGTCCCGCGCGGCGATGCACCTGGACACCGTGTTCAGCTTCTGCGACCGCGACCTTGTGACCATTTTCCCGGAAGTGGTGAACCAGATCGTCGCCTTCAGCGTGCGCCCTGATGAAAGCAAACCGGGCGGCGTCGACATCCGCCGCGAAGAAACCAGCTTCCTCGACACCGTGGCCAAGGCCCTCAACCTGAAAGCGTTGCGCGTCGTCGAAACCGGCGGCAACAGCTTCGCCGCCGAACGCGAGCAATGGGACGACGGCAACAACGTGGTGGCCGTGGAACCCGGTGTGGTGATCGGTTATGACCGCAACACCTACACCAACACCCTGCTGCGCAAGGCTGGCATCGAGGTCATCACTATCAGCGCCGGTGAACTCGGGCGCGGGCGTGGCGGTGGCCATTGCATGACCTGCCCGATCATTCGCGACCCTATCGACTATTAACTTTCAAACCCTGGCCGCCGCTTATCCAGCGCGGCCCGGGGGGATAACCGATACCAAAGGAGATCCAATCATGGCTTTTAATATGCGCAACCGCAGCCTGCTGAGCTTGATGCACCACACCACTCGCGAGCTGAACTACCTGCTGGACCTGTCCCGTGACCTCAAACGCGCCAAGTACACCGGCACCGAGCGTCCACACCTGCAAGGCAAAAACATCGCGCTGATCTTCGAAAAAACCTCGACCCGCACCCGTTGCGCCTTCGAAGTCGCGGCCCATGACCAAGGCGCGCACGTCACCTATATCGACCCGGTGTCGTCGCAGATCGGCCACAAAGAAAGCATGAAAGACACCGCCCGCGTGCTCGGGCGGATGTTCGATGCCATCGAGTACCGTGGCTTCGAACAGGAAATCGTCGAAGAGCTGGCGAAGTTCGCCGGCGTGCCGGTGTTCAACGGTTTGACCGCTGAATTCCACCCGACGCAAATGATCGCTGACACCCTGACCATGCGCGAACACAGCGACAAGCCGCTGCACGACATCAGCTACGCCTACCTCGGCGATGCCCGCTACAACATGGGCAATTCGCTGTTGATGATCGGCGCAAAACTCGGCATGGACGTGCGCATCGCCGCTCCGAAAGCGCTGTGGCCACATCAGGACTTCATCGATCAGTGCCAGGCCTTTGCCGCCGAAAGCGGCGCGCGCATCACCATCACCGAAGACCCGAAAGCGGCGGTCAAGGGCGTGGACTTCATCCACACCGACATCTGGGTGTCGATGGGCGAGCCGGTTGAGGCGTGGGACGAGCGCATCGAACAACTGCTGCCCTACCAGGTCAACGCCGACATGATGAAGGCCTCGGGCAACCCGCGCGTGAAATTCATGCACTGCCTGCCGGCGTTCCACAACAGCGAAACCAAGGTCGGCAAAGACATCGCCGCGCGCTATCCGCACCTGGCCAACGGCGTCGAAGTGACGGAAGAAGTCTTCGAATCGCCGGCCAACATCGCCTTCGAGCAAGCGGAAAACCGCATGCACACCATCAAGGCGATTCTGGTGTCGGCGCTGGCGGATATCTAAGGACCGATCCGGTTCCTCCTGCAGGAACAAAGCCCCTGTGGGAGCTGGCTTGCCTGCGATGGCATCGCCTCGGTCTGTCAGATACACCGAGGTGATGCCATCGCAGCGGTGCGGCGATCCGACAAGCCAGCTCCCACATTGACCGAGTTCCAACCGGGGCCGAATCGCCCGCAACCTCTGTTTAGAAGGACTGCATTATGCGTATCGTCGTTGCTTTGGGCGGTAACGCCCTGCTCCGCCGGGGTGAACCCATGACCGCGGACAATCAGCGCGCCAACATCCGGATCGCCACCGAACAGATCGCCAAGGTTTATTCCGGCAACCAACTGGTGATCGCTCACGGCAATGGCCCGCAGGTCGGCCTGCTGTCGCTGCAAGCGGCGGCCTACACCCAGGTTTCCGCTTACCCGCTGGATGTGCTCGGTGCCGAAACCGAAGGCATGATCGGCTACATCATCGAACAGGAACTGGGCAACCTGCTGGACTTCGAAGTCCCGTTCGCCACCCTGCTGACCCAGGTCGAAGTCGACGCCAACGACCCGGCGTTCCAGACCCCCAGCAAACCCATCGGCCCGGTCTACACCAAGGCCGAAGCGGAAAAACTCGCTGCCGAGAAAGGCTGGGCGATTGCTCCGGACGGCGACAAATTCCGCCGCGTGGTGGCCAGCCCTCGACCAAAACGCATCTTCGAAATTCGCCCGATCAAGTGGCTGCTGGAAAAAGGCAGCATCGTGATTTGCGCGGGCGGTGGCGGCATCCCGACGATGTACGGCGCCAGCGGCAAACTGCAGGGCGTGGAAGCGGTGATCGACAAGGACCTGTGCTCGGCGCTGCTGGCCGAACAGCTTGAAAGCGATCTATTGGTGATCGCCACCGACGTCAGCGCGGCGTTCATCGACTTCGGTAAACCCACCCAGAAAGCCATCGCCCAGGCCCATCCGGATGACATGGAAAAACTCGGCTTCGCGGCCGGCTCCATGGGACCAAAGGTCCAGGCGGCCTGCGAGTTTGCCCGCCATACTGGAAAAACCGCGGTGATCGGCTCACTCTCGGATATCGAGGCGATCGTCCAGGGCAAGGCCGGCACCCGCATCAGTACGGCGACACCTGGCATAACTTACTTGTAAGGAGAGACGTCAATGGCAACGTTTGAGCCCGGTCATCTGCACATCGAGCGCCACGCGCTGACCCCGGATGATGTCAACTACAACGTGCACCTCGACTATGAGGTCGCGCAGGATCCCAAGAAAGGCAAAGGGATGCTGTTCACCCTGCACGGCAGCATGCAGGGAAAGGACATGACGGAGACCTTCTTTCTACCCAAGGAGGAGGCTTACAACTTCGCCAACAACGTGACGAAAATCGCCGAGAAGTATGGAATCCCGAAGACACACAGCCAGATCGGCTCGATTCACAAGCATTACGATTTAATGTTTGAAGACATCCGGAAGCAATTGGATATGAAATCCGGCGACCCGGTAAACCTTGAGAACTTCGAATAACCCTATTCCCCTGGATAAACGCTGTACCTGTGGGAGCGGGCTTGCCCGCGAAAGCGGTTTAACATTCAACATCTATGTTGTCTGACACACCGCTATCGCGGGCAAGCCCGCTCCCACAGGGATCATCGTTGCCCCGAAGTCCTGCGCTGGATTTCACCATTGGCCCGCCCCAAGGCATACTTGCCACCCTCCGCACTCCAGAACCCAACCGCCCCATGCGTATCCACGTCAGTTTCATCGACCGCGTCGGCATCACCCAGGAAGTCCTGGCCCTGCTCGGTGGGCGCAATCTCAATCTGGATGCGGTGGAAATGGTGCCGCCCAACGTCTACATCGACGCCCCGACCTTGAGCCCGGCAGTGCTCGAAGAGCTGCGCGACGCGCTGTTCAGCGTGCGCGGCGTGCAAGCGGTGACGGTGGTCGACATCCTTCCCGGCCAGCGCCGTCACTTGCAACTCGATGCGTTGCTCGCCGCCATGACCGACCCGGTGTTGGCCCTCGACAGCGCCGGCAAGGTGCTGCTGGCCAACCCGGCGCTGATTGCCCTGTACGGCCGCGAACCGGCAGGTGAAAGCATCAGCGAGCTGTTTGCCGACCCGGCGCTGCTCGACACTTTGCTGGAAAACGGCTTCCGCCTGCCGCTGCGCGAGATCACCGTCAACGGCCAGACCCTGCTGCTGGATGCCACGCCAATCACCGACGCCGGTGCGCTGCTGACCCTGTACCAACCGAACCGCATCGGTGAACGTCTTTCGGCGCTGCACCACGATCACGCCGAAGGCTTCGATGCCCTGCTCGGCGAATCCCCGGCGATTCGTACACTCAAGGCGCGCGCTCAACGGGTCGCAGCCCTTGATGCACCGTTGCTGATCCAGGGCGAAACCGGCACCGGTAAAGAACTGGTGGCCCGCGCCTGCCACGCCATCAGCGCCCGCCACAGTTCGCCGTTCCTGGCTTTGAACTGCGCCGCACTGCCAGAAAACCTCGCCGAAAGCGAACTGTTCGGCTACGCCCCCGGCGCCTTCACCGGCGCGCAGCGAGGCGGCAAACCGGGGCTGATGGAACTGGCCAACCAGGGCACGGTATTTCTCGACGAGATCGGTGAAATGTCGCCGTACTTGCAGGCGAAATTGCTGCGCTTTCTCAACGACGGCAGCTTCCGTCGGGTCGGTGGCGATCGCGAGGTGAAGGTCAATGTACGGATCCTCAGCGCGACCCACCGCGATCTGGAAAAAATGGTCAGCGAAGGCGCCTTCCGCGAAGACCTGTTCTATCGCCTAAACGTGCTGAACGTCGAAGTCCCGCCCCTGCGCGAACGGGGTCAGGACATTTTGCTGCTGGCGCGCTACTTCATGCAGCAGGCCTGCGCGCAGATCCAGCGCCCGGTCTGTCGACTCGCCCCCGGCACCTACCCGGCGCTGCTAGGCAATCGCTGGCCGGGTAATGTGCGGCAACTGCAGAATGTAATCTTCCGTGCCGCGGCGATTTGCGAAAGCAGCCTGGTGGACATCGGCGACCTCGATATCGCCGGCACCTCTGTCGCGCGCCAGAGCGATACCGAGGTCGACAGCCTCGAACAGGCCATGGAAGATTTCGAGAAAACCCTGCTGGAAAAGCTCTACGTCAGCTACCCCTCGACCCGCCAACTGGCCAGCCGCCTGCAAACCTCCCACACCGCGATTGCCCATCGATTGCGTAAGTACGGCATACCCAATAAGCCGTAAGATTTGTGGCTGAAACACAAATCCTCTCAACGCCACAAAACCCTGTGGGAGCGGGCTTGCCCGCGATGGCGATATAAAATTCAGTATAAATGTTGAATGTGATGGCCTCATCGCGGGCAAGCCCGCTCCCACAGGGGTCTGCGCTGCTTCGCAAAATCGTCTTTAAAAGCGACCTCCACCTGTACTGAAAGCGCTACAGTGGAATGATATCGCTACACCCTCTCCTGATCACCGCTGTGCAAGGCTTTGATCCACCTCAGCTTTTTTATTCAGTCCGCGCTGTAGCGATTTCGCTACAGTCAGCTCCTTCCAGTCTTTCGTAAAAACCAATAACTCATTGATTTATAAAGAATAAACAACATTGGCCGCGTTTTTGCTTAGTAACCACCCATAAAGAAGGGCTTTTTGCCCAAGCATTCAATCGCGTCCACCAGACGAGTCTGGCCCCCTTAGGAGTTTCCATGAGCGAATTGCGTTTTACTGAAGATCACGAATGGCTGCGCACCGAAGCTGATGGCACCGTCACCGTCGGCATCACTGCTTTCGCACAGAACGCCCTGGGCGACGTGGTTTTCGTACAACTGCCTGAGCTGCAGTCCTACGACAAAGGCGCTGAAGCCGCCACCGTGGAATCGGTAAAAGCCGCCAGCGGCGTGTACATGCCCCTCGACGGCGAAGTGCTGGAAGTGAACCCTGCGCTGGACAGCAGCCCTGAACTGGTCAACGAAGATCCGCTGGGCGAAGGCTGGTTCTTCCGCTTCCAGCCAACCGACGCCTCGGCTGTCGGCCAACTGCTGGATCAAGACGCTTACGACCGTCTGATCAAAGCCAACGCCGAAGCCTGAGGAGCGCTGACATGACTCAAGTACTTCCTGTTTCTGTAAATCTGAGCACCGCCAACGAATTCATCGCGCGCCACATCGGCCCGCGTGCCGGCGACGAGCAAGCCATGCTCAACAGCCTGGGCTTTGACTCCCTGGAAGCCCTGAGCGCCAGCGTCATTCCCGACAGCATCAAAGGCACCAGCGTCCTCGGCCTGGAAGACGGCCTGAGTGAAGCGGACGCCCTGGCGCTGATCAAATCCATCGCCGGCAAAAACCAGCTGTTCAAGACCTACATCGGTCAGGGCTACTACGGCACTCACACGCCGTCGCCGATCCTGCGCAACCTGCTGGAAAACCCGGCCTGGTACACCGCCTACACCCCGTACCAACCAGAAATTTCCCAGGGCCGTCTCGAAGCGCTGCTGAACTTCCAGACCCTGATCAGCGACCTGACCGGCCTGCCGATCGCCAACGCCTCGCTGCTCGACGAAGCCACCGCCGCTGCCGAAGCCATGACCTTCTGCAAACGCCTGAGCAAGAACAAAGGCAGCCACGCGTTCTTCGCCTCGGTGCATTGCCACCCGCAAACCCTCGACGTGCTGCGCACCCGTGCCGAGCCGTTGGGCATCGACGTGGTGGTCGGCGATGAGCGCGAACTGACTGACGTGACGCCGTTCTTCGGCGTCCTGCTGCAATACCCGGCCAGCAACGGTGACGTGTTCGACTACCGCGAACTGGCCGAGCGCTTCCACGCCGCCAATGCGCTGGTCGCAGTCGCCGCTGACCTGCTGGCCCTGACCGTACTGACCCCGCCGGGCGAGTTCGGCGCCGACGTGGCCATCGGCAGCGCGCAACGCTTCGGCGTGCCGCTGGGCTTTGGTGGTCCGCACGCGGCCTACTTCTCCACCAAGGACGCGTTCAAGCGCGACATGCCAGGCCGTCTGGTCGGTGTTTCCGTAGACCGTTTCGGTAAGCCGGCCCTACGCCTGGCCATGCAGACCCGCGAGCAACATATCCGCCGCGAGAAAGCCACCAGCAACATCTGCACCGCCCAAGTGCTGCTGGCCAACATCGCCAGCATGTACGCTGTGTACCACGGCCCGAAAGGCCTGACGCAGATCGCCCAGCGCATTCATCACCTGACCGCGATCCTCGCCCAAGGCTTGAGCGCATTGGGCCTGACCGTCGAGCAAACCAGCTTCTTCGACACGCTGACGCTCAAGACCGGCGCGCAAACAGCTGCCTTGCACGACAAGGCGCGTGCTCAGAAGATCAACCTGCGTGTTGTGGATGGCGAGCGTCTGGGTCTGTCCCTGGACGAAACCACTTCGCAAGCTGATGTGGAAACCCTGTGGGCCCTGCTGGCAGACGGCAAAACCCTGCCTGACTTCGCCGCATTGGCCGCAAGCATTGAAAGCACGATCCCGGCCGCTCTGGTTCGCCAATCGCCGATCCTCAGCCACCCGGTGTTCAACCGCTATCACTCCGAAACCGAGCTGATGCGCTACCTGCGCAAGCTCGCCGACAAGGACCTGGCCCTGGATCGCACCATGATCCCGCTGGGTTCCTGCACCATGAAACTCAACGCCGCCAGCGAAATGATCCCGGTGACCTGGGCCGAATTCGGTGCCCTGCACCCGTTCGCCCCGGCCGAGCAAAGCGCCGGTTATCAGCAGCTGACTGATGAACTGGAAGCGATGCTCTGCGCTGCCACCGGTTACGACTCGATCTCCCTGCAACCGAACGCTGGTTCCCAAGGTGAATACGCTGGCTTGCTGGCGATCCGCGCCTACCACCAGAGCCGTGGCGAAGACCGTCGCGACATCTGCCTGATCCCCTCGTCCGCCCACGGCACCAACCCGGCCACCGCCAACATGGCTGGCATGCGTGTGGTCGTGACCGCGTGCGACGCCCGCGGCAACGTCGACATCGAAGACCTGCGTGCCAAGGCCATCGAGCACCGCGAACACCTCGCTGCGCTGATGATCACCTACCCGTCGACCCACGGCGTGTTCGAAGAAGGCATCCGCGAAATCTGCGGCATCATTCACGACAACGGCGGCCAGGTGTACATCGACGGCGCCAACATGAATGCCATGGTCGGCCTCTGCGCACCGGGCAAGTTCGGCGGCGACGTGTCCCACCTGAACCTGCACAAAACCTTCTGCATTCCACACGGCGGTGGCGGCCCGGGCGTCGGCCCGATTGGCGTCAAGTCGCACCTGACGCCGTTCCTGCCGGGCCACGCCCAGATGGAACGCAAGGAAGGCGCGGTCTGCGCGGCACCGTTCGGCAGCGCGAGCATTCTGCCGATCACTTGGATGTACATTCGAATGATGGGTGGCGCGGGTCTCAAGCGTGCTTCGCAGCTGGCGATCCTGAATGCCAACTACATTTCCCGTTGCCTCGAAGAGCATTACCCAGTGCTGTACACCGGCAGCAACGGCCTGGTGGCGCACGAATGCATCCTCGATCTGCGTCCGTTGAAAGACAGCAGCGGCATCAGTGTCGATGACGTTGCCAAGCGCCTGATCGACTTCGGCTTCCACGCCCCGACCATGTCGTTCCCGGTGGCCGGCACGTTGATGATCGAGCCGACCGAAAGCGAATCCAAAGAAGAACTGGACCGCTTCTGCGACGCCATGATCCGCATCCGCGAAGAAATCCGCGCGGTGGAAAACGGCACGCTGGACAAGGACGACAACCCGCTGAAAAACGCACCGCACACCGCCGCGGAAATCGTCGGCGAGTGGACTCACCCGTACAGCCGCGAGCAAGCGGTTTACCCGGTAGCGTCGCTGATCGAAGGCAAGTACTGGCCACCGGTCGGTCGCGTCGACAACGTCTTCGGCGATCGCAACCTGGTCTGCGCCTGCCCGTCGATCGAAAGCTACGCTTAAACGAATGAGGGGGGCGGGTTTACTCGCCCCCATTTTCAAGAACACCACAAAATCCTGTGGGAGCTGGCTTGCCTGCGATGGCGGTGTGTCAGGCAACCGGGATGCTGACTGACCCACCGCCATCGCAGCGATGCGGCGACCCGACAAGCCAGCTCCCACAGGATCGTATTTAGTCAAAAAATTTTCGCCAATTCCTATAACAAGAAACCGGAGAACAACCATGTCGTTAAGCGTGTTCGACCTGTTCAAGATTGGCATCGGCCCCTCCAGCTCCCACACCGTCGGCCCGATGCGTGCCGCTGCGCGTTTCGCCGAAGGTCTGCGCCGTGAAGGGCTGCTGGCCGCAACCACCTGCCTCAAAGTCGAGCTCTACGGCTCGCTCGGCGCCACCGGCAAAGGCCACGGCAGCGACAAGGCTGTGTTGCTGGGCCTGGAAGGCGAACACCCGGACACCGTAGACACCGAAACCGTCGCCGCTCGCCTGCAAGAAATTCGCGGCAACGGTCGCTTGAACCTGCTCGGCGAACACAGCATTGCGTTCAACGAGAAAGAACACCTGGCGATGATTCGCAAACCGTTGGCCTATCACCCCAACGGCATGATCTTCCGCGCGTTCGATGCCGCGGGTCTGCAAATCCGCAGCCGCGAGTACTACTCGGTAGGTGGCGGCTTCGTGGTCGATGAAGACGCCGCCGGCGCCGATCGCATCGTCGAAGACGCCACACCGCTGACCTTCCCGTTCAAAAGCGCCAAGGACCTGCTCGGTCATTGCAGCACCTACGGTTTATCCATCAGCCAAGTGATGTTGACCAACGAAAGTGCCTGGCGCCCCGAAGCGGAAACCCGTGCTGGCTTGCTGAAGATCTGGCAAGTGATGCAAGACTGCGTCACCGCCGGTTGCCGCAACGAAGGCATCCTGCCCGGTGGATTGAAGGTCAAACGTCGGGCCGCGGCGCTGCATCGGCAACTGTGCAACAACCCGGAATCCTCGCTACGCGATCCGCTGTCGGTGCTGGACTGGGTCAACCTATACGCCCTGGCGGTCAACGAAGAAAACGCCAACGGCGGACGCGTGGTCACGGCGCCCACCAACGGTGCGGCCGGAATCATCCCGGCGGTGCTGCATTACTACATGCGCTTCATCCCAGGCGCCAACGAAGATGGCGTCGTGCGCTTTCTACTGACGGCCGCCGCGATCGGCATTCTGTACAAGGAAAACGCCTCGATCTCCGGCGCCGAAGTCGGCTGTCAGGGCGAGGTCGGCGTCGCCTGCTCCATGGCCGCCGGCGCCTTGTGTGAAGTGCAGGGCGGCACGGTGCAGCAGGTGGAAAACGCCGCCGAAATCGGCATGGAGCACAACCTCGGCCTCACCTGCGACCCGATTGGCGGGCTGGTGCAAGTGCCTTGCATCGAGCGCAACGCCATGGGTTCGGTCAAGGCCATCAATGCGGTGCGCATGGCCTTGCGCGGCGACGGTCAGCACTTCGTCTCCCTCGACAAAGTCATCCGCACTATGCGCCAGACCGGCGCCGACATGAAAAGCAAATACAAGGAAACCGCCCGTGGCGGTTTGGCGGTCAACATTATCGAGTGCTGATGCGCGCATCTGCACTATTTTCAGGAGCTGGATATGTCCACCGAACAACTGTTGAAAACCCCGTTGCACGCACTGCACCTCGAACTCGGCGCCCGCATGGTGCCGTTTGCCAGCTACGACATGCCGGTGCAATACCCGTTGGGCGTGATGAAAGAACACCAGCACACCCGTGATCAGGCCGGTCTGTTCGATGTTTCGCACATGGGCCAGATCCGCCTGACCGGCGCCAACGCGGCCAAAGCTCTGGAAACCCTGGTGCCGGTGGACATCATCGACTTGCCGGTGGGCATGCAGCGTTACGCGATGTTCACCAACGAGAACGGCGGCATCCTCGACGATCTGATGGTCGCCAACCTGGGTAACGACGAACTGTTCCTGGTGGTCAACGCGGCCTGCAAGGATCAGGACCTGGCGCACCTGCGCAAGCACATCGGTGACCAGTGCACCATCGAGCCGCTGTTCGAAGAACGCGCACTGCTGGCGTTGCAAGGCCCGGCCGCCGTCACCGTGCTCGCACGCCTGGCGCCTGAAGTGGCGAAAATGACCTTCATGCAATTCGCCCGCGTGAAGCTGTTGGGCGTGGACTGCTTTGTCAGCCGTTCGGGCTACACCGGTGAAGACGGTTTCGAAATCTCCGTACCAGCGGTCAACGCCGAAGCCTTGGCTCGCGCCCTGCTGGCCGAACCGGAAGTGGCGGCCATCGGCCTCGGCGCTCGCGACTCCCTGCGCCTGGAAGCCGGCCTGTGCCTCTACGGCCACGACATGAATACCGAAACCACCCCAATCGAAGCGAGCCTGCTGTGGGCCATCTCCAAGCCTCGTCGTGCCGATGGCGCGCGGGCCGGTGGTTTCCCCGGCGCTGAAACCGTGTTCGCCCAGCAGCAAACTGGTATCAGCCGCAAACGCGTTGGCCTGTTGCCGCAGGAACGTACGCCAGTGCGCGAAGGTGCGGAAATCGTCAACGAAGCCGGCGAAATCATCGGCAGCGTGTGCAGTGGCGGCTTCGGTCCGACCCTTGGCGGTCCTTTGGCCATGGGTTACCTCGACAACGCTTATATCGGTTTGGATACGCCGGTCTGGGCAATTGTTCGTGGGAAAAAGGTGCCTTTGCTTGTAAGCAAAATGCCATTTGTTCCACAACGCTACTATCGCGGTTGATTGACTGTTTCTATAAGTAACGCGGTTGCGTTAACAGTGCACTAATCTGTAACGCAGCCGCCATAAAACAGTGCGTACGTTTCGTTTATGAACGTTACTTATAACGATCGAAAGCAACTGAACAACTCTATCGAATAAGCCTGCGTTAGTGCCCCCCTTGATTGTCACAACCCAAGGAAATCCGCGCCTTCGCAGGGCTTGTTTTTTCTCCCGTAGTTGGCGTAGAGTTTGTTCACTGTGTTTGCATGGGTCGCTTGGAATCGTGACCTGGGCAGTAGCCTACAAGTTAGCTACATCCCGTTCGACGTCTTCTTACTCTCCTGCAACCAGCCCCAGTACTCTTTCACAAGAAGGAGACTGTCATTCATTTTTGCGTCAAAGGAAATAAGAAATGTCCCAACGTCAGAGCGGTACCGTCAAGTGGTTTAACGACGAGAAAGGTTTTGGTTTTATCACTCCAGAAAGCGGTCCGGATCTGTTCGTACATTTCCGCGCTATTCAGGGCAACGGCTTCAAGAGCCTGAAAGAAGGCCAGAAAGTGACTTTCGTTGCTGTGCAAGGCCAGAAAGGCATGCAGGCTGACGAAGTACAAGCAGAAGCCTGATCTTCTGTAACGAAAAAGCCCCTGATACTGATATCAGGGGCTTTTTTGTGCGCACAAATCCGTAAAATGGCTTCTTTTTCCGTTCAGAGGCTGCCATGTCGAAACACCTGCTCAACCCACAGGGCGACTTCCCCGCCGTCGGCCTGGGTCGTCGCCTGGCAGCGATGTTCTACGATTTTCTGTTGTGCACTGCCTTACTGATCGTCACCAGCGGCATTTATAAAATGACTCAGATGGCGATCATCGGCGAAGAGAAAATGCACGCCCTGACCGAAGCCGGCGCGCTGGATGGTGATCCATTGCTGTCGACGGTGCTGCTGTTCGTGCTGTTCGGCTTCTTTGCCAAGTTCTGGACTTGGTCGGGGCAGACGCTGGGGATGCAGGTCTGGGGCATTCGCGTGCAAAACGCCGATGGCTCATCCATCAGCCTGTGGCAGGCGTTGCTGCGCTTTGTGGTGTCGATCGCGTCCTGGCTATGTATCGGGCTGGGGTTCTTCTGGTCGCTGCTCGACAAGCAGAAGCGCAGCTGGCATGACATCTACTCCAATACCCAGCTGGTGCGCATTCCAAAGAAAACCAAGTAACTGTGGCGAGGGAGCTTGCTCCCGCTGGGGTGCGCAGCGCCCCCAAAGCGGCTGCTGCGCAACCGAACGGGAGCAAGCTCCCTCGCCACAACAGCTCTCGCCACAGTAAGTATTAGGCGTTTCCGGCCAACTTCATCCGCGCCGCCTGCGTGAAATCAAGCATCCGCTTCAACGGCCGCACCGCCTGCGGAATCAACGCTGGATCAACGAAGATCTCGTTGGTCCCTTCACGCAAGCTCTTCAGCGTGCGCTCAAGCGTATTCATCGCCATCCACGGGCAATGCGCGCAACTGCGGCACGCTGCGCCGTTACCGGCCGTTGGCGCTTCGATAAAGACCTTGTCCGGGCACAGCTGCTGCATCTTGTAGAAGATGCCGCGGTCGGTGGCGACGATCAGGGTCTTGTTCGGCAGACTTTGCGCCGCAGCGATCAGCTGACTGGTGGAACCTACCGCGTCGGCCAACTCGATGACGGCGGTCGGCGACTCCGGGTGCACCAGAATGGCCGCATCCGGGTACAGCGCTTTCATGTCTTCGAGCTGCTTGGCCTTGAACTCTTCGTGGACGATGCAGGCACCGTCCCACAGCAGCATGTCGGCACCGGTCTTGCGCTGGATGTAGGTGCCCAGGTGCTTGTCCGGGGCCCAGATGATGGTTTCGCCGTTATCCATCAGGCTTTCGACGATTTCCAGCGCACAGCTGGAAGTCACCACCCAGTCCGCCCGGGCTTTGACTGCCGCCGACGTGTTGGCATACACCACCACCGTACGTTCCGGGTGCTGATCGCAGAACGCCGAGAATTCGTCCACCGGGCAACCCAGGTCCAGCGAGCAAGTCGCTTCCAGGGTCGGCATCAGTATGCGTTTTTCAGGGTTGAGGATTTTCGCGGTCTCGCCCATGAACTTCACGCCGGCGACCACCACGGTCTTGGCCGGGTGAGCATTGCCGAAGCGGGCCATCTCCAGAGAGTCGGACACGCAACCACCGGTTTCTTCAGCCAGGGCTTGAATGACCGGATCGCAATAGAAGTGGGCAACCAGCACCGCGTCCTGAGCTTTGAGCTCCGCAGCGATGGCAGTACGGTAATAAGCCTCTTCCTCGGCGGTCAGCGGTTTGGGCTGCTTGGCGTCGAGGTGGGCTTGAACCAGAAGGCGTTCGGAAATCTGCGTCATGTTCGCAAGACCTGCAGGCGCTTTCGCGCGAAAGTCGAGTATACACCCGGCTCCGGACCCTTCAGGGTACCGCCGGGAGAGTGAGTGTTCATCAGGCGTGGACAGTGTTGAAGCTGCGCAAGGCTACAGAATATCCCGTGGATGCAAAAGATGATTCTGACCTGCGTCACCCAGACTGAGCCGAGCTCAAATCGCAGGCAAAAAAAAACCCGGAAATCCTCACTTACGTGGGCCTTCCAGATTTTTTAAAATGGTGGGTCGTGTGGGATTCGAACCTACGACCAATTGGTTAAAAGCCAACTGCTCTACCAACTGAGCTAACGACCCGCTGTGTGGTGGCGCGTATAATACTGATTTTTAAGGACTATTCAACACCTAATTTGAAATAAATCAAAAATAAGGTGTTGGGTCAGTCACACCGGCCGCCGCAAAGCCTTCTGCACGCAGGCGGCAGCTGTCGCATTTACCGCAGGCACGGCCATTATCGTCTGCCTGATAGCAAGAAACGGTCAGCCCGTAATCGACGCCAAGCTTCACGCCGGCCTGAACGATCTGCGCCTTGCTCAGGTTCTGCAGTGGCGCCTGGATGCGGAAGCCTTGCCCTTCTACCCCGGCCTTGGTCGCCAGGTTCGCCATGCGCTCGAAGGCTTCGATGAACTCGGGACGGCAATCAGGGTAACCGGAGTAATCCACCGCGTTAACGCCGATAAAGATGTCACGCGCGCCCAGCACTTCAGCCCAGCCCAGCGCCAGGGACAGAAACACGGTGTTGCGCGCCGGCACGTAAGTCACCGGGATACCTTCACCCGGCGTTTCCGGCACATCGATGCTAGTGTCGGTCAACGCTGAGCCGCCGATACCGTTCAGGTTCAGGCCGATCACCTTGTGCTCGACCACACCCAAGTCTTGGGCAACACGTGCGGCGGCGTGCAATTCGGCGTGAGAGCGCTGACCGTAATCGAAGCTCATGGTGTAGCAGCTATAGCCTTCGGCACGAGCCATGGCCACGACAGTCGCGGAGTCGAGGCCACCGGACAGCAAGATGACCGCACGTTTTTCGGTGGTGTTTGTTTGTTCAGTCATTTCAGCGCCCCGGCTCGTCATTCCAAAGATATTTATGCAGTTGCAATTGCAGACGCACAGGCAGATTGTCCGCCACCACCCAGTCCGCCAGATCACGCGCGTTCAGGTCATGGTGACTCGGCGAGAACAGGACTTCGCCGGCACGTTGATCCAGACCGTACTGAATCAGCTTGGACACGGCCCAGTCGTAGTCTTCCCGCGAGCAGATGACAAACTTTACCTGGTCGTTAGGCGTGAGCAGCTCGATGTTCTCGTAGCGGTTGCGGTGCGCTTCTTTCGAACCCGGGGTTTTCAGGTCGACGACGCGACTGACCCGTGGATCGACCGCTGAGATATCCAGCGCGCCACTGGTTTCCAGCGACACTTCATAGCCGGCGTCACACAACTGCTTGAGTAAGGGAATGGCATTCGGTTGCGCCAGGGGTTCGCCGCCCGTGACACACACATAACGCGGGCGAAAACCGGCGACTTGCTCGAGGATGTCGTCGAGCGTGCGAAGGGTGCCGCCAGTGAACGCGTAGGCGCTGTCGCAGTATTGGCAACGCAATGGGCAACCGGTCAGGCGCACAAAAACAGTGGGCAGCCCGGCAGTCCGCGTTTCACCCTGCAACGAGTAGAAAACTTCGGTGATTCTCAATGTGTCTTGCATAGTCGCCACGGGCGTAACAGCTAAACAGGCTGTCCGCCTCCGTCAGGCACTTCAAGGAACCCCGCCAACGCGCAGATCCCAAAAAGCGTGTTTCAGAAAAAGGGGATGAATTCTAACGAAAAAACCCGCGACAAGCGCGGGTTTCTTCAAAACGGGTCAAGCACGCTTACATGCGCTGCAAGTCACGTTGCGCCAACTGAGCGGCGGAAGTGCCCGGATATTGGGACACAACCTGCTGCAGAATGCCTTTGACCCTGTCGGTGTGACCGAGGCGGCGTTCTACATCAGCGAGCTTGTACAGCGAATCAGGCACTTTAGGGTGCTTGGGGTACAGCTGCGAAACCTTGGCAAAAGCCTGACCTGCACCTTGCAGATCGCCTTTGGCCAGATTCACTTCACCCAACCAGTACTGAGCGTTGCCCGCGTATTGGCTGTTCGGGTATTTGCGCAGGAATGCGGCGAAAGCCTGGCTGGCCTTGTCGAAATCCTTGGCTTTGATCAGGTCGAAGGCTGCATCGTAATACAGTTTTTCCTTCGCCGGATCAGCCGGTTCGCCACCCGCGGCAGGCGCTTGTGTGGAAGTGGCAGCGGCTGCCGCTCCTGCGCCGGCTGCTGCACCGGGGGCATTCAAACTGCCACCGGTGGAAGAATTATCAGGAGTCGCGGCTGGTGCAACGCCGGTTCCTATGCGCCGATCAAGATCCTGATATCGCTCCAGGTTCTCTTGCTTCATGCGCGCTACATCATTTTGCAGAACTTCGATCACACCCTGTTGGCGTGAGATCTGCTCCTGCATCGATTGCAGTTGGTTGAACAGCTCGCCCTGTGCCGAGACAGGGGCCGAAACCCCTCCCCCGGCATAGGCGCCGTTCGTACCGTAACCCGCAGGCGGATAACTACTCCCGCTATTGTTATAGCCGGAGTTGTCCTCGACCACAGGAACCGCAGCCCACACCGCAAGCGGTGCGAGGCTGAGAGCCAAAACAGTTACAGCACGACGGCACGTTCGCATGACGAATTACTTACGCAGTTCGACGCGACGGTTTTGAGCCCAGGACTGCTCGTCGTTGCCGGTAGCAACTGGACGCTCTTCGCCGTAGGAAACCAGTTCCAGCTGAGCTGGGGAAACACCTTGCAGTACCAGGTAGCGCTGAACGGCTTTCGCACGACGCTCGCCCAGTGCCATGTTGTACTCACGAGTACCACGTTCGTCGGTGTTGCCTTCCAGAACAACGCGAGCGCCGTTTGCTTTCAGGTCTTTGGCGTGAACGTCCAGAGCGCGCATGGCTTCTGGCTTCAGGTCCGAGCTGTCGTATTCGAAGTAGAAGGTGGTGATTGCGCGCAGAGCAGCTTCTTCGCTCAGGGAGCCGTCAACAGCACCAGTGTTAGCGCCGTAACCAGCGTTTGGATCAACAGCGCCTTCACCGGCGTTGTCGCCGCCTTTGGACGAGCAACCTACAGCTACAGCCATGGCCAGAGCCAGCGCAGCAAATTTACCAAACTTCAGCATTTCCATCGTGAAACTCCTAATGAACCCCAGTGTGTTAAGTACAACGTGTAGCGCCGCGTCAGTTCAGGTAAGGGGACCAGGACGGTTCTCTGACTTCGCCTTGTGCGGTAGGAAGCGGGAGCCTCACGCGTCCATTAATGGACACGAGCATCAAGACTCCCCGGCCCTGCTGGCGGGTGGCGTAGATTACCATGGTGCCGTTGGGCGCAACAGTAGGCGACTCGTCCAGAGTGCTATCAGTGAGGATCTTTACACTACCTCGCTGCAAATCCTGGGCCGCCACCTTGAAATTGGTGAAGCCTTCCTGACGATGGATCATCACCAGGGTCTTTTCATCGGCCGACAGTTTAGGGTTGGCGTTGTAGTTACCGATGAAGGTCACACGCTCCGCACCACCACCGCTTGCGCTGGTCTTGTAGATCTGTGGCTTGCCGCCACGGTCGGAGGTGAAGTAGATGGTCGAACCATCCTTACCCCAGAACGGTTCGGTGTTGATACCTTGACCGTTGGTGACGCGACTGATCTGACGTGAACCCAGATTCATCACATAAATGTCCGGGTTGCCATCTTTCGACAATACGAATGCCAGGCGCTGACCATCCGGCGACCATGCTGGCGCACCATTCAGGCCTTCGAAGTTGGTGATCTGCTCACGGCGACCGGTGTCGATGTTCTGCATGAAAATACGCGGGCGCTTCTGCTCGAACGACACATAGGCAATGCGCTTGCCATCCGGTGCAAAACGCGGCGACAGGATCGGCTCGCGCGATTGCAGCAGGGTCACGGCACGGGCACCGTCATAGTCCGAACGTTGCAGCGTGTAGCGAGTGTTCTTCTCGGAGAACCGCTCGGCCGTCACGTACAGCAGACGAGTCGAGAACGCACCTTTGATACCGGTGAGTTTCTCGAACGACTGGTCGGAGATGTAGTGCGCCATGTCACGCAGTTGATCGACGCTGCCCGACACGCTGCCGGTCAGCACTTGCTGCTCGGTGGCGACGTTGAACAGTGCGTACTGAACCTGCAGGCGACCGCCCGCTGGAACGATACTGCCGACCATAATGTACTGGGCGCCAACAGCCTTCCAGTCACGGAAAATGATTTCGCTCGCCTGGCTTGGCTGGCTGATCATGTTCTGTTTTGGAATCGGCGAGTAGTAACCCGAGTTGCGCAGGTCGTTACCGATGATTTCGGCCATGTCGTCCGGCAGCACGCTGCCGCCCTGGTTGCCGAACGGAACGACTGCAATCGGGGTGGCCCGATCACTGCCGCTGGTGACCAGAATGTTTTTTTCATCTGCTGCCGCTATCCCTGCCAGGCAGCAGATAACGACAAGCATTCCTCGAAGAAGGTTTCTCACAAGGCTAGATCCTCAGGTGTGAATGTCATCTTGAATGAACGATACGGAGCGAAATCGCTCGGCTTCATTCCCTGCATTTCTGTCAAACGTCCAATGTTCTTGACCGCCGCTACTGCGGAAGCGTCAAACGGACCATCGCCGCTGGACTTGGCCACGCCAACCGAAGTCACCGTACCATCCGGCAACATGCCGATTTGCAACACGACCGTCATGCCTTTGCGTGCCGAAGGTGGACGAGCCCAGCCTTCCGCTGCACGAGCACGAATCAGATCATCGAAACTGCCGGCGACTTCGTCACCCTGCTCATCGGCCAAGGCCTGCTGACGCTGCGGCGTGTCGGAAAGCAAATCTGCCAGGGCCTGAGCCTTTTTCTCATCGACGGATTTACGTGCCGCTTCCTGCGATTTTTTCTTCGCGGCATCGGCAGCAGCTTTCTTCTTCGCGTCTTCGGCGACTTTCTTCTTCGCCTCTTCAGCTTCAGATTTCTTCTTGGCGTCTTCGGCGGCTTTCTTCTTCGCGTCTTCGACGATCTTTTTCTTCGCTTCTTCAGCGGCCGCTTTCTTGGCCTCTTCTTCAGCCGCTTTCTTGGCTTCTTCTTCAGATTTCTTCTTGGCTATATCAGCCAATTGTTTCTCTTCGGCCTTTTTGGCTTCGGCGGTCTTCTTGGCTTCATCGGCTTTCTTGGCTTCATCAGCCTTTTTTGCCTCTTCCGCTTTTTTCGTCTCGTCGGCCTTCTTGGATTCTTCGGCTTTTTGAGCCGCATCTTCCTTCTTTTGTTCCGCGGCCTTGATCGCTTCCTGTTCGATCTTTTTCTGTTCCATCTGTTCGACTTCGGTCTGGCGCGCAGCGGATTTCTGCGCTTCACCCGCAATCTTCTGATTGGTCTGGGTGGTCGCCCGACTTTTCGATTTCAGCTGGTACAAGGTCGCCTGGACGATCGGCTTGGCCGGCGGCAGCTCCGGTGTGAAGGCGAAACTGACAAACAGCATGCCGAAAACCAGCACGTGCAAGACAATCGCCAAGACACTAGGCCAGAAATAGCTTTCCGAGGCGGACGGCTCTCGCATTTGCTGCATCAGGGTGCCTCGGTAATCAAGCCAACATTACCGACCCCGGCTTTCTGCAACCCGCCCATCGCGCCCATGACGGAGCCGTAATCGACAGTCTTGTCGCCGCGAATGAATACCTGGGTACGCTTGCCGCCTTCAGTACCGGCGCGAATGATCTTGGTCACCGCGTCGGTCATTTGCGGCAAGGTCATGGCCTTGTCCTGCTGCTTTTCGGTGTCGACTTCGCTGCCAAGGTTCCAGTAGTAGGTCTTGTCAGACTTGATCGAAATGGTCAGGACCTGAGTGTTGTTGTCCTGCGGCAAGGCTTCGCTGGAAACCTTGGGCAGATCAACTTTCACGCCCTGATTGAGCATCGGCGCGGTCACCATGAAGATGACCAGCAGTACCAGCATCACGTCGATGTAAGGCACCACGTTCATCTCGGCAACCGGCTTGCGCTTTTTGCGAGCTCGAGCGATTAAAGCCATTGGAAATTACCTGCTTATTCTTCGCTGGTGTGCACTTTGCGGTGCAGGATCGCCTGGAATTCGTCGGCGAAGGTGTAGTAACGGCCCAGCAGGGTTTCGCTGCGAGCAGCAAAACGGTTGTACGCGATAACGGCCGGGATGGCGGCGAACAGACCGATCGCGGTAGCGATCAGTGCTTCGGCAATACCGGGGGCCACGGTGGCCAGGGTCGCTTGCTGGGCAGTTGCCAGGCCACGGAAGGAGTTCATGATGCCCCAGACCGTACCGAACAGACCGATGTACGGGCTGACGGAACCGACGGTGGCGAGGAACGGCAGGCTCTGCTCGAGTTTTTCTTCCTCACGGGAGATGGCCACACGCATGGCACGGGCCACGCCTTCCATGACCGCTTCCGGGTCAACGCCTGACTGCTGACGCAGACGGGAGAATTCCTTGAAGCCGGCACGGAAGATCTGCTCGACGCCCGAATCCGGATCAGGGTTGCTGCCGGCCTGACGGTAGAGTTTGGACAGGTCGATACCCGACCAGAAGCGCTCTTCAAAGCTCTCCAGGGCGCGTCGACCGGCACGCAGCAAATTGCTGCGCTGAAAGATCATGATCCATGAGGTCACCGATGCGGCTACCAGGATCAGCATTACCAGTTGCACCACGATACTGGCATTGCTGACCAGGCTCCACATGGAGGAATGGTCGACGACGTTAGCTTCCACGCTTTATCTCCTGCTTTGAGTGTGTACCCGCGCCGCTCACGTCGGCAAAGGCCGCACGTAGAGCTTCGGGAATGGCCCGGGGTTTTAAACTGTTAGTGCGCACACAGGCCACCAGAAACTGCCCTTCGCAGAGCAGCACATTATCCGTAGCCCGCCTGACCTGCTGTTTGAAGCGCAGGCTGACCCGGTTCAATTCAATAACTTCAGCGCTTACCAGCAGTTCGTCATCCAGTCGCGCCGGCGCGTGGTAACGCGCTTCGCTGGAATGCACGACGAACAACAGGTCCTCCCCTGCCAGCGCCGACTGGGCAAAGCCCAGCTCCCGGAGCCGCTCGGTTCGAGCCCGTTCCATAAACTTGAGGTAATTGACGTAATACACGATGCCGCCCGCATCGGTGTCCTCGTAATAAACGCGACAACGATGTGCGAACGGCTCAAGCCCGTTTTGCGCGCGCATACTCTAGTGCTTACTCCTCAGGTTGCCAATCCGGCCAGGCAACTGTTTTTCATTGATTCGCGGCTTTCTGGCGAAAGTACGGTCCTGGGACAGCACAAACCCCGAATAAATCAGCGCGCAAAGGTGACTAATCGTCCACGGCATCGAGGAACTCGTCTACCACGGGCATCTCGCCTAATCGTGACGGGATGTTTAAACCGAAGTGCAGATACGCATGCCGAGTGACCACCCGCCCCCGCGGAGTGCGCATGATATAGCCCTGCTGGATCAAATATGGTTCCAGCACGTCTTCAATGGTGTGACGCTCTTCGCTGATTGCCGCCGCCAGACTGTCCACCCCGACCGGCCCACCGTCGAATTTCTCGATCATGGTCAGCAGCAGGCGTCGGTCCTGATGATCAAAGCCTCGCTCGTCGACATCCAGCAGGTTCAGCGCCAGGTCGGCGATCGGCTTGGTAATGTGACCCTTGGCGCGGACCTCGGCAAAATCCCGGACCCGGCGCAGCAAGCGGTTGGCGATCCGCGGCGTGCCACGGGCACGGCGGGCGATTTCGAAGGCGCCTTCCGGGTCCAGCGGCAAACCGAGAATGTTCGCCGAACGGCTGACAATCGTTGCCAGGTCGGCGGTGTTGTAGAACTCCAGGCGCTGGACGATCCCGAAACGGTCGCGCAACGGGTTGGTCAGCATGCCGGCCCGGGTGGTTGCACCAACCAGGGTGAACGGCGGCAGATCGAGTTTGATCGAGCGCGCGGCCGGCCCTTCGCCAATCATGATGTCGAGCTGGAAATCTTCCATGGCCGGGTACAGCACTTCTTCGACGATCGGCGACAACCGATGGATCTCGTCGATGAACAACACGTCATGGGGTTCAAGGTTAGTCAGCAACGCCGCCAGATCACCCGGACGCTCGAGGACCGGCCCCGAGGTGCTTTTGATCGACACGCCCATTTCCTGGGCAATGATGTTGGCCAGGGTGGTTTTACCCAAGCCCGGAGGGCCGAAAATCAGCGTGTGATCCAGCGATTCATTGCGCCCGCGCGCAGCCTGGATGAACAACTCCATTTGCTCGCGAACGGTTGGCTGGCCAATGTACTCGGCCAGGCTGACAGGACGAATCGCCCGATCCTGGACTTCCTCGCGGTCACGGGGACCTCCCGTGGCGGCGATCAGACGATCAGCTTCAATCACTTAGATCATTCCCTTAAGGGCACGACGAATCATGTCTTCACTGCTCAAACCTTTCTCCTTGATCGCGGAAATCGCCTTGCTGGCTTCCTGCGGCTTGTAACCCAGGGAAATCAGCGCGCTGACCGCGTCATTTTCGGCGGTGGCGACCGGAGGCGCATCTGGCCCTCCCGGCTGGTTTGGCACCAAGGCGAACATCGCCGGCACGGTTTCCCACGCTTTGAAGCGGTCCTTGAGTTCCACCAACAAACGTTCGGCGGTCTTCTTGCCCACGCCCGGCACCTTGGTCAGCGCCGAAGTGTCCTGGGACTGCACGCAACGAACCAGCTCGTCGACCTCCAGGCTCGACATCAAGGCCAGCGCCAGTTTCGGCCCTACACCATTGAGACGGATCAGCTCGCGAAAAAAGTCTCGCTCGCGCTTGCCAAAGAAGCCATAGAGTAACTGCGCGTCTTCGCGTACGACCAAATGGGTGTGCAAGGTCAGCGGTTCACCGACCGACGGCAAACGATAAAGCGTGGTCATGGGTACTTCCAGCTCATACCCCAGACCGTTTACATCCAGAATCAGGTGCGGCGGCTGTTTCTCAGCCAAAGTGCCGCGCAAGCGTCCAATCACGTTTCAGATCCTTGAGCCTTGGCCAGATCAGTGCTGGCGACTGACAGAACAAGGATTTTGCGCCGACAACACAGGCGCAAAACCCTCATTCCATAAAAAATGATTGCTGATGCTATCAGAGACGCAGGCGCCCGCCACGACTGCGTGCCGTGCCCAGACCATGAGGCAACAGACTGGAACGGGTGTGAGCGTGGCAAATCGCGATGGCCAGGGCATCCGAGGCATCGATTTGCGGCTTGCTGGTCAGCTTCAGCATGTGCATGACCATCATTTGCACCTGTTCTTTATTCGCCGCGCCAGTCCCGGTTACAGCTTGTTTGACCTGGGTCGCGGTGTACTCAGCGATTTCCAGGCTTTCCTCGGCACCGGCCACGATGGCTGCGCCGCGGGCCTGACCGAGCTTGAGGGCGGAGTCGGCATTGCGCGCCATGAAGACTTTTTCAATGCCCATGGTCACCGGGCCGTAGGTCTGGATGACTTCGCGCACACCCCGATAGACAATTTGCAGGCGCTCGTGCAGCTCGCCGGAGCCCGTGCGAATGCAGCCCGACGCCACGTACACGCAGCCACGCCCGGTATCACGTACCACGCCATAACCGGTGATACGCGAACCGGGGTCGATACCTAGAATTAAAGTCATAACGCCTGCGGATCAAGTAAAAGCACGATATTCATTACAGCGAATAACAAATGTGGGAGCTGGCTTGCCTGCGATGGCGTAGGCACATCAAACAATGATGTAGCCTGACACGCCGCCATCGCAGGCAAACCCGCTCCCACACTGAATCTTAGTCGCCCTTAACCGAGCTGTGCGGCCACCGACTCTGGAATGTCGGCGTTGGAATACACGTTCTGCACGTCATCCAGGTCTTCGAGCATGTCGATCAGCTTCAGAACCTTCTCGGCGCCTTCCAGGTCCAGTTCGGCACTGGTGGTCGGCAGCATGACGATTTCCGCATCATCACCCTTGAAGCCGGCAGCCTCCAAAGCGTTGCGCACGGAATAGAAGCCGGCGAACGAGGTGAACACGTCGATCGAACCGTCTTCGTGAGTGACCACGTCATCGGCGTCGGCCTCCATGGCCGCTTCCATCAGCGCATCCTCATCCACGCCTGGAGCGAAGGAAATCTGCCCCTTGCGTTCGAACAGGTAGGCCACCGAACCGTCGGTGCCGAGGTTGCCGCCGCACTTGCTGAACGCATGGCGAACAGCCGCTGCAGTGCGGTTGCGGTTGTCGGTCATGCATTCGACCATCACCGCCACACCGCCCGGGCCGTAACCTTCGTAGGTCAGCTCGACCATGTCGTCGGTATCGGCGGCGCCGGCACCGCGAGCAACCGCGCGATCGATGATGTCGCGGCTCATGTTCGCGCCCAGCGCTTTATCCAGCGCCAGACGCAGACGCGGGTTGGAGCCTGGATCACCGCCGCCCTGACGGGCAGCAACCGTCAGTTCACGAATCCACTTGGTGAAAATCTTGCCCTTCTTGGCATCCTGACGTTCTTTGCGGTGCTTGATGTTCGCCCACTTGGAATGACCCGCCATAACTCGCTCCGAATTATCTTTGAAACATTGCCCGCCACGCCATGATGCGCCGGCCAGCAAAAAAAAATCTCGACCCTGTCTATAAAAGAAGGGGCGCATCCGCAGATGCGCCCCTTAGGTCAGCCTTACTCAGCCTTTGGCGTTTCGCGCAGACGAATGTGCAATTCGCGCAATGCCTTGGCATCCACCAGACCCGGTGCCTGAGTCATGACGCAGGCAGCGCTCTGGGTTTTCGGGAAGGCGATCACTTCACGGATCGACTGGGCGCCGGTCATCAGCATCACCAGACGGTCCAGACCGAAGGCCAGACCACCGTGCGGCGGCGCGCCGTATTTCAGGGCGTCGAGCAGGAAGCCGAACTTCTCTTCCTGTTCCGCTTCGCTGATACCCAGCAGACGGAACACCGACTGTTGCATTTCCTTGCGATGGATACGGATCGAACCGCCACCCAGCTCGGTGCCGTTCAGAACCATGTCGTAGGCACGGGACAGCGCGGTTGCCGGGTTGGCTTCCAGTTCTTGCGGGGTGCACTTCGGCGCGGTGAACGGGTGGTGCAACGCGGTGAAGCTGCCGTCGTCGTTCTCTTCGAACATCGGGAAGTCGACGACCCACATCGGTGCCCACTCGCAGGTCAGCAGGTTCAGATCGTGACCGACCTTGATCCGCAGCGCGCCCAGGGCTTCGCTGACGATCTTGGCTTTGTCGGCACCGAAGAACACGATGTCGCCGTCAACCGCGCCAACGCGATCAAGGATCACATTGAGGTTGGCTTCAGGGATGTTCTTGACGATCGGCGATTGCAGACCTTCAACGCCTTTGGCGCGCTCGTTGACCTTGATGTACGCCAGGCCCTTGGCACCGTAGATGCCGACGAACTTGGTGTAGTCGTCGATCTGCTTGCGCGGCATGCTTGCCGCGCCTGGAACGCGCAGAGCGGCAACGCGGCATTTCGGGTCGTTGGCAGGGCCGCTGAACACCTTGAAGTCGACTTCTTTCAGCTGATCGGCAACGTCAACCAGTTCCAGCGGGTTACGCAGGTCCGGCTTGTCGGAACCGTAACGACGCATGGCCTCTTCGAAGGTCATGTGCGGGAAGTCGCCGAACTCCAGGTCCAGCACTTCCTTGAACAGGTTGCGGATCATTTGTTCGGTGATGCCCATGATCTCTTTTTCATCGAGGAAGCTGGTCTCGATGTCGATCTGGGTGAATTCCGGCTGACGGTCGGCGCGCAGATCTTCGTCGCGGAAGCACTTGGCGATCTGGTAGTAACGGTCGAAGCCGGCGACCATCAGCAGTTGCTTGAACAGCTGTGGCGATTGCGGCAAGGCAAAGAAGGAACCGGCATGGGTACGGCTCGGTACCAGATAGTCACGCGCGCCTTCTGGCGTGGCGCGGGTCAGAATCGGCGTCTCGACGTCGAGGAAGCCGTTCTCGTCCAGGAAGCGACGGATGCTGGTGGTCATGCGCGAACGCAGACGCAGCTTCTCGAGCATTTCCGGGCGACGCAGGTCGAGGAAGCGATAACGCAGGCGGGTTTCTTCGCCGACGTCGGAGAACTCGTTGAGCGGGAACGGCGGGGTTTCCGCTTCGTTCAACACTTCCAGCTCGTAGCCCAGCACTTCGATCATGCCCGACGCCATGTTGGCGTTGGTGGCACCGGCCGGACGCAGGCGAACCTTGCCGGTGATCTTGACCACGTATTCGCTGCGCACGCGATCGGCGGCGGCGAAGGATTCAGCGCGGTCCGGGTCGAACACCACCTGGGCCAGACCGTCACGATCACGGATATCGAGGAAAATCACCCCACCGTGGTCACGGCGACGGTGAACCCATCCGCAAAGGGTAATTTCCTGGCCTTCCAGGCTTTCGTTCAGTTGGCCGCAATAATGGCTGCGCATCATGGTCGTGGTTTCACTTCTCGTAATTCGAAATTCGGTTGGAGGTCTTGCCGCACCCTCGCACTTAAACAAGGTGCCAGATGATGCAAGAGCTCGCGCGTGTCATTCAGCCCGGGCGCTAGACCCTAGTCAGCTTTGTCGCCACCGGCCAGATTCTTCTTGGAACCGGTCTTGAAGTCGGTTTCGTACCAGCCGGTGCCGCTGAGGCGGAAGCCCGGCATGGACAGCATCTTTTTCAGCTCTGGCGCCTGGCAGGCAGGGCAGTCGACCAGCGGTGCTGCGCTGATCTTTTGAATGGCTTCCAACTGATGACCACAGGAAGCACATTGATAGTCGTACATCGGCATGGGGGTTGTCTCGGCGATCAGATTGCTACCGCGCATGCTGGGCTTTGCGGCAAAGGGCGGGATTATATCCATTAAATGCAGCCTGTGCAGCCGTAAGACTGCACAGACCGACACTCGACCCGATCAACCGCCAATCGCTAAGCCATGACGAGGCAACTTCCCTCCTTCAGGCTGTGCACGACGCAGACAACCCGCACCAGCCCGGTGAAGTTCTTCACCCCGCCATGACGCAGATGCACTTCGCGATCCACGCGGGACAACAGCGCACTGACCGAGCAGCAATTGACCTTGGCCATATCACCCAAAATATCCCAATAGACCTGCTCCAGCCGCAAACAGGTCGCAAAGCCATTCAAGCGCACAGACCGGGACAATGGCTGGGCCAGGCCCATATCGAATTCGCTGACTAATGAATCAACCCTCACGTCCTTGAGTGGACCGACCCTCCCCTCGTTTCGCCTGTCTTCATAAACCATACCGTTGACACTCCTTTGCCATCCTTGCTGCTTATAAGAGTCATATTCCGTTTCCTTATAAAAGCGCAGGCGCACAGGCATATCCAGATGACTTTATGACCATCAACGTAGGATAAGCCAACAACGGAGGGGAGATCATGGAGCACGTCCTAGGCCGGACGTTTTCCCACAAGAACTGACGCAACATCACTCACTGAAAAGGTAAAAAATCCGAGGAACACTGCGCGCGAACAACACTCAGCAAGCGTCATTCGCACACGGGCCAGTGGAAAGCACCGCTGGACTGCCTGATTTGAGTAGCCGCGGGCTTTGCTGTTAAATAGGCAGTGTGTCGCTACCGCCTATTTTCCGGGGGTTGCGCATAGGCTGATACCGGGCACGTGTCCAACGCCTCTTATTGTTCTGAAGCGAACCGTGCTCCATCAGCTCTTCCTTGTGATCCGTCTTAACGTGAGTTAATCAAAATGTTGAAAATCGTCCACCTGCTAATGGGCGCAGCAGCCCTGCTGCTGTCCTTCATCCCTAGCCTGCGATCCGAAGCAGTACCTTACCTGCAACAACCTGATGCGCTGTACCTGGCCTTTTTCGGCCTGCTCAACCTCACCCTTGCGCCTGTTATCCCTTACTGGAACAAAGGCCCGCGTCATCAACTGCAAAACCTGGTCAGTGCCTTGCTGGTTCTGGCTGTCGTGCTGCAAACCCTGACGCTGATCGCCCCGATGCCTGTCATCGCCGGTCAACCTGCCGTTCTGTTCAGTCTGGTCGCTGCCCTGATCGCCATTTTTCTGCACCTGGCCGTCAGCTTCTACAAATCCTCACCGGCCGCCGCCTCGCCAAGCTATGACATGAGCAACCGCGATACTGGCACCGTTAAATGGTTCAACACCTCCAAAGGCTTCGGCTTTATTTCCCGTGATTCCGGTGATGATATTTTTGTGCACTTCCGGGCAATTCGCGGTGAAGGCCACCGTGTTCTGGTCGAAGGCCAGCGCGTGGAGTTCTCTGTCATGAACCGTGACAAAGGCCTGCAAGCCGAAGATGTGATCGCCGCACTGCCGCGTCGCTGATTCAAGGCTAAAAAAAACCGCGAACAGCCCAGGCTGTTCGCGGTTTTTTTATGACCTGTTTTTAGTAACGCATCTCAATAATGCGGCGGTGGGGCCTCTTCTTCGAAGGACTCGAACTGGCCGACCATTTCCTCCTGCCGCTTGAGCAACGCCATCATTTGTAGTTGCAGGCGCTCAACCGCATGCTGCTGCGCCGCCAGCACATCATTCAATGTCTGGATGGTGTCATCCTGAAACGCCAACTGGCTTTCCAGATCGGTAACGCGTTCTTCCAGGCTCATGACTCAACCCTCCAGAAACGTGAAATCATCGGTCAACACCAGACGCAGCCGTTCACGAATCGTCGCGATCTGCTCTGGACTGTAGGGTAAAGCCTGCTGCTTGCCCCAGACCGGAGCTGGCCAGGCCGCGTCCTCTCGCTTGCGCACAATCACATGCATGTGCAGCTGACTGACTACATTACCCAGGGCCGCGACGTTCAACTTGTCCGCATCGAATGAATCCTTGAGCATTTCCGCCAGCGCGGTCGTTTCCTGCCACAGCTGCTGTTGATCTGCGACATCTAACTGAAATATCTCACTGATATCCTCGCGGCGTGGCACGAGGATGAACCATGGGTAGTTCGAATCATTGGACAACAGCAACCGACAGAGCGGGAAATCGCCGATAGGCAAGGTGTCTTGTTGAAGTCGTGGATCTAAAGCGAACACAGCGCGCACTCCCCTCTGGTGATCTTTTTTCAGCTTAGCGCCCATACCAAAAGACGGCGACACCAAGCGACAGGACGGCAGCATACCTGCGAATGCCACGCGCTTCACAACGACTTGCCGCCTGCAGCGTCCTCCGGGCGCCCCGACATGAGCCATCTTGATCCGGCATGCACCATGACAGAACCAGCCGGCGTACAAAAAATGCCGAAATGACCGATAAACAACGGGCTGCTCGATTCGATCACAAAGCGATACTGTGTGAATTCGGTACAGCAATTGAAATTTTTTGCACCAAAACCGCACAACGCGTCTACGCTCAGTGCGTCAGCATCCGCTAACTACTCACTGACGGGGTGAACCGGTAACGTTTTTGGCTGTCGCCCCCATCAGTTCGATGTGGTAAACACGATGCGAAGCATGGCGTCAAGCCCAAGTAAAACGAGCTTGAACACCCCGGTTTTATGGGGTTTTTACAGCAGCAGGCAGGTCTTTGGAAAAAAACAGCAACAGAATTCCGATTTGTGCACGCTTGTTGCATTCACACCTATATCGCCTATAAGGCGTCCGCTGGAAGTGGAAGCCTTAAGGCCAATAAAAACAGTGGCAGGATTGCCCGATGGAGATTCAAGTGCAGGACCAGGGACTCTTTTTTACCGATGCGCAAGCCATGGAAAACAACGCTGAAGTTGTCAGTCCGATTGCGTCGGGATTGTGAATTTGCGACATCTACCCAGCCATTTGCGACAGGGTCGTAAAGAAGCTGAAAGGTTAGATACGCAAGTATCGCCAACATGGTCGGCGTGATATAAGTTTGCGCCGACACAAAAAGAAAGAGCCGCCCGGATAATAAAACAGGCGGGACGGCAGTACTCTTCTAAAAACCAAAGGAGCAAATCACGATGCGCGTGATGAAGTGGAGCATGATCGCACTGGCAGTTGCAGCAGCAGCCAGTACTCAAATGGCTACGGCCGCACCGTTCGTAAGTGACCAGGCTGAAGCCAAAGGTTTTGTTGAAGACGCCAAGTTCGACTTGCTGATTCGCAACTATTACTTCAACCGTGACAACAAAGATGGCGCCCGCGACGTTAAAGACTGGACCCAAGGTCTTTGGGGCACCTTCAACTCCGGTTACACCCAGGGTACTGTTGGCGTTGGCGTTGATGCATTCGGTTACCTGGCCATCAAACTGGATGGCGGCGATGGCACTTCCGGTTCGGGCAACATGAGCCGTAGCGACACCGTCAACGCCAACGGTGGCCGCAACGTCAACGACAGCCAGGGTAAAGCTGGGGGGGCCATTAAATTCCGCGTCTCCAAAACCGAGCTGAAAGCCGGCGACATGTCGCCAAGCACTGCTCCAGTGTTTGCTGTTGGCGGTTCCCGTATCCTTCCTCAAGTTGCCAGCGGTTTCCAACTGCAGAGCAGCGAAGTCAAAGACCTTGACCTCGAAGCCGGTCACTTCTACTCGGGTTCCAGCCAGGACAAAAACGCCCGTGACGGCGGCCTGTATGCAAACTACGCTGGCGTTGAAGCCGACAGCATCGACTATTTCGGTGGCAAGTACGGCATTACCGAGAACCTTTCCGCATCGCTGTATGGCGCCAAGCTGGAAGACATCTGGAACCAGTACTACGCCAACGTGAACCTCACCACCCCAATCAGTGGTGACACGTCGCTGAACACCGATTTCAACATCTATCGCACCACCGATACCGGTGACGCGAAAGCTGGCGACATCAGCAACACAGCATTCTCGCTGGCCACCGCTCTGTCGTTCCTGAAAGCACACACCATCACCCTGGCCTTCCAAAAGGTTAATGGCGATACGCCGTTCGACTACGTCGGTATTGGCAAGAACAACCGCGGCGGCGACTCGATCTTCCTCGCCAACTCCATCCAGTACTCTGACTTCAACGCCCCTGGCGAGAAGTCTGCCCAGATCCGTTACGATCTGAAAATGGCTGAGTACGGCGTTCCTGGTCTGAGCTTCATGACCCGTTACGTGAAAGGTTGGGACATCGACGGTACCAAAACTCCAGCAGGCAGCGCTTACGCCGGCCTGTACGGTGAAGATGGCAAGCACAACGAAACCAACTTCGAAGCCAAGTACGTTGTTCAGTCTGGCCCGGCAAAAGATCTGTCCGTTCGCTTCCGTCAAGCTTGGCACTTTGCTAACGCCGACGAAGGTGAAGGCGACGTGAAAGAGTTCCGTGTGATCGTCGACTACCCGCTGTCGATTTTGTAATCGCATCCAGTTAGTTTGCGGTAACAAACAAAAAGGCCCATCTTCGGATGGGCCTTTTTTTTTGGCTACAGCATTGTGTTTAACGGTTCGGGCCTCTTGCAGAACAAGTCTGACCGAAAGGTCAAACATGAACTGAAAGACCGATCCTTACACCGTTGCCGATTCCTGGACCACTCGAATAACCCGCTGCGGAAACGGAATATCGATACCGGCTGCCTTCAAACGATCGCGGGCGTGCTCGTTAAACATGAATAGCACATTCCAGTAATCAGCGGTCTTGACCCAGACTCGCAGCGAAACAGTGATCGAGCTTTCGCCCAGCATAGAAATGACTGCTTCCGGTGCCGGCTCAGCCAGCACGCGTTCATCCTTGGCCAATTCCAGCAACACTTCACGGGCCTTTTGCAGATCCGCATGGTGATCCACACCGATATCAAACACTACTTTGCGCGTCGTTTGACGGTTGGTGTTGGTGATGATGCCGTTCGACAGATTGCCGTTAGGCACGATGATGGTTTTGTTATCGCCAGTGCGCAGTACGGTGTGGAAGATCTGAATGCTGTCGACAGTACCGGCAACACCTTGGGCTTCGATCCAGTCACCGATGCGAAACGGGCGGAACAACAGAATCAGCACGCCGCCGGCGAAGTTCGCCAGGCTACCCTGCAAGGCCAGACCGATCGCCAGGCCGGCTGCACCGATGGCTGCGACGAACGAAGTAGTTTCCACACCGATCATCGACGCCACGCTGACGATCAGCAGAACCTTGAGAATGATGTTCGCCAGGCTGCTGATGAAACCTTGCAGCGCCAGGTCGGCATTACGCAACGCCAGCAGGCCGCCAAGCTTTTGCGTGACTTTGTTGATCAGCCACCAGCCGACGGCCAGTGTGATCACCGCCAACAGCACGCGGCTGCCGTATTCCATGATCATCGGAATCCAGGCTTGGGATGCCTTGACCAAGTTGTCCACTTCAGCATTCAAATCCATCTTCTTTCTCCTGATTTCCGGCTACCCGGCACGCAAAAAATGAGCGGCAGAAAGACCGAACCCATGGGGGGATTCAATCGTTTCTGCCGTTGCTTGGGCCTCGGACGTCGAAAACGCCAAGAGGTTCCCGCTTGAAAAGTCAGTCGCGGAAGTTGTTGAACTGCAGCGGCATGTCGAACGTCTTGGCGCGCAGGGCTGCAATCGCTTCCTGCAAATCGTCACGTTTCTTGCCGGTGATGCGCACTTGCTCGCCCTGAATGGCGGCCTGGACCTTGAGCTTGGCGTCTTTGACGTGAGCGACGATTTTCTTCGCCAGCTCTTTGTCGATGCCTTCCTTGAGGACCGCTTCCTGCTTCATCAACTTGCCCGATGCGTAGGCGTCCTTGACTTCAAGGCACTGCACGTCGATCTTGCGCTTGACCAAGGCCAGCTTGAGGATCTCGATCATCGCTTCGAGCTGGAAATCGGCTTCCGCGGTCAGGTTGACGGTCAGGTCCTTTTCCTTGAACTCGAAGGTGCCTTTGCCTTTCAGGTCATAGCGACGATCGAGTTCCTTGACGGCGTTCTCGACCGCGTTGGTGACTTCGTGTTTGTCCAGTTCGGATACCACGTCGAACGACGGCATGTAATCTCTCCAATAAAAAGGCACGCTCGATAATGATGGAGCGCGCTTGGCTTGCGGTTAAAATCCGGCTCATTATAACGGGTCTTTTCCAACCGATACTGCGAGCCTCACATGCCAGCGACAAACCGGGCAAAAAGCTGATGTCTACCCCTTGGCATATCTTGGGCGCCGGCAGCCTCGGCACCCTTTGGGCCACACGTCTGGCACGGGCTGACGTGCCGACCAGGCTGATCCTGCGGGACGCGACGCGCTTGCAGGCCTATCAGGCGGCGGGCGGTTTGACGCTCGTCGAACACGGTGAAGCGCAGCTGTATCCGGTGCCCGGCGAAACAGCCGACAGCGACGAGCCCATCAGCCGTCTGCTGGTGGCCTGCAAAGCCTACGACGCCGACGAAGCCGTGGCCAGGCTTGCCCATCGTCTGACACCCGACGCTGAACTGATCCTGTTGCAGAACGGCCTCGGCAGTCAGGACGCGGTTGCCGCGCAGGTGCCTCAGGCGCGCTGCATCTTCGCCTCAAGCACCGAAGGCGCGTTTCGCGATGGCGATTGGCGTGTGGTGTTCGCCGGTCATGGCTACACCTGGTTGGGAGATGCCGGCCACCCGGTGGCGCCAATCTGGTTGGAGGACTTGAGTGCCGCCGGCATTCCCCACGAGTGGAGCACGGACATCCTCACAAGGCTGTGGCGAAAACTGGCGCTCAATTGTGCGATCAACCCGCTGACCGTGCTGCACGAATGCCGCAACGGCGGTTTGCAGCAACATCATTGCGAAGTCGCCACCCTGTGCGCCGAGCTCACTGAGTTGCTGGAGCGCTGCGGCCAGCCGGCAGCGGCGCAAAACCTCCAGGATGAAGTCGAGCGGGTGATCCAGGCCACTGCCGCCAATTTCTCCTCGATGTACCAGGACGTCGCGAATCGACGCCGCACTGAAATCAGCTACCTGTTGGGTCATGCCTGCAAAGTCGCGTCGCGGCACCAGTTGAACCTGCCCCACCTCAGTCAATTGCAGCAGCGCTTGATCGCTCATCTGCACAGCCTTGGATTGCCCAGCGACTGAGCAGCGGCTACGCTGGCCACTTGTTCCTTTTCAGCGATGAACCTGATGCCATTGCGCCAGCGCCTTGAAAATCTTCCAGTCGGCCAGAAATTGCTGGCCGCCCTGCTGGTGCTGTTGACCACCGTTTTGCTGGTCGCCAACCTGACCTTTATCAGCGCCGCCTATTACATCTCCCAGGAAAGCATGGCCCCCCAGGCCTTGCAGACCATCGGCCGACTGGTGTCCAACCCGAGCCTGGTCTCCGACGCCTTGAAGTCGCCGCAAACCGCCGAGCGCCTGCTCAACGAACTCAACAGCTATACACCGTTGCGCGCGGCTGCGCTCTATGACGGTAAAGGTGTGCTTCTGGCGCAGCTGCAGCAGGGAGACAAACTCCATCTGCCGGAGCACTTCCGGCACCTCGAAGCCTGGCAAGCCATGGAGTTTCGCAGCAACCAAGTGATCACCCTGCCCCGCCCCGGCACTGCGCCTGGGCATTTGCTGCTGGTGGCCAGCAGCGAATTGCCGATGGCGTTCTACACCGGGACCCTGACCGCCAGCCTGGGGATTCTGATCTTCAGCGTGCTGTTATGGCTGGTGATCGCCCGGCAGATCAAACGCCTGATTACCCGGCCGATCCATCAGCTCGAAGAGTTGTCACGGCAAGTGACCCGGGAAGAGAACTACGCCCTGCGCGCCTCTCGCGGCAACCACGACGAAATCGGCAGTCTCGCCGAAGCGTTCAACACCATGCTCTCGCGCATCGAGGCCCGGGAGCAACAACTCAAGCGTGCTCGCGACGATTCCCAGGCTGCGTACGACCAGGCCCAAGGGCTGGCCGAAGAAACCCGTCACACCAACCGCAAGCTGGAGCTGGAAGTTCAGGTGCGCAGCAAGATCGAGAAAAAACTCACCGGTTTCCAGAACTACCTCAACAGCATCATCGATTCCATGCCGTCGGCACTGATCGCCCTCGACGAGCAGCTCTACGTGACCCAGTGGAATCAGGAGGCCAGCGCCCTGTCCGGCACACGTCTCGACGAAGCCCTGAACCAGCCGATCTTCCTCGCCTTCGAACCGCTCAAGCCGTTCCTGCCGCAACTCAGGCAAACCGTCGAACAGCACACGGTGGCGAAGATCGAACGCGTTACCTGGCTCAAGGACGATGAACCCAAGCATTACGCCCTGACGTTCTACCCTTTGATGGGCGGTGCCGGGCGCGGCGTGGTGATCAGGATCGACGACATCACCCAGCGTCTGTCCCTGGAAGAAATGATGGTGCAGTCGGAAAAAATGCTCTCGGTCGGTGGCCTCGCTGCCGGTATGGCTCACGAAATCAATAATCCGCTGGGTGCGATCCTGCACAACGTGCAGAACATTCGTCGACGCCTGTCACCCGACTTGCCGAAAAACCTCGAACAGGCCGAACAACTCGGCATCGAGCTGGAAACGGTCAACCAGTACCTTCAAGCTCGTGAAGTCCCGAAGCTGCTCGATGGCATTCAACAGGCCGGCGCCCGGGCGGCAAAAATCGTGACGCACATGCTCAGCTTCAGCCGCCGCAGTACCCGGCAGATGGCCCCGTGCGATTTGCCGGCGTTGATCGATCAAGCGGTGGAAATTGCCGGCAACGACTTCGACCTGGCCATCGGTTTCGACTTCAAGGGTCAGGCGATCATTCGGCAGTTCGATCCGGCACTGGGCCCGGTGCCCGGCACCGCCAACGAACTGGAACAAGTGCTGCTCAACTTGCTGAAAAACGCCGCGCAAGCCATCCACCAGCGCCCGGACGACCGCGAACCGGGGCGGATCATTCTGCGTACAAAACTGAATCCTCCATGGGCGGAAATTCAGGTTGAAGACAACGGCATCGGCATGAGCGAGAACGTGCGCAAACGCACGTTCGAGCCGTTCTTCACCACCAAGGAAATCGGTCAGGGCACCGGCCTTGGGCTCTCGGTTTCGTATTTCATCATCACCAACAACCACAAAGGCCAGATGGAAGTGCAATCGACGCCGGGCCAAGGTACCTGTTTCACCTTGCGCCTGCCGTTGTCGGGCACTGCGGTGGTCTCTCAAGAACTCAATCAGCTGTCGAGGTAACCATGGGCTTTCGCTTGTCGAAGATTTACACCCGCACTGGCGACAAAGGCGAAACCGGGCTCGGCGATGGCCGCCGGGTGCCCAAGGACCATCCGCGCATCGAGGCCATTGGCGAAGTCGATACGCTAAATAGCCAGGTGGGTGTGCTGTTGGCCGGGTTGGCGGCGCAAAGTGATACGTACCCGGGGTTGAGCGAAGTGATCGAGGTGTTGGCGCCCTGCCAACATCGGTTGTTCGACTTGGGCGGCGAACTGGCGATGCCGGTTTATCAGGCACTGAACACAGCAGAAGTCGAGCGCCTGGAAGCGGCGATCGATGTGTGGAATGAAGAGTTGGGACCGCTGGAAAATTTCATTCTACCCGGCGGTTCGGCGCTGATTGCTCAGGCCCACGTATGCCGCTGCCTGGCGCGCAGTGCCGAGCGACGCTGTCAGCAGTTGAATGCGATCGAGCCGCTGGCCGGGGTTGGCCTGGCGTATATCAATCGGTTATCGGACTTGTTGTTTGTGGCGGCACGGTTGATTGCCAAGCGTCAGGGGATTGCCGAGGTTTTGTGGCAAGCGGCAGCGAAACCCAAAGTTTAGTCGGCGCGTCCGAAGACGCCATCGCGGGCAAGCCCGCTCCCACAGGGATCAGCGTCGTACACAAATTTGTGTCCACTACGAACCACTGTGGGAGCGGGCTTGCCCGCGATGGCGCCAGCAGCTACACCGCAGAATCAGGCTTCAGGCCAAAACGCCCGAATCCCCGCCACACCCTGCGCTCCCGCTTCCCAGGCTTTCTGCCGCTCTGCCGGGCCCACCCCACCGAGCAAAAACACCGGCTTGCTGAAGCCCTCGATCAAAGTCGAAGCCTGCTCCCAACCCAACGGCAACGCATCCGGATGAGTCTGCGTCGGCTGCACCGGCGACAAGGTCACAAAGTCCACGCCCATCTGCTCGGCCAGCGCCAGTTCTTCAGCGTTGTGGCAAGACGCTGCCAACCAGCGCGACGCCGGTAATGGACGCCCGGCTGCCGCGTACTTGCGCAACTGTTGCGATGTGATGTGCCAACCGGCGGACGGGAAGTCCCCTAGCCATTCAAACGGCCCCTTGATCATCAACTGCGCCTTGCCCGCACACAGCCCCGCTGCGTCCACCGCCAGATCGCGGTATTGCGGGTCGTAGCCGTTGGGCGCGCGCAATTGAATCAGCTTGATGCCGCCAGCAATGGCTTTCTGGATACCGCGCAACAAGGCCGGGGTTTCCAGGCCCTCCGGGGTGATCAGGTATTCACCGGGCAAACGGGCAGCGGCAACGATCGGCTGATTGGCGGCCGGAAATTCGTAGTCCACCAGTTCACGCGCGGTCACCCAGGCCAAAGGCTGACCTTCGGCGCCATGGGGTTCGCCGGTAAATGCCGAGACTTCCCAGACATCCAGCAACACCTGCTTGTCCGGGTAGTCGTGGCGGACTTTGATCATCGGTCGCGCGGTAGTGACCACGATGCCCAATTCTTCGTGAAGCTCGCGAGCCAGGGCCGTTTCGACGGATTCGTCATCCTCGACCTTGCCACCGGGGAACTCCCACAAACCGCCCTGATGCTGTGTGTCAGCACGACGGGCAATGAGGATCTTGCCGCTGCTATCGCGGATAACCGCGGCTGCTACATGGACTCGTTTCACCGCTCTATTTCCTCCAGACCCGCCTTCCGCCAAGCCTTGAAGGCTGGCCATTGGTAGATGGTTTCGACATAGGCCGCGTCGGCCTCGGGCAGTTTTACCTGATAGGTGCGCAGGCGTACGGCGATCGGTGCAAAAAACGCATCGGCCAGGGTCGCACCGCCAAACAGGAACGGGCCGGTTTCAGTCGCGACGGCACGACATTCAGCCCACAGCGCCAGCATGCGCTCGATTTCAGCCTGAACCTCAGGCGGGGTCGGCGACAGTGGCGCATCGTGGCTCAGGTCGAACGGCATGTTGCCACGCATGGCGAAAAAACCGCTGTGCATCTGCGCACATGCCGAACGCGCCTGGGCACGGGCGGCAGTGTCTTGGGGCCACAGGCCGGCATCGGGAAATTGTTCGGCCAGGTATTCGGCAATCGCCAGGGAATCGGCGACGGTGCCGTGTTCGGTTTTCAGCAGCGGGACTTTCCCGGTCGGCGAATGCTTGAGCAAGCGTTCGCGAGTGTCCGGCTGGTTCAGCTTGATCAGTTCTTCGGTGTAAGACGCGCCCGTCAAATCAAGGGCCAGTGCGGCGCGCAGGGACCAGGAGGAATACAGTTTGTCGCCGATGATCAGGTGGAGGCTCATGTGTTGGTGCCTTCTCGTCAGGGAAACAAGTCAGAATATCTAGCGTCTGGTGGTCCGTCATCGCGGGCAAGCCCGCTCCCACAGTGATTGCGTCGCACACAAAGTTTATGCACACCACTGAACCTGTGGGAGCGGGCGTGCCCGCGATAGGGTCGACGCAGTCTTACGTACGGTACTCGGCGTTGATCTTCACGTATTCGTGGGACAGGTCAGTCGTCCAGATGGTTTCGCTGCAATCACCGCGACCCAGCTCGATGCGGATGGTGATTTCTTCCTGCTGCATCACCGCCGCGCCCTGGGCTTCGGTGTAGGTGGCAGAGCGAGCGCCGCGGCTGGCAATGCACACGTCACCAAGGAACACGTCGATCTTGCTCACGTCCAGGTTCGGTACGCCGGCACGGCCCACGGCGGCCAGAATGCGGCCCCAGTTCGGGTCGGAGGCGAACAATGCGGTCTTGATCAGAGGTGAATGGGCCACGGTGTAACCGACGTCCAGGCACTCCTGGTGATTGCCGCCACCGTTGACTTCCACGGTGACAAACTTGGTCGCGCCTTCGCCGTCGCGCACGATGGCCTGGGCCACGTCCATGCAGACTTCGAACACCGCTTGTTTCAGCAAAGCGAACAGCGGACCGCTGGCTTCGGTGATTTCCGGCAGTGCAGCCTGACCGGTGGCGATCAGCATGCAGCAGTCGTTGGTCGAGGTGTCGCCGTCGATGGTGATGCGGTTGAACGACTTGTTGGCGCCGTCCAGCAGCAGGTTTTGCAGCACGTCGCGTGAGACTTTGGCGTCGGTGGCGATGTAGCCGAGCATGGTCGCCATGTTCGGGCGGATCATGCCTGCGCCTTTGCTGATGCCGGTGACGGTGATGGTCACGCCGTCATGCTGGAACTGGCGGCTGGCACCCTTTGGCAGGGTGTCAGTGGTCATGATGCCAGTAGCGGCGGCTTCCCAGTTATTCACCGACAGATCGTCGAGGGCGGCTTGCAGCGCGCCTTCGATTTTTTCGACCGGCAGCGGCTCGCCGATCACACCGGTGGAGTACGGCAGCACCAGGCTTGCATCGACACCGGTCAGCTCAGCCAGTTTGGCGCACGTGCGCTCGGCGGCTGCCAGGCCTGGCTCGCCGGTGCCGGCGTTGGCATTGCCGGTGTTGGTCAGCAGGTAACGTACCGGGCCTTGCACGCGTTGTTTGGCCAGGATAACGGGAGCGGCGCAAAAGGCGTTCAGGGTGAACACGCCCGCCACTGTGGAACCTTCGGCACAGCGCATGACCACGACATCCTTGCGCCCCGGGCGCTTGATGCCGGCCGAGGCGATACCGAGTTCAAAACCGGCAACCGGGTGCAACGTTGGCAAAGGACCAAGACCAACAGCCATGAATGCGCTCCTTAAAAAGTAGTGTCTGCACCGTCATTACCCCGTTCTTTTAACGTGGCGCGGTGGTTTAAATGGCAAAACGCCGCGACGGCATAAGCCGGTCGCGGCGCGGGTATTTCAGCGTATGAAACGGGTTTACTGGATCTGCCCGTGGCAATGCTTGTACTTCTTGCCCGAACCGCAGTAGCACAGCTCGTTACGGCCCAGCTTCTGCTCGTTGCGTACCGGTGCGGTGGCGAGGGCTACATCGACCTCTTCACCCAACACTTCCGGTTGCTCCAGGCCAGGTGCTTCGTCGTGCTGGAACTGCATGCGCGCAGCCAGTGCCTCGGCTTCCTGACGCAGGCGAGCTTCTTCTTCGATCGGGTCTTCGCGGCGAACCTGGACGTGCGACAGCACGCGGATCGAGTCGCGTTTGATCGAATCCAGCAACTCGGAGAACAAGGTGAAGGACTCGCGCTTGTACTCCTGCTTCGGGTTCTTCTGCGCATAACCACGCAAGTGGATGCCGTGACGCAGGTGATCCATGGTCGACAGGTGGTCTTTCCACAGGTCGTCCAGTACACGCAGAACGATTTGCTTCTCGAAGGTGCGCAGTGCTTCAGCACCGGCCTGGTCTTCTTTCTCGTTGTACGCCGCGATCAGCTCGTTCATCAGCTTCTCGCGCAGGGTTTCTTCGTAAAGGTGATCGTCTTCGTCCAGCCATTGCTGGATCGGCAGCGCCACACCGAAGTCGCTCTGCAACGCCGCTTCCAGACCGGCCACGTCCCACTGCTCTGGCAGCGATTGCGGTGGTATGTGCGCGCTGACAGTTGCGTTGAGCACGTCCTGACGGAAATCGGCGATGGTTTCGCCAATGTTGTCGGCGGCCAACAAACTGTTACGCATGTGATAGATCACTTTACGTTGTTCGTTGTTGACGTCGTCGAACTCGAGCAGTTGTTTACGGATATCGAAGTTACGGCCTTCAACCTTGCGCTGAGCTTTCTCGATGGCGTTGGTCACCATGCGGTGCTCGATCGCCTCACCGGACTGCATGCCCAGCGCCTTCATGAAGTTCTTCACCCGGTCAGAGGCGAAGATGCGCATCAGGCTGTCTTCCAGCGACAGGTAGAAACGGCTGGAACCGGCGTCGCCCTGACGACCGGCACGACCGCGCAACTGGTTGTCGATACGGCGTGATTCGTGACGCTCGGAAGCGATCACCTGCAAACCGCCCGACTCCAGCACTTGCTGGTGACGCTTCTGCCAGTCGGCCTTGATCTGGGCAATCTGCTCAGGGGTCGGGTCTTCCAGCGAAGCGACTTCCACTTCCCAGTTACCGCCCAACAGGATGTCGGTACCACGACCGGCCATGTTGGTGGCGATGGTCAGCGCGCCCGGGCGACCGGCCTGTGCAATGATTTCGGCTTCTTTTTCGTGGAACTTGGCGTTCAGAACCTTGTGTTCGATGCCTTCCTTCACGAGCAGGCTGGACATGTGCTCGGACGTTTCGATGGTGGCGGTACCCACCAGCACCGGACGGCCCTGAGTCATGCACTCCTTGATGTCGTTGATGATCGCCGCGTATTTCTCTTCGGCGGTCAGGAACACCAGGTCGTTGTAGTCTTTACGCGCCAACGGTTTGTTCGGCGGAATCACCATGACCTGCAGGCCATAGATCTGGTGGAATTCGAACGCTTCGGTGTCCGCGGTACCGGTCATGCCGGACAGCTTGTTGTACAGGCGGAAGTAGTTCTGGAACGTGGTCGACGCCAGGGTCTGGCTCTCGGCCTGAATGTTCAGTTGTTCCTTGGCTTCGATGGCCTGGTGCAGGCCTTCGGACAAACGGCGACCCGGCATGGTACGGCCGGTGTGTTCGTCGACCAGTACGACCTGACCGTCCTGCACGATGTATTCGACGTTGCGATTGAACAGTTTGTGCGCGCGCAGGCCGGCATAAACGTGGGTCAGCAGACCGAGGTTATGCGCCGAATACAGGCTCTCGCCTTCAGCCAGCAGGCCGACGCGGGTCAGCATGTCTTCGATGAACTGGTGACCGGCTTCGTTGAGCTCGACCTGACGGGTCTTCTCGTCGACGGTGTAGTGGCCAGCCTTGGTGACTTCGCCTTCGACTTCTTCGACGTGCAATTCCAGCTGCGGGATCAGTTTGTTGATCTCGATGTACAGCTTGGAGCTGTCCTCGGCCTGACCGGAGATGATCAGCGGGGTACGGGCTTCGTCGATGAGGATGGAGTCGACTTCGTCGATCACGGCAAAATTGAGTTCGCGCTGGAATTTTTCTTCCATGCTGAACGCCATGTTGTCGCGCAGGTAGTCGAAACCGAATTCGTTGTTGGTGCCGTAGGTAATGTCGGCGGCGTAAGCAGCGCGCTTCTCTTCCGGCGGCTGGAATGGGGTGACCACGCCGACCGTCATGCCGAGGAATTCGTAGAGCGGACGCATCCAGTTGGCGTCACGGCGGGCCAGGTAGTCGTTCACCGTCACAACGTGCACGCCCTTGCCGGACAGCGCGTTGAGGTAAACGCCCAGTGTTGCCACCAGGGTCTTGCCTTCACCGGTACGCATTTCCGCGATCATGCCTTCATGCAAGGTCATGCCGCCGATCAGCTGGACATCGAAGTGGCGCATACCCATGACGCGCTTGCCGGCTTCGCGGGCGACCGCAAAGGCTTCGGGCAGCAGTTTGTCGAGGGTTTCCCCTTTGGCGAGGCGGGCCTTGAACTCGTCGGTCTTGGCACGCAATTGATCGTCCGAAAGGGCTACCATTTGCTCTTCGAAGGCATTGACGAGCTGCACCGTCTTGAGCATGCGTTTGACTTCACGCTCGTTCTTGCTTCCAAAAAGTTTCTTTAACAAAGGCGCAAACATATCGGCAGGATCTTCCACACTAAAGGGATGGAGGGCGGCCCCGTGAGTCGCCCGTGCAGCCCTCATGGCCGCATGCGAACGAGCATTCTACCCGGAAACGATGGTGAGGAAAGTGGCGTTATTCCACGATGCATGCACTGCGCTGTAACGGGGCTCACTTAAAATAAGGGCTTTTTGCTGAACTTCAACCCATCGAGGGTACAAGTTACTCGTTGATTTAATGGGTAAAGCGCTCGCAAAGCAATGGGTCGGGGGCAACGGATGCTTTCTGTTACCATGGCCGTTCTGTTACTTCAGGTGTTCGATCATGGCATTTCGCCCTCTCACGGCCAGAGCACCCGCCGTTCTGCTTCGCGAAGCCAAACCGCTGAAAGCCATTTTTGGCCACGCTCAACGCCTGGGTCATTTACAACGTCTGGTGGAAAGTCAGTTGCAGCCGGCTGCCCGCGAGCATTGCCATGTGGCGTCGTGGCGTGAAGGCAGTTTATTGCTGATTGTCACCGACGGCCACTGGGCCACCCGCCTGCGTTATCAGCAAAAGCGTCTGCAACGGCAGCTACAGCTGTTCGACGAGTTCGCCAGCCTGACGCGGATCCTGTTCAAGGTTCAGCCGCCTACCGTTCAGCAAGGGGCGGCGGGGCATACGATAAATTTGTCGACCGATGCGGCGGCGACCATTCAGGCGACGGCTGACGGGATTACCGACCCGAACCTGCGGGCGGCCCTCGAACGCCTGGCGGCGCACGCAAAACCCAAAACCTGACATAAAACCAATGTGGGAGCGGGCCTGTGGCGAGGGAGCTTGCTCCCGCTGGGCCGCGAAGCGGCCCCCCTTATCCCCAAAAAGAGGGGACTGCTTCGCAGTCCAACGGGAGCAAGCTCCCTCGCCACAGGCCAGCCCCCACATTTTGATTGCCCAGTCGCTATCGGCGCTTGCTGCCTCCCAATAAAGACCCCATCAACCCGCGCACCAATTGTCGGCCCAATTGATTTGCCGCCTGTCGCATGGCTGATTTCAACGCCTGGCCTGCCGCCGTGCCGAGGAATTCCCCGGCCTGTTCGGTGAAACTCGGCTCTTCAGGTGCAGGTTTGCCCGGCGCGGCTTCAGGATCCGGCGCCAGCCCTTTGCGCGCCATCAGCACTTCATATGCCGATTCACGGTCGATCGGTTTGTCATAACGGCCCTTGAACGGAGAACCGGCAATCAGCACGGTGCGCTCAGCCTCGGTCAGCGGCCCGATCCGCGATTGCGGCGGTGCAACCAAGACACGCTGGACCATCCCCGGCGTGCCCTTGTCCTGCAAGGTGCCGACCAGCGCCTCGCCGATCCCCAGCTCCGTCAATACCGACAAGGCATCGAACGCCGGGTTCGGCCGGAAGCCGTCGGCCACCGCACGCAGGGATTTCTGTTCTTTGGCGGTAAATGCACGCAAACCATGCTGAATGCGCAGGCCCAGTTGAGCCAACACATCATCCGGCAAATCGCCCGGCGATTGGGTGACGAAATACACCCCCACGCCTTTCGAGCGAATCAGTCGCACCACTTGTTCCAGACGCTCCTGCAACGCCTTGGGCGTACCGGCGAACAACAAGTGCGCCTCGTCGAAAAACAGCGCCAGCAGCGGTTTCTCGGCATCGCCACGCTCCGGCAATTGCTCGAACAGTTCGGCCAGCAACCACAGCAGGAACGTCGCATAGACCTTCGGCGCTTCGTGCACCAGACGGCTGGCGTCGAGCAAGTGAATGCGCCCGCGACCATCCACCGCCGGTTGCAACATGTCTTCCAGTTGCAGCGCCGGTTCGCCGAACAGCGCTTCGGCGCCCTGCTGTTCGAGCGTCGCCAGACGGCGCAACAGCGCCTGGCTGGAACCGGTGGTCATCAGCGCGGCGTCATCCCCCAATAATTCGGGGTTGTCGCGCAGGTGATTGAGCAGCGCTTTCAAATCCTTCAAATCCAGCAGCAACAGCCCTTCGCGGTCGGCCACCTTGAACGCGGCATACAGGGCCGACTGCTGACTGTCGGTCAGTTCCAACAGGCTGCCGATCAGCAATGGGCCCATTTCGCTCAAGGTGGTGCGCAGTGGATGGCCGGACTGACCGTTAATGTCCCACAAGGTCACTGGATACGCCTGAGGCTTATGGTTCAGCCAGGGCATGCCGGCGATCCGCTCAGCGACTTTGCCTTGGGGATTGCCGGCAGCGCCCAGGCCGCACAGGTCGCCCTTGATGTCCGCTGCGAATACCGCAACGCCGGCATCGCTGAAGGCTTCAGCCAGGCGCTGCAAGGTGACGGTTTTACCGGTCCCGGTAGCGCCCGCTACCAAGCCATGACGGTTGGCCAGACGCATGGCCTGGGCGACAGACTGGCCCGCAAGGTCGGCGCCGATAACGAGTTGCAATGAGTCAGGCATTTTGTCACCCATGGTTAATCTTTGATCCTTCACGGCCGATATAAAAGACTGAAAAGCGTCGGTAATCCCCCTAAGGAGAGGACGGAAATATCAGCTTGATTTCAACACTGCCCGTTTTGCGTGCCGTTATAAAAGCACGCCCTGAATAATAAGACCTTAGCGGAACCCCAAGCCATGAACAAAAATCTGCGCTTCAGTCATAAAATCCTGCTTGCCGCCGCCCTCATCGTTATTGCTGCCTTCGCCTCGTTCACACTGTACAACGACTATTTACAGCGCAATGCCATCCGCGAGGATCTGGACAACTACCTCAATGAGATGGGCGACGTCACCGCCAACAACATTCAGACCTGGCTGACAGGTCGCATCCTGTTGATCGAGGGCCTCGCGCAGAACATTGCCATCAACCCCGAACAATCCAACGTCGCCAACCTGCTTGAACAGAAGGCTCTGGAGTCGACCTTCATGGCCAGGTACCTGGGCGATGCCAGCGGCACTTTCATCAACCGCCCGGACTCCAAGATGCCGGACGGCTACGACCCCAGAGTTCGCCCTTGGTACAAAGGCGCGGTGAACAGCAATGGCTCGACGCTGACCGAACCTTATATAGATGCGGCGACCGGTCAGACCATCATTTCCATCGCCACCGCCTCGAAGAAAGCCGGGCAAAGCGTGGGGGTGGTAGGCGGTGACTTGAGTCTGCAAACCCTGATCGACACCTTGACCGCGCGTGACTTCGGCGGCATGGGCTATGCCTTCCTGGTCAGCGCCGACGGCAAGATCCTGGTCCATCCGGATAAATCCATGGTGATGAAGTCCCTCAACGAGGCTTACCCGAAGAACACCCCACGCATCAGCGGCGGCATCAGTGAAGTCGAGGTCGACGGCAAAACCCGCATCGTCACGTTCACCCCGATCAAAGGCTTGCCGTCGGTGAACTGGTACATCGGCCTGTCGGTGGATAAAGACAAAGCCTTCTCGATGCTCAGCGAATTCCGCACCTCGGCGGTCGTCGCAACCGTGATTGCCGTGGCGATCATCATCGCCCTGCTGGGAATGCTGATCCGCATCCTGATCCAGCCGCTGCACGTCATGACCCGCGCCATGGAAGACATCGCCGACGGAGAAGGCGATCTGACCAAGCGCCTGACCATCCTGAATCAGGACGAATTTGGCATCCTCGGCACGGCGTTCAACCGTTTCGTGGAACGGGTTCATACGTCGATCCGCGAAGTGTCCTCGGCCACCGGTCAAGTCAACGAAGTAGCCCTGCGTGTGGTGGCCGCCTCGAACTCGTCGATGTTCAATTCCGACCAGCAAGCCTCGCGCACCAGCAGCGTTGCCGCGGCAATCAATCAGCTCGGCGCCGCGGCCCAGGAAATCGCCCGCAACGCCGCGCAAGCGTCGAATCAAGCCAGCGACGCGCGCAGCCTGGCCGAAGACGGCCAGCAAGTGGTGGATCGCAGCATTGCCGCGATGAATCAGCTGTCGAGCATGCTCAGCGCCTCAAGCACCAACATCGAATCGCTGAACAGCAAAACCGTGAACATTGGGCAGATTCTCGAAGTGATCACCAGCATCTCCCAGCAAACCAACCTGCTGGCGCTGAACGCGGCCATTGAAGCGGCGCGGGCCGGTGAAGCCGGGCGCGGTTTTGCCGTGGTGGCCGACGAGGTGCGCAACCTGGCGCACCGCACACAAGAGTCGGCGCAACAGGTGCAAACCATGATCGAGGAGCTGCAAATCGGCGCCCGCGAATCCGTCAGCACGATGAGCGACAGCCAGCGCCACAGCCAGGACAGCGTGGAAATCGCCAACCTGGCCGGTGAACGCTTGAACAGCGTGACGTTGCGCATCGGCGAAATCGACGGCATGAACCAATCCGTGGCTACAGCGACCGAGGAACAGACGGCGGTGGTTGAGTCGATCAACGTGGATATCACCGAGATCAACACGTTGAACCAGGAAGGCGTGGAGAATTTGCAGTCGACATTGCGAGCGTGCTCGGACCTTGAACAACAGGCTTCGCGATTGAAGCAGTTGGTGGGTAGTTTCCGTATCTAAGTCGCTCTCACCGGCCTCTTCGCGGGCAAGCCCGCTCCCACAGTGATCTCTGTCGTACACAAAATTTGTGTTCATCGAAGATCATTGTGGGAGCGGAGCTTGCCCGCGATGGCGATCTGTAAAGCCCCGCAAAACCCCGCTGACACCCCTCGCCGCAAAACCCCAACCGAACATCTATCCTTCATATAGGTCAACCAAAGGGAGAACGACGGTCCCGGAGGAATGTTCATCGTGCATATCGCTGACATAACCATGTTCTACGCCCCAGCCAGCGGTGGCGTGCGCACTTATCTGGATGCCAAACACCGCCGCTTGGGCAACAAGCCAGGTATTCGTCACAGCTTGCTGATCCCTGGGGCACATTTAAGTGAACAGGATGGCATTTACACGGTTCCGGCCCCGGCCCTGCCCTTTGGCAAGGGTTATCGCTTCCCCCTCCGTCTCGCGCCGTGGCGCAATGTTCTGCAGGATTTACAGCCCGATCTGATTGAAGTCGGCGACCCCTACCTGACCGCTTGGGCTGCATTGGACGCCAAGCGGCAACTCGATGTGCCGGTGATCGGCTTTTATCATTCGGACCTGCCGCTGCTGGTCAGCAATCGCATGGGCAATTGGGTTACTCCCAATATCGAAGCTTATGTCAGCAAACTTTATGGCAACTTCGACCGGGTTCTGGCGCCGAGTCAAATCATGGCCGATAAACTGATCGGGTTGGGCGTGAAGAACGTTTTCGTACAACCGCTGGGCGTCGATCTGCAAACGTTCAACCCCAGTAAACGGGATCCAGGTTTACGGTCCGAATTGGGCATCGATGAAAACACTCATCTGCTAATCTTCGCCGGCCGTGGATCCAAGGAAAAAAACCTGCCAGTGCTGCTCAAATGCATGAAACGCCTGGGACGTCGCTATCACTTGTTACTGGTGGGCTCGTCGATGCCGACCCTGGTACCGCGCAATGTCACCGTCCTCGATAAGTTCTACCCGGCGGCGCAAGTCGCGCGCTTGATGGCCAGTGCCGATGCGCTGGTGCATGCCGGTGATCAGGAAACCTTTGGCCTGGTGGTCCTCGAAGCCATGGCCAGCGGCATTCCGGTGGTGGCCGTGGCGGCCGGGGCTTTCCAGGAAATTGTCACCGATCAATGCGGCCTGCTGTGCGCGCCGAATAATCCAGCGGCGATGGCCAACGCGGTGCGCGAACTATTCAGTCAGGGCAGCGCCGCGCTGGGCAAACAAGCCCGCAGCCATGTCGAGCAGCATTACGCCTGGGATATAGTGGTCGACAGCCTGTTGGGGCACTATCACGCCGTACTCGGCACTCAATGGCCACTGACCGCCAATGGTTGAGCCCATGAACGCGCCCAGCCTGTTACTGGTATTGCACGACGTTGCGCCGCAAACCTGGCCCGATTACCAAGCCTTCGTCGAAGCCGTCGACGCACTGGGTGAGGTGCCGATCACCTGGCTGGTGGTGCCCGATTTCCACAAGCATAACGACCTGGACGCGTATCCGGCGTTTCGACGTTTGCTGACCCGCCGCGTCGCTCGCGGCGACGAACTGGCACTGCACGGTTACTTCCATTGCGATGAAGGACCAATCCCTATCACTCCCAGAGACTGGTTCATGCGCCGTATCTACACCCATGAAGGTGAGTTCTACGACCTGTCACAGGAAACCGCCCTCACCCGCCTGCGTGCCGGAATCGAGGTGTTCCACCGTTACAACTGGCCACTGCAAGGTTTCGTCGCTCCGGCCTGGTTGATGAGCGAAGGTACCCGCCAAGCCTTGCGCCAGGTACCGCTGCGCTACACCAGCGACTCGCAGCATCTGTATCGTTTGCCGGATTTCACTGCGATCGATGCCCCGTGCCTGGTCTGGAGCGCGCGTAGCGCCTGGCGTCGGGGTCTGTCGAAAATCGTCAGCGATCAGCGTGAACAACGCTGGCGCCAGGCGCCAGTGATTCGTCTCGGCCTGCACCCCGTGGACATGCGCCATGAATTCTCGCGTCACTACTGGCTGCAAACCCTCAAGCGCTTGCTCGACGAGGGTCGTGTTCCGATGACCAAGGCCAACTGGCTGACACAGCAACGTGACCCCATCGGTCGCGTCGCATGAGCCGCGGGATTCTGCTGGTCATCGCCCTGCTCGCTGCGGTGCTGATCCCGTCGTTGCTGGGTGGCGGAGAGACATGGTCGCGGTTGCAAAGCTTTCCGCTGAAATGGTTGCTGATCATGTTCGGCATGATCCTGCTCTGCTGGATGCTCAACACCCAGCGCTTGCGCCTGCTGCTGGGGGATCAGCGAGACAAGGTCAGTCGCTTCAAAAGTCTCGGAGTGGTGATGTCCGCCGAATTCGCCTACTGCGCCACCCCCGGCGGCAGTGGCGGACCGCTGACCATCATGGCGTTGCTGGCACGCCACGGCGTGCGGCCGGCCAGGGGCAGCGCCGTGTTCGCCATGGACCAGTTGAGCGATCTGCTGTTTTTTCTCTGCGCGCTGAGCGCGATTCTGATTTATGCACTGTTCCAGCACCTCAGCCAGCGCATGGAATGGCTGCTGACCGTCAGCGCCATCTCGATGTTCGGCGGCTTGTTCAGTTGCGTATTGGCGGCTCGCTACCACCGCTCGCTGATTCGTCTGGGTGGTCGGTTGCTCGCTCGTCTCAATGTCAAAGGCACCACCCGGATGCGCTGGGCGCGAAAGCTACTGCATTTTCTGGCGGCGTTCACTGACACACTGAAGTTGCCCTTTCAGACGTTGATCACGGTGTTTGTACTGACCTGCCTGCATTGGCTCTTGCGCTATAGCGTGCTGTATCTGGCATTGCGTGGGCTGGGCGTGGACTTGCAGTGGGCCTGGTGCTTTCTGATCCAGATGCTGTCGCTGAGTGCCGGGCAGTTCAGCCTGTTGCCGGGCGGTGCCGGGGCGGCGGAACTGACATCGGCGGCGCTGCTGGCGCCCATGGTCGGAAAATCCACCGCCGCGGCGGCGATTCTGATCTGGCGAACAGTGACCTATTACTTCTATCTGGTGGTCGGTGGCCCGGTGTTTTTGCTGATGCTTGGGCGGCCATTGCTCAAGAAGTTGATGAAGTTCAAGCAGGCTTAAAAGATCGCAGGCTCCACACTGTGGCGAGGGAGCTTGCTCCCGCTGGGCTGCGAAGCGGCCCCCTTATCCCCAAAAAGAGGGGACTGCTTCGCAGTCCAACGGGAGCAAGCTCCCTCGCCACAGTCAGGCACCTCCGACTGCATCGTCAGAGTCGTCCTGCAACTGCTCCCACAACTCAGCAGCACCGGGAAACTCCGTGCCGTCTTCGGCGCTCAGGTCATCCGGGTCATAGCGACTCAAACAGCCCTCACCCAATGTGGCGGGTGCCTTGGAAGTGGCTTTGTCCAGTGGGTCGGCCATGGCTAAGTTCTCTTTTTACCTGGATCGTTCCCACGCTCTGCGTGGGAACGATCCGCAGACCATCAGAACACGACAGTTTTATTGCCATGCACTAACACCCGGTCTTCCAGGTGATAACGCAGACCACGGGCCAGCACCATTTTCTCGACGTCACGGCCGAAACGCACCATGTCTTCAATACTGTCGCTGTGACTCACGCGCACTACGTCTTGCTCGATGATCGGACCAGCGTCCAGCTCTTCGGTTACGTAGTGGCATGTGGCGCCGATCAACTTCACACCGCGCATCGAAGCCTGGTGATACGGCTTGGCGCCGACAAACGACGGCAAGAAGCTGTGATGAATATTGATGACCTTATGGGCATATTCGCTGCACAACTCAGGCGGCAGAATCTGCATGTAACGGGCAAGGACCACCACTTCGGCCTCGTGCTGTTTGACCAGGCGCGAGACTTCGGCGAAGGCCGGCTCCTTGTTCTGTGGGTTGACCGGGACATGGTAGTAAGGAATGCCGTGCCACTCGACCATGCTGCGCAAATCATCATGGTTGGAAATCACGCAGGCGATTTCACAGTCCAGTTCATCGCTGTGCCAGCGGTGCAGCAAGTCGGCCAGGCAGTGGGATTCACGGCTGGCCATCAACACCACGCGTTTCTTCTGCTCGGTGTCGGTGATGCGCCAGTCCATCGAGAACTCTTCGGCAATCGGTGCAAACGCTTCGCGAAAAGCTTCGATGCCGAAAGGCAACGAATCGGCACGAATTTCGTGACGCATGAAGAACCAGCCACTGAGATTATCCGAGTGATGGCTCGCTTCAGTGATCCAGCCGTTATGTGACGCCAGAAAGTTACTGACTTTAGCAACGATGCCGACGCGGTCCGGGCAAGCAATCACCAGCCGAAAAGTGCGCATGAGGGTCAAACTCCAGAACTTCGCAAAGGCGGCCATTCTAGCGATTGCGCAGCAAAACTGCAGTATTGATGACGTATGGCTTTGCCCGCAGGGCCGGTACAGGTTCTGCAAGCACCAGGCTGACCCACGCGATGGTGTTCTTGCGGGCAATCTTCAAGAGGTCAACTGTGAATATTTGTGACGCTATTTAACTGTTCCTCCAATGTGCGTCCTATTCCGCAACTAATTTAAATAAAACTCCGGTTAAATGTTTACTTGATGAAACACCCTGACTATTATTGTCGCACTGTCACCCTGCCATCCAGCGCCCAACATAAGGTAGTCCTCATGTCCTTGATCAACGAATATCGCGCCACCGAAGAAGCTATCAAAGAGCTGCAAGCCCGTTTGAAGAATCTGTCCCAAGACGACAAACTGCAAACCGAGCTGGAATTCGAAGGCAAACTGCGTACCCTGATGGGCGAATACTCCAAATCCCTGCGTGACATCATCGCGCTTTTGGATCCAGAGTCCAAAACCAAGGCACCACGTGGCGGCGCAGTAAAAACTACCGGCACCAAACGTGCTCGCAAAGTTAAACAATACAAAAACCCGCACAACGGCGAAGTCATCGAAACCAAAGGTGGCAACCACAAGACTCTGAAAGAGTGGAAAGCCAAGTGGGGCGGTGACGTGGTTGAAGGCTGGGCTACCCTGCTGGGCTAAGCCGCAAGCGTGTCGCAGCCTGATCGCGACTCAAAAGAACGCCAGCAAATGCTGGCGTTTTTTTATGCCTGGAATTCAAGCGCAGATTATTTTCGTTTTCAAAGACTCAAACGTTTGCGTAATACCTGGACATGATTCTGCCATTCATCCAGAACCTCTCGCTGAAACGATGTAGCACTAATCATCAATTGGGCGGTAGCTGTCAGAAAACTTTCAAGGGTATTGGGTGCGCCCCACTCAGGTGCAGACAAACGTTTCTGACAGAATATTCGCCAGCGCTCTTGCTCTTCGAAACTCAACGTATCGGGGAAGTTGCGTGCGCGATAACGAAACAATAATTCTGGCAAACGCTCATCATCGAAAGGCCACAGTTCTTGTGCTAATTGCGCTGGGTCGGCAGCTCTGACTTGCTCGCATAGACGCCGGTCCCGATCACCAATAAAACCGTCGTATAACTGTTGCTCGGGGTCCAGGCTCGGAGAGAAATCGTCGCTGCTGTAAACCCCCAACACTTTATCTCGCCAAACTTGTTGTGCGTCACTAAGCCGCAGCGCGCGCTCCTGATAAAGCGCCATGTCCAGCTCCAGACGTTGCTGATCTACAGGACGAAGTACCGATAAGGGCGCCACTACCGGGCACTTGTTGATGTGTATGAGCTTGAGCGGCACCGGCAGTTCACCTTCGGCCAAATCATCGCGGCGGGTATAAAGCCGCTGACGCAAGGTTTCGGCATCCAGATCGAGCAACCCCTGAGGGTCCAGGTGCAGGTCACAGACAATCAGCGCGTTGCGATTGCGGGGATGCCAGGCCAACGGCAGCACCACACCCACATAGTTGCGGGCCGCCGAAAAGCGCCCGGAAATATGCACCATCGGCTGCAACAGCCTAATTTGATCCATGACCTTTTGTTTGCCGCGCAATTGAAACAGCCAGTCATACAACTTCGGCTGTTTTTCCCGAATCAGACGCGCCAGGGCGATGGTGGCGCGAACATCCGACAACGCCTCGTGTGCATGCCCGTGATCGATGCCATTGGCCGCGGTCAGACGTTCGAGTTTGAGCGTGACTCGCCCTTCGTCGTCCCTGGGCCAGACGAGGCCATCGGGACGCAAGGCATAAGCCGCCCGCACCACATCGATCAGGTCCCAGCGACTGTTGCCGCCCTGCCACTCCCGTGCGTAGGGGTCGAAAAAGTTTCGATACAGGCTGTAACGGGTCATCTCGTCGTCGAAACGCAACGTGTTGTACCCGGCCCCACAAGTGCCGGGCGCAGCGAGCTGGGCATGCACCCGTGTCATGAAATCGGCTTCGCTCAAACCTTGCTCGGCCAGACGCGCGGGCGTAATACCGGTGATCGCGCAAGCCGCCGGATGAGGCAGGATGTCGTCGCTGGGCTGGCAATAAAGGTTGACCGGTTCGTCTATTTCATTGAGATCGAAGTCGGTGCGAATCCCCGCCACTTGCAGCGGGCGGTCGCAACGGGGGTTGATGCCAGTGGTTTCATAGTCGTACCAGAAGATCGAGGTCACGGGTTGTTCCTGAACTGAAGACCGGCGAAGTCTAGGCGCACATATACCGCCCCGACCAGAATCTTGTCATTCAATCATCTCTGACCACGCACCGTGCAATACATAGTTATGTCGTTTTCCCCCAAGAGGCTGCTAGCATCGAACGGAGATCGAATCCGGACCAGGCCACATCAAGGTTGCCCATGCTCGACACCACAGCACTGCCAGGGAAAGCGACGCTGGCCCGGCCACTGGACACGCGGTATCACGTCGAAACGCCCGAAGGCATCGACTTGCCGCTGCGCCCGGCCGGGTTGATGGTCCGTGCGCTGGCATTCGCCATCGACCTGGGCTTGCGCGGGGTGATGCTGGGCCTGCTGTTTATGGTGTTGGCGTTTCTTGGAAAACTTGGCGCCGGGCTGGGTTCGATTCTGCTGTTCGTGGTGAGCTGGTGGTACATGGTGCTGTTCGAGGTGCTCAATCAGGGCCGCTCGCCGGGCAAGCAATGGATGGGGTTGCGCGTAGTGCATGACGATGGCACGCCGATCGGCTGGTCCGCGTCCTTGCTTCGCAACCTGTTGCGATTCGTCGACATGTTGCCGTTTGGTTACTTTCTCGGGGCGATCAGCTGCCTGCAACATCCCACCTTCAAACGCCTCGGCGACCTGGCTGCCGGTACGCTGGTGATCTACCGCGAACAACCGCTCACCCGCCCCCAACTGCCTGATGTCCCACCGCAGCGCGCAGCCTTCGCGCTGACGCTGACCGAGCAACGCGCCATCCTCGGGTTTGCCGAACGCCAAGGCGAGCTCTCCGAGGCACGGGCCAACGAGCTCGCCGCGATACTCGCGCAACCGTTACGGGTATCTGCGCCACAGGCGAGGGCCGAACTCAACGGCATCGCCCGTGGACTGTTGGGCCCCACATGAAGCAAAACCTGTTCGAAAGTCGCCACAGTACCGAATGGGAGCAGTTTGCACTCATGCTTGAACGGCTGGAACGTGGCAACGACGCCTCTGGAGTCGCCAGTTTCCCCAGCGATTATCGACGGATCTGCCAACACCTGGCCCTGGCTCAGGAGCGCGGCTATAGCAGTTTCCTGATCGACTTATTGCAGCAACAGGTCCTGCGCGGGCATCAACAGCTTTATCGGCATCGCAGTCGACTCGGTGCCAACGTGTTGAGTTTCATCCTTGCCGATTTCCCACGACTGGTGCGTGAGCAGTGGCGTTTCGTCCTTGCCGCCAGCCTGATGTTTTTTGGCAGCCTGATCGGCTTCGCATTGTTGGTGTATCTGTTCCCGGAGCTGGTCTACAACCTGATCCCCGCCGAGCAGGTCAGCGAGATGCAAAGCATGTACGACCCCGTCGCCGGTCATTTGGGACGTTCGGCCGAACGGGCGTCCAGTGAAAACTGGGTGATGTTCGGTTACTACATCATGCACAACATCGGCATCGCCTTTCAGACCTTCGCCAGTGGTTTGCTGTTTGGCCTGGGCAGCACGTTTTTCCTGTTCTTCAACGGGTTGATGATTGGTGGTGTGGCCGGGCACCTGACGCACATCGGCTACGGGCAAACCTTCTGGTCGTTCGTGATCGGCCATGGCGCCTTCGAACTGAGTGCCATTGCCCTGGCTGGCGCAGCAGGCCTGCAACTGGGCTGGGCCTTGATCGCGCCGGGACGTTTACCCCGCGCCGAAGCCCTGCGACTGGCGGCGCGCAAGAGCGTGTTGCTGATTTGCGGGGTCATGCTGTTTCTGCTGATTGCGGCGTTTATCGAAGCCTACTGGTCGTCGCGGACCGGGCTCACGCCGCTGACCAAATACCTGGTCGGTGCGGCGCTCTGGTTGTTGGTGGCGACTTATCTGCTGTTTGCCGGACGGACTCGCCATGCGCCTGAGTGATGCCAGTGTGGTGATCCGCCCGCGCACGACCTGGGAAGCCATGGATCTTGGGGTGCTGCTGAGTCAGCGCCATCGACGCCTGTTGATGACCAGTTGGGCGATCGTGACCTTGCCGATCTTCGCCCTGCTCACCTTGCTGCTGTGGGATTCACCCTCACTCGCCGTGTTCCTGTTCTGGTGGCTCAAACCGGCGTTCGACCGGCTGCCGTTGTACATCCTGTCCAAAGCCATGTTCGGCGAAACCCCCACGCTGAAACAGGCTCTGCGCCAATGGCCGCGTCTGCTCAGGCCGCAATTGCTGGCCAGTCTGACCTGGCGTCGCCTGAGCCTGAGCCGCAGTTTTCTGATGCCGGTGGTGCAACTCGAAGGCCTGGGAGGCGAAGCACGCCAACAACGTTTGCGCGTGTTGCTGCAGCGCAACGCGGGCGCCGCCCAGTGGCTGACGATCATCGGCGTGCATCTGGAAACCGCGCTGTGGATCGGCTTGATGGTGCTGTTCTACATGCTCTTGCCGCAACAGATTGAACTCGACTGGGGTTGGCAGACCTTGATTACCGCCGCCACACAAGACTGGCGCTGGCTGGAGCACCTGACCAATACCTTTTACGTTCTGGTGCTGATTGTCTGGGAACCGATTTATGTGGCCTGCGGTTTCAGCCTTTATCTGAACCGGCGCACGAGGCTGGAAGCCTGGGATATCGAGCTGGTCTTTCGCCGATTGCGCCAACGCTTGACCAGCGCGGTTGTCACGCTGCTGCTGGCCGCGATCCTGCTGGTGCCGACGGCGCAAAGCGTCTGGGCCGCCGAACCGGATATTTCACCGGACTCTGCGCGTCTGCTGGACCAGCCACTGACCAGCCAGGCGTCCCGGGACAGCATCAAGGCCATCCTCGATCAGCCCCCCTTCAAGAATAAGGAAACGGTAACGCGCTATCGCTTTGGCGAAGACAAAACCGCCCCCGACACTGCGGACAATGGTCAAACGCCCGCCTGGCTGAAGGCGTTGTTCAGCTTGCTGGACAGCCAACGCTTTGGCGTATTGGCCAACCTGATCGAAGTGTTGCTGTGGGGCACAGTGATCGGCGCCATTGGGCTGTTGATCTGGCGTTACCGCGATTGGTTGCAGGCGTTCGTCAGCCGTCGGCCGACGTTAAACCGCAAAGTCGCGCGGCCGTTACCGCAACAGGCTTTCGGTTTGGAGCTCAACCGCGAAACCCTGCCCGCCGATATCGCCGCCAGCGCCGAAAGCCTCTGGCAGAGCAATCCCCGTGAAGCCCTGGGGTTGCTCTATCGCGCCCTGCTCAGCCACTTGCTGCATGACTTCAACATGACGCTCAAACCCGCCGACACCGAAGGCGAAGTTCTTCAACGCGTCGAACAACTGCAACAACCGGCCTTGCTGGCCTTCAGTAAAAACCTCACCGGGCACTGGCAAAACATGGCGTACGGGCATCGATTGCCCCCCGCGCATTTGCAACAGGAACTCTGTGATGGCTGGCGCGCGCTGTTCGGCCCGGGAGCGGTCCGTTGAACCGGCGCTTGTGGCTTTCAGTCGGTGCGTTCATCGCCCTGCTAGTGTGTACGCTGAGTGTTTATCTGTACCTGAAAGCCACACCCTATCCAGCAGAAATCGATCACGGCCCATCCCCCGAAGCCCAAGCCAACCCCTATCTGGCGGCCGAGCATTTTCTGCGCAAACAGGGCCTGACCGTCAGCCATGCCAACAGCCTCGACATCTTGCCGACGCTCGAGCCTCATCAGCGCAGTTTGTTGTTGCTCGGTGATCGGTCGAACATGTCGCCGCGACAGGTGAATCAGGTGTTGAACTGGACCCGGGCCGGTGGACGTCTTTTATTCGTCGCCGAAGCCCTGTGGGATGAAAAGACCGGTCAGAGCAATGACCTGCTGCTCGACCGGGTGCAACTGCACCAATCCCTGAGCAAAGACCTCAAGGAACCGCCACCCGATCCTGTCGACGACCCTTACCCCAAACTGACCAAGCTCTATCTGGAAAACGAAGAGGCGCCGGCCTACTTCAGCTTCGATACCGCGTTCCACCTGGATGACCCGAAAAACCTTGCCCAGGCCTGGGCCAACAGCGGCAAGGCCACGCACATGATGCAGCTGAGTCACGGGCAGGGTTCAATCACCGTGGTCACCGACGCCGACCTCTGGAAAACCCCGGCCATCGACCAGTACGACAACGCCTGGCTGCTGTGGTACCTGACGGCCGACACAGACGTGACGCTGCTGTTCAATACCGATCACGACAGCTTGCTGACCTTGCTGTGGCGCTACTTTCCACAAGCCTTGGTGGCCCTGATCGCCTTGATCGTTTTCGGGTTCTGGCATGTTGGCGTGCGCAACGGCCCGTTGCTGGAGCCGGCCACGAGAGCCCGCCGCCAGCTTCAGGATCACCTGCGTGCCAGCGCCGGTTTCATGCTCCGTCACAACGGTCAGCACAGCCTGTTGCAAGCCTTGCAACAAGACATCCTGCGGCGTGTCCGTCACCGTCATCCCGGTTTTGAACAACTCGGCGTTGCCGAACAATGGCTGGTGCTCGCACGCCTGACTGGCCAACCCACACGCGCCATCAGCCAGGCCATGAGCCCGCGACCGAAGCAGCGGCTGCCCAGCGCTGAATTCAGCCGTCAGGTCGCCCACCTGCAAACCTTGAGGAACGCCTTATGAGTGAACAGATCGAGCCCGGCACACAGACCCACGTGGCCCAGCAACGCCAGCGCGCCAGTCAGTTGGCTCAAGCGGTCAGGACGGAATTGCAAAAAGCCGTGATCGGCCAGAATACGGTGATTGACGATGTGCTTACCGCCCTGATCGCCGGCGGCCATGTGCTGCTCGAAGGTGTTCCTGGCTTGGGCAAAACTTTGCTGGTGCGAGCCTTGGCGCGTTGTTTCGGCGGTGAATTCGCGCGCATCCAGTTCACCCCGGACCTGATGCCCAGCGACGTCACCGGGCACGCGGTGTACGACTTGCAAACCGAGCAATTCAAACTGCGCAAAGGTCCGCTGTTTACCAATCTGCTGCTGGCCGACGAGATCAACCGCGCCCCGGCCAAGACTCAGGCGGCATTGCTCGAAGCCATGCAGGAACGCCAGGTCACTCTCGAAGGCCGCGCCCTGCCCATCGCGCAACCGTTCATGGTGCTCGCCACGCAAAACCCCATCGAACAGGAAGGCACTTACCCGCTGCCGGAGGCCGAACTCGACCGCTTCATGCTCAAGGTGCGCATGGACTACCCCGATGCCGAGCAGGAATTGAACATGGTGCGCCAGGTCAGCCGCTCGACCCGGGCCGACATGCTCGATGTGCAACCGTTGCGCACCGTGTTACAAGCCAAGGACGTACTGGCCTTGCAGCGCATTGCCAGCGATCTGCCGCTGGACGATCAAGTGCTTGATTACGCCATACGTCTGGCCCGCACCACCCGCACCTGGCCCGGCTTGATCCTCGGCGCCGGCCCTCGGGCGTCCATCGCACTGGTGCGCTGCGCCCGGGCCCGTGCCTTGCTGCGCGGCGGCGAGTTCGTGATGCCGGATGACATCAAAGGCTGCGCCCTGGCGGTGTTGCGTCATCGCGTGCGGATCGCGCCGGAGCTGGACATCGAAGGGCTGGATGTCGATCAGGTGCTCAAGCAATTGCTCGATCAAGTACCGGCACCGCGCCTGTGAACACGGTCATACAGACCACCCCTGTGGCGAGGGAGCTTGCTCCCGCTGGGTTGCGAAGCAGCCCCAAGACCAGGCGACGCGCAATGTCAGGCAAACCGCAACCACCTGTTTTACGACTGCTGCGCAGTCGAGCGGGAGCAAGCTCCCTCGCCACAAAAAGCTCTTTTGCCACAAAAGGTATGCGCCGATGAAACCCACGCGCCTATTGCTGATCTGGCTAGCAATGCTGTTGGCCATCGGCATCGTGCTGGGCACTTTGCGGGCACTGGACATCCCGATTCCATCGAGCCTTTTATCGATCAACTGGGGATTACTGTTAGCGCTGCTGGCCTTGGCGATATTCGACGCCCTTCGCCTCAAACGCCTGCCCTCACCGCGCCTGCGCCGACACATGCCCGGCAGCCTGGCGTTGGGTCGGTGGAGTGAAGTGCGGCTGGACGTTGAACATGCGTTCGCTCAACCGCTGAACGTGCAGCTTTTCGACCATGTGCCACCGGGACTGAGTTTCGAAAACCTGCCCCTGTCCGTCGAACTGCAACCCGGTCTGCAGAGCCAGATTGGCTATCGGCTGCGCCCGCTCAAACGCGGCCACTTCAGCTTCGAACACTGCGAAATCAACTTGCCGAGCCCGTTGGGCTTGTGGTCCGACAAACGCCTGCTGAACGTGATCGACAGCACCCGCGTCTACCCTGACTTCGCTCGCCTCTACGGCGGCCAGTTGCTGGCGGTGGACAACTGGATCAGCCAGCTCGGCGTGCGCCAGCGGCAACGTCGCGGGTTGGGTCTGGAGTTTCATCAACTGCGCGAATTTCGTGAAGGCGACAGCCTGCGCCAGATCGACTGGAAAGCCACCGCCCGTCAACGCACACCCATTGCCCGTGAGTATCAAGACGAGCGTGACCAGCAGATCATCTTCATGCTCGACTGCGGTCGACGCATGCGCAGCCAGGACGGCGATCTCGCGCATTTCGATCACGCACTCAATGCCTGCCTGTTGCTCAGCTACATCGCCCTGCGCCAGGGCGATGCGGTCGGCCTGAGTACTTTCGCCAGCGACCGTGCGCACTACCTGGCCCCGGTCAAAGGCACTGGCCAACTGAACGTATTGCTCAACAGCGTCTACGACCTGGACAGTACCCAACGCCCCGCCGATTACCAGGCGGCCGCCACTCAGTTGCTGGCCCGACAGAAACGCCGGGCGCTGGTGGTGCTGGTCACCAACCTGCGCGATGAAGACGATGAAGAACTGCTGACCGCCGTGAAACGCCTGAGCAAGCAACATCGGGTATTGGTAGCGAGTTTGCGCGAAGACTTGCTCGATAATCTGCGGCATGCGCCGGTGCAAACCTTGCCGGAGGCGTTGTCGTATTGCGGGACGGTGGATTATTTGAATGCCCGGGCGGAGCTCCATGAGCGGTTGGGTGCTCATGGCGTTCCGTTGCTGGAAGCCCGGCCCCAAGAATTGGGGGCCGAGTTGGTGACGCGGTATCTATGCTGGAAAAGGGCCGGCGTAATTTAACGATCTCTCTCTTCGCAGTCGGCCGTCGAATCATTCATTTTTAGATTCGAAACCTTACTTCATATAGGTAGTTAGTCGCACCTATCAAAATCCCGGGAAAAAGAGTGCCAAAAGTCTGCGAGACATGAATTTTGGCAATGCCGTCAGTCCCTGTAATCGTAGGTTCAAGTACCAAGTCATCAACACGCCAGAAGACTGTTTTCCCGACAATTGGTGTCATGTGACCATCTGTAATGAATGCCTCGAAAAATCCATTCCCTAGCCTGCCAACGCGCTTAATTAGCGGTGCATCCAGGCCGACCACTTCAACGCCAATAGATTTCGACTGTGGGTAATCAGCCAGGGAAGCAGTGAGAGGAAAGACACCAATTGCACTCGATTTAATGGTTCCTTGGGATTTCCCCGTCAAGTAAGTGATAGTAGAAGGCACCGTTGCCCCCTGGAAAGTCCAATCAATCGTGAGTCCGGGCCAACCTTTTCCATCATTCGATGCAACCACTAATACCTCAGCGTAAATAAAACGATCTAAATGAACTACATAATTTGCGTCTAATTTTTCAATTACCGGCACAACATCTTCCACCGTAAACACCACCAACGCAGCATCCCAGCCTCCCAGGCCGCCACGCACCGCAGCCGTTAACACCTTTTCACCTGGTGTCTCAAACCTGATAGCAACCGTCGCCCGCCCCTCTACATCAGTCAGAGCCGGCGTGAGCCAAACACTATCGAACTCCCACATAACCTCAACATTATTGAGCGGCAGACCACTGATACTCGACACAATGGTGGCCTGAGCTTCGAACATGTCTCCCGGATAAGTACCTGGACGGATAATGATAAATTGGCTGATTTCACGTGGATCATTTACCTCGAACGGCAACGAAATCATCTGCGCGTAGATTCCATCCCCCACTGTTGCCGTCAGCTCAGCCGTACCTGGCGTAGTTGGAACAAAACGCACTTTCGCCACCCCATAGAAATCCGTCACCGAGGTCACAAACCCTAGGTCCGGATTGCGCCAGGTCACCGCCCACCCCACCATCGGCCTGCCACTGGTGACCGACACTACGGTGACTTGCCCAAAAAATTCCTGCCCCCAATCCAGCGTCTGATCCACGCGGCTGTTTCCGGCGATTTTCACCACCTGCGCGCCTTCACCCAACGACATCGCATTCGCCGGCGAAAGACTCGCCAGTCGCTCTGACGACAACCTCAACGCAAAACTCGCGTCCTTCAGATCGCCCACCTTGAACGCGTACTGCAAGTTCACCACGTCGTAAAACGTGCGTGACACCCCCAAGGCCTCCGGCACAAACCTGATACCCAGTTCGCCAGGCCCGGTCCCCGTCATGCCGAGCGTCAATTCACGATCAAACAACGGGCTGTTCTCGACAGCGAACAGCTCAAGCATGTGTTTGCCCTTGCGACGCGGAAAGTAGGTCTTTTCGCCCCAGGCGTGAGCCGGTCCGCCGTCAAACTTGACCAACAGCCCGGTCCACGGATCGCTCGCCAGTGTCGTAAAGTCCATGGAGCGCTTGTCTTCAAAACCGTCGTACGGACTGAACAGCGACGCCTGAACCTGATGTGTTCCAGCGCTTGTCGAAGCAAAATCCAAACCGCACCAGCCATCAGCGTCGGCTGGCAACTCTCTTGGCCCCTGCGGCGTCGTCCACGTCACGAGTGCCTTATCCACAGCCTGCCCGGTGAAGTGAGAGAACACCTGAACCCACGACCATGCAGGCTCCTGCCCCATCACAGGGTCCACCGGCGATTCACGCCACGCCTCGATCCTGATTTTGTTGTGCGCCAGCAGCATCGGCTTGGCGCTGGCAACGAAGTTCAACTGAGGCAGTGCCAGGGCCAGCGCAAAATCGCCCGGTGTCTGACTGGCGGTGAAGTCCAGCGTCCAGGTCGCGCCCCCATCGCTCAGGTTTTGCGGGAGGTTCAGGGGCGGTTGAACGGTTGCGCCCAACTGATCGGCCGGCGTCCCCGACCATGCCAGCGATGACTCCAACCCCACCAACGGGCTCAGTGCATGGGTCAACACGTTAAAGCGGTGAAGGGCCCCCAGACACGGATAGAACGCCTGACTGTCCAGCGCCGCCTGTATCTGATCCAGCATCAGGCTCACTTCTTCCATCAGGTCCACGGACATCAAGCGCCCGGACAGCTCCCGAACGGTTGAAACGCCTTCAAGGCGAAGCTCCAGCTCAAACAGACTGCTGACGCTGCCATTCGCTTGTGAGACCAGTTTCCATTGCACACCGGCTGCCACGAGAGGCTTGAGCACACCAAGATCGCCGGGCACCAGTCCGATATCCGGTGCGGCGCCTCGCCAATGCACACTGATGTTTTTGCCAACCCACGCACTGCCGGAAGCCGGCACAACCTTCAAGGTATGTGTCTGTCCACGCCGGCAGACCACGCCGAGGGTATTGCGCTCGACTTCCACGTCATCCAGCAGGAACTTGACTTCAGTCTTCCAGGGGCTGGTCGCAATTGCCTTCACATCGAAAGGCTGTTCAACAGCAACGGCCTCCGCATGGGCCTTGATGCTGGCCTTGACAACCTGATCCCCGGCGACTTTCGGCGCATACAGCACGCTGGCCCAGCCACCGGCACCGGATCGGGTCGAAATCGTGCCATCAGGGGTTATCCAGTCGACCCACGCATTGTTCACCGGATCACCGTCGCCACTGACCATCACATGCACCACCTGCACCCGCAACAGCACGCTTTCGTTTTCATCCAGCACCGGATACTTGTTGGCCTCGCGCACCTCACCGACCTTGACCAGATTGCGCGCCAGCGACATGCGTTTTTTCGGTGACGGCGACAACAGCTTCGAGCAGGCCAGCGCCAGATCAAACTGACCGTCAAGACGATCCTCGCTCCTCAGGGTCCAGACCATGTCGACACCGATGACCGGCACCGAATCTCCAAGCGCCGGGCTGACAACAACCCCCAGTTGCTCATGGGAATCGCCGCTCCAGCGCAACGACAGTTCCGTGCCCAACAACGGACTGTTTGCAGGCAGTTTCAACGTCAGGGGATAATCCGAGCCCCGGTTGGGATAGCCGGTTTTTTCCTCCCAGCGCTTCTCATCGCCCTCGACGACCGCCAATACGTCCTTCCACGGATCCGTCGCCAATACCCGAACGTCCAACGCCTGAGTGACCACGCCAACGGTGTAATAGGGGCTATCGACAGAGGCCTGAATGACAACGTTACCCGCTGCCACCGGCTCAAAATCGAAGTAAGCCCAGCCTCGGTCGTTCGTGACACCAGCGCCTTTCACCCCTTGGCCTGCAATTGTCCAGGTCACCGTTCGCCCGGCGAGGGGCTGGCCGGTGTAATACGACGCCACTTGAACCCCCAGACACACACCCTGCCCGTATTCAAGCACCGGGTAATACGCCGCCTCGTGCACGTCGCTGAACACCAGCCGATGATGCCCCAGCGACGCTGTCACCGGATAAGGCTCGGCGGTGTATTGGTTAAGCAGGTTCATCAAGAAGAGGTAGGGCTCCTCATCACCGATCCACGGGCAATCGAGCTGCCATAGATCCTCAAGCGGATGATCCTCGCCCCAGGCAGGCGTCGCGACAATCGCACCCTGCGGGTTGTCGTCGCTGGTCAACGCAGCTTGGGTGCCTAGCCAGGCGTTGTCCGGCGCGAGCATGAATTTCAGCCGGTGAGCTCCACTCACGGAACTCGCGGTGGCTCCCAGGCACAGGTACAAAGGCTTGGACGGCGGCACCAGTTCCTCGTCAAGCATCAGCGTTTGCATCACCGCTGGCTCCAGATGCAATTGAAGATTGATACGAGTGATGCAGATGCCCGAGATGAGGTCATTGGGGGCATTGGCCGGGCTGGACACGTCGACTGTGAGCATGTCCCCCGCACTGAATGGTAGCGCCAGTTCGACTTCGTACTTGATCGGCTTGAACTCCAGCGGCTGACCGCTCCTCAGCCGCGCCTGATCCTCCTCCACATCCCGTGATGCCCCCGGCGGCAACAGGATTTCCAATGTCTCTTGCTGCCCATCGATGCTGATCTTCAGCATGCCCGCTTCGGTATGCCGCGTCTCACACCAGAAACTGAGGACATAGCGCGCTTGCTCAATGGGATCCTTTGGGACCTCCAACGACTGACTGACCGAAGACTTGTTTCCAGACTTCAAAAACAGAATCAGTTCACCTTCATGGAATTCACTCACTCTACTCAACCAGCCTGGATTTATCGGACCTTTCGTCCAATCGGAAAACCCCTGCTTGAAATCGCCATTGCGCACCAGACTTTCACTGGCCAGGATGATCGGTTCATTCATGACGGACGGCTCCTTCGACGGTTGGGTTTTTCTCCGCGTTTTCGGCTTGGGTCACCAGGTCTTCGACGGTTCGCGCGAAGGTCGGCTTGCCAGCTTTGGCCGTGAAACGGATCCGCAGAATGACATCCGTCAACGAGAGCAGCATGGCGTGCTGCGACTCTTTTGTCGGCCGTGGAAAACTCAACGTCCAGCGCGACACTGCCCCGGTGTTTTCGAAGGGGTTGAGCAACCCTTCATCAGGTTTCATGGCCGTCATGCCGTTATCGGCAATCCCTGTCGACAAGACAATTTGTTGACCGCTGCGCAGGTTGACCTGCACGTCGGCGGGGCCTGTGGCATTGTCCGAGTTGTGCAAATACCTCACAGACTGACTCGATGCCTGGGTCGCGATCATGCTGCTGATCTGCAACAAGCTTGCTCGTGCATTTTCGTAATAGCTGGTCAGCACCGGCAGATCGACCTCGATCGAGCTGATTTGTCGGCAGTAATGCCCCGGATGATCGCGATCGAACAGCAGCTGGGTAAGTTTGAATTCCAGTGTCCCCTGGTCCTGCAACTGCTGCAGCGCAGACGTCCAATTGTCGATCCCCACTTGCGGTTCGACCTTGTCGTCAAACAGTTGCCGCAAGGATACGGTTTTGACCAATTCCAGCCGACGCTCATGGCGTTGCAGGTATTCACGCTCCATGCGCAACAAATGTCCGCGCAGGTGTTCGCCTGCGGTCAAGCCGTGACGGTTATCCAGCCAGACCTGGGGCAAGGGGAGATTCGCGTCGTAATCACCGGTTTCCGCGTTCAACGAGGCCTGGGCATTGAGGCACAAACTGACGACCGCATCGTACGCCTGATAGTGCAGAGCCTTGAACTGGCCCAGCAACCAGCCGAACAGTTCGGCATTGGTCGCACGCTTCTTGAGGAAGTTGTAAACCGTCAGCGCCTGACTGTTGGCCGTGAGGGTCTGCTGCAGACTGGTTTTGGCCGCCTCGACGGCATGCTTCTGGGCCGCGATCTGTTCATCGATCGCCCGGATCTCCGCTGCCGCTTGATTGCGCTGCAGCGCCCATTCGTTACGGCGCCGGCGGTAAGCTTCGGTGATGGCTTGCTTGTCCGCATCCAGTTGCTTGACCGCCGAGGCGATGTCCAATCCGAAGCACACTGCATTGATGAGTTCGTCGGGGCGAAATCCACCATTGGCCAAACCGAACACATTGGGCAGAGCTGCCAGCGCCCCGGCTGCCGGCTTGATGCTTGAGGACACCAGTGACAGTTTTTTTGACTCCTGCAGACTTTCCATGACCTCGTATTCAACTGCCGACACATTTTCGTCATAGAGTGCCCCGTAGGACTCGGCCCGTTCCGCCGCCACGGCCCGGCTTTGCTCCAGCGCGACCACATTCGCCTTTAACTGGTCGATGGCATATTCCTGCACGGTCTGGGCATAGGTGCCCAGTTTCACCAGATGGTCTTGCTGCATTTCTTCCTGCTCGATCCGATCCCGCTGCTCAAGCAAGCGCAGCACCTGGGTGCCGTATTCCTGCAGGGTTTGCACCGCACGCAACGCCGCCTCGAACGTCACGCGCCAACGGAAAGCACCGACCACCAGCCGCCCGCCCATGGGTCTCGGCGCGCCAACGCCCCCGGCCGCCAGGTCTCGCAACAATTGATTGGGATCGGTGGGAGGGCTGAAAAGCGGGATCTCCATCGTCATGCCATCAAGTGTGAGGTGATTGCGCAGGTTATGCAGGCGTTGGCCGGGCAAGTCGTACAGCGCAAGCAACTGGTCATTGATCGGGAGTTTGAAAGGATTGTTCGCCAGCAACCCGAGCTCGGGCGGTTCGTCGGCGCCGGCAGGAAAGTCCGCCAGGTTGAACACGAGGGCTTGTTCAAACTGCTCAAGCGCCGGCCGCGACAGGCTCTTGCCCAAAAGGCCATCCACTGTGTCGGTTTCCCAACGGTTCACTGTCCGCACGGTGGGGGCCTTACCCATGAAGAACTCGGCCTGGACGTAACACAACTTGGCCGCCACCAGGCTGTCACGGGTGAGCTGGCGGTAATACCAGTCGCCCCAGGCGACCAGGTTCTTGACGTATTCAGTAAACACCAGGATCTGGAAATGGTAGGGCGCGGAATAGCCGATGGCGTCCGGATCGGTCGGTGCGCGGGTTTCAAAGCCTACATTGCCTTTGACGACGTCCAATGGCCGGCAGCGCCAGTAACGCGGTTTGGGATCTACCGGTTTTGTAATGTCCGCCGGTGCTTGTGGATCAAACAGGTAATGCAGCCATTTTTGCGCCTCCAGAAAACGGTCCTCTGTGCGCAGACGCGTCGAGACCAGATGCGGCAAATGAAAAAACAGCTCCCAGAAAAACAAGCCATTGGCGCCGTTGAATGCACCGTTCGGCTCGCTGATCATTGCAGAACCGGGGGGCGGTTCCGATAGAAACTGGGTGTCCCAATCCAGTACGGCATCCACGGAAATATTGGAGCGTTGCACCAGTTCGGGACCGAACAGCGAATTCAGACGGGTGAATCTAAGCGTCCAGCTTGGCTGGTTGAAAGCAATAAACTGCGCCGCATTGGAAGTGTTTTTGAGCAATGCCGCCGGGTTGAAGTCCGTTACGTTGGCAATCGTCAATGCAAATTCTTTGAGTCCATATCCATCCGTGGTAGTGCCAAAAGTAAAGATCGGCGTCCCCCACGTACCTTTCGTCCGTTTGAAGACTTGCCATTCGGTGCCCCTGCCACCGGCAAGTGGCAGGGAGGTTTTGATCGGTCCCGGGTCGCCGTCGGCAGGGCTTTTCAACGCCAATTCCAATTCAACGTTACTGGTACTGGTATTACCCGTGGGTCTCAAAAGTCCCTGGACAATCAGCACGTCGTCGTTATCGACGCGAAACGCCACGGCCTGCACATCCAGGTAAGGCTCCAGGGTCCCCTGTGTGGACACATTGGCGACGAGGGTCGGCTGGTTCAGCAACGGATGCTGCACCGTTTCGGCGGCGACAAAGCGTTTGTCCGCGGCGTACTCCAGCCAACCGCCATCGTCTTCGGGCAAGGGACGGAAAAGCACATCGCGTACCGCTGTCACATTCAGACCGGGCTCACTCCCGTCCCCTTTGCGGTTCGTCAACAACACCCCCAACTTGCCCTTGGGGTTGTGATGATCAGCCCACACGGTCGCAATCAGTCGAACGTCTTTGTCCTTGGAGTGATCTGTCGCCTGCGCGGAACTGTGCATGCTCAACGGTGCCGACCACTGGCCGTTTTGACTCATGAACGCCAGATTGATGTCCAGCCAGTGCGGAATGCTCTGGCCATCCGATCCCTCAACCTTGTCCCGCCACTCGGCCCACACCAGGCACAATCGCCCGCTCCAGAACACCGGGCGAATGTCCAACACTTTGGCTCCGGCCGGAATATCCACCGCCTGCCATTCATTCCACACCGCGGGATTGAGGGCGACATCGGTTGGCGAGAGTTCCACCTCCGCCTTGCGCCAGAAATACTGGTAAGGCGGCACCCGCTGGCGACCGACAAAGTAATAATCGGCACGTGCCGGCGAGGCACCGTCCATGTAGCTGCTGATCACATCCAGGTTGCAGGTCTGCTCGAACGTTTTCAGGTAGTCCTGCAGGGCTGCCTGTACCGAATCGCTGTTCAGGCGGGTCTGATTGAGGTTGTTTTCAAGGGTTTTGAACAGACTGGTCTTGCGCTGTCGCACAAAGGGGGTCATGAAATTTTCCGGGTAGATCGCGATCAGTTGCCGCGCGGCCCAATCCGGGTAATTGCTGTAAAGCTCCCAAGTCGCCAAATCTCTTTTATCGAACTCGATCGTCGTATAGCCTGGCTCCAGCTTGCGGTACGCGGCATGGATAAACTGCTGGGCGCAGCTCGTCGCTTCGGCTACCCAGGAACTCTGAACCGGGTAGTTGTCCAGGGGATCCATGCGCAGCAGTTCGAACAGGTCTGCCGGGGTTTTCAGGAAGTTGTACTTTGGCGATTCGCCGGCCCCGAACTTCCCGATGCAGAACTCGACCAGCGCATTACGGCGCTTTTCGAGCAGGCCAGCCATATTGTTCAGTGCCATAGTCCTTTCTCCTGAGGGTGTGAGCCGGGAACGCAGGTCCAGTCAGCGATAGCGTTCATTGGCCTGCCTCCTCGCCGTCGAACGTAACGGGTTCGAAATGAGCCATGGATTCTCCTTCTTCGCTCAGAACACTGATCTCAAACGTGCCGCCGGTAGGGCTGGAGGCAATCACTCGCGTCACGCCCTCCTGGTTGGTGTAGGTCTGCTCCGGCCGGATAACCAGCACAGGCAGTTTGGTATTGCCCACAACCTCGTAGCCCCATCGCACAAGGCTGTTTTTCCCGAGGTTTAGATACCGGTCCATCAGCGTGGCGTAGAGTTCGACTTCCTGACCCCGGGCCACGGTGCCCAACGGCACCGGCGACATGAGTGGAGGCGGAAACTGCAGTGACTGCGCGTCAGCGATAACATTGATGGTGGGGGCGTACTGCGGCGTGAACAGATCCAGCCAGAACTGCGGGGTGTCCGTGCCCATGACCTTGCCGGGCAAAAACTCTGCCCTGACCACGCCTTGGGTATCCGTTTCCAGGGTGGCGATGTTGCCCAGCCTGGCAAGCCAGTAAACCTTGACGCCGCTCAATGGCGTTGCGTCGATATCCTTGAGGGTCACGGTGAAGGTGATTTTCTCGTCGGGGTTGTTGGCCACCACCTCGGTCTTGTCCGGTACACAGGCCAAGGTAACAAGCTGCTGCAGATCCTCGGTGAACGCCACCTGAGGCACAGGGGATCCAGACAGGCTCAGCAGCGCATGCTCGGCAGCCTCCTTATACTTCGGTTTGTCTACTGACTCGGGCAAGTTGCCGATCAAAAAAATCGTCACGGCGTCCATGCCGGTATGCGTCGCCATGACCCGAATGCGCATCAACAGATCCAGTTGGGTCAGGCTTTTCAGGATGTGGTGTGTCGAGTCGAAGCGACTGACACATTCGCGCACTTCTTGAACACTCCAGTCGAAAAACTCCGCCAGGCGAATCGCAGCCGCTTGCTGGGCCAGGCGCTCAGCATCAACGCTCAGGTTGTCAGGCAACGCATTGACCTCACGCAGATAATCGAGCAGTTTCTGCGCGGGCTTCTCGCTCAACTCAAATGCCCGGGTGAGCACCGTCAGGTAGTAAAGCGTCCTCACCGTGAACGCATGTTTGTCATCCTGATTCAGCCAGGCCTTGTGACCGTAAGCCAGGTAGTCCTGCAATAGCTGGGCGCCGAGATCCAGTTTCACCACCACCGCACTGCGACGGCGTACATCGGCCAACAGTACGAGCAGGGGGTCAGGCTGCTCGTAGCGTCCCCGCAGAGAATTTTCTCGATCCGACAGGGTGCGTTCGAACACCTGGCGCAACAATTGGTGCACCGTCGCATTGACCCAGGCCAGCACTTGAAATGCTTGCTCGGCGTTGACGCCCGCATAAACCGCCAGCGATTCCTTGACCACCGACGCCTGAGCCTCCTGGGCCTGCAAAAGCACGGCGAGCATTTTCTCGACAATGGCAGCGCGTGTGACTTCATCGCTATCACCGAGGCCATCCTTCACCGCCCCGTCGAGCGCCTGCCGGGCAAAGGCCAGGTACTCGGCTTGCGTACCCGCATGCGCCAGAACCAGCCCGTCAGCATCGACCAGCATCGTCAGCAGATCCAGCCAGCTGGCGCCAGCCAGCGGTGGCACACCCGCCATCAACAACGCCGAGAGGGTGAACTGCGCGCCAGGCAACAAGCTGCGCACTTTTTCAAACAACTGGCGCTCATCATCGGAGTCGGTGGTCAACGCCTGGGGCTGCGAGATGTGCTGCAACATCCAGAGCACTGCAAACTTGCGGTCTGCGCACCACCCCACACAGGAATGCAGGGCGTAAATGAGGTTCAGCACATCGGGCGTGTCGACTTGGGTCGAATGGATCCGGGGAGTACCCGCCAAGCCGTAGAGCCAGTCCTCCCCACCCAATAACGTCAGCATCAGGACGCCTTCGACCGGCGTCATGCCCAACAGACGGGGCAGCTTCACCAGGCGGTAGAAACTGGAAACGACTGCGGGGGTGCGCGTGAGTTTGTTGTCGGTGACGCCATGCGCACCGGCAATCGCCATGGCCAGGTATCGGTAGGTCTGCAGGTCGATCCCCAACGCGCTGCACAACTGGGTGATCGTTAATTCGGAATCGCCCTGGACGGGCAACACCGAAAACTCACCGTCATCGAGCAACATGGGTTGGCGGTAATCGCCCTGGCCATTGAAGACTTGATCAAACTGCGAGAACGCTTCACCGCGACCGTAAATCGACAACTCATCGATAAACGCGGCAAAGTCTGGCGCCGTACACCCGTAGCGCTCGCGTAACGACTGAAACAGACCCAACGCATGCACGACTTTTTCCGTGATCCACCAGGCATTGTCTGACTCGCTATTGCGTGATTCAGCCCTGATGGCCGCCACCAGCAGCGCATCCACCTGATCGCTGGGCAGCCCCAGCCACTGATCCAGACGCAACTTGCGGTTCATTCGGTCGTATCGGTCAAGACCCACGTCGCTGGTGGGATCCGCTGATAATTTATGCAGGAATGAAGGGCCGGATGCGCTACCCGTAATGCTGACCGCTGGGTGGCTATTGGCATTGAGATAAACCGAACCGGAGCACCAGCTTTCCGGCTCAACAGGTTTGTTTTGCGGGTACGTCACGTTGGCAGAGCGCACGGGTGCGAAACCTCGTATCGACAGCAATGCCTCCAGCCCCGGGGTGTCGAGTTTGGTTCGCTCACCAAAGAATGGCACCTGGTTAAGGTTCTGCCACGCCACGTCCTTGGCACCGAAGTTTCGTAAATAAAAAGCGTCGCGACTTTCGAAGTCTGGGGGCTCCTCCGTCAGCAACCGCCGCTGATAAGGCCCCAGCCGTGAGGCGTGGGCCAAGGTACGCCCCGCGTCCGCATCCCAAGCCTGGCGTTGCAAAAAATAAGGGAAAGAGATGTCCACCAGGTGCGCAAAATTGCCGACCGAAAGCCCATGGTGATGGGCGACCGCATCCAGGGTTACCCAGTGCTGGTAATAAGGCAGCCCATTGGGATACCGCGCCTCGATCATCGCGTCTTCAACATCCAGTCTGGCGTCGTGCTTGGCGATGAGGGTTTCCAACACCGGGACGATGATGTCGACCGCAGACATCGATCGATACACCGCATTGAAATCGACCGACAGCGGTTTCAGGTCCTTGCGTCGGTCATGCAGCGGCAGCTTTTGATTACTGCTCGAAACGGACTCGATACGCTGCTCGATCCACCTCAACAGCTCGATCAGATACGCCACTGGCGAAGCGAGAGACTCCAGAGCCTGCGGCGGGCAAAAACTGTCGAACTCAGGCCTGAACAGCGTTTCGAAACTGGGTCCCGAAATCATCGACAACAAACCACTGGTCGCCCCTGCCTCATCTGTTTCACGACTGCGCAAGCTATGTTCGATGAATTGGCGGCGCACATAAATGGCCATGCTGTTGGCCCGCCGCAAAAACCGGCGGGCGTCCTCGGAGCTCACGTTAAAGTCCCTCACCAGCCCCTGCACCCCTTTTTCCACCAGAGGAAAAATCGATCCACCCTCTTCGAGGTAGGTGTAGAGATCGGCGTACTGGGTTCGTTGATCTTTACTAAAGACCTGGTTCAGCAGTTGCAAGGCGGGGCGAGAGTCAGCCATGGTCGGAGTCCTTGGATCGATAACGGCCCTGACAAGCCTGTCAGGCCGTGCAATTGACAGAAGAGATTTGGCGCCTGAAGCCGATCACCGTCTACTGTCATAAATGACAGTAGACGGTGACCGTTCATCGGAGAAACGCTATCAACCTTTCGTGGGTGACACAGACCCGACTTCGAAGCGTTCGCTGTCCACCCAGTCGGAAACCGTCGCGCCCTCTTCACTGTCAGTGAGGGTTTGCCTGAACCGGCACCAATTGCCACCGTCGGGTAACGGCTGCGCCGCACTGCCCTGCCAGCCACTGCTGCTGACGGGAACATCGGACGACCATTTTTGATCAGGGTTGAACCAGCTCGTGACCTGCCCGACTCCCGGTTTACCCTGACCTTCGAAGCGAACCGGATCACTGACCCAACGTCCCGCCGCCGGTACATCGATGGAGGGCAGAAAAGCACCCAGCATGACCGATCGTACAGGGGAGTCGGCCGATTCGAAGCCATCGCACGACGCCACAGCCACCAGGTCGCAGCGGCCACCAGGCTGACCGAGCATCAGCGTCACCGACCACGTGCGATCCTCCAGCACCGGACTGCGTCCCAGCGCCGTTGACGCAGCGCCAACCAGCTTCACCGTCACGGTATCCCTCGGCACGCCGAAACCGGATATCACCACCCGCCGACCAATAGGTTCGTCCAGCGCCGGCGTTTCGATAAACGGCGCAGCCGGCACCACGTTGTAGCTCAACGGCGAGCTGTCTTTCGATTTCTGTCCATCAAAGGTTTGCCTGGCCCAGATGATTTTGGCCCCCACCGGCAAGGTCACCTCAGCCTTCCAGCGGCCGTACTCGTCCACGGGAACACCGCTCAGCAAAGGTTCAGAATTGCCCTCCAGCCAGACTTCGACAAATCCGTCGGGCATGCCCTCCCCCTCAAGCGTCGCGGTTCGTGGCAGATCGCCGTTTTCCGTTGGCTGCGTAAAGACCGGTGGCAGCAGCACAACCTCGAAATCGAGCATGTCGCTTCGCTCGGATTCACGCTCATTGCATGTCTGTTGTGCATCGATGGTGTACGGGCGAAAGTCCAGATCAGTGAGTTCGATTAACCATTCACCGTTGTCGATCAGCGTTTTGGGAGAGCCCAAATCTCTGCCGGATTGAGCGTCGCGCAGTTGCATCGTGGCACCGGCCATGCCGTCCTGCCCCTCGACAGTCATGTCGCGACCAACCTCCGAGTCGGGCGCGGGTTTCGTGATCACCGGTTTGAGCATCGGCGTGTAAACCGTGAAGGTTACGGACGCAGGGGGTGACGTTTGCTCCGCAGCAATCTGGGTGACGGTGACGGTGTGAGGTACATCCGGGGCAAACAGAGTCCCGCGCTGAAAGGTCCAGCTTGTGCCGGTAACGGTGGCAGGATGCTTTGTGGGGGCGTCGCTGAACGTGAGTTCCACCACAGCATCCGACCAGCAGGTGCCGGAGATTTTTGGGGAGAGGCCGTCCTCTTCCACCTTGCCAATGACAGGTGCCAACGGTGGGATGGTGACGATGAGGGGAACCCAGTTCGGCGACATCTGACCATCAAGAAATTGCCTGATATGAACATCCCGCTCGAATGTCGGGCCCCACTCCTGGGATGCCCGGCTCGACCATAGGCCGTTGGACACGGAAGCGTTGGGGGCGGGGAAGGTGCTGCCACCGGGATCAGCGATCTTCACCGTAGCGCCGTTGTAGCCTTTGCCGGAGAAAGTCGGCCGGTATTCCGTTGTGAACTTTATGTCACTCGGATCCGGCAGGACCCGGTTGACGGGAAAGGTGTAAGGCTGCGACTCAATCCAGCCATTGGCATTGTCCGAGATTTTCTGAATCACACTCAGAATGTACGAGCCAAACGGCCAGTTGGTCACGGTCGTTTCCCACCTGCCAGCGACTACCTGAACTGTTGGTGGCGTTGTTCCATTCGGTGGCCCGCTGACGATAGTGATCTCGACCGTTGCGCCGGTGTGGCCGGTGCCTGAGAACTTGAGCGAGGTTACGGTTGGGTGTGAAATGGTGAGGGCGGTCAGTGCTGGGGGACGGACTTTGAACGACCGGGCTGTGCTGACGTCGGAAGGCACCCCACTGACAATTTGTCGCGCGACAATCGAAAACGGACCGGGGGGCATATCCCTGATGAACCTTGTGACACTCCACTGCCCCTGCGGCCCTGCCGTGCCCTCCCCGATCTTGTACGAATGTTCAAGGTCCTTAAGTACCTCGACAATGGCATTTGCAACAGCGCCTGTTCCGGAAATTGGCCCTCTTACATTGGTAACTTCGCCCTGAACAGGGATAAGAATATTGGGTGTAGTGACCTTGATAAATGTGCATTGATCAGACGTGAAAGGAGCACCAATGTGCCCCACCTGAAGCGTAAAACTGGCAGGAAATTTGCCTATGTCGACTCTGTAGTTCCACGTGCCATTGGCAGGAACAAAATCGGAGCTACCAATGAGTCCACTCGGCCCATATACCTGGACTCTATAGCCCGGCGTAGCGCCTGTGCCCCCAATGGTGATCCATTGGCTGTTTCCAACAGTGCTATCCGGATAGTCAATGTAAGGACCGTTAACAGCTGAATCGACCGAGATTGTGAGCCGTTTGGACATGTTCGATTCGAGTCCAGCACAAAGGACATACGCTCCATTGGGAAGGTAAATGGGCACCTGCCATAGGCCGTCAGGTGTAACCGACCCGCCTAATTTCACGAGGTTTTCACCGGGTAAAACCTTATAGACGTCGACCCAGAGAGAGCCATCCCGCCCCTTGACTGAAAAATAGTTGTAATTCATGACCTGCCCCTCAGTGGGGGACGTTATGACCACCTGAGGGTTAGGAAAAAGTGGTTGTTCATCAGTCATGATCTTGATCTCTGGAGGGCGTTCACGGTCAGACAACTTCTACACTTCGGGGCTTTTGTGGAACACCTGTAAAATTTGACAGTTCCGACAAACGGAACCCTCCGTTTTGACGCGGTTACGTTTGCTCCTTCAGCCCTCGGTCCATTGACTACACCTCCTTGCGCAACGGACTACACATCCGCCAGAATCCGCCGGCTTGTGCACCTTGGCCCTGCCCCGTAACTTGATCTGCGTCGCTGCCAATCAGCGATCGGGTTTAGTCGCTCGGTTTTTGTACGATGTGTATAAGCGTCATCCAGTCGGGTTTTCCCTATCCCCCGCACTTGATGGTGGCTGTTCGCAGGGCGCTCTCGGGCGCGCCGGTTCTCGTACTCACCGGTCGACTAACCTGCTTACAGCCGCCACCCCTCGTTTAGTCGCAAGGTCGTGGCAGCCCCAATCGAGTACGAAAATATGTTCAAACCAACACCCAATCCACCCCCCGAAACCGACCCGGTTTCCCCCTACGCCTTCCTCGATTCAAGAAAGCTCCACGCCGCCGCCAACAAGGCGCTCGACCATTACCTCAAACCCGATATCGAATCGCTGCGCTCATCCCAGGACCGTGCCATGAAAATGTTCACCGTCGTACCTGATGCAAACCCCGAAGCCCTCATCATCCAGACCTATGAAACCTTTTCGTCGGTCAGCATTCTGCTGCTCGACCTGGCAGAAAGCCTGGACGACACACAGCGGCATCTGGCGATGGCGATTTATCAGATGAGTGAGATGGGGTTGATGCTGGCGGAGCGGTCGCTGGATATCGAGCGGGCGATCAAAGTGACCTGAGCGTTAGATTTCCAGTGACTGCACTGACGCCATCGCGGGCAAGCCCGCTCCCACAGTGGTTCATGTTGTTCACAAAATTTGTGATCACCGAAGATCCCTGTGGGAGCGGGCTTGCCCGCGATGGCGGTAGTGAAAGCACCGTTAACTTCAGGCCGAAGCAGGTAACGGCTGAAAACTGAAGTACTGCTTCAGCGCCTCGACCAATTGCGCATACTCCGGCGGTGCCCGTTGCAGGCTGAACCCGGCGTCATAGTGGTGGGGGGTTGCGTCCTCCTGGCACCACAGGCAACAGGCACTGAGGTCGATCACCTGCTGACAATGGCCCTCCATGGGGATTTTCAGGCGCAGATTAAAATCGGCGCCCACCATCATCGGCAGCTGGCTGATCAGCATCAGCCCATCCTCGGACAGATTGCCCAGAAAGCCAATGGGTTTGTCGGTGACGCTGTTGAACACTTTGAGAAAATACGGCAGTTGATGCCGCTCGATCCGGCGGTCAATGTACATGCTGATTTCACTACGCAAGGCCCTTAAGCAGGGCCGCACTAATGCTTCGGAACGGGCCTGCTCTATTGTTTTATAGGCATAAGCCACGCTCTCACCGATCCTGGTGCGACAGTCCATCCATCCGCTGTCGCTTACTGCTGCCGATCACAGGTGTTACCTCGAATTAGAAACAAGGCTCTAAATCGATTTATTCGACTATAGCTCACCGCCGCCGGTCAGCCAGCCGCTTCAATCAGAACCGCGTCGGGCGCACGACCGCCGCGCTGCGGGTTGGGTAATGCCCCAGGCTCTGCAAGGTTTCCAGGCGGGCACGGGCGCGGTAGGCGTACTCGCTTTGCGGGTAGGACGCGATGATGAACTCGTAAGTCTGCGCCGCATCGATAAACAGCTTTTGTCGTTCCAGGCACTGGCCGCGCATCATCGACACTTCCGGCCACACATACGGCCGCGCGCGGCTGGCGCGTTCGACCTTGGACAGTTCGAGCATCACTTGCTCGCAGTTGCCGCGCTCATAGGCGCTGTAGGCGTTATTCAAATGATGGTTCATCGACCAACGGGTGCAGCCCACAACACTGAGGGCAAGGACGGCAATGAGCACGAATCGCATGGGGGATCTCCTGTCTTGAGTTCTGTATCGACCCATGGGCGGAAATCTTCAGGCTGGTTTGCTGCAAAGTTGTCGGGGTCAGCAATAACCAAGTTCTTCACAAAAAGTAGTGCAAACGAACAATGACTACACCCAAAGACCATAGTAGCCTCTGCTTGCGCTTGAACTCAGGAGTCTATGCATGTCCGTCCGTCGCACCAAAATCGTCGCTACCCTTGGCCCGGCCAGTAACTCGCCGGAAGTTCTCGAACAGCTGATTCTGGCTGGCCTGGACGTCGCCCGCCTGAACTTCTCCCACGGCACCCCCGACGAGCACAAGGCTCGCGCGAAGCTGGTGCGTGACCTAGCCGCCAAGCACGGCCGCTTCGTCGCCCTGCTGGGTGACCTGCAAGGCCCGAAAATCCGTATCGCCAAATTCGCCAACAAGAAGATCGAGCTGAAGATCGGTGATCAATTCACCTTCTCTACCAGCCATCCGTTGACCGAAGGCAACCAGCAAGTAGTCGGCATCGACTACCCGGACCTGGTGAAAGACTGCGGCGTGGGCGACGAGCTGCTGCTCGACGACGGCCGCGTGGTCATGCGCGTTGATACCGCCACCGCCACCGAACTGCATTGCACCGTGACCATCGGCGGCCCGCTGTCGGACCACAAAGGCATCAACCGTCGCGGTGGTGGCCTGACCGCACCGGCCCTGACCGAGAAAGACAAGGCCGACATCAAGCTCGCCGCCGAAATGGAAGTCGACTACCTCGCGGTGTCCTTCCCGCGTGATGCCGCCGACATGAACTACGCCCGTCAACTGCGCGACGAGGCCGGCGGCACTGCCTGGCTGGTGGCGAAGATCGAACGCGCCGAAGCCGTGGCCGACGACGAAACCCTCGACGGCCTGATCCAGGCGTCCGACGCGGTGATGGTGGCCCGTGGTGACCTGGGTGTGGAAATTGGCGACGCCGAGCTGGTGGGCATTCAGAAGAAAATCATTCTGCACGCACGCCGCCACAACAAAGCTGTGATCGTCGCGACCCAAATGATGGAGTCGATGATCCAGAACCCGATGCCGACCCGCGCCGAAGTGTCCGACGTAGCCAACGCCGTGCTCGACTACACCGACGCCGTGATGCTCTCGGCCGAAAGTGCCGCCGGTTTGTACCCGCTGGAAGCCGTACAGGCCATGGCGCGCATCTGCGTCGGCGCTGAAAAGCACCCGACCAGCAAGACCTCCAGCCACCGCATCGGCAAGGTCTTCGAAAGCTGCGACCAGAGCATCGCACTGGCAGCCATGTACACCGCCAACCACTTCCCGGGTGTGAAGGCGATCATCGCGTTGACCGAAAGTGGCTACACGCCGTTGATCATGTCGCGCATTCGTTCCTCGGTGCCGATCTACGCGTTCTCCCCGCACCGCGAAACCCAGGCCCGCGCGGCCATGTTCCGTGGCGTCTACACCGTGCCGTTCGACCCGGCGTCCTTGCCGCCTGAGCAAGTCAGCCAGGCCGCGATCGACGAGTTGCTCAAACGCGGCGTTGTGGAGAAAGGCGACTGGGTCATCCTGACCAAGGGCGACAGCTACCACACCACTGGCGGCACCAACGGGATGAAAATCCTGCACGTTGGCGACCCGATGGTCTGAGTGATCGAGCGCTGAAAAAAAAGCCCCGCCATGTGAATGGCGGGGCTTTTTGCATTCTGATCCTGGAAAATTGTTGTCTTGCCCGGCCTCTTCGCGGGCAAGCCCGCGCCCACAAGATTTGTGTTGAAATTCGATTTGTGGACACCTGCAATCCCTGTGGGAGCGGGCTTGCCCGCGAAGAGGCCCGCCCAGACAACAAAAAACTCAATGCCGTTTGATAAATGCCGAAAACGCCATCATCGCTTCCGGCGATCGCAACCGCTGGGTGAACAATGCCCCCTCTTCTTCTATTACCTTGCGCAACTGTTCCCGACCCGGCGCTTTCATCAATTGCTTGCTGATGCGCACCGCCTCCGCTGGCAGCAATTCAAATCGCAACGCCATCTCCCGCGCTTTGGCCAACACCGCTTCGCCACTGCCCAAGGCTTCAGTCGCTATCCCCCACGCTGCCGCCTGCGCACCGCTGAATTCCTCGCCGAGCAGCAACAATTGCGCCGCTTTGGCATGCCCGAGCAAACGCGGCAGGATCAGGCTGGAACCGAACTCGGGGCATAACCCGAGATTGACGAACGGCATGCGCAACCGGGCGTCGGTGCTGACGTAAACCAGATCGCAATGCAGCAGCATCGTCGTGCCGATCCCCACCGCCGCACCGGCCACGGCGGCGATCACCGGTTTACGGCACTCCAGCAAATTGAGCATGAAGTGGAATACCGGGCTGTCGAGGTTGCTCGGGGGTTGCTGAAGGAAATCAAAGATGTCGTTGCCGGCGGTGAAACACTCAGCGCCACCGGTGATCAGCACCGCATTGATTTCGGGGTCGGTATCGGCTTGCTTCAGGGCCTCGGCCAGGTGGCTGTACATGGCGCGAGTCAGGGCGTTTTTCTTCTCGGGGCGATTGATGCGCAAGGTCAGCAGGCCGCGCTCGCGTTCAAATCGGATGGTGTCGGGCATGGCGTGTCCTGATCTGAGAGGATCAATTGTGGCGAGGGAGCTTGCTCCCGCTTGAGTGCGCAGCGCTCACAAACTTTTGGGGCCGCTGCGCAGCCCAGCGTCGGAACGCCGCCCGGAGCAAGCTCGTTCGCCACAAAATCAGCGCTCAACCACGGGGTAGAAACACGTCCGCCAGCAGTTGATTGCGCGGCAAACCGGCCAGGTACAGGCGCCGGGCAAAGGCGTCGACGCTGTCGGGGGCCCCGCAGACTAAGGCCAGGGTTTGCCGCGAAACAAGGCGCAGTTGTGCCAAAGCCGCGGGCAACTCGGCCGCGGTCCATAGCTCGATGTTAAGGTTTTCACGGCCGTCTGCCATGGCTTGCAGGGGTTTGGCCAGATAATGCTCACCCGCATCATGGGCCAGGTGAATGACACGGATGGCGCCCTGGTGATCCTGACGCAATGCTTCGCGCAAAATACCGAACAACGGCCCCAGACCGGTGCCGGCCGCCAATAACCACAGCGGTCGTGTGTGCCAGTCCGGATCGTAATGAAGTGCCCCGCCGCGCAACTCGCCGAGGCGAATCGGATCGCCGATTTTCAAGCAGCGCGCCGCATCACTGAATTCCCCCGGTTGGCGGCAATCGAGGTGAAACTCCAGAAAACGGTCTTCTTCCGGCAGACTGGCCAGGGAATACGGCCGCGCAATCTGTCCTGCCCACAACACCAGATGCTGCCCCGCCTGATAGCGCAATGCTCGTTCGCTGGTCAGGCGTAAACGCAAGACGCTGGGGCTCAGCCAATCGCTGGCGGCCACCTGCGCGGCAAGCCCATCACGCTGCGGGTCAAAGGTTTCGATTTGCAGATCGTCGACCACCTGGCACTGACAAGCCAGCCGCCAACCCTGCTGACGCTGCTCATGGCTCAAGGCATCGGGGCGGCTGTCACTGGGCAAGCCCTCGACGCATTTAACCAGGCACGCATGACAGCTACCGGCGCGGCAACTGTAAGGCACCGCTACGCCGTTCTGATTCAAGGCATCGAGCAGGTTGCTGCCCGCCGCCACCGTCCATTGACGTTCGCCGACCCGTAACTCAGGCATCGACATTCTCCCAGGCCGCCGCGCAACGGTTACGGCCGTCACGCTTGGCGCGATACAGCGCCTGATCGGCGCGGTGCAAGGCGTCATCCAGATCGTCGCCAAGCGTCAATAACGTCATGCCCGCCGACAGGCTGAGGTTGCCCACATTGAGGCCGATCATCTCCACATCCATAAAGGCAACGCGCAACCGTTCGCAGCAAGCGGTCAGACGTTCGGGGTCACAATCGGGCAACAGCACCACGAACTCTTCACCGCCATAGCGGGCCAGAATATCGCCATCGCGCAGGCAGGCAGTGGCCACCCCGGCGAACGCTTGCAGCACCTGATCGCCGGCGGCGTGGCCGTGAACATCGTTGATGCGTTTGAAGTGATCGAGGTCGATCAACGCCAGGCCGTGCACCACGTCGGCTTCCATCGCGTTCAACTCGCGGGAGGCCAGGCGCAGGAAATGCCGGCGGTTGAACAGCCCGGTGAGTTCGTCGGTCGCCACCAGGCCTTCGAGCTGACGCATCATTCCGCGCAGGGTGTCTTGATGCGCCTGCAAGGCAAACCGCCGCTGACGCATACGCTGGCGCGACATCTGGACGTAACGGGCGTAAAGCACCAGCCAGGCGAGCACCACAAACAGCACGCACACCTGCAACAGCGCCAGCGTCGGGTCGGGCAGCTGAAAGTGGTAGCCCTCCCACAACGTGAGCGCGCTGAAACTGAAAAACACCAGCAACGCGCAACGCGCGAAAGCCGTGCGCGAAAGATGAAACAATCCGAATAACAAAATCAGCAGGTAAAACACCAAAAACACGCCGCGCGCCTCGCCCAGATGGGCGATCAGCCAGGTTTGCCAACCCAGTCCCAGCAGTATTTGCACTTCGGTCAGGCTCGGATCGGAAAAACGCAGGTTGCGGCCGCTGGAAAACACCGCGAACAGCACCGCCTGGCTGAGCACTACCAAAGCGCTGCCGATCGCCATGCCGCTGACGGATTCCTGGTAGTGACCGGTGAAAAACGCCAGCCACAGCAGCAGTAAAGCCAGGGCGTAGGTGCCAGCTGCGAGGGCAAAGCGTTTGAGCAAAAGCCGCTGGATGGCGTTATGGGTCAATCGTTGATTCACCGTGGGAAAGGGGGCTGTCGGAGTGTCCTACTCTACAGGCCGGATGCCACTTTAGTGGCGTGTCTGATAAATGACCATTCAATTTTTAGGGGCAGAAAACTGGCGTCAAAGCCATGACCCGACTCCGGGATAATCCTGTGGCGAGGGAGCTTGCTCCCGCTGGGCTGCGAAGCGGCCCCCAGCATTTTCTTTCAGTTGAACTGCGATGAAATTACGACTGCTTCGCAGCCGAACGGGAGCAAGCTCCCTCGCCACAAAAGCACCCATGTTCATCTGTGGGCGGTATGCGACCAACGTTTGACTGTCAACGGATGTGCCCGCCATCGAGGCGCGGTATACTGCCGCGCCTTTTTAGCGTCGCGCCAGCATGCCCGGCGTGCCTTGAAAGGTGCTTGCAGCCGACCGATGCACCCAAACTGCAAGCACCTTATTGAATGTTCCCGTCTTTTAGAGGAGCGCGACTCATGACCGTGATCAAGCAAGACGACCTGATTCAGAGCGTTGCCGACGCCCTGCAATTCATTTCCTACTACCACCCCGTGGATTTCATCCAGGCTATGCACGAGGCCTACCTGCGTGAAGAATCGCCGGCAGCCCGCGATTCCATGGCGCAGATCCTGATCAACTCGCGCATGTGCGCCACCGGCCACCGCCCGATCTGCCAGGACACCGGTATCGTGACCGTGTTCGTGCGCGTGGGCATGGACGTTCGTTGGGATGGCGCCACCATGGGCCTGGACGACATGATCAACGAAGGCGTGCGCCGGGCTTATAACCTGCCGGAAAACGTCCTGCGTGCCTCGATCCTCGCCGATCCGGCGGGCGCTCGTAAAAACACCAAGGACAACACCCCGGCCGTTATTCACTACTCCATCGTTCCAGGTAACACCGTGGAAGTGGACGTGGCGGCCAAGGGCGGCGGCTCCGAGAACAAGTCGAAAATGGCCATGCTCAACCCGTCCGACTCGATCGTCGACTGGGTGCTCAAAACCGTTCCGACCATGGGCGCCGGCTGGTGCCCACCGGGCATGCTCGGCATCGGCATCGGCGGTACCGCCGAGAAAGCCGCCGTCATGGCCAAGGAAGTGTTGATGGAATCCATCGACATTCACGAGCTGAAGAAGCGCGGTCCGTCCAACCGTATCGAAGAGATGCGTCTGGAGCTGTTCGAGAAGGTCAACCAACTGGGCATCGGCGCCCAGGGCCTGGGTGGCCTGACCACCGTGCTCGACGTGAAGATCATGGATTACCCGACCCACGCCGCTTCGTTGCCGGTGTGCATGATCCCGAACTGCGCCGCCACCCGTCACGCGCACTTCGTGCTCGACGGTTCCGGCCCGGCCTCGCTGGAAGCGCCACCGCTGGACGCCTACCCGGAAATCGTTTGGGAAGCCGGCCCATCGGCCCGTCGCGTCAACCTCGATACCCTGACGCCGGAAGAAGTGCAGAGCTGGAAGCCGGGCGAAACCGTCCTGCTCAACGGCAAAATGCTCACCGGTCGCGACGCTGCGCACAAGCGCATGGTCGAGATGCTGAACAAGGGTGAAACCCTGCCGGTGGACCTCAAGGGTCGCTTCATCTACTACGTCGGCCCGGTCGATCCGGTCGGTGACGAAGTGGTCGGCCCTGCCGGTCCTACCACCGCGACGCGGATGGACAAGTTCACCCGTCAGATCCTCGAGCAAACCGGCCTGTTGGGCATGATCGGCAAATCCGAGCGCGGCCCGACCGCGATCGAAGCGATCAAGGACCACAAAGCCGTTTACCTGATGGCTGTCGGCGGCGCGGCTTACCTGGTGGCGCAAGCCATCAAGAAATCCCGCGTGGTAGCTTTCGCCGAACTGGGCATGGAAGCGATCTACGAGTTCGACGTCAAAGACATGCCTGTGACCGTTGCGGTCGACAGCAAGGGCGAGTCGGTACACATCACCGGTCCTGCGATCTGGCAGAAAAAGATCAGTGAAAGCCTGGCGGTGGAAGTGCAGTAAGCGCCTCCCCCGCTAACGAAAAGGCCGGGCGTCTCCCCAGACGACCCGGCCTTTTTTTGGATAATGATTTAGTCCTTCGATCTAAGCAGCCACTTCGACCAATCCATTCGTTCTAGAAAAAGCCGTCCTACCTGTCAGATCTGACAGGTTACGTTTCACCTCTATCTTGATAGCGTTAATCCACCCACGCCCACCGCGTGCGCACTGGATAAAACCATGGCCGATCAAGACCTCAGCATCACGACGCCGTCCATCGCGAAAAGCTCATCGATCGCCACGATCGGCAAGAGCTGGAGCTCCGTGGGTCCGACCGGCGAGGCGTCATTTTCGTTACCACTGCCCATTTCCAGCGGACGCGGCGCGGCCCCGCAATTGTCACTGACTTACAGCAGTCAGTCCGGCAATGGCCCGTTTGGCATTGGCTGGAATGTGGGAAACGGTCAAATCCGTCGCCGAACCAACAAAGGCGTGCCGCGCTATGGCGATGATGACGAAATCATCGGCCACGATGCGCAGATATGCACGCCCGAACGCAATGAAGACGGCACGATCAAGTCCCGTTCCGAGAGCAGCTTCAACGGAAAGGACATCGGTCCGCACTCGGTGGTGCGCTATACGCCAGAGGTCGAAAGCGTTTTCACCATCAGGGAACGCTGGCAGCCGGTCACCCAGGCGCCGGACAAGCAAAAGCCTGTTTTCTGGCTGGTGTATGGCCCCGATGGCTCATTGCATATGTACGGTAAAACAGCCGATTCGCGTATAGCGGATCCGGACGATCTGCTATGCGTGGGTATCTGGTTGCTGTGCGAAAGCATGACCGCCCACGGCGAGCATATTTGTTTCGATTACAAGGCCGACGATAAGGACCCCGACCCCATCCATAATTACAGCGCCCAGCGTTACTTACATCGGGTGCTGTATGGCAACTTCACGGCCAGCCAGGATTTGTACACCTGGACGATCGAAACCCCGGCCGATCTGGGCTGGCATTTTCATTTGCTGTTCGACTACGGTGAACGCACCGTTTCGCTGACCGAAAAGCCTGTCTATGACGGCGACACCCTGCAACCCTGGCTGACCCGTCCGGATGCTTTTTCGGTCTTCGGACATGGTTTTGAAGTAGGCACACGCCGGCTCTGTCAGCAGGTGTTGATGTTTCACTACTTTCCCGCCGAGTCAGCCACCCGTCCGGTATTGGTCCGGCGGCTGCTGCTCAAGTACAACGAGCACTCGACGCAATGGAGCTACAGCCAGATCACCTCCGCCCACTATCAGGCCTGGGATGCCAGCGGCACTGTGGAAAACACCCCGCCGGTGCAGTTTGAGCATTCACCTTTCAACATCAATAAAACGCCTGCGCGGTTGCTCGAAGCGGACAACATGCCGGGCATCGAGGATGGCGGTTTCTACCAGTGCGTCGATCTTTACGGCGAAGGATTGCCGGGTTTTCTCTGCCGCTATGACCAATGCTGGTACTACCGGGAACCGATGCGCGGCACATCGGGGCCTGATGACATCGGCTACAGTCCGTGGAAATCGCTGGATAACATTCCGGTCGCGAACCGCAATAAACCCGTGTTTCAAATATTGACCGATCTGACCGGTGATGGCCGTCTCGACTGGATCATGGCCCAACCGGGCTTGAGTGGTTTCCGGACGTTGAATGCAGATCGCACGTGGGCCGAATTCAAGACCTTCACCCTGTTCCCTATAGAGTTTTTCAGTGCGGACTCACAACTGGGTGACCTGGCTGGCGAGGGACTTCTTTCGTTGGCCGTGATCGGGCCACGTTCCGTGCGTTTTTACCGCAACAATCTTGAGGACGGTTTCCAGCAGGCCGAAGAGGTTCCCCGTACCCCCAAGGATGACTCGCTTCCCCTGTTCAGCAATACCACCAACGAACTGGTATTTCTGAGCAACCTGCTGGGCAGTGACATGACCGAGCTGTGTCGCATACGCCACGACGAAATCAAATGTTGGCCTAACCTCGGACACGGCAAGTTCGGTAAGGGACGGGTGCTCAGTGGTCCTGTATTTAAATACGACGAGTTCGATGCCGCACGGGTTCGAATCGCCGACCTCGACGGGTCCGGCGCACCGGCATTGATCTACCTGAAATCCGATGTGTTCGAGATTTACCTGAACCTTGGCGGCAAAGGCCTGGAGAAGGACCCGATCAGCGTGCCATGGCCTGAGGACGTGCGATACGACCGACTGTGCGAGGTCACGTTCGCCGACTTGCAAGGCCTGGGCTGTGCCAGCCTGATCCTGACGGTGCCGCACATGACGCCCCGTCACTGGCGCTACGATTTTGTGCCGGCCAAGCCCTACCTGATCACGTCGAGCAACAACAATATGGGCTGCAGCTCCCGCGTCGTCTATCGCAGTTCGGCGCAGCAATGGCTGGACGAAAAACAGGAACGGCTCCTTGCACAACCGTTGGAAGTCCCGGTGTGCTATTTACCGCTCACTGTGCAGGTTGTCAGTCGGCAACTGCAGCTGGACGAAATCACCGGCAATTGCCTGAGCCAAGGGTTCAAATACCGCGAGGGTTATTACGACCCACTCGCTCGTGAATACCGGGGCTTTGGCCATCTGGAGCAGACCGACAGCGAAAGCGCCTCGGGCGATGATGATATCGGCTTCACGGCGCAAATGCGGGTCCGTAGCTGGTTCATTATTGGTCAGTTCATGGACAGGTCACGGGAGGGTTATTTCGACAGGGATACCGAGGCCTTTGCGCTGGGTGGGACTTTGCTCAGCCTCTATCACGCCAACGACGAGTGCGATGTACCGGTCACGCCCGACGAAACCATCAAGTACGAAATCGCCCGGGGGATGTCCGGGACGCTCATGCGAGTCGAAACCTACAATGGCGAAGACGACCCGACCACGGCACAGCCTTACTCGGTCGAAGAGTATCGCTACCTGGTCCGCCAGGTGCGACCTAAAGGTGACTATCCCGATGCGATCATCCTGCCTCTACTGGTAGAGAAGATTAGCTACCAGTACGAACAATTTATCGACGACCCTTTGTGCCTACATGAAATCAATCTGTGCTGGAGCCAATACGGGCTGCCCACGCACTCAGTGACCGTCAGCTATGCGCGCCGCCAAACCGAATCGGACACGCCGCCCTTTACCGACCCCGACGAACAACAGTGGTGGCGGGATGCCCATGACGAGGCTCAGCAGTCCTTTTACCTGAGCGAAACCCGCGCCCGGTTCATCGATCTGGATGCCGATCCGCAGCATCGGCGATTGGGCTTGCCCTGGCAGCAGCGCGCCAATGCGCTGATCTTGCCCAAAGGGTCACTGCCTGATGGGCTTGATCCTGAGTGGATCTCGTTTGAGGAGCTGACCCGGCATCAGGATTCTGCGCAGTGGGATGCCCTGCGGGTGCTGACCCAACAGTCGGTGCAGCGTTATCTCAAGACTGCCGATCAATCGCTTCTGCCCGATGGCCAGGCCGAATTCGAAGCCCTGGCAGGCCCGCTGGAGGTGGCCCAACTGGACAAGACGGCGCTGGACGCTTACAGCATTCTGCCACCGCCCTTCGACATCCGGGCCGAATTGGCCAGCATCGGTTACACGCCCATGCCATTGCTGTTCGAAGCGCCGTCCCCGACAGGCGACTTGTGGTCCGCCCACTACGGTTTCGCGAAGTACGCCAGTCTCGATGGTTTCTACAAGGTCCACGAATACCACGAGACACCCAGCCACGGAGTGACCAAGGCCGAATACGATCCCTACTGTCTGGCGATCATCCGCGTCGAACTGCCGGACGGCTGCACCCCCCGGGTCGAATACGACTATCACGCGTTGCAGCCGGTGCGCATCATCGATGCCAATGACAATATTCAGGAAGCCATTTACGAACCGTCCGGGCAGCCCCTGGCGATCAGTTTTTACGGCACCGAAAATGGCAGTGCCGTTGGCTTCAAGCCGCTGAGCGATTTCGTGCGTCCGGTGGATCATCGTCCGGATCCGGCGATTGAAAACCCGGTGCAAGCCCTACAAAAAGCGGCCAGTACCTTGCGTAAGGACTTGTTCAGCTGGATGGGGCAACTGCCACTTGCCGTCAGCCCCGAACAGCTCGCCGAATGGGTCGCGAACGGTGATGTCCTGCCCAGCGGGCACATCTGCACAAGCGCCCGTCAGCGGTTGCAGCAACGCACCGACCTGACCGCGTCAGAACAAGCGTTGAGCGAGCTTATCGCGACCGTTCATCGCGTGCCGGTGCACAGCGTCATCCTCAGCGCCGACCGTTATCCCGATGATCCTGTACCGGCACAGATCCAGATCATCAAAGCCTGTGTGGACGGCTTCGGCCGGGCACTGCAAACCCAGCAGTTAGTCGAGCCCGGCATGGCCTACGCGGTGGACGCTGACGGCAAACTGATTATCGAGAATGGCCAGTTTCTCGAGGTGTTCGCCGACCCGCGCTGGCGTATCAGCGAACGGGTCGAATACAACAACAAAGGTTTGCCGGTACGACAGTTCCGGCCGTTTTTCGCCAACACCCAGCACTACGTCAATGACCATTCCCTGCATGAACTGGGCTACTTCGATCAACTGTTCTATGACGTGTCGGGCCGGCCGATCAAACTGATCAACGCCAAAGGGTATTTTTCGCGCGAGACCTATCATCCCTGGTATCACATCAGCGAGGACTTTAACGACACCGATGAGCCGCCACCGCCGACACAGCCTCGGACGTTGCACTGATGACTGCCAATGTCCATCGGCGCACGCCGTCACTCTCGGTGAGTGACGGTCGTGGCCTGCCGATCCGCCAGATCGCGTATCTGCGCACCGTCGCCGGTGAAACGGCTACCGCCCTGATGACTCGCCAGCAGTACGATGTGGCCGGACGCCTGGTGGCACAGCGGGATCCGCGCTTGTCCAGGCCCAACCTCACGACCCTCTATAGCCTGTCCGGCGAGCCGCTGAAAAGCGACAGCGTCGATGCCGGCTGGCGCCTGAGCCTGCCGGGGCTGGCCGGGGAAGCGCTGGCACGCTGGGACGCGCGCGGCAGCCATTGGCGCACCACCTACGACAATCAGTTGCGAGTGATTGCTCTCGAGGAGAATACCCAACCGAACGTCGAAATTTATACCTACGCCACGGTTTCGGCCGACGCCAGCCACAACCTGCGCGGCCAATTACTCGAACAAGTGGACCCATCGGGCTCTTTGCACCTGAACAGCTACGGCTTGCTCGGTCAGACGCTGCACGAAACCCGCACCTTTCACGATGCCAAGGCCTTTGCCAGCAGTCGCACCTATAATCCACAGGGCGCCGTGCTGGAACAGATCGACGCCGGTGAACACTGCCAGCAGTCGCGCTACGATCTCGCCGGGCAGCTGCGACACGTACAGTTGCAGCTCAAGGGGGACACGGACTGGCAGCCGGTTTTGCTGGATGCGCAGTACAACGCGGCCGGGCAGATCGTCGAGCAGAAGGCGGGCAACGACATCATCAGCACTTGGGTCTATGACCCGGCCAATGCCCGTCTGTATCGGCAATCGGCACAGCACAACCAGCAGTCGCCTCTTCAAGATTTCGAATACAAATACGATCCGATGGGCAATATCACCCGCATCCTCGACCATGCGTTCATCACCAGCCACTTCGGGAATCAGCGCGTCGATGGCCATCGTGAATTCAGCTACGACTCTCTTTACCAACTGATCACCGCGACCGGTTACGACGACGCCCCGCCGTCAGACCTTCCGGGCCGGCCGGTACCGACCGCCCCGGATGATCGACGCAACTACACCCAGACTTACACTTACGACCCCGGAGGCAACCTGATCGGGCTACGCCATGTGCGCGACGGTGCCAGCCATACCCGCGAGATGTTTATCGACCCTGACAGCAACCGTGGCGTGCGTTGGACTGAGGGTGATCCCACCCCGGATTTCGACAAGCTGTTCGACCGCCATGGCAACCTGATGGCACTGCAGTCCGGCCAGCCATTGCAATGGGACGCCCGTGATCAATTAACTTCGATGACGCTGCTGCATCGCGACAACGGTCCCGACGACGAAGAGTCCTACCGCTACAGCCAAGGCGTGCGGGTATACAAACGCCACGACACACACACCGCGACGACCAGCCATTTTCACGAGGTTCGCTATTTACCCGGGCTGGAAATCCGCACCAAGGACAACGGCGAAGAACTGCACGTCATCACCCTCGCGGCCGGCTTCGGCAGCATCCGCTGCCTGCACTGGGAGAAAGACCCGGCGAACATCGGCAAAACCCAGCTGCGCTATACCCTGGATGACCACTTGGGCTCGTGCCTGATGGAAATGGATCAGCAGGCACAACTGATCAGCCACGAAGGCTACTACCCGTTCGGCGCCACCGCATGGATGACAGCACGTTCGTCGGTGGAGGTCGATTACAAGACAGTGCGTTATTCGGGCAAGGAGATGGATGTCAGTGGGCTGTATTACTACGGACAGCGTTATTACGCACCGTGGCTGGGTCGATGGACGCAGCCGGATAAATCCGGAACCGTGGATGGATTGAATCTGTACCGGATGACCGGAAACAACCCGATCAACTTTGTTGATGAGCAAGGAGCCATAACGGAGCCCCCTCCTTTAACGCCTGCACAAACATCAATTGATATCTCATCCCCATCGCCTTCACGCAGAAGTTCCGTCGCAAGCAGTACATCGCAAGCCTCTAATTCACCTGCGTTGGTGGACAATCCTGAAGCAAACCCTCCCGGCCACTTGCCGCCCAAGCCTGAGCAGTCGTGGCGTGAATGGGGCAAGGAAATGGTTTTGGCGGCCGTCAACTCTAAAGTCGGGTTAGCCGTGCTTCCGACCGCAACCTCGTCTCCTGCTTCCCCAGTGATCGTTACGGTGCTGGCCACTAATGCAGCATTATTCATAGTAAACGCGACTCTATTTAACCCGGGGTGGTCTATCGCTAGCACTTGGCCTCAAGCAGAAGATGGTATAGCTCCATCCTATGAGGTAACCCAAGCTGTCAATCGCAATTATCAGTTAACCGTAGCTGCCGCAAACCTTGTCGCTGCGGCGGTCGGGGCTCCACTGGCCCTACTCGTCGGCGGCTATGTCGACGAGCTCAGAGGCACTAAGGTCAAAGCGGACAAAAAAGCCCAAGCGGGCAAGTGGATGGACAAAATCGACAGTCTGATCGCCGAGCAACGCCTGGTGGATGAGGTGTCAGTGAAGGCACAGACCTCGCTGCGTGAACAAGTGTTGGAAGTCGAGGAATTGATAGGCATCACCTGGCAAACAATGGGGATGCTCGAGAAAATTGACAATTTGAGACCAGGAAAAAACAGCGAAAGTAATGCATCGTCGCGTCGAGGATCCATTTCCTCTCAAAGTACCGGTGACAGAGCTTTTAGCAGAAGAGAGACAAGCCGCACTCCGGTGCGTAAGACCAACATTCTTCGCTGATGCCTCAAGGTCGCCAGAACATCTGACGCCTTTGTCTCTTCGGGCGGGCACCATGCTATGGTGCCCGCCCGACTTTCTACCTGTTTGCACTAACATGCTGCCGACTTCCCGTACCCTGCGCCTGTCGTTGTACACCCTGCTGATCATCGCCGGTGCCGCCCTCGCCGCGACCCTGGCCATCCGCCATGCCGAACGCCAGGCGCTGGTCGAAGACGCCGCCCGCGCCAATCAGCAACTGGCGCTCTACGCCAATTCCCTGCACACCCTGATCGACCGCTACCGCGCCCTGCCCGCCGTGTTGGCGCTGGACCCGGAATTGCGCGCCGCGCTAAACGGTGAAGTGAGCCCCGAAGAGCAGCTTGCGTTGAATCGCAAACTGGAGAAAATCAACGGCGCCGCGCAGTCCTCGACCCTGGAGTTGCTCGACCGCACCGGCCTGGCCGTGGCCGCCAGCAACTGGCGTTTGCCCAGCAGTTACGTCGGCCACAACTATGGCTTTCGCCCCTACTTCAGCCAGACCCGCACCCAAGGCACCGGGCGCTTTTATGCGGTGGGCGTGACCAGCGGCATCCCCGGCTACTTCCTGTCCAGCGCGGTAACCAGCGACAGTGACGAGTTCCTCGGCGCCATGGTGGTCAAGCTCGAATTCCCGGAACTTGAGCGCGAATGGCGTCAGGGCAGTGACACGTTGCTGGTCAGCGACGCACGCGGAATTATCTTCATCGCCAATCAGCCTGGCTGGCGCTATCGCCAATTGAAACCGCTGAGCGACAGCGATCGCGCCGAGCTCAAAGCCACCCGCCAATACGACAAACAGCCACTGACCCCGCTTGACTATCAATCGGTGCGACGCTTCGACGACAACAGTGCGCTGACTCGCGTCGTTGGCCCCGACGGGACGGCGGATTACCTCTGGGAATCGCTGCCGCTGGCCGCCGAAGGCTGGACGCTGCACTTGTTGCGCCGCCCGCAAGTCGCGTTCGAAGACCGCCGCAACGCCGGGCTCGCCGCCGCTGGTGCCTGGCTAACGCTGGTGTTTCTGTTGCTGTTTCTCAACCAGCGCTGGCGCCTGGCCAAACTGCGCCAGCGTAGTCGCGAAGAACTGGAACGACTGGTTGAAGAACGCACCCGAGATTTGCGCACCGCCCAGGACGGGCTGGTGCAATCGGCGAAACTCGCGGCCCTCGGCCAGATGTCTGCGGCGCTGGCCCATGAAATCAACCAGCCGCTGACCGCCCAGCGCATGCAGCTTGCTACTCTGAGGCTGCTGCTCGATCACGGCCGGGTCGAGGACGCCTACAAGGCGCTCAAACCGGTGGACGACATGCTCACGCGCATGGCCGCTCTCACCGGCCACCTGAAAACCTTCGCCCGCAAAAGCCCCAGCGGTCTGCGCGAACGGCTGGACCTGGCGGCGGTGGTCGATCAATCCTTGCAGTTGCTGGATGCGCGCCTGCGTGACGAGCACATCAGCACCGTGCTGCATCTGACTCGTCCGGCCTGGGTGCGTGGCGATGCAATTCGCCTGGAACAGGTGCTGATTAACTTGCTGCGCAATGCCCTGGATGCAATGCACGACAAACCCTGCAAGCGTCTGGAAATCCGCCTCGAAGCTGATGAACAATTGTGGCGCCTGACCGTCGCCGATAACGGCGGCGGCATTGCCGAAGAGAACCTGGGTAAAGTGTTCGACCCGTTCTTCACCACCAAACCGGTGGGCGATGGCCTGGGCCTCGGGCTGGCCGTCTCGTTCGCTATCGCACACGAGGCAGGCGGACGCTTGAGTGCCGATAATGGTGAAAGCGGCGCGGTGTTCACCCTGACGTTGCCCATTGATCTGGAGGTGCCTGCTTGATGCTCAATTCGGTGATGGTGGTCGATGACGAAAGCAGCATCCGCAGCGCCGTCGAACAGTGGCTGAGCCTGTCAGGGTTCGAGGTGCAGCTATTCAGTCGCGCCGATGAGTGTCTGGCGCAACTGCCGAAACATTTCCCCGGAGTGATTCTCAGCGACGTGCGCATGCCCGGCATGACGGGGCTGGAGCTGCTGGCCGAAGTCCAGCGTCGCGATGCCGACTTGCCGGTGATCCTGCTGACTGGTCACGGTGATGTGCCGATGGCCGTCGAGGCGATGCGCGACGGCGCTTATGATTTCCTCGAAAAACCCTTCAGCCCGGAAACCCTGCTGAGCAGCCTGCGCCGCGCGCTGGACAAGCGAAGGCTGGTGCTGGAAAACCGTGCCCTGCACGAGCAGGCGGACAATCGCGCCAAACTCGATGCCACCCTGCTGGGGGTGTCCCGTGGCTTGCAGACGCTGCGTCGGCAGGTACTGGACCTGGCAACGCTGCCGGTCAATGTGCTGATCCGGGGCGAAACCGGCAGCGGCAAGGAGTTGGTTGCCCGTTGCCTGCACGACTTCGGCCCTCGCGCAGACAAGCCTTTTGTGGCGCTGAACTGCGCGGCGATTCCCGAGCAGTTGTTCGAGGCCGAACTGTTCGGCCATGAGAGCGGCGCGTTCACCGGCGCCCAGGGCAAACGCATCGGCAAGCTCGAATACGCCGACGGCGGCACGCTGTTTCTCGATGAAATCGAAAGCATGCCGCTGGCCCAGCAGGTGAAACTGCTGCGGGTGCTGCAGGAACAGAAGCTTGAGCGATTGGGTTCCAACCAGAGCATCCACGTGGATTTGCGGATCATCGCCGCGACCAAACCTGACTTGCTGGATGAAGCCCGGGCCGGGCGTTTTCGCGAAGACTTGGCCTATCGATTGAACGTCGCCGAGTTACGTCTGCCGCCGTTGCGTGATCGGCGTGAAGACATTCCCTTGCTGTTCGAGTTCTTCGCGCAGAGTGCCGCCGAGCGTTTGGGCCGCACCTTTACGCCCTTGAGCGGGCCGCAACTGAGCCATCTGCTGAGCCACGACTGGCCGGGCAATGTGCGTGAACTGGCGAACGTCGCCGAGCGACAAGTGCTGGGTCTCGGCGAGCCGGAACCGGCGGGGATCGACCCCGGTCAGTCGCTGGCGGCGCAGCAAGAAGCCTTCGAAGCACATTGCCTGCGGGCGGCTTTGACCCGGCATAAAGGTGATGTGAAAGCGGTGCTTGAAGAGCTGCAACTGCCGCGCCGGACCTTTAATGAAAAGATGCAGCGGCATGGGTTGAGCCGCGAGATGTTTTTGCAGGACAGCTGATTTTTGGGGTGTCTGTATGGGCCTCATCGCGGGCAAACCCGCTCCCACAATGACCGAGTCGAACACAGATTTTGTGCATGACACAGATCCTGTGGGAGCGGGTTTGCCCGCGATGAGGTCAGCACAGGCACAGCAAATCCAAGCCCAGAATAAGCGGATTTCCGCTCGCGCCCAATCCTGAATAAGCGGATTTCCGCTCAATCAAACCCGCTCCCCCCTCTAAACCGGCCCTCCTCCCCTTGGCACAGCTCCTGCTATAGCTCCAGCAGGCTGCGTTTTAACGCGCTCCACAAAAACAATTAAACGAAGGATCCTTCAATGGATAACTCCAACGCCTTGCCTCTTGGGTCGGCTGCCGCGCCGGCGAAAGAAAGAACCACCGCTAGCCGGATCAAATCGATCTTCAGCGGCTCTGTCGGCAACATGGTCGAGTGGTACGACTGGTACGTCTACGCCGCCTTCTCCCTGTACTTCGCCAAAGCCTTCTTCCCCAAAGGCGACACCACCGCACAACTGCTCAACACCGCCGCAATCTTCGCCGTGGGCTTCCTGATGCGCCCGATCGGTGGCTGGCTGATGGGTCTCTACGCCGACAAGGCCGGTCGCAAACGCGCATTGATGGCTTCGGTTTACCTGATGTGCTTCGGCTCGCTGCTGATCGCTCTGAGCCCGGGTTATGAAACCATCGGCATCGGCGCGCCGATCCTGCTGGTGTTCGCCCGCCTGCTGCAAGGTTTGTCGGTCGGGGGTGAGTACGGCACCTCGGCGACTTACCTCAGTGAGATGGCGACCAAGGAACGTCGTGGCTTCTACTCCAGCTTCCAGTACGTGACCCTGATCTCCGGCCAGCTCATCGCCCTGGCGGTGTTGATCGTGCTGCAACAGACCTTGACCACTGAAGAGCTGTACGCCTGGGGCTGGCGCATTCCGTTCGCCATCGGTGCGCTGTGTGCCGTGGTCGCGCTGTACCTGCGTCGTGGCATGGAAGAAACCGAGTCGTTCACCAAGAAAGAGAAAGCCAAGGAAAGCGCGATGCGCACCTTGCTGCGTCATCCCAAGGAACTGATGACCGTGGTCGGCCTGACCATGGGCGGCACGCTGGCGTTCTACACCTACACCACGTACATGCAGAAATACCTGGTGAACACCGTCGGCATGAGCATCTCCGACTCCACGACGATTTCCGCGGCCACGCTGTTCCTGTTCATGTGCCTGCAACCGATCATCGGCGGGCTGTCGGACAAAGTCGGTCGTCGTCCGATCCTGATCGCCTTCGGCGTTCTGGGTACGCTGTTCACCGTGCCGATCCTGACCACCCTGCACACCGTCCAGACCTGGTGGGGCGCGTTCTTCCTGATCATGGCGGCACTGATCATCGTCAGCGGCTACACCTCGATCAACGCGGTGGTCAAAGCCGAGCTGTTTCCGACCGAGATTCGTGCGCTGGGTGTTGGTTTGCCATACGCACTGACCGTGTCGATCTTCGGCGGTACCGCTGAATACATCGCGCTGTGGTTCAAGAGCATCGGCATGGAAACCGGTTACTACTGGTATGTCACGGCGTGCATCGCGGTGTCGTTGCTGGTGTACGTGACCATGAAAGATACCCGCAAGCATTCGCGGATCGAGACGGACTAATAGTCACATTGATCGAGGCTGTTATGGCCTCTTCGCGGGCAAGCCTGTAGCGGTCCAGTTTTTTTAGACCAATCTGTAGAAGTATTAGGCCGCCAGCTGCTCAAAGAGCGCTGGCGGCAGGTCGTTCGAGGCAGTGTGGCAACGGCGATGGTTGTAGTGCGAGATAAAATCCATCACATCCTTCTCCGCCTCGAAATGATTCTGGTAGCCGCCCTGCGGCATCCAATCGTGTTTCAGCGTTCTGAAATAACGCTCTACCACCGCATTGTCCCAGCAGTTGCCACGGCGGCTCATGCTCTGGACGATCCTGCTTTCTGCCAAGCATGCAACAAAACGGTCAGCGGTGTACTGACAGCCCTGGTCTGAGTGAAATAGCAGCTCAGGCATCGGTCGACGCAGCGCTACCGCCAGCCTTAGCGCCTTGATAGACAGCTCGGTGTCTGCGGTCCTTGAGCACGCCCACCCGACGATCCTGCGTGAAAACAGATCCATCACCACCGCCAGATACAACCAACTGTCTTTCACTTTGATGTAGGTGATATCGCCTGCCCAGAGCGTATTTGGCTGGATTGGATTAAAGCGACGATCAAGTATGTTCGGCGCAGTCACCGCAGGCTTGGTAGCACGGCGATAGTGGGCATAACGTGGCCGGCGCCTTGGCAGACCGAGGGTCTTGATCAAAGTGCCCATTCGATAGCGCCCGATGAAAATGCCCGACTTTCTTAACTCTTTGGATAGCCCACGAGCGCCGAGCGCCTCACGATGCTCTTTATGTAGCGCACGAATTTGAAGCTCCAAGGGGCGCTGGGCTAGGCGGCGCTGCTCAGGTTTGCGCTTAACGTAATAGCTACTGCGGGCAAAACCGAGCACCGAGCAAATGCGTCGAACCGACATTCCCCCTCTAGCGCCATCAATCACTTGGTTCGACCGAACAGAACCTTTAGATGAGAGGGCAATTGCTTTTTTAGCACTTGGTTCTCGGCCTCGAGCAACGCCAGTTTCGCCTGCAACGACTCGATCATTTCCTGATCTTGTGGCCGAGTTGGCTGCAACATTCCCGCCTGCTCCCGGCGCCAACTCAGAACCCAACGACGTAGGGCTGTGGGTCCAACCTTGGTTAGCTCACAGGCTTTAGGGATGGAGTAATTCATTTCCACAACCAAGCGAATGGCTTCCGCTTTTTCCTCGGCCTTAACAACCCGATATCCCATGATGCTTCCTTAGGTCGAGACTCCTACATCATGGTCCAAAAACAGTGAGCCACAATAGCCTCGCTCCTACAAGGGCATCGCAATCCCTGTAGGAGCGAGGCTTGCCCGCGAAAGCCACGACTCGGTCTCGCAATCATCCCCGCCGCTAATACCTTCGCCGCCGACGGTTACGACCGCAGCGACGCGGCCCGCACCAACTGATCCCTGAACGCAACACCACAGCCCGGCCTTCGCCGGGCTTAGTCGTTTCTGGGAAGCACACAAAACCCTGTGGGAGCGGGCTTGCCCGCGATGAGGCCATAACATTCAACATCTGTGTTGACTGTCAAACCGCTATCGCGGGCAAGTCGGATCGCCGCACCGCCGCTCCCACAGTGATCGAGGATGGACTGGAAATATGCCGCTGGCCCTTGCACCATGGCGGCCTTCCGATAGAACGCAGGAATTCACTCATGCCCGACGACATCCACTTCTACGAACCCGCCAACGGCCACGGCCTGCCGCATGACCCGTTCAACGCCATCGTCGGCCCGCGCCCTATTGGCTGGATTTCCTCCCAGGACGCCAACGGTCGCTTGAACCTGGCGCCCTACAGCTTCTTCAACGCCTTCAACTACATTCCGCCGATCATTGGGTTTTCCAGCGTCGGGCGTAAAGACAGCCTGAACAACATCGAGCAGACCGGCGAGTTCGCCTGGAACCTGGCGACCCGCCCACTGGCCGAGCAGATGAACCAGAGCTGCGCCATGGTCGGGCCTGAAGTCGACGAGTTCGAACTCTCCGGGCTGACCACCGTCGCCTCGAAAGTCATTCAGGTGCCACGAGTCGCCGAAAGCCCGGTGTCCTTTGAGTGCAAGGTCACGCAGATCATTCAGTTGCAGCGCGCAAACAAGGAAGTAGTGCCTAGCTGGCTGATTCTCGGCGAAGTGGTCGCCGTGCACATCGCCAAATGGCTGTTGAAGGATGGGGTGTACGACACCGCCGCGGCAGAACCGATTCTGCGCGGCGGCGGGCCGGCGGATTACTTTCAGCTGGGGCCAGAGGCATTGTTCAAGATGTTCCGCCCGGGGGCGGTCAAGTAATTACCAGAGCAGGTCGGCGTCTTCTTTAACGTCTTTGAGGCGGGTCAGCTCTTTGGCCGCGGCCTCGTCGGCTTCATGAGCGGTCTTGAAGGTCTGGTCTTCCAGCACTTTGTGAAAACGCGGGGCACCGGAACCACCCAGGGCTTTGACGGCAATCGCGGCGTGGTAACCGCCCTCGCCCGGTACTACTGCTGAAACGGCTTCGAAGTGTTCAAAGGCTTTGCGTGCCATGTCGCGGATCCTGGCTAATGGAGAGTTGCGCCATTAAACCCTCAACCGGCGAGTTTGTGTACCGCTGCCTGGGACTGGCCAAGGGCCTGGGCCGCCGAGACATCCTTGAAGGTATGGAAATCCAGGCTATTGACCACCATCTCCTGCACCAGCTCGGCAAAAATCTGCATCGCCGGGCTGCCGAAGTAAGCGGTCATGGCCTGTTGGTGGGTCCAGAAACCGGACACCAGCCACAACTCCGGATCGCATTGCGAGTGCTGCAGGGCAAAGCTCAGGCAACCCGGTGCGTTGCGCGACGGCTCGATCAGGGCGCTCAGGCGCGCACCGAGTTCTGCCGAACGCCCGGCGCGGGCGCGGACAAAGGCCATATGACTGACGGGGATTTGCGTAGACATGTTCAACCCTCCCAGGTCATCCAGTGGCAGCCGGGGACGGGCTGCGACAGGATCCAAGATTAGGCGGTGCGCCCTGGTCGTCGTTAGTCGATTCCTGCCGGGTTGTTGCACAATCCTGCGCGGCCGTCATCGCCACCTGCACAAGCTGTAAACCACGGTCATGGCACTGTCATATGAGATTCGGGCAAGTGTGCTGAACTCATGCAGGAGCTGCCGAAGGCTGCAATCTTTTGATTTTGAAAGACCAAGTCAAAAGATCGCAGCCTTCGACAGCTCCTACACAAGCAAAGCCGCGCCCGGCAAACGTTGGAGCGCAGATCCACCCCATGCAGAATCAGGCAAGCATTTCGCAGAATGTGTCTACCGCCTCGGCTTGCACAAATTTATGCTCTGCACCATTCCACCTCCTCTGAGGAAGCCGTGCATGCCTTCACTCGATCACCTTCAAGCCCCGCTGGATGCCGACATGGAAAAACAGCGCGCGGAACTGGCCGCCCTCATCCGTCGTAACACGATGGAGGATGGCACTTATGCCACCGCCGTCGGTTCGCTGTTCATGTCGCGCCACAGTCAAAACCATGACTTCGCTCCAGTGCTGGCGCAACCGGCCCTGTGCATCATGGCCCAGGGACGCAAGGAAGTACGGCTGGCGGATGAATACTTCAATTACGACCCGCTGAATTACCTGGTGGTGTCGGTCTCGATGCCGTTGAGCGGTCGGGTGGTGAATGTCTCGCCCGAGGAACCGATCCTCGCCGTACGGCTGGACATCGACCCGGCGGAAATCAGTGCGCTGATTGCCGACGCCGGCCCCATCGGCGTCCCCACACGGCCCACTGGCCGCGGCCTGTATGTGGAGCAGATCGACACGGCAATGCTCGATGCCGTGCTGCGTCTGGCGCGTTTGCTGGACACACCGAAAGACATCGCGATGCTGGCGCCGCTGATTCGTCGGGAGATTCTGTATCGGCTGTTGCGCAGCCAGCAGGGTCATCGGCTGTATGAGATTGCCATTGCCAACAGTCAGAGCCATCGCATCAGCCAGGCGATCAAATGGCTCAACGGCAATTATGAGCAACCGCTGCGCATCGATGATCTGGCGCGGGAAGTGAACCTGAGCGTGTCGACATTGCATCACCGGTTCAAGGCGATGACGGCGATGAGTCCGCTGCAGTATCAAAAGCAGTTGCGTCTGCAAGAGGCGCGGAGGTTGATGCTGGCCGAAGGGCTGGAAGCTTCGGCGGCGGGTTATCGGGTGGGGTATGAAAGCCCTTCGCAATTCAGCCGGGAGTACAGCCGATTGTTTGGCGCGCCGCCGCTCCGGGATTTGGCGCGATTGCGGTTGTCGGTTTGATCCAAAATTTGTTGTGTGGCTGATGGCCTCATCGCGGGCAAGCCCGCTCCCACAGGATGATCTGCCCCCCAAAAGTTGGACACCAATCCTAATTTTGGGGTCAGATCAGGATTGGTGTACACCGGTCCACTGTGGGAGCGGGCTTGCCCGCGATGAGGCCAGGAAGGCCAACATCAAATCTGGATCAGGCGCTCAGTACTCGGCAAGCCTCAGCCGGCAATGTCACCGACACCGGATTGCCAATGCTTAACCCAACCCCCTGACACGGCGTGCTCAACGCGGTAAACGACACCCCGGAACACTCGACAGTCGTTTCAATCGTCGCCCCGATATCCCGCACAAATGTCACCTTCCCGAGCAAGCGATTCCCCGCCGTGGCCTGAGGTTGCGACAGTTGCAGGTCTTCCGGGCGAATCAGCATCTTCACCTTCTCCCCCACCACAATGCTGCTGCAGATCGGCACTTGCAGCGCGTCGCCACCGGGCAAGCTGACCTTGCCGTTGCCCAGCGCCGTGGCCGGGAAAATATTCCCCGAACCAATAAAGTCCGCGACGAATTCATTGGCCGGATGCCGATAGATTTCAATCGGCGTACCCACCTGCTGCACCCGATGCTCACCCAGCACCACCACGATGTCGGCCATGGTCATGGCTTCGCGCTGGTCGTGGGTGACCATGATGGTGGTGATGTTCAAACGCTGTTGCAACTGACGGATTTCCACCTGCATCGACTCACGCAACTTGGCGTCCAGCGCCGACAACGGTTCGTCGAGCAGGAGGATTTTCGGCCGCGAGGCAATCGCTCGGGCAATCGCCACGCGCTGACGTTGCCCGCCGGAGAGTTTTGCCACCGGGCGATCAATCATTTCCTGCAGCTGAATCAGCTCCAGCAACTCCACCACCCGCGCCTGTTGATCAGCCTTGCTGACCCCGCGCAGCTTCAGCGGATAGGCGATGTTCTCCCCCACCGTCATGTGCGGAAACAGCGCCAGCGATTGAAACACCATGCCGAAATTACGCTGGTGCGCCGGCGTATGGCCGATGTCTTCACCGTCCAGGCGAATCTCGCCACCGGTCAGGGTTTCGAGCCCGGCAATCATCCGCAGCAAGGTGGTTTTACCGCAGCCCGAAGGGCCGAGAAAACACACCAGTTTGCCCTCGGGCAAATGCAGGTTCACATCCTTTACCGCACAGGCCGAGCCGTAATGTTTCTCGACGTTTTCCAGAATCAGACCAGTCATTTGAATCACCTCAAGAAATCAGAACGAAACGCCGCCTTCGCCAACCAACTTTTCCAGCGCCCAAATGAGCACGAAGTCGATCAGCACGATCAGCACGGCAAACGAGAAAACGGTAGGGTCGAGCGAAGACACGGTGCGGCTGTACATCCAGATCGGCACGGTCATGACGTCGATGGTGTAGAGGAAATAGGTCACGGTGAATTCGTTGAACGAGACGATGAACGCCAGCAGCATGCCCGCCAGAATCCCTGATTTCATCAACGGCACCACCACATCGACAATCGCCCGAGTCGGTGAAGCGCCGAGCATTTGCGCAGCCTCTTCGACTTCGCTGCCGATGGAGAGCATCGCCGCGGTGCAATTTTTCACCACGAACGGCAGCGCCAGAATCACGTGGGCAATCACCAGTCGCGAGGTGGTGATGTGGAACGGCAGGCTGTCGAACACCAGCAGCAAGGCCAGGCCCAACACCACCATCGGGAACACCAGTGGCAGCGACATCAATTGCAACGCCACGGCCTTGCCGCGAAACTCGCAACGGGTCAGGGCATAGGCTGCCGGCACCGCGATAATCGTGGCGAAAATCATGGTCAGGCAGGCCACCATCAAACTGGTGGACATGGCTTTGCCGAGGCTCAGCACGTCGCTGGAGTCTGGTGACACAAAGGTGTTCCAGGCGGCTTTGTACCATTGCAGGCTATAGCTGCTGGGCGGGAAGTCGAGGTTCGACGCGCCGCTGAACGACATGACGATCATGGTCAAGATCGGCAGCACCGCCAGCAGCAAAATGAAACCCGACAGGATGCCGGCGAACTTGCCGGTATCGCCCGGCAGCAGCGAGTGACGCTTCTTGATCAGGGTGCTCATTGGGAAGCCTCCAGCATGCGCCGACGACGGCCGGTGATGTATTCGGACAAGGTCATGATCGCCAGGGTGGTAACGATCAGCACCACACCGGCAGCAGAGGCGGCGGGCCAGTTCATCAACGGAGCGATCTGGTCATGCACCATCACCGCCAGCATCGGCACGCGCCGACCACCGAGCAGCAGCGGCACCACAAAACTGCTGGCGTTGTAGGCGAACACCAGCGTCGCGCCGGTGATGATCCCCGGCAGACTCATCGGCAATACCACTTGGCGAAACACCTGCAAGCGACTGGCGCCTAGGGTGGCAGCGGCTTCTTCATAAGTGCGAGCGACGCCGCGCATGGCGCTGGCAATTGGCAGCACGGCCAAGGGGAACGCGGTTTGCACCAGGCCCATCAACACGCCGTTCTGGTTGTACAGCAGCATGATCGGGCGCTTGATCAGGCCCAGGCCCATCAGCGCCTGATTGAGCATCCCGCCGGGGCCGAGAATCACCAGCCAGCCATAGCTTTGCAGCAGCAGGTTGACCAGTAAGGGCAGCAGCACCGCCGCGAGGAAGATCCGCCGCACGAACGGTGAGGTCAGCCGCGACATGGTGTAGGCCACCGGGATCGCCAACAGCACCGCAATCACCGCGCTGATCAGCGCCAGGCGCAACGTCAGCAGCAACGATTTGAGGTAATAGGGTTCCAGCAATTGGGCGTAACTGGCCAGGCTGAACCCGGTCCACTCCGCGCCTTTGGTGCCGACGCTCATGCGCAGCACCAGCAGGCTTGCGGCAATCAGCACGCCGAGAAACAGCATCGACGGCGAGAGAAAAAACCAGGCACGCGCCGTCGGTGAGACACCCCGATTGATGCGCACGGGTGCGGCGCTTACCGGATGGGTCAGAGGTTGGTGTTCCATAGCAAAGGGTCTCGTCAATGGAAAGCAGCTGACAAACACAAGACTTGAAACCACTGAAGATCCCTGTGGGAGCGGGCTTGCCCGCGATAGCAATCTGTCAGTCACATCGTTGTCGACAGGGAGGCCGTCATCGCGGGCAAGCCCGCTCCCACAGGGATCTTCAGTGGTTTGAAGATCCTGTATTCGCCACTCGATCAGGAAGAAAAGATTTCCGTGTAACGACGAATCCATTGGTCATGCACGGTGGCCAGGAAGGCGTTGTCGTGCATGATCGCCTTCTCGGCAATCTGCTCCGGCGTGAGGATGTACGGGCTCTTGCGCGCTTCGGCGGAGATGATCGCCTTGGCGTTGACCGGGCCGTTGTAGATGTCTTCGGCCATCTTGCCCTGCACCAGCGGGTCCAGAGAGTGGTTGATAAAGGCATAGGCCAGGTCGGTATCGCCCGGACGATTCTTCGGCATCACCGACAGCATCAGGTCGGTGTAGAAGCCTTCCTTCATGCCAAACGTGGCGCCCAGGCCGTAGGCCGGGTCGCGAATCTGTTTCGGGAAAAACGCCGGCGCGTACAAGCCGCCCATGTCCAGCGAACCGGTGCGGAACAGCTCGGCGATCTGGTTCGGGTTTTCGCCCAGGGTCACGACGCGATCTTTCAGCTCGGCGAGTTTCTTGAAGCCTGGCTCGATGTTGTGTTCGTCACCACCGGCCAGTTTGGCGGCGATGATGATCAGGTCCATGGCCTCGGTCCAGTTCGGCGGCGGCAGGAAGATGTTCGGCGACAGCTCCGCATCCCACAGGGCGGCATAGCTGTCTGGCGCTTCTTTGATGGTGCGGGTGCTATAGACCAGGCTGTTGCACCACAGCAGGTAACCGATGCCGTGACCGTTGGCGCCGGTGCGGTATTTTTCCGGCACGTCGATCAGGTTAGGGATGCGGTTGAGATCGGGTTTTTCCAGCAGGTTGGCGGCGGCCAGACCTTCGGCGCCGACGCCGGCCAGAGTGATGATGTCGTACTGCGGACGATCACCGCCGGCCTTGAGTTTGGCGACCATTTCCGAGGTGCTGCCGGTGCGGTCAGCGATGACCTTGCAGCCGTACTTGGCTTCGAAGGTTGCCGCGATATTGCGCAATGCTGCAAGGCCGGTGTCATCGGACCAGGTCAGCAAGCGCAGGGTCTTGCCCTGGAAGCGTGTGTCGCTGGCATTGGCCTTGATGAACGGCATGCTCATGGCCGCCGCAGCCACGGACGCCACGCCCACGGTTTTGATGAATTGACGTCTGTTCAGATCGTGCTCGCCCATGAAGGACTCCCTTTGTTTTTTTAAGTATGAGGTTGGTCGCAACCGTTGCATCCGCGCGGCCAGATCAGCTTCAAGCTCCCGGTTTCAATGGGCCTTGGCGATGCCAGCGGGTTCATCCTGAGGTCGTGCAAAACACCTGACTATCGATAAAAACTCATTGAAGCCATGACGCTGATGCATGCCTCATCGCGAGGCATGCGCTCACCTTTTTCGTGCCTTCAGACGGCCCGAATCACGTGTTTTATTTCCTGGAAAGCCTGCAAGCCCCACGGCCCCAATTCGCGGCCGATGCTGCTCTGTTTGTAGCCACCCCAAGCGGTCTGCGGGAAGATCACTTGCGGCGCGTTGATCCACACAAGCCCCGCCTGCAAAGCGTTGGCGACCCGATCGGCCGCTTCGGCGTCGCGCGTAACCACACTGGCCACCAGGCCGAACTGACTGTCGTTGGCCAGGGCAATCGCCTCGGCTTCAGAGGTGAAACTGCGCACGCAGATCACCGGGCCGAAAATCTCTTCGCACCACAACGCACTGTCGAGGGGCGCGTCGATGAAAATAGTCGGCTGCAAAAAATAGCCGCGTGGCAGGTCTGCCGGACGATTACCGCCGCAGATCAACTTCGCGCCTTCGCTCAAACCGCGATCGATGTGGCCCAGCACGCGTTGGTATTGCGCCTGATTGACCAGTGCGCCCATTTCCACGGTCGGGTCGAACGGGTCAGCCACGCGAATGGCTTCGGCACGCGCCTTCAATCGCGCTACAAATTTTTCCGCCAACTCATCGGCGACCAGCACGCGACTGGTCGCGGAACACATCTGCCCGGCGTTGAAGAAACCGCCGCCACAGGCCACTTCCACGGCCAGCTCGATGTCGGCATCGGCGAGTACCAGCAGCGAAGATTTGCCGCCCAATTCCAGGCTCACACCCTTCACGGTTTCTGCTGCGCGCTGCATGACCTGGACACCGACCGCGTTGCTGCCGGTGAAGGAAATCTTGGCGATGCGCGGATCAGCCGACAGCGGCGCGCCGACGGCCAGGCCAGTGCCGCAGACCAGATTGAACACACCGTTTGGCAGACCGGCTTCGGCAATGATCGTCGCCAGTTCCAGCTCCGGCAGCGGTGTCACTTCCGACGGTTTAAGCACCACGCAGCAACCGGCAGCCAGGGCCGGGGCGAGTTTCCAGGCAGTGGTGACCATCGGGAAATTCCACGGCACGATCAGCCCCACCACACCGCATGGCTCGCGGCGCAAACGGGCGCTGAAATCGTCGCTCGACAATGCCACGACGCTGTCCTGTTTCGCGTCCAGGCCTTCGGCCAGATCGGCGTAATACTCGAACGTGGCGATTACATCGTCGACATCGATGGCCGCTTCGAACAGTGGTTTGCCGTTGTTGCTCGACTGCAATTTCATCAACTGCTCGCGACCGGCGTGTACGCCTGCGGCGATTCTGCGCAGGATCGCTCCGCGCTCGGCGCCGGTGGTTTTCGACCACTCTTTGAAAGCGTTGGTCGCCGCTGTAACAGCCTGATCGACAGCGTGTTCATCGCCGCCGTTTACGGTGGTCAACAGGGCTTCTGTAGCTGGGTTGATCACGCGCAGATGTTCGTTACCGGCGGACCATTGACCATCGATGAACAGGCCGTCCAAAGTAGTTGGAAAACTCATTTCGACACCGCCTTCATCCATTGGGCCTGATCGATTTCAATCAGGGTCGGGCCCTGGCGATCGGTGGCGAGGCGCAATGCACTGCGCAGTTCTTCGACACCGCTGACCGCCTCGGCGGCGCAGCCCAGCGCCTTGGCCACACCGATGAAGTCCGGGGTGTAGATGTCCACGCCCACCGGCTCGATGTCGCGGTTGACCATGTATTTCTTGATCTCTTCGTAGCCCTGGTTATTCCACAGCAGGACGATCACCGGGGTGCGTGCTTCCACCGCACTGGCCAGTTCCGGCAGGGTGAATTGCAGACCGCCGTCGCCGATCAGGCACAGCACCGGAGGGCGTGCACCGCCTTCGACGCGGCCACCGAGCCAGGCGCCAATCGCTGCCGGCAAGGCGTAACCGAGGGTGCCGTAACCGGTGGACGAGTTGAACCAGCGGCGCGGGCGTTCCGGGTTGAACGTGAGGTTGCCGGTGTACACCGGTTGGGTCGAATCGCCGACGAACACCGCGTTCGGCAATTCGTGCAAAACGGTTTCCAGGAAACGGGTCTGAGCCAGCGTCGGGGCGTCCCAGGTTGCGGCCAGTTCATCGCGTAAACGCGCGGCACGCACCTGGCCCCAATCGTTGCGACGCTCGGCCAGCGACTGGTGGGACAGCGCACTCAGCAAGGCCTGAGCGGCGTTGCGCGAGTCGGCCACCAACGCGACTTTCGGCGGGTAATTACGCACGGTCTGGTCGGGGTCGATGTCCACGCGCAGCAACACGCCGGGAATGTCGAAGCCACCGGCGAAGGTGACGTCGTAATCGGTTTCGGCCAGTTCGGTGCCGATGGCCAGCACCACGTCGGCCTCGGCGACCAGCGCACGAGTGGCTACCAGGCTTTGGGTCGAACCGATCAGCAGCGGATGGCTGGATTCGAGCATGCCTTTGGCATTGATGGTCAGGGCCACCGGCGCATCCAGCAGTTCCGCCAGTTCAGTCAACTCGGCCGCGGCGTCGATGGCGCCGCCACCGGCGAGAATCAACGGGCGCTTGGCCCCGGCCAACAAGTCGGTCATGCGGCTGATCGCGCTTGGCGAAGCACCGGCGCGATCAATGTTCACCGGCACGCTGGCGAGCAAGTCATCAGCTTCTTCGACCAACACGTCCAATGGAATTTCGATGTGCACCGGACGCGGACGGCCAGCCTGGAACAGCGCGAAGGCGCGGGCCAATACGCCCGGCAATTCAGCTGCCGACATCAAGGTGTGGGAGAACGCTGCGACGCCACCGACCAGTGCACCTTGGTTTGGCAACTCATGCAACTTGCCGCGACCGCCGCCCAATTGGCTGCGCGATTGCACGCTGGAGATCACCAGCATCGGGATCGAGTCGGCGTAAGCCTGGCCCATGGCGGTGGTGATGTTGGTCATGCCAGGGCCGGTGATGATGAAGCACACACCCGGTTTGCCGCTGGTGCGCGCATAACCGTCGGCCATGAAACCGGCGCCCTGTTCGTGACGCGGAGTGACGTGGTTGATGCTCGAACGGGCCAGCCCGCGATACAGCTCCACGGTGTGAACCCCGGGAATGCCGAACACCTGCTCGACCCCGTAATCTTCGAGTAACTTGACCAATACTTCGCCGCACGTCGCCATGTCTTTGCCCTTTTTGTTCGTTTGAGACGCCGGGCCTGCGCAGTGTTTATGATGGGTTGGCAGGTCCAGGGATGGCCTCATTGGAACGGGCGACACGTAGCCGCAACAATGGATAAAAAGTCATACTAGCCATGTCTTCACGTCATACCTTGGGTCCCCATGAAACGATTGCCTCCCCTGCCGGCGCTGCACACTTTTCTGATCACCGCGCAGTGCTGCAACTTCACCCGGGCCGCCGAACAACTGCACATCACCCAAGGCGCGGTGAGCCGGCAGATCGCCGGGCTGGAAGATCATCTGGGTTATGAGCTGTTCATTCGCCAGGCGCGAGGCTTGAGCCTGACCGCCGAAGGACGGGAATGGCTGCCACGGGTGCAGCAGATTTTCGGCCTGATCGACGAGGCCGTGGAGCAGATCGGCGAGAAGCGCGAAACCCTGCAACTGAAAGCCCCGACCTGCGTGATGCGCTGGCTGTTGCCGCGCCTGTTGCAGTGGCAAAAGGAACGCCCGGATGTACCGGTGGAATTGACCACCACGGTGAAACACGGCGTGGACTTTCATCGCGAGCAGTTCGATGCGGCGGTGATGTATGGCGCGCCGCCGGACAGTTCACTGGCCTCCCAGCATCTGTTCGATGAGCAACTGACGCCCGTGTGCTCCCGACCGATGCTTGAAGGGCCGATGGCTTTGCAAACACCGGCCGATCTGCAACAGCACTTGTTGCTGCACCCCACCCGCGATGAACGGGACTGGAACGCCTGGCTGAAGGCTGCGGATATTCGGCTGAGCAATGTCGGCAAAGGTCAGCATTTCGAAACCCTGGACCTGGCGATGTCGATGGCGTCTCAGGGGACAGGTGTAGCGATTGGCGATTGGTCGTTGATCGGCGATGACCTGAGTGCCGGGCGGCTGGTCATGCCTTTTGATTTGAAGGTGAAAACCGGGTTGGCGTATTACCTGGTGTTCCCCGAAAAACCGGAGCCTTCGCCGAAGTTGCGCGAATTGATGGGATGGTTGGTGGAGCAGGCGCAGAGTCGCTGAAACCCAAAAAGCATCGCGGGCAAGCCCGCTCCCACAGGATATCCACTGTCCTGTGGGAGCGGGCTTGCCCGCGATAGAGGCCGTACAGTCGACATCAATGTCACTGATCGTTCCCACGCGCAGCAAAGGAATGCAGCCCGGGACGCTCCGCGTCCCTTCCAAAGCCGAACGCGGAGCGTCCGTTGAGGCATTCCTTTGCTGCGCGTGGGAACGATCAACGCTGGCGTGCGGTGTGGCGGGGATCAATACCCGACAGTAAACCGCTGGCGGGAATACTTTGGCGTTTCCACTTCATCCAGCAGCGCAATGGCGAAGTCAGCAAAGGTAATCCAGCTACGGCCCTGCGCACTCACCAGCAAGTCATCCTTGCCGACCCGAAACGTGCTGGTGCGCTCACCTTCGACAAACTCTGCCGACGGCGACAAGAACGTCCAGTCCAGGTCATTTTCCTGACGCAAGGTACTCAGGAAAGCAGCACCGGCGCTGGCCTCGGCCTTGTATTCTTCCGGGAAACCTTCGCTGTCGATCACCCGCGAGCCGTCCGGCAGCAACAGCGAACCGGCACCGCCGACCACCAGCAGACGCTTGACCCCGGCCTTCTTCACCGGTTCGATGATCGCGCTGGCAGGGATGGTGGAGAAGTGCGCAGCGCTGATCACCGCATCATGCCCGGCCACGGCGGCTTGCAATGCAGCAGCGTCGAGCACGTCCACGCTTTTGCTCAAGACACCGGCACGCGGGGCGATTTTCGAGGTGTCGCGGGCGATGGCAGTGACGCTGTGACCGCGACGCAGGGCTTCTTCCAACAGTTGACTACCGGCACGACCGGTGGCACCGATGATTGCGATGTTGCTCATGACGTTTCTCCAGTTGTGGTGATGTAGTTGTAGTGGTTTGGCAATGCTCACTGTGGCGAGGGAGCTTGCTTCCGCTGGAGTGCGAAGCGCTCCCCTGCACTCCATCAGGCACACCGCATTTACAGGTTTTACGACTGCTTCGCAGCCGAGCGGGAGCAAGCTCCCTCGCCACAAGATTTCACTCTTCAGATATTTTCATTGGTTAGTGAGATTGCTCAGCGGATCACCACTTCATCTCGCCCTTGGCGACTTTGGCGCTCAGCTCCAGCGAGCTTTCTTCGCCCAGGCTCGGGTAGCGTTTTTTCATCGCGGCGATCAGTTCGGCAGCGTCTTTCGCCTTGGCGGTTTCTTCGTCGAAAGCCTTGATGTAATCGGCAGTGAACTTCACCGCCGCCAGAGAACGCGCGCTCTCACCAAGGTAGTGACCCGGCACGATGGTGGTCGGTTTCAGCGCTTCGATCGCGTGCAACGTCTTCAGCCAATCGGCATGGGATTGCGCGGTCTGGGTGTCGGCCATCCACACGTGAATGTTTTCCGCGACCACCACGCCACCGACCACAGCCTTGATCGACGGGATCCACACAAAGCTGCGATCCGGCTGCTTGCCGTCCAGGCCGATCACCTGCAATTTCTGCCCTTCCAGCATCAGGCTGTCGCCCTTGAGCACCTGCGGCACGATGGTTTTGTTCGGCACGTCGGCGCCCATTTTCGGGCCCCAAAATGCCAGTTTGCCGTCGACGGTTTTTTTGATGTGATCAACAGTCGGTTGCGAGGCCAGCACTTTGGCATTCGGGAACGCTTTGGTCACGGTGTCGAGGCCGAAGTAGTAATCCGGGTCACCGTGGCTGATGTAGATGGTGGTCAGTTGCTTGCCGCTGGCGCGGATTTTTTCCACCACTTGTTCGGCTTGGGCTTTGCCGAATTGCGCGTCCACCAGAATCGCTTCTTTCTCGCCGCTGACCAGCACCGAGGTCACCGGGAAGATCGCGTTGGTGCCAGGGTTGTAGACGTCCAGCGTCAGGGTGGACGCCGCAGCGGCATGGGCCGCGAAGCCGAGCGTGGCGGTTGCCAGAAGAATACGTTTGATTGAAGTGAAGCCGATCATCTGTTGCTCCGTTGTCCGAATGCCATGCTTGGCGATGTGACAGAGCTTAGTTGCCTGGTTCAATACAAAAAATGCGATGCTTGAACATAGTTTGTTTCTGAAAGCGGGCAAATCATGGATCGTCTACAAGCAATGCGGGTGTTCGTCACGGTGGTGGACCTGGGCAGCCAATCGGCCGCCGCCGATCACCTGGACCTGTCACGGCCGGTGGTTTCACGCTATCTGGCGGAGCTGGAAGATTGGGTCGGCGCGCGCCTGATGCACCGTACCACGCGCAAATTGAGCCTGACCGCCGCCGGTACTGAAATTCTGCCTCGCTGTCGGCAGATGCTCGATTTGTCCACCGACATGCAGGCCGCAGTCAGCGAACCGGACGACGCACCGCGAGGCCTGCTGCGGATCAGCGTCAGCACCTCGTTCGGCCAGGCGCAACTGGCGGACGCCATGGCGGCTTATGTCAAACGTTACCCCGGCGTCAGTATCGATATGCAAATGCTCGACCGCACGGTGAACCTGGTGGATGAACGCATCGACCTGGCCATTCGCACCAGCAATGATCTGGACCCAAACCTGATCGCCCGGCGGCTGACGGTCTGCCGCTCAGTGATCTGCGCCTCCCCCGCTTACCTGCGCGAGCACCCGACACCGAACCGCGTCGAGGACCTGAGCCTGCACAACTGCCTGACCCATTCCTACTTCGGCAAGAGCCTCTGGCATTTCGAACAGGACGGCGAGCCCGTCTCGGTGCCGGTGCAGGGCAACATCAGCGCCAACGAAGCCAGCACGCTGGTACGCGCGGCAATGGCCGGCGCCGGCGTGGTGATGCTGCCCAGCTACCTGGCCGGTGTGCATATCCACAGCGGCGAACTGATCCGCCTGCTGCCCCAGGCCGAGCCCAGGCAGATGAACATCTATGCCGTGTATGCGTCACGCAAGCACATGCCGGCGGCGTTGCGCAGCATGCTGGATTTTCTGGTGCTCAGATTTCCGGAAGAACCTGCGTGGGATGCCGGTCTGTAAACACCTCCCCTGTGGGAGCTGGCTTGTCGGATCGCCGCACCGCTGCGATGGCGTCGTCACATCCAACAATGATGCTGACTGACAGCCCGCTATCGCAGGCAAGCCAGCTCCCACAGGGGATATCAGTGTTCTGAATATCGCGCCAACCGCGAAAGCGGCTTTGCTGCAAACTCACCCCCGCTGACCTATGCTCAAAACAGTACCGAAAGGTATTCGTTCAGAGGTCAACGCCATGAACATCAAAACAAAAAGATACCTCGCCATTTTCATCACTTGCGCGGCGACGCTGGCGCTGTATGGCACAGCCGCCTGGCGTGTCGAGCAGTTGCGACAAGTGCCCCATGACCATGCAAGCTGCTACTTCGAGCGCTGCATTCCCCACAACGCGAGTCTCAACGCCCTCCGATGACGATCGCCCTGTGGCGAGGGGGCTTTTGTGGCAAGGGGGCTTGCCCCCGTTCGGCTGCGCAGCAGTCGTAATTCGGTGAATGCGGTGTTCTCATTGAAATGTTGGGGCCGCTTCGCGACCCAACGGGGGCAAGCCCCCTCGCCACAGGCCCCCTCGCCACAGGGTTCAGGCCTCGTTGTCCTGATCGGCCTGGTCCTGATCAGCCTTCAAGCGGTCGCGAAAAGCCTTGGGCGAGATCCCCACGCGACGCCTGAACAGGCGCGTGAAGTTGGTCGGATCGGAAAACCCCAACACGTCGGACATTTCATAAATGGTCATGCTGGTGTAGGTCAGCAAGCGCTTGGCCTCCAGCAATTGACGCTCATGCATGATCTGCAACGCCGGTTGCCCCGCCAGCTCACGGCATGTGCCGTTGAGGTGGGACACGGAAATCCCCAAGCGATGAGCCAGATCCTCGACCTTGACGTGCTGACGATAGGTTTCTTCCACCAGCTGAATAAAGCCGTTGAGATATTCCCGAGCCCGCTGCGGACGCTGAGTGGCGGTTTGGCGCTGAATCACCTGACGGCTGATCCACACCATGATCACGCTGACCAGCGAATGCATGAGCATTTCGCGCGCCGGTTGATGGCCGGTGTATTCGCTTTGCAGCGCTGAAAACAGGCTGTTGAGGTACTCGCTGTCCTTGCCCGCCGGGTAGCTTTCGGCCTGTGCCAGAGCGTTCACCGAATTGCCCAGTTGTGCTTGCAAGTGGGCAATCAGCGGCGCGGACAGCGTGACGACGAACCCTTCGACGTCCTCGGAAAACCGATAACCATGCACCGATAACGGCGGCAGAATCAGGATGGCCGGCTCGGTCAATTGTGAGCGTTTGCCTTCGATTTCAAGCTCTGCCTGACCTTTGAAGACCAAGAGCAACTGACACAAATCGGCGTGGCGGTGGGGTTTGATTTCCCATTGATGTTCGCGGCTGCGTTTGGAAATGGTTTCACAGTGCAATAAGTCAGGGGTCGGCCAGTCCAGGCTTTCACCGTAGAGTTTGAACACCGGAATCGATGGCAGGTCAGGCTTGTTCATCACTTCAATCCAGGCCTCGAGGGTAACGGGGCGATAATCGCACCGATTGGCAGAATGTACAGGTATCGGCTCAGTTTTCCCCTTCAATTGACAGACTCGCAAGTGAAAAATGCAAGTACTCGATCCATAAAAATCATTCACCGGCCTTGGTCGCGTGGAGCTTGCGAGTCATAAAAACAATGAAAACACTGAAAACCCAAGTCGCCATCATCGGTGCCGGCCCCTCTGGCTTGCTACTCGGCCAATTGCTGCATAACGCCGGCATCGACACCCTGATCCTCGAACGCCAGACCCCGGACTATGTGCTCGGACGCATTCGCGCCGGTGTCCTCGAACAAGGCATGGTAGAGCTGTTGCGTCAGGCCGGGGTGGGTCAGCGCATGGACGCCGAAGGGCTGGTCCATGCAGGCTTCGAACTGGCCCTCGACGGGCGCCGGGTACACATCGATTTGCAGGCGCTGACTGGCGGCAAAACCGTAACGATCTATGGCCAGACCGAGGTCACCCGCGACCTGATGGCCGCCCGTCGGGACGCCGGTGCGCAGACAATTTATCAAGCCGGTAATGTCGTCCCCCACGGCATGAAAACCGCCGAACCCTTTGTCACCTTCGACAAGGACGGCGAAACGTATCGACTCGATTGTGACTACATCGCCGGTTGCGACGGTTTCCATGGCGTGGCGCGGCAGTCGATTCCTACTGACTGCCTGAAAGTGTTCGAGCGGGTTTATCCGTTCGGCTGGCTGGGGATTCTCGCTGACACGCCACCGGTCCACGAAGAGTTGGTCTACGCGCGGCATGAACGGGGTTTTGCGCTGTGCAGCATGCGTTCGCCGACACGTACCCGTTACTACCTCCAGGTTCCGGCTCAGGACAAAGTCGAAGACTGGTCCGATCAGCGCTTCTGGGATGAGCTCAAATCCCGTCTGCCGACCGCCCTCGCCGCCTCTCTGGTGACCGGTCCGTCGATTGAAAAAAGCATCGCGCCACTGCGCAGTTTCGTGGTCGAGCCAATGCAGTACGGGCGGATGTTCCTGGTCGGCGACGCCGCGCACATTGTTCCGCCCACCGGCGCCAAGGGGTTGAACCTGGCGGCCAGCGACGTCAGTACGTTGTTCAATATTCTGCTGAAGGTTTACCGCGAAGGCCGTGTGGATTTGCTGGAGAAGTATTCCGAGGTCTGCTTGCGTCGGGTGTGGAAAGCCGAGCGGTTTTCCTGGTGGATGACCTCGATGTTGCATCGCTTCGACGAGCACGACGCGTTCAGCCAGCGCATCAGCGAATCGGAGCTGGCCTATTTCGTGGACTCCGAGGCGGGTCGAAAAACCATTGCAGAAAACTATGTCGGTCTTCCATATGAGGCTATCGAATAGCCTCCTATCGACTTACACTGGCGAGCATTCCGGCTCGCCTTGCCACTGCGGGTCCATCACTGCCCGCAGGTTTTACCCGTGACCAATCTCAACCAGCCTGAAACGCCCAAACCGGCCATTCGCAGCGTATTGATCGCCCTGATGCTGGCGATCTTTCTGGGCGCGCTGGACCAGACCATCGTCGCCGTGTCGATGCCGGCCATTTCCGCGCAATTCAAGGACGTCAGCCTGCTGGCCTGGGTGATTTCCGGGTACATGGTGGCGATGACCGTAGCGGTGCCGATCTACGGCAAACTCGGCGATCTGTATGGCCGCCGCAAGTTGATGCTGTTCGGCATGGGGGTGTTCACCCTTGCGTCGTTGTTCTGCGGCATGGCGCAAAGCATGGAGCAACTGGTGCTGGCGCGGATCCTTCAGGGCATCGGCGCCGGCGGGATGATTTCGGTGAGCCAGGCAATCATCGGCGACATCGTTCCACCTCGCGAACGCGGTCGCTATCAGGGTTACTTCAGCAGCATGTACGCAGTGGCCAGCGTGGCCGGCCCGGTTCTCGGTGGCTACATGACCGAATACTTGTCCTGGCGCTGGGTGTTTCTGATCAACCTGCCATTGGGCCTGGGTGCCTGGTTGGTGGCCCACCGCACGCTGGTGGGGCTGCCGGTGCCACAGCGCAAGCCGATCATCGACTACTTCGGCACCTTGTTGATGATCATCGGCCTGACGGCGTTACTGCTGGGCATTACTCAGGTTGGCCAGGGCTATTCGTGGCACAGCACCGAAGTGTCGGGTTTGCTCGGTTGTGCGGTGGTGGTGCTGGCCGTGTTCGTCTGGCATGAACGGCGGGCGCGGGAACCGTTGCTGCCGATGCATTTGTTCGCCAATCGCAATGCGATTCTTTGCTGGTGCACGATTTTCTTCACCAGTTTCCAGGCGATTTCCTTGATTGTGCTGATGCCGTTGCGCTTCCAGAGCGTCACTGGCGCCGGGGCCGACAGCGCTGCGCTGCATCTGTTGCCGCTGGCCATGGGCTTGCCGATCGGCGCGTACTTCGCCGGACGCCAGACCTCGGTGACCGGTCGTTACAAACCGATGATTCTCACCGGCGCCCTGCTCATGCCGTTCTCGATCCTGGGCATGGCGCTCAGTGCGCCTCAGGCGTTTGTGCTGAGCAGCCTGTTCATGTTGCTCAGTGGCATCGCCAGCGGCATGCAGTTCCCGACATCGTTGGTGGGTACGCAAAACTCGGTGGAGCAACGGGACATCGGCGTCGCCACCAGCACCACCAATCTGTTCCGTTCCTTGGGTGGTGCAATGGGTGTGGCGTTGATGTCGGCGCTGCTGCTGGCGTTGTTGCAGGATTCAAGTTTCGCTCACTTGGCCGGCTCGTCGTTAATGGCCGAAGGGAGTTCGGGGAATGTCTTGCTCGATGGTTTGAACGCCGCACCGGGTGAAGCGCAGAACGCCTTGCGCGCTGAGCTGTTGCTGACCTTCCGGCATTTGCTGATGGTCAGCGCGGCGGTGTCGCTGCTGGGGCTGGCGGCGGCGATTGCCATGCCGAACAGAGTGCTGCGGGGGCGGGAGGACACGGTTCGCTAAGCCCTCCGACCGATCGTTCCCACGCTCTGCGTGGGAATGCAGCCCGGGACGCTCTGCGTCCCATTGGAACGCGGAGCGTCCCTTGAGGCGTTCCCACGCAGAGCGTGGGAACGATCAATGTCTACCCTTCAAGGGCTGTAATACCCTACCGCCACCAGAACATGCCCGACCTTTTTCAGGTAGGCATGCTTGTCTTCGACCTTGCCGGTTACCGGGTTTTTCCAGCGGTACTCGTATTCACCGTCATCCTGTTTGGCCATCAGCGCCAGGATCGGCTCGCCCACCGGTTTGCCTTCCGGGTCTTTGATCTTGCTGAAATCGGTGTTAATCAGTCGCAGATTGGTGCCATGGGCCACATAACGCTGGGTGTCCAGGTCGACGACAAACACGTACAGGTCATCCTGCAAGTAACCGCCCTTGAGGGAGTTGATCGCTGTGAGCGTGCCCTTTTCGTTTTTGGCCAGATCGACCGCTGCTTTATCGAGCAACGCTTGCGCCTGTTACGGCGAGGCCCGTGGCAGGTAATAACCGACCGCCAGAATCCGCTGGCCGATGCGCTGATAGAACACATGCTTGCGTTCAACCTTACCGTCGGCCCAGTTCTGCCAGCGGTATTCGGCCTGCTGAATGCCATTGCCCTCCGGCACTTTCAAGGCGTCCTTGAAGGCTTTCTGCACATCAGGCCCAAGCACCTCGGACACATCACGGCCGATCAACGCCGAAGATGGCCCGCCGCTGGCGAGCATCACACCCTTGGTATCGACTACGAAGACATAACGATCCTTGTCGACAAAGTCGCCCTGACGGCTGAAGGCCGCGAAAGCCTTGTCACCCTGCTCGTGGTAATAGGCCAGCGCTTTTTCCAGCAAGGCTTTAGCGGCCTGGCTGTCATCCTTTTCCGTCGTGGCGGCGTGAATCGGCCCCAGGCACAGCAAAAGCAATCCGCCCAGCCAGGCTAGCTTGTGAAGAACCCCCATTGCGCATTCCCCGTTCTTATTAGTGTTTCAAGAGCGTAGACGGCTTGGGGCTATGTATGAATATTCAGGAAACGGTGGGGGGAGGTCTGTGTTTTGAAGGGCATATATAGCGAGGCGCTTTTCTGTGGCGAGGGAGCTTGCTCCCGCTGGGTGGCGCAGCCGCCCCAAACCCATTCACCACAATTCTTCAGGTAATCCGCGGTGCCTGATTTGCGACTGCTGCGCAGCCGAGCGGGAGCAAGCTCCCTCGCCACAAAAGCTCTACTCGACAGGCCCCATCACGACATCAGTCAATCAAGGCCGGGCACGCAGCTGTTGCTGCAGATTCTGAATCTGCGCCTGCAGGGTGTTGATGTTGCGGGTGACCTGGCCGCGGAAGGCGTCGAACTCAGCAATGTTGGTGCCACCTTGTGCGGCGGCCGGGCGGTTGTCCTGCTGGCTTTTGAGCACGATCATGTCTTGCTCCAGGCGCTCGATGGCGGCGCTCGGGTTGTTTTGTTTCTTCAGCGCGACGATGTCAGCGCCCAGGCTTTTGAGTTGGGCGTCGAACTTGCCGGTATCGTCCGACGCGTTCTTCAACGCGACCAGTTCGCCGCTCAAGGCTTTGACCTGGGCCTGTAACTGAGCATTGGCGGTTTGTTGTTCGGTGGCTTGCGCGGTCATTTGCGCCAGGCGCTTGTCCAGATCGGAGGTCTGGCCGAGTACGCCTTGCTGCTGTTTGCTCTGGTCCTGAAGCTTGCTTTCCAGCTGTTTGCTCTGGTCCTGGAGTTTGCCTTCAAGCTGTTTGATTTGCAGCTTCAACGCTTCACTGCCGGTGTTGACGTTGGACTGGCTGGCCACGACCTTGCCGGAAATGTCCTGCAAGCGCCCCGCCGCTTCCTCACTGATGCGCGCGAAACTTTCCTGGGTCGCCACCAGTTGCTGTTCCATCAGCGAGATCTGCTGAAAACTCCACCAGGCAAGGCCGGCGAAGGCAAAGAACAAGGCGCCGACCAATGCCCACAGAGGGCCAGTGCTCGGGCCTTTGACCTTCACCACCGGCGTGGTGCGCGAATGCACGGAAGTGCGAGCGGTGGTCGGAAAATCATCGTCATCGAGGCTGTCGGCGCGCAGGCTCGGGACATCGTCGAAGTCGTCGTTGGCATCGTTACGCATGGGCATTAGGGTCAACCTTTGTGGAACGCGGTGATGGCTTGATGCGGCGAAGTATAACCCCCGCTGCCGCACCGGTTGACCCTGAACCCCGAACTCGGTTCAGTCAGGGCCCCCCTTGTGTGTCAGCGAATGTCCTGAGCCTTCCACCAGCCGCAGAATTCATCAAGAGCAGTCCAGAGGCTGACTTTCGGATCGTAGTCCAGATAATGCCGCGCGCGACTGATATCCAGGGTGAAGTTTTTGTTCATGACCTGCATGCCCAGCCGCGACAGCGTCGGCTCGGGACGTCCTGGCCACAGCTTGCACACACCCTCGTTGAGCGTGGCAAGGCTGTAGGCCAAACCGTAGGAACGGTAACGGGTAACCTGTGGGACATCCATTTGGCGCATCACGTAATTGACCACATCCCACAACGGAACCGGCGCTCCATTGCTGATGTTGTAGGCCTTGCCCAAGGCCGAACCGCTGGCCAGCAAGCTACTGAGCAACGCTTCATTGAGGTTTTGTACGCTGGTGAAATCGACCTTGTTCAGGCCATTGCCAATAATCGCCAACCGCCCCTTGCGCTGCATCTTCAGCAGCCTGGGGAAAATGCTCATGTCGCCGGCGCCCGTCACGAAACGCGGGCGCAGGGCCAGGGTTTCGAGGCCAAACTCTTGCGCACCGAAGACTTTTTGTTCAGCCAGGTATTTGGTCGCGGCGTAGGGATGTTTGAAGCGCTTGGGCACCTGCTCTTCGGTCAACCCCAGATGATCACGGCCATCGAAGTAGATCGACGGCGATGACAAGTGCACCAGGCGCCGAACCCGCTGTTTCAGACAGGCTTCGACCACGTTCTCGGTGACTTCGACATTGCCTTGATGAAAGTCCTGATACCGCCCCCACAAACCCACTGCACCGGCGCAATGGACCACGGCTTCGACGTCTGAACACAGGTCGCGCGCCAGTTGCGGGTCGCTCAAGTCGCCCTGAATGAACTCGGCGCCACGGCGCACCAGATGCTCGACGCTTTCGGCCCGGCGACCATTGACCCGCACGTCCAGGCCCTGCTCCAGGGCAAAACGCGCAAAGCGTCCGCCAATGAAGCCGCTTGCGCCGGTGACCAGAATCTTCATGAATTGCTCCGAATATTTCGTTTTGCGTATTGCGTAGGACGTGAGGTCTTGACGCTGCCCGTCAGTCCAACGGCACCAGCCATTGCTTCGACGAGCGCACCAATTGATCGGTGAGTAACCCTAAAAGCTGACCGCCATTGCGCCAATGATGCCAGTACAGCGGCACATCGATCGGCTTATCTGGCAAAAGCTCCTGCAATTGGCCGCGTTCCAGTTGCTCGCGCACCTGCAATTCAGGCACCAGGCCCCAGCCAAGCCCTGCCTCCGTGAGACGAAGAAACCCTTCGGACGATGGGCATAAATGGTGTTCGAAACCGCCATCCACACCGAGGGATGCGAGGTAGCGATGCTGTAGGAAATCATCCGGGCCAAACACCAGAGCCGGGGTTTTGGCTAACTGATCGGCGCGCACACCTTCAGGAAAATGCCGGGCAATGAACGCCGGGCTCGCCATCGCACGGTAGCGCATTGCCCCCAACAGAACGCTGCGCGCACCGGCCACCGGCCGCTCACTGGCGCAGACACACCCCGCCACTTCGCCTGCGCGCATGCGTTTGAGGCCGACGGTCTGGTCTTCTACCACCAAGTCGAGCAACAGATGTTGTTCCGCGCAAAAGTCGCCCACCGCCTCGGCCCACCAAGTGGCAAGACTGTCGGCATTCAGCGCGATGCGCAGGCGTTCCGGCAAGCCTTCTTCGTCCAGCGCCGGGACCAACGTTTGTAGATCGCGCTCAAGCAATCGCACCTGCTGCACATGGTTGAGCAATCGCCGGCCAATCTCCGTCGGCGCCGGGGGTGTGACCCGCACCAGCACCGGTTGGCCGACCCGTGCTTCCAGCAGTTTGATCCGCTGGGAAATGGCCGATTGGGACAAACCCAGCACCTGCGCGGCGCGTTCGAATCCGGCCTGTTCGATTACCGCGGCGAGCGCGGAAAGTAATTTGTAGTCGAACATCAGTTTTCCTAATGGGCGATCAGCACTATTGGTTTTTCTTATACAGCCTTCAACCGGAGAATGGCCAGCAAGAACTCTTGAAGAAGGATCACCGACATGGCTGGCGAAACGTCATTGGCAACCCTGCTGCGCAGCATGAGCCCGCAACTCAACGACGGCGAATACGTGTTCTGCACGTTACGCGACGGCAAGCTGCCCGCTGGCCTTGAAATTGTCGGCAGCTTTCGTGAACGGGAAGGCCTGACGGTGATTCTGGAACGTTCCCACGCTGAGAAGGCCGGTTTCAGCTTCGATTACGTCGCCGCGTGGATCACCTTGAACGTGCACTCAGCCCTCGAAGCCGTCGGCCTGACCGCCGCGTTCGCCACGGCACTGGGCAAGGCTGGCATCAGTTGTAACGTGATCGCCGGGTATTACCACGACCATTTGTTCGTCGGCCAGGCCGATGCCGAACGCGCCCTGCAGGTACTGCGGGATCTGGCGACCAACGCGGAGTAAAACGTATGTGGCAAAGCTATGTGAACGGCCTGTTGGTGGCCGCCGGGCTGATCATGGCGATCGGCACCCAGAATGCGTTTGTGTTGGCGCAGAGCCTTCGGCGTGAACATCACCTGCCGGTGGCCGCGCTCTGCGTCACCTGCGATGCGTTGCTGGTGGCTGCCGGGGTATTCGGCCTGGCGACGGTGTTGGCGCAAAACCCGACTCTGTTGGCCATCGCTCGTTGGGGTGGCGCCGCGTTTCTGCTGTGGTATGGCAGCCTGGCGCTACGTCGGGCGTGCTCGAAACAGAGCCTGCAACAAGGCGAGAACCAGACCGTGCGCTCGCTACGGGCGGTGCTGCTCAGTGCATTGGCGGTGACGCTGCTCAACCCGCACGTTTATCTGGACACCGTGTTGCTGATCGGTTCTCTCGGCGCACAACAAACAGAACCTGGTGCTTATGTGGTGGGCGCGGCCAGTGCGTCATTGCTGTGGTTTTTCACTTTGGCCCTTGGCGCGGCATGGCTGGCACCGTGGCTGGCACGGCCAAGCACCTGGCGAATCCTCGACCTGTTGGTCGCCGTCATGATGTTCACCGTAGCGTTCCAGTTAATCATCGCTTGATGATTTATTCCAAAAGGCTCTGGAACCTCTATTCCACACAGTTGTTGCGTGGTTATGCCGCACCCCCGGTGCTATGATCCGATCCCTGCGCCGCAAAGAGTACAAACTCCCCGGCGCATGTCTGGCCGCCCGTGATCGGCCTTGCGCTCACCGCAACTGACCTGATTAGGAGAATCATCATGGCTTTCGAATTGCCGCCGCTGCCTTACGCACACGATGCCCTGCAGCCGCACATTTCAGAGGAAACTCTGCAGTATCACCACGACAAGCACCACAACACCTATGTCGTGAACCTGAACAACCTGGTGCCAGGCACCGAGTTCGAAGGCAAGACCCTGGAAGAAATCGTCAAGACTTCCTCGGGCGGTATCTTCAACAACGCCGCTCAGGTCTGGAACCACACTTTCTACTGGAACTGCCTGGCGCCAAACGCCGGCGGTCAACCAACCGGCGCGCTGGCTGATGCCATCAACGCAGCGTTCGGTTCGTTCGACAAGTTCAAGGAAGAGTTCAGCAAAACCTCCATCGGCACCTTCGGTTCCGGTTGGGGCTGGCTGGTGAAAAAGGCTGACGGTTCCCTGGCCCTGGCCAGCACCATCGGCGCCGGCAACCCGCTGACCAGCGGCGACACCCCGCTGCTGACCTGCGACGTCTGGGAACACGCTTACTACATCGACTACCGCAACCTTCGTCCGAAGTACGTCGAAGCGTTCTGGAACCTGGTCAACTGGAAATTCGTGGCTGAGCAGTTCGAAGGCAAAACCTTCACCGCTTAAGCTTCGCGCCAGTCAAGAAACCCGGCTTTTGCCGGGTTTTTTTATGGGCTGGGGAAATGGGTACATTCCTACAGCCGCCTTCGCGGGCAAGTCGGATCGCCGCACCGCTCGCTCCTACAGGGGGAGAGGTCATATACAAAAACCTGTGTACGACACAAATCCTGTGGGAGCGGGCTTGCCCGCGATAGCGGTGTGTCAGGCGCAGGGATGTTGGATGTGCCCCCGTCATCGCGGGCAAGCCCGCTCCCACAGTATTGCGGTGTATCTGAGAGCTAAGCCGGATCGACGTTATCCAGCGCCCGGTTCACCGCCAACTCCGCCAACATGATGACCTGCTGGATCGCCAACGCCGTGTGGCGCTGCGGGCCGATCAGATTGTTGGCGAAATCGCTGGCCAGAACACTCGCTGAGGCCAACGATTCACAGGCGTGGGCCAGCAGGCTCTCGGTGTCGGCACCCGGGGCGACCATGAACAGGGTGCTGGGGCGACGGCTTTTTTCGGTGTATTGCGCCGGGGGATCGAGGTAGTAGTCGAGGGCGCGTTTTATGGCTTCGCGGTCTTTGAGTAATTCTTCGGTGCGCAAAGCTTCGGCGTTGGGGGTGGTGGTGTTGAAAGGTGGATCGGGAATTAATTTGTCCATTGAGAAATTTCTCCAGCGTTGGAGCCTCCACTTGCCGCTTCTCACACGGGAAGAGGTGGCAGCTATGTGCGAGGTGAGAAGACCGGTTATGGACACCCGGCCGGACCGAAGTCCGCCCGCACACAGCCGCCATAACGCATTTGCTGGCAGCTAATAAGCTGGCGGCGATTATGCGTGTACAGACACTGGATGACCATAAGTTGCCGGGCTCTCACACCCGATCGCTGAGTTTTCAGCGACAGCCAAAGGTTAGGGAATCCGCTTCCCACCCGGCAACCTGAAAAATGCGTGGGAAAGATCTGCGTTCTGACAAGTCGGTTAAACAACCCATGCCAGACGGCCGGTCTCTGTAGGAGGGAACATTCCCACAACGCGAGTGGCATTCGCCCTCTTGTCCCCACCTCACAGCCGTCTAACATCAACCACAAGGAAAAATTGTCCCGTTCCCCTCAAGTTGAGGGCCTCAACAACCGACACAGTACTAATAGGGCAAATACTCCAAACAGCATATCGGCCAAGCTACCGGCAAAATCCCCTGGGTTGGAATGTCCCTTTGACTGACATCACGGGATTGCCAATACTCATGGCAACTTGACGCTACCCGCACGGAACAAGGAATAACCCTTTGAAGCTGGAACTCAAGAACAGCTTGTCGGTGAAGTTGCTCCGGGTCGTGCTCCTGTCGGCATTGATCGTCGGCGTGGTCTTGAGCTGCGCGCAGATCGTTTTCGATGCCTATAAAACACGTCAGGCCGTAGCCAGCGATGCCCAGCGCATCCTCGACATGTTCCGCGACCCCTCGACCCAGGCCGTCTACAGCCTGGACCGGGAAATGGGCATGCAGGTGATCGAAGGCCTGTTTCAGGACGACGCCGTGCGCATGGCCTCCATCGGCCATCCTAACGAAGCCATGCTTGCGCAAAAAACCCGTGAACTGCAGCACTCCAACAGCCGCTGGCTGACTGACCTGATCCTCGGCAACGAACGCACCTTCACCACCCAACTGGTGGGCCGCGGGCCCTACAGCGAGTACTACGGCGACCTGAGCATTACCCTCGACACAGCCACCTACGGCAAGGGCTTCATTGTCAGCTCGGTGATCATCTTCATCTCTGGTGTATTGCGCGCCATGGCCATGGCCCTGGTGCTGTATCTGGTCTATCACTGGTTGCTGACCAAACCGCTGTCGCGGATTATCGAGCACCTGACCGAAATCAACCCGGACCGGCCCAGCGCCCACAAGATTCCGCAGCTCAAGGGTCATGAGAGAAACGAGTTGGGCATCTGGATCAACACCGCCAACCAGTTGCTCGAATCCATCGAGCGCAACACTCACCTGCGCCACGAAGCGGAAAACAGCCTGCTGCGCATGGCCCAGTACGACTTCCTCACCGGTTTGCCGAATCGCCAGCAATTGCAGCAACAACTGGACAAAATCCTCGTCGACGCCGGCAAATTGCAGCGCCGGGTCGCGGTGCTGTGTGTCGGGCTCGATGATTTCAAGGGCATCAACGAACAGTTCAGCTATCAGGCCGGCGACCAATTGCTGCTGGCCCTGGCCGATCGCCTGCGAGCCCACAGCGGCCGCCTCGGCGCGCTCGCCCGTTTGGGTGGCGACCAGTTTGCACTGGTCCAGGCCGACATCGAACAACCCTATGAAGCAGCCGAACTGGCCCAAAGCATTCTTGATGATCTGGAAGCGGCGTTCGCCCTCGATCATCAGGAAATCCGCCTGCGCGCCACCATCGGCATCACCCTGTTCCCCGAGGACGGTGACAGCACCGAGAAGTTGCTGCAAAAAGCCGAGCAGACCATGACCCTGGCCAAGACTCGCTCGCGCAACCGTTATCAGTTCTATATCGCCAGCGTCGACACGGAAATGCGTCGGCGCCGCGAGCTGGAAAAAGACCTGCGCGATGCCTTGATCCGCGACCAGTTCTACCTCGTTTATCAACCGCAGATCAGCTACCGCGATCATAGCGTGGTGGGTGTCGAGGCGTTGATTCGCTGGCAGCATCCCGAACACGGGCTGGTGCCGCCGGACCTGTTTATCCCGCTGGCCGAGCAGAACGGCACCATCATCGCCATCGGCGAATGGGTGCTGGATCAGGCCTGCAAACAATTGCGCGAATGGCACGATCAGGGTTTCGACCTGCGCATGGCGGTGAACCTGTCCACCGTGCAATTGCACCACGCCGAGTTGCCGCGAGTGGTCAACAACCTGCTGCAGATGTACCGCCTGCCACCGCGCAGCCTGGAGCTGGAAGTCACCGAAACCGGCCTGATGGAAGACATCAGCACCGCCGCCCAGCACTTGTTGAGCCTGCGTCGCTCCGGCGCGCTGATCGCCATCGACGACTTCGGCACCGGTTATTCATCACTGAGCTATTTGAAAAGCCTGCCGCTGGACAAAATCAAGATCGACAAGAGCTTCGTTCAGGACCTGCTCGATGACGACGACGACGCGACCATCGTTCGCGCCATCATCCAGCTGGGCAAGAGCCTGGGCATGCAGGTGATCGCCGAAGGCGTGGAAACCGCCGAGCAAGAGGCCTACATCATCTCCGAAGGCTGCCATGAAGGTCAGGGCTATCACTACAGCAAACCGCTGCCGGCACGGGAGTTGAGCGCCTATCTCAAGCAAGCCCAACGCAGTAATGCAGTCATTCTCTGAAACAGTGGAAAAACCCTGTGGCGAGGGAGCTTGCTCCCGCTCGGCTGCGCAGCAGTCGCAATCAGGTTGACGCGATACTTCTGGCAGAACCGGGTTGCAGAATTTGGGACAGCTTCGCCGTCCAGCGGGAGCAAGCTCCCTCGCCACAGGGCCGCGCCAGCTGCTATAGATCATGTTCCTGGCACTCAGCCGCGCGAATAAGAAATATTTACAAGCACAACCCTTTACACATAATGCGAAAGATTTGCATTATGTCGCAGTTTTGCGCGCCCCTCGCGCGTCCATCAATCACCGAAGCAGGATGTTCGCCATGATTCGTATGCCTCTGGCCACCGCCAGTCTGCTGGCCATCGCTATTTCCCTCGCCGGTTGCGGCGAAGGCAAAGACAAGGCTGCCGCTCCACAAGCGCCGACCCCGGCCGCCAGCACCGCTGCCCCGGCTGCGCCTGCTGCTACCGGTAAAGTCGATGAAGCCGCCGCCAAGGCTGTGGTCGCGCACTACGCCGACATCGTCTTCGCCGTTTATAGCGATGCCGAATCCACCGCGAAAACCCTGCAAACCGCCGTCGACGCATTCCTCGCCAAGCCGAACGCCGACACCCTGAAAGCCGCCAAGGCTGCCTGGGTCGCGGCCCGCGTGCCTTACCTGCAGAGCGAAGTGTTCCGCTTCGGCAACACCATCATCGACGACTGGGAAGGTCAGGTGAACGCCTGGCCACTGGACGAAGGCCTGATCGACTACGTCGACAAATCCTACGAACACGCACTGGGTAACCCGGGCGCCACCGCCAACATCATCGCCAACACTAAAGTTCAGGTCGGCGAAGACAAGGTCGACGTGAAAGACATCACCCCGGAAAAACTCGCCAGCCTGAACGAGCTGGGTGGTTCCGAGGCCAACGTCGCCACCGGCTACCACGCCATCGAATTCCTGCTCTGGGGCCAGGACCTGAACGGCACCGGCCCTGGCGCCGGCAACCGCCCGGCTACCGATTACCTGGAAGGCAAAGGCGCTACCGGCGGTCACAACGATCGTCGTCGCGCTTACCTGAAGTCCGTGACCCAACTGCTGGTCAACGACCTGCAAGAAATGGTCGGTAACTGGAAGCCGAACGTGGCCGACAACTACCGCGCCACCCTGGAAGCGGAACCCGCTGAAACCGGCCTGCGCAAAATGCTGTTCGGCATGGGCAGCCTGTCCTTGGGCGAACTGGCGGGCGAGCGCATGAAGGTTTCCCTGGAAGCCAACTCCCCGGAAGACGAACAGGATTGCTTCAGCGACAACACCCACAACTCGCACTTCTACGATGCCAAAGGCGTGCGTAACGTGTACCTGGGCGAATACACCCGCGTCGATGGCAGCAAAATGACCGGCGCCAGCCTGTCGTCGCTGGTCGCCAAAGCCGACCCGGCAGCCGATACCGCGCTGAAAGCCGACCTGGCTGCGACCGAAGCCAAGCTTCAGATCATGGTCGATCACGCCAACAAGGGTGAGCACTACGACCAACTGATCGCTGCCGGCAACACCGCTGGCAACCAGATCGTGCGCGACGCCATCGCCTCGCTGGTCAAGCAGACCGGTTCGATCGAAGCGGCCGCCGGCAAACTGGGCATCAGCGACCTGAACCCGGACAACGCTGATCACGAGTTCTGATCAACGCTGGCTGAGTGAAAAAGGCGACTTTCGGGTCGCCTTTTTCATGCCTGTTTTTGGGTGGATGCTGACGGCCTCAAGTCAAACCCTGCCTCAGATCAACCAAACGATAATTCCTCTTATTCAAACTCCCCTGCCCTGTTAGACTTTGCGCCCTTGTTTTGCTCGTCTTGCAGGATGTCCGATGCCCTCGCTGCCTCTTCGCTTGTCCGCACTGTTGCTGGCCCTGGGCCTGAGTGCCTGCGATGACGCCCCGCGTTTTACCCAGGCCGAACCCGGTGAAGCCCGCTCCGGCGGCAGTGCGACGGTGCGCAAGACCGATCAGAACGCATTCTCCCTGCCGTCCGCCAATCTGCCGCCGTCACGGCGCGTCGATTTCAGCGTCGGCAACAGTTTCTTTCGCAGCCCTTGGGTGATTGCCCCATCGACCACCACCGCCCGCGATGGCCTTGGCCCGTTGTTCAATACCAATGCCTGCCAGAACTGCCACATCAAAGACGGGCGCGGTCACCCGCCCGCACCCGATGCGCCGAACGCGGTGTCGATGCTGGTGCGTCTGTCGATCCCTGATGCGCCGGCCTACGCCAAAGTCATCGAACAATTGGGCGTGGTGCCGGAGCCGGTCTACGGCGGGCAGTTCCAGGACATGTCGGTGCCCGGCGTCGTCCCGGAAGGCAAGGTGCGCGTCGATTACACGCCGGTCCCGGTGCGTTTCAAGGACGGCAGCGAAGTCGAGTTGCGCAAGCCGACCCTGCAGATCACTCAACTCGGCTATGGCCCGATGCACCCCGATACGCGTTTCTCGGCGCGCATCGCACCGCCGATGATTGGCCTGGGCTTGCTTGAAGCGATCCCCGACGAGGCCATTCTGGCTAACGCCGAGGCTCAGGCGCGAGAGAAGAACGGCATCGCCGGACGACCGAACCGGGTCTGGGACGACGCGCAGCAGAAAACCGTCCTCGGGCGATTTGGCTGGAAGGCCGGGCAACCGAACCTCAATCAACAAAACGTTCACGCGTTCTCTGGTGATATGGGCCTCACGACCAGCCTGAGAACCGTTGATGACTGCACCGACGCGCAAACTGCTTGCAAGCAGGCACCCAACGGCAATGGCCCGGATGGCGAGCCGGAAGTCAGTGACAACATTCTGCGGCTGGTGCTGTTCTACAGCCGTAATCTCGCGGTGCCGGCCCGTCGCGATGTCGGCGCGCCGCAAGTGCTGGCCGGCAAGAATCTGTTTTTCCAGGCGGGATGCCAGTCCTGCCATACCCCGAAATACACCACCGCCGCCAACGCCGCGGAACCTGAATTGGCCAATCAAGTGATTCGCCCTTACAGCGACCTGCTGCTGCATGACATGGGCGACGGCCTGGCCGACAACCGCAGCGAATTCCAGGCCAGCGGCCGCGACTGGCGCACCCCGCCGTTGTGGGGCATCGGCCTGACGCAGGCGGTCAGCGGCCACACCCAGTTTTTGCATGACGGCCGCGCCCGTAACGTGCTCGAAGCCGTGCTCTGGCATGGCGGCGAGGCAAAAGCGGCGCAGCAACAGGTTTTGTCTTTCAATGCCGAGCAGCGCGCGGCGTTGCTGGCGTTTTTGAATTCCCTTTAATACGTTTTCCTTCAGCGGGAGCCCGACATGTTCCGTCCCAAATTGTTGTTCACCAGCCTTGCCGCCCTCGCCCTGGGTGCCTGTTCGCCCCAGGATCCGCAAGCGGTCACATCGGCGGCCATCGCCAAGCAAGTCATCCTGCCGACCTACAGCCGCTGGGTCGAAGCCGACCGGCAACTGGCGGTCAGCGCCCTGGCCTTCTGCCAAGGCAAGGAAAACCTCGAAACCGCCCGCGCCGACTTCCTGCACGCGCAGAAAGCCTGGGCCGAGTTGCAACCGCTGCTGATCGGGCCGTTGGCCGAAGGCAACCGTTCGTGGCAGGTGCAGTTCTGGCCGGACAAGAAAAACCTCGTGGGCCGTCAGGTCGAGCAACTGGTCACCGCGCAACCGCAGATCGATGCCGCCGCCCTGGCCAAGTCCAGCGTTGTGGTTCAGGGGCTCTCGGCCTATGAATACATCCTGTTCGACAGCAAAGTCGACATGGCCGACAGCGCGCAGAAAGCCAAATACTGCCCGCTGCTGACCGCCATTGGCGAACGCCAGAAGCAACTGGCCGAAGAGATCCTGTCGCGCTGGAATACCAACGACGGCATGCTCGCGCAGATGAGCAAATTCCCGAACCAGCGCTACGCCGATTCCCACGAAGCCATCGCCGATCTGCTGCGCGTGCAAGTGACGGCGCTGGACACCCTGAAGAAAAAACTCGGCACGCCGATGGGCCGTCAGAGCAAAGGCACGCCACAGCCGTTCCAGGCCGATGCGTGGCGTAGCCAATCGTCGCTGAAAAGCCTGGAAGCGAGCCTGAGCGCGGCGCAAACCGTCTGGGTCGGTGTCGACAACAAAGGCCTGCGCGGTCTGTTGCCGAGCGAGCAGAAAACCTTGGCTGACAAGATCGACGCGGCCTACGCAGCGTCCCTGAAACTGCTCGCCAGCAATCAGCGCTCGCTGACCGACATGCTCACTGACGATGCCGGGCGCCAGCAGCTCAACGCGATCTACGACAGCCTCAACGTTGTCCATCGTCTGCACGAAGGCGAGTTGGCCAAGGCGCTGGGCATCCAACTGGGCTTCAACGCCAACGACGGTGACTGATGAGGGCAAGTGCCATGCTGCGACGCCAGGCTCTGACGTTAGGGAGTTTGCTGCTGGGTGCGGTGACACTGGGCGGCTGGACGCTGTTCAAGCAAAAAGACCAAAGCCCGCTGCTGCTCTCGGCGCGCGACGATGGTGACGGCAAGCACTACGCCGTCGGTTATCGGCTGGACGGCACCCGGGTGTTTGCCACCCAGGTCGGCCAGCGTTGCCACGACATCATCAACCATCCGACGCTGCCGATAGCGCTATTCGTCGCTCGGCGTCCGGGGACCGAGAGTTACCTGATCGACCTGCGCGACGGCACGTTGCTGCAAACCGTGGTCTCGCAGCCGAACCGGCACTTCTACGGTCACGCAGTGATTCACCAGAGTGGCGACTGGTTGTATGCCACCGAGAACGACACCTCCGATCCGGGCCGTGGCCTGCTCGGTGTGTATAAGTTCGAAGGTGAGCGGCTGGTGCACAGCGGCGAGCTTTCCACCCACGGTGTCGGCCCGCATCAGGTGTCGTGGATGCCCGATGGCGAGACGCTGATTGTGGCCAACGGCGGCATTCGCACCGAAGCCGAAAGCCGGGTCGAGATGAACCTCAACGCGATGGAACCGAGCCTGGTGTTGATGCAGCGCGATGGCACTTTGTTGAGCAAGGAAACACTGGCCCAGCAGATGAACAGCGTGCGGCATCTGGGCGTCGCCAGCGACGGTACCATCGTCGCCGGCCAGCAGTTCATGGGCGCTGCCCACGAGTCATCGGAGCTGCTGGCGATCAAGCGTCCCGGCCAACCGTTCGTGGCGTTCCCGGTGCCCGAGCATCAGTTGCAAGCCATGGGGCATTACACCGCCAGCGTCGCCGTACACAGCGAACTGCGTCTGGTCGCCCTGACCGCGCCGCGGGGCAACCGCTTTTTTATCTGGGACCTGGACAGCGGTGAAGTATGCCTGGATGCGCCACTTCCCGACTGCGCTGGCGTCGGGGCCGTGGCCGATGGTTTTGTCGTGACCTCCGGTCAAGGACGATGCCGGTACTACGATTGCCGTCAGACAACCCTTGTTGCAAAACCTCTGGAGCTGCCTGCCGGGCTCTGGGACAACCATCTGCATCTCATCTGAGGCCACCTCCCCAGTGTTGGGTTTACCTTGTGGCGAGGGAGCTTGCTCCCGCTGGGCTGCGCAGCGGCCCTAAAAAATGGGACTGCTACGCAGTCCAGCGGGAGCAAGCTCCCTCGCCACAGCTTTTGTGTTCGCCGCACTGCATTCTCGTCTGTAAAAAGTGGCAGTTGGAATCCCCCTCACACTCGGAGTAATGTTCCCGCCTGTACCACCTGATTTTCTCCAAGGAACTGGAAATATGCTGCGTCGCCGCATGCTGATCATGTTGGGTGTTGTTCTGCTAATCGTGCTGGTCCTGGCCGGTTACAAAGCCTTCTCCATCTATACGATGATGCAGGGTTTCTCCGCGCCGAAACCGCCGATAAGTGTCGCGGTGGCCACCGCCACCGAACGTCCGTGGCAAAGCCGTTTGCCTACGGTTGGCACCCTCACGGCGCTGCAAGGGGTCGACCTGAGCCTGGAGATCGCCGGCACCGTCAAGGAAGTGCAGTTCGAGTCGGGACAGAAGGTCAAGGCCGGCCAACCGATCCTGCAACTCGAGACCTCCGTTGAAACTGCCCTGCTGGCAACTGCTCAAGCAGACCTGGGACTGGCGCAACTGGATTATGGTCGCGGCAGCCAATTGGTGGGCAGCCAGGCCATTTCCAAAGGCGAGTTCGACCGACTCTCGGCGGTGTTGCAAAAGAGCCGGGCCACGGTCAATCAGCTCAAGGCGGCCCTGGAGAGAAGGCGCATCCTCGCCCCGTTCAGCGGGACCATCGGCATTCGTCAGGTAGACGTCGGCGACTACGTGGCCAGCGGCACGATGATCGCCACCCTGCAAGACATCAGCAGCCTCTACGTCGACTTCTTCGTGCCCGAACAATCGGTGCCGAAAATCGCCCTCGGCCAACCGGTACAAATCATTGTCTCGGCCTATCCGACAGAGAGTTTCCCCGGCACCATCAGTGCAATCAACCCGAAGGTCGAGAGCAGCACCCGCAACGTGCTGGTGCGCGCAACCCTGGCCAACCCCGATGACAAACTGCTGCCGGGGATGTTCGCCAGCCTGCAGGTAATGTTGCCTGATCCGCAGCCACGCATCGTCGTGCCGGAAAGCGCGATCACCTACACCCTTTATGGCAATTCGCTGTACGTCGTCGCGCAGAAAAAGGCCGAAGACGGCAGCCTCGAAAAAGATGACAAGGGCGAGCCGATTCTGATCGCCGAGCGGCGCTTTATCGAAACCGGCGAGCGTCGCGATGGAATGGTCATGATCACCAAAGGCGTGCAGAACGGCGAAAAAGTGGTCACGGGGGGCCAGATCAAACTGGACCACGGCGCGCACATTGCCATCAGCGACGACAAGACCCTAGCCGAGAAGAGCAGTCAGCCGCGCGCTGACTGATCAAGGAATCCCCATGGCTTTTACCGACCCGTTCATCCGCCGCCCGGTGCTCGCCACTGTGGTCAGCCTGTTGATTGTGCTGCTGGGCTTCCAGGCCTGGAGCAAGTTGCCGCTACGCCAGTACCCGCAAATGGAAAACGCGCTGATCACGGTGACCACCGCTTACCCCGGGGCCAACGCCGAAACCATCCAGGGTTACATTACCCAACCGATGCAGCAGAGCCTGGCCAGTGCCGAGGGCATCGACTACATGACCTCGGTCAGTCGCCAGAACTTCTCGGTGATCTCGATCTACGCGCGCATCGGTTCCAACAGCGACCGCCTGTTCACCGAGCTGCTGGCCAAGGCCAACGAGGTCAAGAACCAGCTGCCCCAGGACGCCGAAGACCCGGTGCTGAGCAAGGAAGCCGCCGACGCCTCGGCGCTGATGTACATCAGCTTCTTCAGCAAGGAGCTGAGCAATCCGCAGATCACCGATTACCTGTCACGGGTGATCCAGCCGAAACTGGCGACCTTGCCGGGCATGGCCGAAGCCGAGATTCTCGGCAATCAGGTGTTCGCCATGCGCCTGTGGCTGGACCCGGTGAAACTCGCCGGTTTCGGCCTGAGCGCCAGCGACGTGACCAACGCCGTGCGCCAGTACAACTTCCTCTCCGCCGCCGGCGAAGTGAAAGGCGAGTACGTGGTCACCAGCATCAACGCCAACACCGAACTCAAATCCGCCGAAGCCTTTGGGACGATTCCGCTCAAGGTCGAGGGCGACAGTCGCGTACTGCTGCGGGACGTGGCGCGGGTCGAGATGGGCGCGGAGAACTACAATTCTGTCAGCTCCTTCGGCGGCACGCCTTCGGTGTACATCGGCATCAAGGCCACGCCCGGCGCCAACCCGCTGGACGTGATCAGGGAAGTGCGCAAGATCATGCCGGAGCTGGAAGCCCAGCTGCCGCCGAACCTGAAAGGTGAAATCGCCTACGACGCCACCCTGTTCATTCAGGCCTCCATCGACGAAGTGGTGAAAACCCTGTTCGAAGCGGTGCTGATCGTGATTGTGGTGGTGTTCCTGTTCCTCGGCGCCCTGCGCTCGGTGGTGATCCCGGTGGTCACCATTCCGCTGTCGATGATCGGCGTGATGTTCTTCATGCAGATGATGGGCTACTCGATCAATCTGCTGACCTTGCTGGCGATGGTATTGGCCATCGGGCTGGTGGTGGACGACGCCATCGTGGTGGTGGAAAACATTCACCGGCACATCGAAGAAGGCAAGACGCCGCTGGATGCCGCGCTTGAAGGCGCGGCGGAAATCGCCATGCCGGTGGTGTCGATGACCATTACCCTGGCGGCGGTCTATGCGCCGATCGGATTCCTGACCGGCCTGACGGGAGCGCTATTCAAGGAGTTCGCCCTGACCCTGGCCGGGGCGGTGGTGATTTCCGGCGTTGTTGCCCTAACGCTGTCGCCGATGATGTGTGCCCTGCTGCTGCGCCATGATGAAAACCCTACCGGCCTGGCCCATCGCCTGGACGTGATCTTCGAAGGCCTCAAGCGCCGTTACCAGAGTGTGCTTCATGGCACCCTCAACACCCGGCCGGTGGTGCTGGTGTTCGCGGTGATCGTACTCTGCCTGATTCCGGTGCTGCTCAAATTCACCCAGTCGGAACTGGCGCCGGACGAAGACCAGGGCGTTATCTTCATGATGGCCAATGCCCCTCAACCGGCCAACCTCGACTACCTGAACGCCTACACCGACGAGTTCCTCGCGATTTTCAAGGAGTTCCCCGAGTACTACTCCTCGTTCCAGATCAACGGTTTCAATGGCGTCCAATCGGGGATCGGCGGCTTCCTGCTCAAACCCTGGAACGAACGCGAGCGGACCCAGATGCAGATCCTGCCCGAGGTCCAGGGCAAACTGGCAAGCATTCCGGGCCTGCAAATTTTCGGCTTCAACCTGCCTTCCCTGCCGGGCACGGGTGAAGGTTTGCCGTTTCAATTCGTGATCAACTCGGCCAACAGCTATGAGTCATTGCTGGAAGTGACGGACCGGGTGAAAAAAAGAGCGATGGAGTCCGGCAAGTTTGCCTTTGTCGACGTCGACCTGGCCTTCGACAAACCCGAAGTCGTGGTGGATATCGATCGCGCCAAGGCTGCACAGATGGGTGTGTCGATGCAGGACCTGGGTGGCACCCTCGCGACGTTGCTGGGTGAGGCCGAGATCAACCGCTTCACCATCGAAGGTCGCAGCTACAAAGTCATTGCGCAGGTGGAACGCCCCTTCCGGGATAATCCCGACTGGCTGAACCATTATTACGTCAAGAACACCAAGGGCGAGTTGTTGCCCCTGTCGACCCTGATCACCGTGACCGACCGGGCGCGGCCGCGCCAGTTGAACCAGTTCCAGCAACTCAATTCGGCCATTCTTTCCGGGGTCCCGCTGGTCAGCATGGGTGAAGCCATCGACACCGTGCGCCAGATCGCCCGGGAAGAAGCGCCGGCGGGATTCGCCGTCGACTATGCCGGTGCGTCACGGCAATACGTTCAGGAAGGCAGCGCGCTGTGGGTCACCTTTGCCCTGGCGTTGGCGATCATCTTCCTGGTGCTGGCGGCCCAGTTCGAAAGTTTCCGCGATCCGCTGGTGATTCTGGTGACCGTGCCGCTGTCGATCTGTGGTGCATTGATACCGTTGTTCCTCGGCTGGTCGAGCATGAACATCTACACCCAGGTGGGGTTGGTGACGTTGATCGGGTTGATCAGCAAGCACGGGATTCTAATCGTCGAATTCGCCAACCAGTTACGCAAGGAGAAGGGCCTGTCGCCTCGTGAAGCGGTGGAGGAAGCAGCGGCCATTCGCCTGCGTCCAGTATTGATGACCACGGCGGCGATGGTGTTCGGCATGGTGCCGTTGATCATTGCCACGGGCGCGGGTGCCGTCAGTCGGTTCGACATTGGCACGGTGATCGCGACGGGGATGTCGATCGGGACGCTGTTTACGTTGTTCGTGTTGCCGTGCATCTACACGTTGCTGGCCAAGCCTGACAAGCCTTGACGTCAAAAGATCGCAGCCTTCGGCAGTTCCTACACGATCGTTCCCACGCTCTGCGTGGGAATGCAGCCCGGGACGCTCCGCGTCCCATCCAAAGCCGAACGCGGAGCGTCCGTAGAGGCATTCCCACGCAGAGCGTGGGAACGATCGACGTCAAAAAGCAAAAGGCCTCGCATCTGCGAGGCCTTTTATTTGGGCTTCAATCTGTTCAACTCTGTGGCCTCAGTCCCTGAGAAAGTCCGAACATGAACAGTAACAAGTCATGATCGGGTTGATTGGCCACGGGTGCCTTGGCAACCCGGGGCAACGGACAATGCGCGTCACCGTGAACGGAGCTGAGGACTTGTGTGCGAGGCTGCTCCCAGGCCGCCACCGCCAATGAAGCAACTGCCAAGGCTCCGGCTAAAAACAAACCTCGTGCAATTTCGAGTTTCATTAATATAAGCCTTTGATAGCGCTGCCAAACGCCGTTTGATAAAAATAGACGAGTTTTCCCCAGTCTGTATCGCTGAACGACGAGTGGCGAGGCACGTCGTTTTTTAACCATTTATCGCTCAGGTTCCAGAAGGAGTCGAAATAATCGAGCTTGGATCGGACCAGCCATCACTGCCTCCTGAACTTCTGATGACCACCATCTTAGAGAGTGCGGTGTCAGTATCAGGTCGTGCGTTTGTGAAAAAGTTGTCGTGTAAAACCCAGAGTTATTTCAGGGTTTTACACGGCCTGATTCAGGATCGCCGCCTTCGTGACTGTGGGCAGCGCCGAAGGCTGCGATCTTTTCGGTTTTTCGATCAGCTCAGATCAAATCGGGGACGGACTCAACACCACCTGAAAGCGGCAGCCGTTGGGCTCCATGTTCGTCAGGCTGACGCTCCAGCCCTGGTTCTCGCAGATCCGCTGCACCAGCGACAGCCCCAGCCCCAGCCCTTCGCCGCGTTTTTCGTTGCCACGCACGAAAGGCTCGAACATCGCCTCGCGTTTTTCCTCGGGAATGCCCACACCACTGTCCTCGACCATGAACCCCGTATCCGTCAGGGCCAAACGGATAAATCCACGCTCGGTGTAATGCAGCGCATTACGCAACAGGTTGCCCATTACCGCATGCAGAAGGGTCGCGTTATAGCGAGTGTCCGGCGGATTGCCCGGCTCAAAGTTCAGCGTCAGGCCTTTGGCTTCGATTGGCTCGCGCCATTGGCTGAGCAGCCCGTCGGCTACCTGGCTCAGGGTCTGCTGGGGAGCCATGCTGGCGTCTTCATGTTGAGCACGCGCCAGCATCAGAAAGGTTTGCACCAGCTCGCGCATCTCGGCACATGCACGGGCAATTCGCTCGACCTGGGCACGACCGCGCTGATCGATACCAGGGTTTTCCAGCAATAGCTCACAGGAACTGGCCAACACCATCAACGGCGTGCGCAGCTCATGGCTGACGTCACTGGTGAACAATCGCTCGCGGGTCAGCGCCTGACGCAAGCGCCCGAGAGTGGCGTCGAAGGCTACGGCCAGTTCGCCCACTTCATCGGCGGCATAGTCCGGCGCCAGTGGCGGTGCCAGGCCCAGCAATTGATCCCGATGACGCACCTGACGGGCCAGACGCACCACCGGCGCCATCACCTTGCGCGCCAGCACCCAGCCGAGAAACACCGCCAGTGCCAGACTCAGCACGAAGCCCACCAGCACCACGGCAAACAGCACCCGCTCACGCTCTTCGAAATCGCTCTGGTCTTGCAGCAGCACGTAACGCCGACCGTCAACGATTTCGACCATCGCGTGATACGACAGCTGCTCGCGAAAGACTTCATGAAAGCCCGAGTCCAGATGCCGCAAATCCTTGGGCAAGTCAAAGTCGCCCGGCCCGCCGCTGAAATAGAACAATTGATCCGGCTCGGGGCGGTGGCTCCAGTCCGCGACACTGTCCATCAACAACAGACGTTGCAAATCGCCGCCCAGGCCTGCCGAGATCAGTTTCTCTTCCACCAGGTGCACGGTCGCTATAATGCCGATGGCGAAGGCCCCCGCCACCAGTGCGCTCATCAACGCAAAGGCGATGATGATCCGTTGAGCAAGGCTCTGCTTAAACTCCATCACGGCCCTCGGCCAAGCGATAACCGACACCATGCACCGTATGCAGCAAGGGCTTGGCAAACGGTTTGTCGATCACCTGGCGCAGTTGATGGACGTGGCTGCGCAGGCTGTCGCTGTCCGGGCAGTCATCCCCCCACAAGGCCTCTTCGAGCACCTCACGGCGTAACACATGGGGGCTTTTCTGCATCAACACGGCCAGCAACTTCAGGCCCACAGGGTTGAGTTTCAGCAGACGGCCTTCGCGCGTCACTTCCAGCGTATCGAGGTCGTAGCTCAGATCGCCGACCTGCAAGGACCGGCGACCGCCCCCTTGGGTTCGGCGCATGACTGCTTCGATACGCGCTGCCAGTTCGGAGAGGGCAAAGGGTTTGATCAGGTAGTCATCAGCACCGGATTTGAAGCCTTGCAAACGGTCGTCCAGTTGATCGCGGGCGGTGAGCATGATCACTGGTGTGTCGCGGCGGGCGTCTTCGCGCAGGCGTTTGCACAGGGTGTAGCCGTCGATGCCGGGCAGCATGATGTCGAGCACGATCAAGTCGTAATGCTCGGTGGCAGCCAGGTGCAGGCCCGACAAACCGTCCTGCGCGCAATCCACGGTGTAACCCTTGAGCCCCAGATAATCGGCCAGATTGGCCAGGATATCGCGGTTATCTTCAACCAATAGAATTCGCATCGGCACCTCCTTCGTACACAACGGCTGTCTTGGCGCGCAGCTTAAGGCCAAGTGTGGCTCAGGGATAGGGTGGCGTGCAGGGGTAAGTTTGAGAAGAAAAGCCCGAGACAGCCTTAACAACTTTTTCACCATCGATTCACGGGCTGACGACAGAAGTGTGTTCAGACTCCCGCGGTTGTGCTCTTCAGAACATTTCACTCACCAAGGATTTGCCATGGTTTCGACCGCTGCCCGCCCCGCTTCCAGGCCACTGAATGTATGGCTATGCCTGGGAGTACCCGCCATTGCGGCGATCACCCTGCTGTTGCTCGAACTGACGTCCCTGGACATTGACCTTGCCAGACTGTTCTACGACCCGGTCGCCGGGGCGTTCATCGGACGGCACAGTTATTTCCTGGAAGACATCCTGCATGACCGGGCCAAGCAAGTGGTCATCGCCTTTTCGGTGTTCGCCATCCTGGGCTTCATTGGCTCCTTTTTCATGGACCGGCTCAAACCGTTCAAGCGTGAACTGGGTTGCCTGGTGTTGTCTCTGGCGCTGGCAACGTCGTTCGTCACTCCGGTCAAAGCCGTGACCGCAGTGCAATGCCCATGGAGCCTGGAGCAATTCGGCGGGCACGAAACCTACAGCGAACTGCTCAGCCCTCGCCCGCACACCGACAAGCCGGGCCGCTGCTGGCCGGGTGGTCATGCAGCGACTGGCTTCACCTTGTTTGCGCTGTTCTTCGTATTGCGCGACCGTCGTCCGCGTCTGGCGCGCAAGGCGTTTGTCTTCGCCTTCGCGTTGGGTTCGGTGTTCTCCATCAGCCGGATGATGCAGGGGGCGCACTTCTTTTCACACAACGTATGGACGGCGATTTTCTGCTGGCTGATTTGTCTGGGGGCGTATTACTTCATCCTCTATCGACCGGCGTCCAAGGCTGAGCCAGTAGCCAGCGCGGAACCTGTCAGCGTCTGAGCGGACACCTTCGCGGGCAAGCCTCGCTCCTACAGGTTTAATGCAATCCACTGTGGGAGCGTGGCTTGCCCGCGATGGGCGCGACTCGGTCTCCAGACCTACCAAAATGAAGGCAATAAAAAACCCCGCCTGCTCAACGCAGGCGGGGTTTTTATGTACGGGGTAAGGCTGGCTTACATCATGCCGCCCATGCCGCCCATACCGCCCATGTCTGGCATGCTGCCGCCAGCTGGGCCGTCTTCCTTGATCTCGGCGATCATGGCTTCGGTGGTGATCATCAGGCTGGCAATCGACGAAGCCGCTTGCAGAGCCGAACGAGTCACTTTAGCCGGGTCCAGGATACCCATTTCGATCATGTCGCCGTATTCGCCGGTAGCAGCGTTGTAACCGTAGTTACCCGAACCCTGCTTGACCTTGTCGACGACTACGCTTGGCTCGTCGCCGGAGTTGGCAACGATCTGACGCAGTGGCGCTTCAACAGCGCGACGCAGCAACTGGATGCCAACGTTCTGGTCATCGTTGTCGCCTTTCAGCTCGGAGATCGCCTGCAGAGCGCGAACCAGTGCCACGCCGCCGCCAGGTACCACGCCTTCTTCAACGGCTGCACGGGTAGCGTGCAGGGCGTCTTCAACGCGGGCTTTCTTCTCTTTCATTTCAACTTCGGAACCCGCGCCAACCTTGATCACTGCAACGCCGCCGGACAGTTTGGCCAGACGCTCTTGCAGTTTTTCACGGTCGTAGTCGGACGAAGTATCAGCCACTTGCTGACGGATCTGCAGAACGCGAGCCTGGATGTCAGCCTCAACGCCGGCACCGTCGATCACGGTGGTGTTTTCTTTGGACAGGATCACGCGCTTGGCATTACCCAGGTGTTCCAGGGTAGTGCTTTCCAGGCTCAGACCGATCTCTTCGGAGATAACGGTACCGCCAGTCAGAACAGCGATGTCCTGCAGCATGGCCTTGCGACGGTCGCCGAAGCCTGGAGCCTTGACGGCTGCGACTTTAACGATGCCACGCATGTTGTTCACAACCAGAGTCGCCAGGGCTTCGCCTTCAACGTCTTCGGCAACGATCAGCAGTGGACGGCCGGCTTTGGCAACGGCTTCCAGTACTGGCAGCATTTCGCGGATGTTCGAGATTTTTTTGTCGACCAGCAGGATCAGCGGACCGTCCAGCTCGGCAGTCATGGTCTCTGGCTTGTTGACGAAGTACGGGGACAGGTAGCCACGGTCGAACTGCATGCCTTCAACAACCGACAGTTCGTTTTCCAGGCCCGAGCCTTCTTCAACGGTGATCACGCCTTCTTTACCGACTTTTTCCATGGCTTCGGCAATGATGTCGCCGATGGAGCTGTCGGAGTTGGCCGAGATGGTGCCGACCTGAGCGATGGCCTTGGTGTCAGCGCAAGGCTTGGACAGGGCTTTCAGCTCTTTGACGATCGCGATGGTCGCTTTGTCGATACCGCGCTTCAGGTCCATCGGGTTCATGCCGGCAGCGACGGCTTTCAGGCCTTCGTTGACGATCGATTGAGCCAGAACGGTAGCGGTGGTGGTGCCGTCGCCTGCGTCATCGTTGGCACGGGAGGCAACGTCTTTGACCAGCTGCGCGCCCATGTTTTCGAAGCGATCTTTCAGCTCGATTTCTTTGGCAACGGAAACGCCGTCCTTGGTGATGGTCGGTGCGCCGAAGCTCTTCTCGATGATCACGTTACGGCCTTTAGGGCCCAGGGTCGCTTTTACTGCGTCAGCCAGGACGTTGACACCGGCGAGCATTTTCTTGCGGGCGGAATCGCCGAATTTAACTTCTTTAGCAGCCATGATCGATATTCCTTAAATACTTTGTAGTAGCGGGAAAATGAGCGGGAAATCAGCCTTCGATAACGGCGAGGATTTCGCTCTCGCCGATGACCAGCAGGTCTTCGCCGTCAACTTTCACAGTGTTGCTGCCGGAGTAAGGGCCGAACACAACCTTGTCACCCACTTTCACGGCCAGCGCACGCACTTCACCGTTGTCCAGTGCTTTGCCTGGGCCTACAGCGAGGACTTCACCCTGGTTTGGCTTTTCAGCAGCCGAACCTGGCAGGACGATACCGCCAGCGGTTTTCTTTTCTTCTTCGCTGCGACGGACGACGACGCGGTCATGCAGAGGACGAAGCTTCATTGTCGATCTCTCCTAATTGTGGTTTTCATCGGCCGGTGTAATCCCGGCGGGTTTAACAAATCCGGCGGCGCCGGGTGCGGTTCGTCGAGCGAACCGCGGAAGTCTGTCTGGCGCAATTGCCAGAAACCTTGCGGTGACCGTTACATAAGGGCGCACAAGCTTATTTCAAGGGCGGGGCGCGAAAAATTTTTATCTCAATGCCCTGAAAATGAACACGGCACCCGAAGGTGCCGTGTCGATGCAAGTGTTACCTGGAATCGCGGTGTTCGAACTCGCCTTCGATCACATTGGGCTCACGGCCCAGTGGCTGCTGCGGAGCAGGACCGCCCCGTGGCTGAAGGTCATCGGCGAACGCACGCTGACGCATCGCTTGTTCCTCGGCGCGCAGACGCATTTTGTTGGCCAGCAGTCGACGAGAGATCGGCAGCAACATGATCAGACCCAGCACGTCGGTGACGAAGCCCGGCAAGATCAACAGGCCGCCAGCCAGGGCCAGCATCAGGCCTTCGAGCATGGTCTGAGCCGGCAGCTCGCCGCGGTTCAGGCTTTCACGGGCGCGCAGTGCAGTTGCCAGACCGGCGATACGCAGCACGAACACGCCGAGCATCGAGCCGAGAATGATCAGCAGCAGGGCCGGGAAAAACCCGATCGCCCCGCTAACCTTGACGAATACGAACAGCTCCAACACCGGGAACAGTACAAAGAGCAATAAAAAAGGGCGCATCAAATGGTTCCTCAACGCAAGAATGCCTTGCCAGTCTTCCCTAGATGACGTCGCCGTTTCGTGAATTCAAGCGTCGGCCACTTCATTTTTCGGCCAATGCTCGGCGTGAGCCAGGAAAACCAAGGCTTCCCGGACTTGTGTCGGCGTATTACAAGGCGTTTGAAACGGTAACCAATAAAGTCCCTGACCGATGCGCAGATGCATGCCTTCAGAGTCGATGCCGGTCAATTGAGCCGGGGCGGTTTTCGGCAGGCCCGCCAGCTCGACGTAGTGGGCGATGGCTTTGGCGTGATCGGCGTTCATGTGCTCGACCATGCTGACTTCGGCTTTGCCAGCGAACGGGTTGGCGAGGGTCAACTGATCGATCCAGTGGATTGCACCGAAACCGCCAATGTAGCGGTGACGTACCTCGTTGAGTACCCAGAAATCGAAATCATGGGCCTTGTGATAGTTCTGCGAATCGGGGAAATAACGATAGTAACGCTCGGCCGCCGCTTCGATGGCTACGGCGTCCTTGAGCTTTTCCGCCTGGGCCAGGTAAGTCAACCGACCAACGGCTTGTACGTCTTCTGCCTCCCGTTCACCCACCAGCAGCGAGCATTTCGGATCTTTCTGCAGATTATGCGTGTGCTGAGCGATGCGGCTGATAAGGATCAGCGGCCGGCCCTGCTCATCCAGGCAGTAGGGAACCACGGAGCCAAACGGAAAACCGGGCATCGCTTTGGAGTGCGTCGAGAGTACTCCACGGTATTCCTTGAGAAGCAATTCTCGGGCATGCTTAGCCACTACAACGCTCAATTTATGACTCCTTATATAGAATCCGTCAAAAAAACGGACAGGCGCCTGGATAAAGTCTCAGCACGCCATAGGGGCAGTTCTCATGTGCAGCCAAGCCATATCAGGCTCAGATCGAGAGGCCCTCTAGGAAGGAAAACCACTCCGATCTGCTATAGGGCTATGCGAATGCAACTCACTGACAAAGTAATCATTATCACCGGCGGTTGCCAGGGTTTAGGTCGTTCCATGGCCGAGTATCTCGCAGGCAAAGGCGCGAAGCTCGCGCTGGTGGACCTGAATCAGGAAAAACTCGACGCCACCGTCGCGGCGTGCAAAGCCAAGGGTGTCGAGGCCCGCGCCTACCTGTGCAACGTCGCCGATGAAGAGCAAGTGACCCACATGGCCGCCCAGGTGGCTGACGATTTCGGTGCGATCCATGGCCTGATCAACAACGCCGGCATTCTGCGCGACGGCCTGCTGCTGAAGGTCAAGGACGGCGAAATGACCAAGATGAGCCTGGCCCAATGGCAGGCGGTGATCGACGTCAATCTGACCGGTGTGTTCCTGTGCACCCGTGAAGTCGCGGCAAAAATGGTGGAGCTGAATAACAGCGGCGCGATCATCAATATCTCGTCGATTTCGCGCGCTGGCAACGTTGGCCAGACCAACTACTCCGCCGCCAAGGCCGGTGTCGCTGCGGCGACCGTGACCTGGGCCAAGGAACTGGCACGTTACGGCATTCGCGTGGCGGGTATTGCACCGGGCTTCATCGAAACCGAGATGACCCTGAGCATGAAGCCGGAAGCGCTGGAGAAAATGACCTCCGGGATTCCGCTCAAGCGCATGGGTAAACCCGAAGAGATCGCCCAGTCGGCGGCCTACATTTTCGAGAACGACTACTACACCGGTCGGATTCTGGAGCTGGATGGCGGGTTGCGGATTTAAGGTTGGCACCGAACCTGTGGCAAGCATGTTCTCTGTGGCGAGGGAGCTTGCTCCCGCTCGGCTGCGCAGCAGTCGTAAAAACCGTCAACCGAGTTTCACCTGATAAACCACGGTTGCTATTTTAGGGCGGCTTCGCCACCCAGCGGGAGCAAGCTCCCTCGCCACAAAAGCGAAGCTTGCCCCTTGCCCAATCAATCGTCGCTGACGGTGATGTTCGGCATCGCCGGCGTTGCCGCTTCCTGCAACACAATCCGCGCGCCGACATGTCGGGCCAGCTCTTGGTAAACCATCGCAATCTGGCTGTCCGGCTCGGCGATTACCGTTGGCTTGCCGCCATCGGCCTGTTCGCGAATCAGCATCGACAGTGGCAATGAAGCCAACAGTTCGACACCGTACTGGTTGGCCAGCTTCACACCGCCGCCCTCACCGAACAGATGCTCGGCATGCCCGCAGTTGGAGCAGATGTGCACGGCCATGTTTTCCACCACACCCAGCACCGGGATGTTGACCTTGCGGAACATCTCCACGCCCTTGCGCGCGTCCAGCAATGCCAGATCCTGCGGGGTGGTCACGATCACCGCACCGGCCACCGGGACTTTCTGCGCCAGGGTCAACTGGATATCGCCGGTGCCTGGCGGCATGTCGATAACCAGATAATCCAGGTCGCCCCAGGCTGTTTGCGTGACCAGTTGCAACAGGGCGCCGGACACCATCGGCCCGCGCCAGACCATCGGCGTGTTGTCGTCGGTCAGGAAGGCCATGGACATCACTTCGACGCCATGGGACTCAATCGGAATGAACCACTTCTGATCCTTGACCTGTGGTCGGGTGCCTTCAGGGATGCCGAACATGATGCCCTGACTCGGGCCATAGATGTCCGCGTCGAGAATCCCGACCTTGGCGCCTTCACGGGCCAGCGCCAGGGCCAGGTTGGCAGCCGTGGTGGACTTGCCCACACCGCCCTTGCCGGACGCCACGGCCACGACGTTCTTGACGTTGGCCAAGCCTGGAATCTGGGCCTGAGCCTTGTGCGCGGCGATCACGCTGGTGATCTCGACGCGCGCGGTGACCACGCCGTCCAGGCCTTCGATGGCCAGTTGCAGCAATTGCGCCCAGCCGCTCTTGAACAAACCGGCGGCATAACCCAGCTCCAGCTGGACGCTGACGCGATCACCCTGGATATCGATGCTGCGCACGCATCCGGCGCTGACCGGGTCTTGGTTCAGGTAAGGGTCGGTGTATTGGCGAAGGACGGCTTCCACCGCTGCGCGATTGACGGCGCTCATGGGCAACTCCGATAGCAAGACTGGAAAATCAGGCGGGTATCCTAACCGTTCTACATCATAGACGGCATGCCCCACGATGATTTGTGGCAAACACATCCCTGTGGCGAGGGAGCTTGCTCCCGCTCGGCTGCGCAGCAGCCGCAATCACGTTGATGCGTTCTTTCTGTCGGAACCGGGTTGCAGAGGTTGGGGCGGCTTCGCCACCCAGCGGGAGCAAGCTCCCTCGCCACAAAAGCCCTCTTGCACCCAGCAAACTCATCACCACTTTTTTCAGAGTCGATGCATCCGGAAACAGGCCTGAAGGGTGAAAAATATGCGCCAGCGCTTTATAGTGGCCGACCTCCGTTTCATCAAGTAGCCGAGCCCCATGTCCGAGCCACGCAAGATCCTCGTCACCAGCGCCCTGCCCTATGCCAATGGTTCGATCCACCTCGGCCATATGCTGGAATACATCCAGACCGATATGTGGGTGCGCTTCCAGAAGCATCGCGGTAACCAATGCATTTATGTCTGCGCCGACGACGCCCACGGTTCGGCCATCATGCTGCGCGCGGAAAAGGAAGGCATCACCCCGGAACAACTGATCGCCAACGTCCAGGCTGAACACAGCGCCGACTTTGCCGAGTTCCTGGTGGACTTCGACAACTTCCACTCCACTCACTCAGAAGAAAATCGTGAGCTGTCGAGCCAGATCTACCTGAAGCTGCGCGACGCCGGGCACATCGCCACGCGCTCGATCACTCAGTACTTCGACCCGGAAAAGAAAATGTTCCTGGCCGACCGCTTCATCAAGGGCACCTGCCCGAAATGCGGCACCGAAGACCAGTACGGCGACAACTGCGAGAAATGCGGTGCGACCTACGCGCCGACCGACCTCAAAGATCCGAAGTCGGCAATCTCCGGCGCCACCCCGGTGCTCAAGGATTCCCAGCACTTTTTCTTCAAGCTGCCGGACTTCCAGGAAATGCTGCAAGCCTGGACCCGCAGCGGCACGTTGCAAGAAGCCGTGGCCAACAAGATCGCCGAATGGCTGGACGCCGGCCTGCAACAGTGGGACATTTCCCGCGATGCGCCGTACTTCGGCTTCGAGATTCCCGACGAGCCAGGCAAATATTTCTACGTGTGGCTGGACGCACCAATCGGCTACATGGCCAGCTTCAAGAACCTCTGCGCCCGCCGTCCGGAACTGGACTTCGACGCGTTCTGGGGCAAGGATTCCACCGCCGAGCTGTACCATTTCATCGGCAAGGACATCGTCAACTTCCACGCCCTGTTCTGGCCAGCCATGCTTGAAGGCTCCGGGTTCCGCAAACCGACCGGCATCAACGTACACGGCTACCTGACCGTCAACGGCCAGAAGATGTCCAAGTCCCGCGGCACGTTCGTCAAGGCGCGGACTTATCTGGATCACCTGTCGCCGGAATACCTGCGCTACTACTACGCCGCCAAGCTGAGCCGTGGCGTCGACGACCTGGACCTGAACCTCGAAGACTTCGTGCAGAAGGTCAACTCCGACCTGGTCGGCAAAGTCGTCAACATCGCCAGCCGTTGCGCCGGATTCATCCATAAAGGCAACGCCGGTGTACTGGTAGCCGGCAACGCCGCGCCGGAACTGACCGATGCCTTCCTGGCCGCAACGCCAAGCATTGCCGAAGCCTATGAAGCTCGCGACTTTGCCCGCGCCATGCGCGAAATCATGGGCCTGGCCGACCGCGCCAACGCCTGGATCGCCGACAAGGCGCCGTGGTCGCTGAACAAACAGGAAGGCAAGCAGGATGAAGTCCAGGCCATTTGCGCCTTGGGCATCAACCTGTTCCGCCAACTGGTGATTTTCCTCAAACCGGTACTGCCGCTGCTGGCCGCCGATGCCGAGGCATTCCTGAACGTCGCACCGCTGACCTGGAACGACCACGCCACCTTGCTCAGCAATCATCAGTTGAACGAGTTCAAGCCGTTGATGACCCGCATTGACCCGGTAAAAGTACAAGCCATGACCGACGCCTCGAAAGAAGACCTGACCGCCAGCGCAACTGACACCGGCCAAGCGGCAACCGCCGGCAACGGTGAACTGGCCAAGGATCCGCTGTCGCCAGAGATCGAGTTCGACACCTTCGCCGCTGTAGACCTGCGCGTGGCGCTGATCGTCAAGGCCGAAGCTGTGGAAGGTGCCGACAAGCTGCTGCGCCTGACCCTGGACATCGGTGACGAGCAACGCAACGTGTTCTCCGGGATCAAGAGCGCTTACCCGGACCCGTCCAAGCTCAACGGTCGCCTGACCATGATGATCGCCAACCTCAAGCCCCGCAAAATGAAATTCGGGATTTCCGAAGGCATGGTGATGGCGGCAGGCCCTGGCGGTGAAGAAATCTACCTGCTGAGCCCCGACAGCGGCGCCAAGCCGGGTCAACGCATCAAGTAAAGCCCTGCGGTAAACCGATCCCACAGTCGTGCCCGGCGCGACTGTGGGATTTTCATGTCTGGCCCACCCTCCTTCCTTGCCGGATAATGCCTAACCTTGTTAGACAGGCCTCCTTTTGCCGGCACGATCATGACCGAACTGCTTCTTACGCTTATCAGCGCTGCCCTGATCAACAACCTCGTGTTGCACTGGCCGCTGGGCGTCGATCCGGTGCTGAACAGCGAGCGGTCACAGGTCCACGCGTTGGGCATTGCGACAACGTGTCTGATGCTGATCGTCGGCACACTTGGCTATGCGCTCTATCACTGGTTACTGGTGCCGCTGGGGCTGACGTCGCTGCGTCTGTTCGTGTTCCTGCCATTGAGCGTTCTGCTGATCGGCCCGCTGCTTAAGCTGCTTTCACGTTTATTGGCGAAGTATTCATTCGATGGCCGCTGGCCCCTGCTGCTGGGGAATGCCGGTGTGCTTGGGCTGACATTGCTCAACGCTCAAGACGACAAGGGAATTTTCCACGCCATAGCCCTGAGCCTTGGCGCAGGGCTGGGTTTCTGGCTGGTGCTGAGTCTGTTCAGCGACTTGCGCCAGCGCACACTCGACAACGATATCCCCCTGCCCTTTCGTGGCCTGCCGATCGAGCTGATCGGCGCCGGATTGATCGCGGTGGTTTTTCTCGGATTCAGCGGGCTGATCAAAACATGAGTCTGATTCAACGCATCGACGCCCTCTTGCCGCAGACCCAATGCGGCAAGTGTGGCCACCCCGGATGCAAACCCTACGCCGAAGGCATCGCCAGCGGCGAGCCGATCAACAAGTGCCCGCCGGGCGGCAGCGAAACCATCGCGGCCCTGGCCGACCTGCTGAAAGTGCCGGTGCTGGAACTGGACGTCAGTCGCGGTTCGGCACCGGCGCAGATCGCTTATATCCGCGAAGCCGAATGCATCGGTTGTACCAAGTGCATTCAGGCCTGCCCGGTCGACGCCATTGTCGGTGCGGCGAAATTCATGCACACGGTCATCGTCGACGAATGCACCGGTTGCGACCTCTGCGTGGCGCCCTGCCCGGTAGATTGCATCGAGATGCATCCGTTACCGCTGGCCACGGTACTGCCGATTGTCGGCGGGCTGGCGTTCAGCCTGGAGGAACAACAGGCCCGGGCCGCCAAGCGCAATCATGCGCGACGCCGTTTCGAACAGCGCAATGCCCGTTTGCATCGCGAAGAGCAACACAAACTCGCCGAACGCCAGGCCCGCGCCCAGCGCGCCGTGCAGCCCAGCGAAGTGACGCTCGACCCGGTTCAGGCTGCACTCGAGCGCGTCCGCGCACAGAAAGCCGCCAATGCCGATGCGGCATTGAAAAAGGCCAAGGTCGATCTGGCGATGAGTCGGGCGCAGCTGAACAAATCCCTCAAAGCCTTCGGGCATCCGCCAACCTTCGAACAGCAGTCGCAACTGATCGTGCTGCAACAGCAGTTCGAAGCCGCCGAACAGGCGCTGGCGCAACTGGAGAGCAGCGCACCGCCGGTTTCTGCGCCACCTGCCCCGGCAAAAGATGCCGAACTGAAACGGGCGAAAATCCAGTTGGCCATGCGCCGCGCCGAACTCAAGAAAGCTCAAACAAACGAGGCGCCGGCCGAACAGATCGAAGCATTGCAACATGCGCTCAGCGAAGCCGAGCGTCAGGTGGATGCCTATGTCACCCCTTGAATCGGTGGACGAACGCCTTCAGCAAGCCATGAAGCTGGTATTGCTGGCCACCGTGCCGGGGATGCTGATGTTGTTCTGGCTGTACGGCTGGGGCGTATTGATCAACCTGATTCTGACGGCGGCTACTGCACTGGCCGTGGAAGCGGCGGTGTTGCAGCTGCGCAAGCAACCGGTAAAACCGACATTAAGCGACGGCAGTGCGCTGGTCAGTGCGACGCTGTTGGCACTGGCCTTGCCGCCTTATTGCCCGTGGTGGCTGACAGTCAGTGCTGCGGCGTTCGGACTGTTTTTCGGCAAGCACTTGTATGGCGGCGTCGGCAAGAATCCGTTCAATCCGGCGATGCTCGGTTTTGCGCTGGTCCTGGTAATGTTTCCTCAGCAAATGACCCATTGGCCGGCGTCCCATGGCATGGATTTGTTCGGTGGGTTGCAACAGGTGTTCGGCTTCAGCTTCGGCCAGACACCCGATGCGTGGGCCCAGGCCACGGCGCTGGACAGTCTGCGAATCAACAAAAGCCTGACCATGGAAGAACTGTTCGCCGGCAATCCGGCATTCGGCCGCTTTGGCGGCCGAGGCGTGGAATGGGTCAACCTGGCGTTTCTGGCGGGCGGTGCGTTGCTGCTGCAGCGGCGGGTATTCAGCTGGCATGCACCGGTCGGCATGCTCGCCAGCCTGTTCATCATCAGCCTGTTGTGTTGGAACGGTACGGGCTCCGACTCTCATGGCTCGCCACTGTTTCATCTGCTCACCGGCGCGAGCATGCTCGGTGCTTTCTTCATCGTGACGGAACCGATATCCGGTGCGAAAAGCCCCACTGCCCGATTACTGTTTGGCGCAGGCGTGGGGTTACTGACTTACCTGATTCGGACGTGGGGCGGGTATCCGGATGGCGTGGCCTTTGCGGTTTTGCTGATGAACCTCTGTGTACCGGCGCTGGAACGGTTTGCTGCGTCCAGACAGGAACAGGTTGCCCGATGAACCGAGCGACGAGCGTTGTGATCCTGCTAGTGCTGGCAGGCTTGGGGATGGGCGCGACTTACCTCGTGCAGCACACCAGCGCCGCGCGCATCGCCGCCGAGCAACGCCTGATCGACAGCCGTCAGTTACTGGATCTGCTACCGCCCGACAGCTACGACAATCAGCCACTGGAACACCCCCTCAGCCTCGAAAGCACTCGCCTGGCCAACAGCACGCTGTCGGGTGGCTACCTGGCATCCAAGGCCGGCCAACCGAGCGCTGTGTTGCTGCGCAGCCAGACTCTGGGCTACGCCGGCGCCATCGACTTGCTGATCGCCATCGACCCCCAGGGCAAGTTAGTGGGGGTCAAAACCCTCAAGCAATCGGAAACCCCGGGGCTGGGCGGCAAGCTCGCCGACTGGCCCAATGCCTGGCTTCAGGTGTTTACCGGCAAGTCGCTAACCGACCCCGATGACAATGGCTGGGCCTTGAAAAAGGACCAAGGGCAATTCGATCAGATCGCGGGCGCGACCATCACCTCAAGAGCGGTGATCAATGCCACCCATGACGCGCTGCGCTACTTCGATGAACACCGGCAACAGCTGATCGGGAGCAGCGCTCATGAATAAGTCACCAACCCTGCAGAACTCGCTGATACTTACGCCGTTGATCGGCGTCACTGATTCATTGGTAACAGCCCTGGGCCTGTGGCTGATGTTCGCCCTGGTGCTGAGTGCTTACGGTGTGAGCATGAGCGTCTTGCGCTCGCGACTGATTCCGGCAACACATTTGCTGGCATGCCTGCTGCTGGCTGCCACGCTGACCAGTTGTGCGGAACTCGCCACGCAAGCCTGGTCGCTTCAATGGCACCAGCATCTGGGTTTCTACGCAGGATTGATCGCCTTGCAATGCGTCGTGCTGGAACACAACGGTTTTTTCCAGAGCCCACGGCGTGATCGACTGCGTCTGTGTGGCCTGTTCGGCGCCTTGATGGTGGGCCTGGGGCTGCTGCGCGAGTTCATCGGCAACGGGACTCTCGGTAGCCATCTGTCCTGGATGGCCGGTGCCACGCAACCGGACTGGCAAGGCTGGACGCTGATCGCCGACGGTGGCCTGCATCTGGCCACACTGGCCCCTGGCGGGTTTATTCTGCTGGGACTGCTGATCGCCGCACATCAAGCCTGGACCCGCCGCCCGGCTGCCCCACATTGACCGCCTTCGAGGAAACGCACCGCCCATGAATGCCGCAAAACGTCTTGAAATTTTCCGCAGGTTTCACGAAGACAACCCTGAACCGAAGACCGAACTGGCCTATTCCTCGGCGTTCGAATTGCTGATCGCCGTGATTCTCTCCGCGCAGTCGACCGATGTCGGCGTGAACAAGGCCACCGCCAAACTGTTCCCGGTGGCCAATACGCCAGCGGCGATCCATGCCTTGGGCGTCGAAGGGCTGTCGGAGTACATCAAGACCATCGGCCTGTTCAACAGCAAAGCGAAAAACGTGATCGAGACGTGTCGCCTGCTGGTGGAGCGCCATGGAGGCGAAGTGCCGCAGACCCGCGAGGCACTGGAGGCATTACCCGGCGTCGGTCGCAAGACCGCCAACGTGGTGCTCAATACCGCCTTTCGTCAGCTGACCATGGCCGTGGACACTCACATTTTCCGGGTCAGTAACCGTACCGGCATTGCTCCGGGCAAGAACGTGGTTGAGGTGGAGCAAAAACTGATGAAATTCGTGCCGAAGGATTATCTGCTCGACGCTCATCACTGGCTGATTCTTCATGGGCGCTACGTTTGCCTGGCCCGCAAGCCACGGTGTGGCAGCTGCCGGATCGAGGATTTGTGCGAATACAAGCAAAAGACCTCGGATGATTGAGGCTCTATTAGTTTTTTTGATAGATCGATTGAAAAAATCTTTTTTACCCGCCGGGAAATTGTCGATATAAGGAGCGCCAAAGGGCAGCCTTAGCCTGGAGTTAACCTTATGAGCACTGGCAAAGAGCAATTGGACGTAGAAGACGACTTCACCCCCGTTGAGGCCGATGACGCAGAGCCGGTAGTGGAAGTGGCAAAGACCAACCTGAGCAAACGCCGCACCATCGACAATCTGCTGGAGGAGCGCCGACTGCAGAAGCAATTGGCCGATTACGATTTTGACCTGTGACACTTAAAAGCCTCCCGAAACGGAGGCTTTTTACTAAGTGCCGACCCCTGATAAATGCCCGTTCATCGCGCCTCGTCAAACACTGGCAGCGTCATACCAGGCCATTGCGTTGAGCCAATTCGATCAGGTCGACCAGTGAGCGAGCATTGAGCTTTAATAGAAGACGTGTCTTGTAAGTACTAACGGTTTTATTGCTGAGGAACATTCCATCGGCGATCTCCTTGTTTGTCTTGCCTCGGGCCAACTGTTGCAAGACCATCATTTCCCGCCCGGACAAACGATCCACCATATCGGCTTCACTGGCGTTCCCAAGACTGGAACGCACGGTATGCAGAGCCTGATTGGGAAAGTAGCTGTAACCTGATAGCACCGCTTTTATTGCACTGAGCAACTCAGTGAGATCTTGTTGTTTGCAAACATATCCGGCGGCACCCGATTGCATGCAACGCATGGAAAAGTGCCCTGGCGCCTGAGAGGTCAATATCAGTACTTTTAGAGGCATCGCCGTTGATGTCAGGCGCGCGATGACTTCCAACCCATCCAGCTTCGGTATCCCAATATCCAATATGACAATATCCGGCATAAGATCACGGGCAAGTTGCAATGCGTCCACACCATTATCTGTTTCTGCAATGACTTCGTAGCCATGACGTTCCATTAGCATACGTACCGCAAGACGAATGACGGGGTGATCATCCACGATCAGCACTTTATTCATGGGCAAGTCCAATTTTCGCTGTTCGAATTTTTAGAGCCCGCACCATAGCCTAGTCGTTTCACCCATGGCATGCCGTCACCCCCGACCACTCGCAGCGAGAGACATAGCCTACAAACAACGCGGATTATTCCTACAAAAATTCATTGCCACACGAAGATCCAGAGATCTTTACTGGCCCAATGTCGCTCAGCGCTTCGACATTTTTTTGTATCGCCTTACAACAAAAAAAACACAAAAACAGGGTTTGATGCCGATAATCCAACACACATCGACTATTGAGCTACCCTTAAAAGTAACGGGCATTTTCCAATACTCTTCGCGACCTGACTCAAACAACCTAGAAGAAATTCACACACCGCAACACTTCACTAACAACAGCCCTCTACAAATCTAAAAAAAACAAGTAGCTACACCCGCCCCTTCACAACAACACAGCCACTATAATAGCCTCTCTTATTGGAGCAAAAAAAAGAGTTCACCGTAACAGCAGAAAAACCTAATATATTAGTTATTACCATTCCCACAAACCCATCGAGAAAACACATACTTCATGAGTAGAAAATATGATAAAACTCAGAAAAAAAATTACCAACCCGATGACAATCATCGCAATCTTTGCAGCATTATCTGAAACTTCGGCCGCTGTATCTCTCCCCTTTCTTGATAACGAGGAGAGAGCGCTCTATGTCTGGTTTCTGATTAGCTTCCCCTTCTATTTACTTTTTCTTTTCTTTGCCACACTCAACTTCAACTATCGGTCGCTTTACGCGCCCTCCGATTTCGAGAAGGAAGAACACTTCATAAAAGTCATGGACAACGCTGATCACTCGGAAAACAACCCATCCAGGGTAACGCACGAAAGCTCGGCGCCACACCATATGCGCCTGCCCGTTCCCCTAAAGGATCTGCACATCGTTGATGCGCGGAGGATACACAAAAAAATGGCGTTCAGCGCTCTGGTGGAAAGTATTCAGCATCCTCCGGATAATCCTGCACAAGTGATCGTATTTCTCACGTGTACCGACTCGGATAAATTACTGAAGGACAATACACTCAAACATTGGAAACAAATAAAGAAACAGAACAGCTCAACATTCTGTATTTCCTACAACTTGAGCTCACAGGGCATGACGGTTGTGGGCTAGGTATTGAATGGCCGCACACCAGAAGACAGTCCTTGAAGCTAGATCAAGGACAGGAAGCAGAAGGAACGGTTAGCAGAAACAAGAAGAAAGCGAATACGCAATATGCAGCAGCCCCCTTTCAGATGTGTGGCCTTGTCATCGACAAGGCCACACATCCATTACCGACTCAAAGGTCTCAGAAAAGCTTCCGGCCTTTGTTCGCCGCAATGCGCATACGCAAGGCGTTGAGCTTGATGAAGCCCGCCGCATCGGCCTGGTTGTAGGCGCCGCCATCTTCCTCGAAGGTCGCGATGTTGGCGTCGAACAACGACTCATCGGACTTGCGACCAGTGACGATTACATTGCCCTTGTACAGCTTCAGGCGCACTACGCCGTTCACGTGGGCCTGGGAAGCGTCGATCATCTGTTGCAGCATCAGACGCTCTGGGCTCCACCAGTAACCGGTGTAGATCAGGCTGGCGTATTTAGGCATCAGCTCGTCTTTGAGGTGAGCCACTTCGCGATCCAGGGTGATCGATTCGATCGCACGGTGAGCGCGCAGCATGATGGTGCCACCAGGGGTTTCGTAGCAGCCACGGGACTTCATGCCCACGTAACGGTTCTCGACGATGTCGAGACGGCCGATACCGTGTTCGCCACCGATACGGTTCAAGGTCGCCAGCACGGTGGCCGGGGTCATTTCGACGCCGTCCAGTGCAACGATGTCGCCGTTGCGGTAGGTCAGTTCCAGGTATTGCGCTTTATCTGGAGCCTTCTCCGGGGAGACGGTCCATTTCCACATGTCTTCTTCGTGCTCGGTCCAGGTGTCTTCCAGCACGCCGCCTTCATAGGAGATGTGCAGCAGGTTGGCATCCATCGAGTACGGGGATTTTTTCTTGCCGTGACGCTCGATCGGGATCGCGTGCTTCTCGGCGTAGTCCATCAGCTTCTCGCGGGACAACAGGTCCCATTCGCGCCACGGAGCGATCACTTTTACGCCTGGCTTCAAGGCGTAGGCGCCCAGTTCGAAACGAACCTGGTCGTTGCCCTTGCCGGTCGCGCCGTGGGAAATGGCGTCAGCGCCGGTTTCATTGGCGATTTCGATCAAGCGCTTGGCGATCAACGGACGAGCGATGGAAGTACCCAGCAGGTACTCGCCTTCGTAAACGGTGTTGGCGCGGAACATCGGGAACACGAAATCGCGCACGAATTCTTCGCGCAGATCGTCGATGTAGATTTCTTTTACGCCCATGGCCTGTGCCTTGGCGCGGGCCGGTTCGACCTCTTCGCCCTGACCCAGGTCAGCGGTGAAGGTCACTACTTCACAGTTATAAGTATCCTGCAGCCACTTGAGGATCACCGAAGTGTCCAGGCCGCCGGAATACGCCAGAACGACCTTGTTTACGTCCGCCATGCCATCACTCCACGGGGTTCTACGGAAAGCCGTCAAGTCTACCGCTCATGCAGGACAATTTACAGAGGCGCGACAGCTTATGACGACGAAGCGACAGATTATGTCGAGCGCGCGACGATTTCAGCAGGTTCAGGAAGTCTTCGGGCTGCCCACGGAAGCAGTGGCTGGAGGCGCCGGCTTCTCGGTCGGAGCTACCCGTTCAAGGCGTACGGCTACCCGGCGGTTCTTCGCCCGGTTGGCGGCATTGTTGTTCGGTGCCAAAGGATAGCGCTCACCGTGAAAACGCAGGGTGATCTGCGATTCCTCAATACCATTGGCCTTGAAGAAATCCATCACGGCCAACGCCCTGCGTCGTGACAGTTCGCGGTTGGTCAGGCGGTTGCCACTGTTGTCGGAATGGCCGTCGAGTTCAATGTGGTTGACCGTCGGATCGGCTTTCATGAATTCCAACATGACCTGCAAATGAGCCTTGGCTTGAGCGTCGAGATCGATGCCCTCCCCTGGAAAGCCGACTTCGGACTGCTTCACCTGCTCGAAATTCTGCGGCAGCAACTTGGCCACGCAACCCTGATAGTCACTGTAGGCCTTGCTGAACTTGACCGGCAGCAGACGGACTTCAGATACCCGCCCGTCGCCCGAGGAGTGTCGAACGACCGGGCTGCGACCATCCATCAAACCGCTTATCAGGCGCCCGGCCTGAACTTGCGAGCTGTTGAACAGTACGTTGCCACTACCGATTCGTACCGGGCCCAGGTTGATGTCACCACGTCCCGGTTGCCAGGGCGCAGCGGCCGCAAGCAGGGTTGCCGAACCGCCACCGATCATCGAGTTGTAGGCCTTCAAGCGAAATGTCGCCTGTTCGCCGGCGCGACGTACGAACTCACCCGAGCCGAAATCAGTGATCGGTTGAGCCAGGCGGCATTCGAACTTGTCACCTTCGACCGTCCACTCGATGCTCTCCAGACGGGTCTGGAAAGTGAGCGCCATCGCAGGAAGGCTGGCAAACACACTGAGCAAGGCTAAATAACGCTGGCGCACGGGAGGCTCCACTGGCTTCTGCAACAAAAAGACCAACACACATATTTACGGCGTACCTGTTGGATATCGGAAGCTTGCTGCAAAACTTGATAGCGAGTGCCTGGAAGAGTCTTTTCCGGTAGCATTCCCCTGAGTTTGACCCGCCTGGAATCCCCTCATGTCCGACCGCCTGACCCTGCTGCGTCCCGACGACTGGCATATTCATCTTCGCGATGGTGCTGTGTTGCCCAATACCGTCGCGGATGTCGCGCGCACCTTTGGTCGCGCCATCATCATGCCCAACCTGGTACCGCCGGTGCGCAACGCGGCTGAAGCCAATGGCTATCGCCAGCGAATTCTCGCTGCACGCCCGGCCGGCAGCCGTTTCGAACCACTGATGGTTCTGTACCTGACCGACCGCACCCAGCCCGAAGAAATTCGTGAAGCCAAGGCCTGCGGTTTCGTTCACGCCGCCAAGCTGTACCCGGCCGGTGCAACCACCAACTCGGATTCTGGCGTCACCAGCATCGACAAGATTTTCCCCGCACTCGAGGCCATGGCCGAAGTCGGGATGCCCTTGTTGGTTCACGGTGAAGTCACCCGTGGCGATGTCGACGTTTTCGATCGCGAAAAAATCTTCATCGATGAGCACATGCGCCGGGTGGTCGAGCGTTTCCCGACCCTCAAAGTAGTGTTCGAACACATCACCACCGCTGACGCTGTGCAGTTCGTCAACGAGGCTTCGGCCAACGTTGGCGCAACCATCACTGCGCACCACCTGCTGTACAACCGCAACCACATGCTGGTGGGCGGGATTCGGCCGCATTTCTACTGCCTGCCGATCCTCAAGCGCAATACCCACCAGGAAGCCCTGCTTGATGCCGCCACCAGTGGCAGCGACAAGTTCTTCCTGGGCACCGACTCGGCGCCCCATGCCCAGCACGCCAAGGAAGCGGCTTGCGGCTGTGCCGGTTGCTACACCGCTTATGCCGCGATCGAGATGTATGCCGAAGCCTTTGAACAGCGCAACGCGCTGGACAAGCTCGAAGCCTTCGCCAGCCTCAACGGCCCGCGTTTCTACGGCCTGCCGGCGAACACCGATCGCATCACCCTGGTCCGCGATGAGTGGACCGCCCCAACCAGCCTGCCGTTTGGCGAGCTGACCGTAATCCCGCTGCGCGCCGGTGAAAAACTGCGCTGGCGCCTGCTGGAGGAACACGCGTGAGTGAAGACCATTTCGACGACGAACAGGACGGTAATGGCGGCGGAGGCGGTTCCCGCCATCCAATGGCAGCCAGGTTCCGTGGTTACCTGCCGGTCGTTGTCGACGTAGAAACCGGTGGCTTCAACTCGGCCACCGATGCCCTGCTGGAAATCGCCGCCACCGTGATCGGCATGGATGAAAAAGGCTTTGTGTACCCTGAGCACACCTATTTCTTCCGGGTCGAACCGTTCGAAGGCGCGAACATCGAAGCGGCAGCCCTGGAGTTCACCGGGATCAAGCTCGATCATCCATTGCGCATGGCCGTGAGTGAAGAAGCGGCCCTGACCGATATCTTCCGCGGCGTGCGCAAGGCTCTGAAGGCCAACGGTTGCAAACGGGCAATTCTGGTCGGGCACAACAGCAGCTTCGACCTGGGCTTCCTCAACGCCGCTGTCGCGCGCCTGGACATGAAACGCAACCCGTTTCACCCGTTCTCCAGCTTCGACACCGCAACCCTCGCCGGTCTGGCCTACGGTCAAACCGTATTGGCCAAGGCCTGCCAGGCAGCGGATATCGACTTCGACGGTCGCGAGGCTCACTCGGCCCGCTACGACACCGAGAAGACGGCTGACCTGTTCTGCGGCATCGTCAATCGCTGGAAACAAATGGGCGGCTGGGAAGACTACAACGACTGATGCCAGTCGCCGGTTTATCCCGCCCATAAAAAAACCGGCCTCATCAGCCGGTTTTTTTATGCCTCGAACGTGCCTTACAGCGCAGCAGCGTTCTCGGTCAGGTAAGCCGCAACACCTTCGGTGGAAGCGGTCATGCCTTTGTCGCCTTTTTTCCAGTTGGCAGGGCAAACTTCGCCGTGCTCTTCGTGGAATTGCAGAGCGTCGACCAGACGGATCAGCTCTTCGATGTTACGGCCCAGCGGCAGGTCGTTGATGATCTGCGAGCGGACAACGCCTTTATCGTCGATCAGGAACGCGCCACGGAAGGCCACGCCGCCTTCGGACTCAACGTCGTAGGCCTTGGCGATTTCGTGTTTCAGGTCGGCCGCCATGGTGTAGCGAACTTCGCCGATGCCACCATTGTTGACCGGGGTGTTGCGCCAGGCGTTGTGGGTGAAGTGCGAGTCGATCGAAACGGCTACCACTTCCACGTTGCGTGCCTTGAAGTCAGACATGCGGTTGTCCAGAGCGATCAGCTCGGACGGGCAAACGAAGGTGAAGTCCAGTGGGTAGAAGAACACCAGGCCGTATTTGCCTTTGATGGCCGAGGACAGGGTGAAGCTGTCTACGATTTCGCCATTGCCGAGTACGGCCGGTACGGTGAAGTCAGGGGCTTGTTTGCCTACGAGTACGCTCATTGGATATCTCCTGGTGTAATAACGGTGAAGTACAGGGTTCGTATCAGCCTGCCACCCTCAGGCGACAGCCCTGTGACACGATCCCCCTTCGCAAAAGGCCGACCATCATACACCGCGTTTTTGGCCTGTCCTCAACGGTTTTTTCTGCCAGATGAAAGGCCGCCGCTATATTTTCCTCATGGAAGGTGTGAGAAGAAGCCGTTCGTCAGTCACACGCCCATATGACGAAAACCTTCAGAAACCACTTTGACAATCATTCTCGTTAACATTAAGATCCATCGCAATTGAGTCACAACCAGCGACGGTTCTCACTTATGTATGTCTGCCTCTGCACTGGCGTCACCGACGGTCAAATCCGCGATGCAATCTATGAAGGTTGCTGCAGCTATCGGGAAGTACGTCAGGCCACCGGCGTTGCCAGCCAATGCGGTAAATGCGCCTGCCTTGCCAAGGAAGTGGTCCGCGAAACCCTGGGCAAACTGCAATCGGCCCAGGCGGCGATCCCCTTCCCCGCAGAATTTACCGCCGCATAATTACTGTATTTCAAAGAACCGGACTTGATGTCCGGTTTTTTTATGTCTGCAAATCAATCGCTTAGATGCCAGACGCGGAACAAAAACATTCTTATTCCGATTAATTTTCATTTAAGTTTCAATAACTTAGGTTTGACACCCTTAATTACGCGGCTCAAACTCTGCCTTTATAGACAGCTAATACAGGGCAGGACCCCATCATGAAAGGCGACATTACAGTCATCCAGCATCTCAACAAGATCCTTGCCAATGAGCTGGTCGCGATCAATCAATACTTTTTGCATGCACGCATGTATGAAGATTGGGGCCTGAACAAGCTCGGCAAGCACGAGTACCACGAATCCATCGACGAGATGAAGCACGCGGACAAGCTGATCAAGCGCATCCTGTTCCTTGAAGGTCTGCCGAACGTCCAGGACCTGGGCAAGCTGCACATCGGCGAACACACCAAGGAAATGCTTGAGTGCGACCTGAAGATCGAACGCGACGGCCATGCCGATCTGAAAGTCGCTATCGCTCACTGCGAAACCGTCGGCGACTTCGGTAGCCGTGAACTGCTTGAAGACATTCTTGAATCCGAAGAAGAACACATCGATTGGCTGGAAACCCAACTGGGCCTGATCGATAAAGTCGGTCTTGAGAACTATCTGCAATCGCAGATGGGCGAAGAGTAAATGCTACGCCGCTAATCGCGATGCAATAAAAAGCCCCGCTCTCTTTTGAAGAGGCGGGGCTTTTTAATGACCGAATTTCAGGCTCACCCTAGAGCAAATGTGGGAGCGGGCTTGCTCCGGGCGGCGTTCCGACGAAAGCGGTAGGTCAGTCAACTTATCTGTTGAATGTTGTACCGTCTTCGCGAGCAAGCCCGCTCCCACACACAGCGATCAGGCGTCGGTCTTGTTGGCAGCAGCAGCTTCAACAGCAGCCTTGATCGTCGCTTGCAACGAACCGTCAGCAGACATTTCAGTCATGATGTCGCTACCGCCGACCAGCTCACCACCGACCCACAATTGCGGGAAGGTTGGCCAGTTGGCGTACTTTGGCAGGTTGGCGCGGATTTCCGGGTTCTGCAGGATGTCCACATAGGCAAACTTTTCGCCACAAGCCATAACAGCCTGAGCGGCTTTCGCGGAGAACCCACACTGTGGGGCATTCGGCGAGCCTTTCATGTAAAGCAGAATGGTGTTGTTGGCAATCTGCTCTTTAATCGTTTCGATGATATCCATGGAGCACCTCGGCTGAACTTTCCGACTCAGTGGTCGGCACGGTGGCGCATTGTAACGGAAACCCGAGCGCCATGCTCGGCCTCCCCGACAGTCATGTTCACGCCGCCGCCACGGTCACCGGTACGCCATTCAACGCCGCATTGCCCGACAACTCATCGAGCTGACATTCATCAGTCAGGTCATTGGCGCTGGAGCCGGGTTGACCACTGGCAATCGTCATCTGCACACCCGGTCGTGCATGACCCCAACCGTGAGGAAGGCTGACCACACCTTTCATCATATCCAGGCTGGCGACCACTTCAACCTCGATCACGCCGACCCGCGAACTGACGCGCACCCGCTGCCCATCGCGGAGCCCCCGGCTGGCCAAATCGTCCGGGTTCATCAGCAGTTGATGACGCGGTTTGCCCTTCACCAGACGGTGATAGTTATGCATCCATGAGTTGTTACTACGCACATGGCGGCGGCCGATCATCAGCAACTCATCGGCGGCCGGTGCTTGTAGCGCCGCGAAGCGCGCCAGGTCGGCGAGGATCTCGACAGGCGCTGCCTGGACTCGCTGATTGGCGGTTTTCAGGCGTGGCGCCAAGTTGGGTTTAAGCGCGCCCAGATCGATACCGTGAGGATGATCGAACAAGGTCGCCAGCGACAACTTGTGTTCCGAAGCGTCGCCATACAGGCCCATCCGCAACCCTCGGTCGATCATCTGCGCCGGTGCGATAGTCGGTTTCAGTTCCTTGCCAGTCCTGGTCGCAAAGGCTTTGGCCAGCTCCACGAAGATTTCCCAGTCATGCAGCGCGCCTTCAGGCTTGGCGAGGATCGCCCGGTTGAAGCGGGTGACGTTGCGCACCGCGAACATGTTGAACGTGGTGTCGTAATGATCGTTTTCCAGCGCCGAAGTCGACGGCAGGATCAGGTCGGCATAACGTGTGGTTTCATTGATGTACAGGTCGACACTGACCATGAACTCCAGTCCGTCCAGCGCCTGCTCCAGTTGTCGGCCATTGGGCGTGGACAGCACCGGATTACCCGCCACGGTAATTAGCGCGCGGACCTGCCCTTCCCCTTCGGTGAGCATCTCTTCGGCCAGCGCCGATACCGGCAGTTCTCCAGCGTATTCCGGACGCCCGGACACGCGACTCTGCCACCGGTTGAAATGCCCGCCCGAGGTCGATGCCACCAGATCCACCGCAGGCTCGGTGCACAACGCACCGCCCACCCGGTCGAGGTTGCCGGTGACCAGATTGATCAATTGCATCAGCCAATGGCACAGAGTGCCGAAAGCCTGAGTCGAAACACCCATGCGGCCGTAGCAGACCGCTGTCGGCGCGACCGCGAAGTCCCGCGCCAGTTGACGGATCTGCTCGGCAGGCACTGCGCACAGCGGGCTCATGGCCTCGGCGGTGAAACCGGCGATCGCCTCACGCACTTCATCCAGGCCGTCGACCGGCAAATGACTGTCACAGGTCAAGCCTTCGGCGAACAGGGTATTGAGCAGCCCGAACAACAGCGCCGCATCGCCACCGGGGCGCACGAACAGATGCTGATCGGCAATCGCCGCCGTTTCACTGCGACGCGGATCGACCACCACCACTTTGCCGCCCCGGGCCTGAATCGCCTTGAGGCGCTTCTCTACATCCGGCACGGTCATGATGCTGCCATTGGAGGCCAGCGGATTGCCGCCCAGGATCAACATGAAATCAGTGTGATCAATGTCCGGAATCGGCAACAGCAAGCCGTGGCCGTACATCAAGTGACTGGTCAGGTGATGGGGCAACTGATCGACCGACGTCGCGGAAAACCGGTTACGGGTTTTCAACAAGCCGAGAAAATAATTGCTGTGGGTCATCAACCCGTAGTTGTGCACGCTGGGGTTGCCCTGATAGACCGCCACCGCGTTCTGCCCGTGACGCTCCTGAATCGCCGCCAGGCGTTCGGCCACAAGACTGAAGGCATCTTCCCACTCGATAGGCTGCCATTCGCTGCCTACTCGCAGCATCGGCTGATGCAGGCGGTCCGGATCGTTCTGGATGTCTTGCAGGGCAACCGCTTTGGGACAGATATGCCCGCGGCTGAAGGTGTCTTGGGGGTCACCCTTGATCGAGGTGATCTGTACGCCGCTACCTTCGACCTCAGTGGTTTCGATGGTCAGGCCGCAGATGGCTTCACACAAGTGGCACGCACGGTGGTGGAGAGTCTTGGTCATGGCCAGTCTCTGTTTTGTTCTGGGCGGGCAATATCGGCCGCGGGAACAAAACTATGGCGCGCGACTCGTCCCTTTGCCAGCGACGTTCGTCTTGTGAATCGGCGACCATCAGGCCAGCCGATGACAGCAAGGAATCAGTTCGACGGCAGACTCGGCGGAGCCTGCAACTGGATCTCCTCGATGGTTTCGATCTGCTCGTGGGCAAGATGCACGCCGGTGAGTTCGCCGATCAGTCGCCAATGCTCGTCGAGCCCGGCGCTGATGGTGGCCATGCGGTCGATCATGCGCCGGCCGGCCACCTTCGTGACTTCGTCTTCACTACGCATCAATTCGAAAGACATCGAGGTCATGGAAGCAGTGAGGTGGGTCAGGGAGCGTGCCGTAAGGCCGAGTAGCTCCATCAACAGCTGTTCTTTCGATTCCATTCCAAAGGCTTCCTGCGTCGCTCGTGCTCTAGTTATAACCCAGCACTTTGCTTTAGCAAATGTTTCGGACAAGACACATTGCCCGTCAAAGGCCTGAATGGCAGGTCAAAAACCGACCGCCAGCGTGTCGCCCGCGCCCTGTTTGATTGCCAAGCCTGGCGAGCCCGGTGTACAAATAGTTAGCTGCTGTCAGGAAACAGGCTTCAAAAGCGCTACTGCGGTCTCCCCGTAGCCCCTCTGAAATCCCCTAAACACCGTAGCCTATTGGCGTAACGCGACATTTAATGTCAATATCGCGCCCACCCCTATTTCGTCGCCCCGTGCGGCTTACGCCGCAGGTCTCGCCCGTTTTTCAGTTAAACAAGGCTTTGAGTATCTGCGGTCTGTTGCAAAAAGGTAGTCAATGATGAGCGCAAGGCACTTTCTCTCCCTGATGGATTGCACGCCCGAAGAGCTGGTCAGCGTGATCCGTCGAGGCGTTGAGCTCAAGGACCTGCGTAACCGCGGCGTACTGTTCGAGCCTTTGAAGAACCGCGTCCTGGGAATGATTTTCGAGAAGTCCTCGACCCGCACCCGTATCTCGTTTGAAGCCGGCATGATCCAGCTCGGTGGCCAGGCGATCTTCCTGTCGCCACGCGATACCCAATTGGGTCGCGGCGAGCCGATCGGCGACGGCGCCATCGTCATGTCGAGCATGCTCGATGCGGTGATGATCCGTACCTTTGCCCACAGCACCCTGACCGAATTCGCCGCCAACTCCCGCGTGCCCGTAATCAACGGCCTATCCGATGACCTGCACCCGTGCCAGTTGCTGGCCGACATGCAAACCTTCCTCGAACACCGCGGTTCGATTCAAGGCAAGACCGTGGCCTGGATCGGCGATGGCAACAATATGTGCAACAGCTATATAGAAGCGGCGATCCAGTTCGACTTCCAGTTGCGTATCGCCTGCCCGGAAGGTTACGAACCCAACCCCGAGTTCGTGGCTAAAGCCGGCGATCGGGTGACCATCGTCCGCGATCCGCAGGAAGCCGTGCGCGGCGCGCATCTGGTGAGCACCGACGTCTGGACCTCCATGGGCCAGGAGGAGGAAACCGCCAAGCGTCTTAAGTTGTTCGCACCGTTCCAGGTTAACCGTGCCCTGCTCGACCTGGCCGCGCCGGACGTGCTGTTCATGCATTGCCTGCCGGCCCACCGTGGCGAGGAAATCAGCCTCGACCTGCTCGACGACTCGCGCTCGGTGGCCTGGGATCAAGCCGAAAACCGTCTTCATGCACAGAAGGCCTTGCTCGAATTCCTCGTCCCGCCTTCGTACCACCACGCATGAGCCAGCCATTACTGTTGAATCTGCGCAACCTGGCCTGCGGTTACCAAAACCAGCGGGTTGTGCAGAACCTCAACCTGCATTTGAATGCCGGCGATATCGGTTGCCTGCTGGGGTCTTCGGGCTGCGGCAAAACCACCACCCTGCGGGCGATTGCCGGTTTTGAACCGGTGCACGAAGGTGAAATCCAGTTGGCGGGCGAGACCATCTCCAGCGCCGGTTTCACCCTCGCCCCGGAGAAGCGTCGGATCGGCATGGTGTTCCAGGATTACGCACTGTTTCCGCATTTGAGTGTGGCTGAGAACATCGCTTTCGGGATCCGCAAGCACCCGCAAAAGGATCGCATCACCGAAGAACTGCTCGAACTGGTCAACCTGAAAAACCTCGGCAAGCGCTTCCCTCATGAGCTGTCTGGTGGCCAGCAGCAACGTGTCGCCCTCGCCCGCGCCCTGGCGCCGGAACCACAGTTGCTGCTGCTCGACGAACCGTTCTCCAACCTTGACGGCGAATTGCGACGCAAGCTCAGCCATGAAGTACGCGCCATTCTCAAGGCTCGCGGCACCAGTGCAATTCTGGTGACCCACGATCAGGAAGAAGCCTTCGCGGTCAGCGACCACGTGGGCGTTTTCAAGGAAGGTCGCCTGGAGCAGTGGGACACGCCCTACAACCTCTATCACGAACCCCTGACGCCATTCGTGGCCAGTTTCATTGGCCAGGGTTACTTCATTCGCGGTCAGTTGAGCAGCCCGGAATCGGTGCAGACCGAGCTGGGTGAATTGCGCGGCAACCGTGCCTACACCTGGCCAATCGGTTGCGCCGTGGACGTGTTGTTGCGCCCGGACGATATCGTCTATGCGCCGGACAGCCCACTAAGGGCACAGATTGTCGGCAAGAGCTTCCAGGGGGCATCAACCTTGTATCGCTTGCAGTTGCCTACAGGCGCACAACTGGAGTCGATCTTCCCGAGCCATGCCGATCATCTGGTCGGTGTTGAAGTCGGCATTCGGGTGGCGGCTGAACACCTGGTGCTGTTCCAGGCCTCCGGCAGCACGGCGGCGCAGATTCCGGTGATCGAATCCGGTGTCCGGCGGTACAGCACCGCTAGTTGAACAACGCGGACACATGTGGGAGCGGGCTTGCTCGCGAAAGGGGTGTAACAGTCAACAATGATGTTGAATGTTATGATCCCTTCGCGAGCAAGCCCACACACATTGGGATTTTGCGTCGCATCCCCGCCTATCTTTCCCCCTTCCAGCCGGCAGAACAACTCCCCGCCCCGCGCCGAACACTGATAAACAAGACTCGACTTGCCAAAGCTTTTCGACCCGGGCTGAACGCCCGAGACTTCTGCTCAGGCGCGACCGATATCGGCGAACTTCGCCTGGGTGTGTTCGGCCAACACGGCGGGCGCCAGTTCAACTTCCAGGCCGCGCCGTCCGGCGCTGACGAAGATGCTGGAAAAAGGCTGAGCCGAATGATCGATAAAGGTGCGCAGGCGCTTCTTCTGCCCAAGCGGACTGATGCCGCCTAACAGATACCCCGTCGATCGCTGTGCAGCCGCGGGATCGGCCATTTCTACTTTTTTAACACCGGCGGCATGGGCCAGCGCCTTCAAGTCCAGACTTCCGACGACCGGCACCACCGCCACCAACAATTCCCCCTTCTCACTGGCCGCCAGCAATGTCTTGAACACTTGCGCCGGGTCCAATCCCAATTTTTCCGCGGCCTCCAGACCATAGGACGCTGCCTTCGGATCATGTTCGTAACTGTGCACGCGATGTTCGGCACGAACTTTTTTCAACAAATCCAATGCGGGGGTCATGGCAACTCCAAACTTGGCGGCAGAAGAAAAATACTGCGCAGGATTCTAGGCCATTGATCGATAAAAGGCTCTATTGCGGCTCTATTTCAAAGGCTTTGCCGGGCTCCTCTGCCGTTCGTCCACGACCGGCCTGCCTGATGAACGCTGCGGTCATTCACGTAACTAATAGTTGAAATGTGACCGACAGTTCACTTTCGACCTTTGACAGCAGCGTTTCTTGTCTATATTTTTTCGAATCTGAATACTGTACGAATGTCTCACCGCAGCACCCAGCAGTAAGCCGAGTACAGGATGGGGATCCTGCCTCGGTGAAAATCGCGCTTTGACCATGATGAAAGAAGCGCCAGACAACAACAAAAATGAGGTTTTCAATGACAACTGCTTTACAACAACCGTCGCTCTCGAGCCAATGCATGGCCGAGTTTCTGGGTACTGCGCTGCTGATCTTTTTCGGTACCGGTTGCGTTGCCGCGCTCAAGGTGGCGGGTGCCAGCTTCGGATTGTGGGAAATCAGCATCATTTGGGGGGTTGGCGTCAGCATGGCGATCTACCTCACCGCCGGCGTTTCCGGCGCGCACCTCAATCCTGCCGTAAGTATCGCGCTGAGCATTTTCGCTGACTTCGAAAAGCGCAAACTGCCTCTCTATATTTTCTCCCAGGTGGCTGGCGCCTTCTGCGGGGCCTTGTTGGTTTACACGCTGTACAGCAACCTTTTCTTCGATTTCGAACAAACTCACCAAATGGTTCGTGGCACCCAGGCCAGCCTTGAATTGGCTTCGGTGTTCTCCACTTTCCCGAACCCTGCCCTGACCACAGCCCAGGCCTTCTTGGTTGAAGTAATCATCACCGCCATCCTGATGGGCGTGATCATGTCGTTGACCGACGATAACAATGGCCTGCCCAAAGGGCCGATGGCACCGTTGCTGATCGGTCTGCTGATTGCTGTGATTGGTAGTTCGATGGGCCCGCTGACCGGTTTCGCAATGAACCCGGCCCGTGACTTCGGTCCTAAACTAATGACTTTCTTCGCTGGCTGGGGTGAAATTTCCTTCACTGGCGGGCGCGATATCCCGTACTTCCTGATCCCGATTTTTGCACCGATTGTCGGTGCCTGCCTCGGTGCTGCTGCTTATCGCGGGCTGATTGCCCGTCATCTGCCCAGCGCCATACCTGCTACAAAGGATGCAGTACCGGCCATTGACGGCAAACCAAGAACGTCTTGAAACCGTTGGCGCGTGATCCTGCCATTTGGTCCCGCGCCTGACCTCACTTCCTAATTTTCGTCCAAGGCAATCGACATGACCGACATACAGAATAAGAACTACATCATTGCCCTCGATCAGGGTACGACCAGCTCCCGCGCGATCATTTTCGACCGCGACGCGAACGTGGTCTGCACCGCCCAGCGCGAATTCGCACAGCATTACCCGCAAGCCGGTTGGGTTGAACACGACCCGATGGAAATCTTCGCCACCCAAAGCGCCGTGATGGTCGAGGCCCTGGCGCAAGCCGGCCTGCATCACGACCAGGTCGCGGCCATCGGCATCACCAACCAGCGCGAAACCACCGTGGTCTGGGACAAGACCACCGGCCGCCCGATCTACAACGCGATCGTCTGGCAGTGCCGCCGCAGCACCGAAATCTGCCAGCAGCTCAAGCGCGATGGCCACGAGCAATACATCAGCGACACCACTGGCCTGGTCACCGACCCGTACTTCTCCGGCACCAAACTCAAGTGGATCCTCGACAACGTCGAAGGCAGCCGTGAGCGTGCGCGCAAGGGTGAACTGCTGTTCGGCACCATCGATAGCTGGCTGATCTGGAAATTCACCGGCGGCAAAGTGCACGTCACCGACTACACCAACGCCTCGCGCACCCTGCTCTTCAATATCCACACGCTGGAGTGGGACGCGAAGATGCTGGAAGTCCTCGACATCCCGCGCGAGATGCTGCCGGAAGTTAAGTCCTCGTCCGAAATCTACGGCCACACCAAAAGTGGCATCGCCATTGGCGGTATTGCCGGCGACCAGCAGGCGGCCCTCTTCGGCCAGATGTGCGTCGAGCCAGGCCAGGCGAAAAACACCTACGGCACTGGTTGCTTCCTGCTGATGAACACCGGCGACAAAGCCGTGAAGTCCAAACACGGCATGCTCACCACCATCGCTTGCGGCCCGCGCGGCGAAGTGGCCTACGCCCTCGAAGGAGCGGTATTCAACGGTGGCTCCACCGTGCAGTGGCTGCGTGATGAGTTGAAAATCATCAACGACGCCCACGACACCGAATACTTCGCCAACAAGGTCAAGGACAGCAACGGCGTGTACCTGGTGCCGGCCTTCACCGGTCTGGGCGCTCCGTACTGGGACCCGTATGCCCGTGGCGCGCTGTTCGGCCTGACTCGTGGCGTACGCGTGGATCACATCATTCGCGCCGCGCTGGAGTCGATTGCCTACCAGACCCGCGACGTTCTGGACGCCATGCAGCAGGACTCCGGCGAACGCCTCAAGTCCCTGCGCGTGGACGGCGGCGCAGTTGCGAACAACTTCCTGATGCAATTCCAGGCCGACATCCTCGGCACTCAGGTCGAACGCCCGCAAATGCGCGAAACCACAGCGTTGGGCGCGGCTTACCTGGCTGGCTTGGCTTGTGGCTTCTGGGGCAGCCTGGACGAGTTGCGCGGCAAGGCGGTGATCGAGCGCGAGTTCGAACCGACGCTGGACGAAACAGCGAAGGAAAAACTCTACGCTGGCTGGAAAAAAGCTGTCAGCCGTACTCGCGATTGGGAACCGCACGAGGGCGCTGAATAAATCGAGGACGGGTTCTAACTGGCAGGGAGCAGATTCCTCCGGCATCATGGGCAAATTTTGCACGGCAGCCCAAAGGAAGCCCCATGAATCTGCCTCCCCGTCAGCAGCAAATCCTCGAACTGGTCCGCGAACGCGGCTATGTCAGCATCGAGGAAATGGCTCAGCTGTTCGTCGTTACACCGCAAACCATCCGCCGCGATATCAATCAACTGGCGGAAGTCAATTTACTGCGTCGCTACCACGGTGGCGCAGCCTATGATTCCAGCGTCGAAAACACCGCCTACGCCATGCGCGCCGATCAGATGCGCGATGAAAAGCAGCGCATCGGCGAAGCCATTGCCGCTCAGATTCCCGATCACGCCTCGCTGTTCATCAATATCGGTACCACTACCGAATCCATCGCTCGGGCGCTGCTCAACCACAACCATCTAAAAATCATCACTAACAACCTGCACGTCGCTTCGATGCTCAGCGCCAAGGACGATTTCGACGTTCTGCTGACCGGTGGCAACGTACGGCGCGACGGTGGTGTAGTCGGTCAGGCCAGCGTCGATTTCATCAACCAGTTCAAGGTCGACTTCGCCCTGGTCGGCATCAGCGGTATCGATGAAGACGGCAGTTTGCTGGACTTCGACTATCAGGAAGTACGGGTATCCCAGGCGATCATCGCCAATGCCCGGCAGGTGATTCTGGCGGCTGACTCCAGCAAATTCGGGCGCAATGCCATGATTCGCCTGGGACCGATCAGCCTGATCGATTGCCTGGTTACTGACCAGCAACCCTCGCCGGCCCTGGCGCAGTTGTTGAGCCAGCACAAGATTCGGCTGGAAGTGGTTTAACCCCCCTCACATCTTCGTCGCCTGTACCGCGATGGCGTCGGTACAGGCCACACAACAATCCTCTTGCGCCCAATCGCACATCTAAATGTTCGTAAATTTTCCTTTAACCGCCCTTCGATCAGTATTTTCAATCGAAGTTGACTGGCTGTGGGCGTCTTTATGGGCTAATATTTTCGTAAATGAACATTAATGTTCGAATTCCAATATAGAAAATCAAAAGCCCGAGGCCAGCCGATGCCCACTTCTACCTTGCCTACGCCCCCTCTCGCCGAGGTTTACGATATCGCCGTCATCGGTGGTGGGATCAATGGCGTGGGGATCGCAGCGGATGCCGCCGGTCGCGGTCTTTCGGTGTTCCTTTGTGAAAAGGATGACCTGGCCAGCCACACCTCGTCTGCCAGCAGCAAGCTGATCCACGGCGGCCTGCGCTACCTCGAACATTACGAATTCCGCCTGGTGCGCGAAGCCCTCGCCGAGCGTGAAGTGCTGCTGGCCAAGGCGCCGCACATCGTCAAACAGATGCGCTTCGTGCTGCCGCACCGCCCGCACCTGCGTCCGGCCTGGATGATCCGCGCCGGCCTGTTCCTTTATGATCACCTTGGCAAACGGGAAAAGCTCGAAGGCTCGAAAAGCCTGAAGTTCGGCCCGGACAGCGCACTGAAAAGCGAAATCACCAAAGGCTTCGAATATTCCGATTGCTGGGTCGATGACGCACGTCTCGTTGTACTGAACGCCATGGCCGCCCGCGAGAAAGGCGCTCACGTCCATACCCAAACCCGTTGCGTCAGTGCCCGTCGCACCAAGGGCCTGTGGCACCTGAATCTGGAACGCGCCGATGGCAGCCTGTTTTCGATCCGCGCCAAAGCGCTGGTGAATGCGGCCGGCCCGTGGGTCGCCAAGTTCATCCGTGACGACCTGAAGATGGAGTCGCCGTACGGCATCCGTTTGATCCAGGGCAGCCACCTGATCGTGCCGAAGCTGTATGAAGGCGAACACGCGCACATTCTGCAGAACGAAGATCAGCGCATCGTGTTCACCATTCCGTACCTGAACCACTTCACCCTGATCGGCACCACCGACCGCGAGTACACCGGCGACCCGGCGAAAGTTGCGATCACTGAAGGCGAAACCGATTACCTGCTCAAAGTGGTCAACGCCCACTTCAAGAAGCAAGTCAGCCGCGACGACATCCTGCACAGCTACTCCGGCGTTCGTCCGCTGTGCAACGACGAGTCCGACAACCCGTCGGCCGTCACCCGCGATTACACCCTGGCGTTGTCGGGCAGTGGCGAAGAAGCACCGCTGCTGTCGGTGTTCGGCGGCAAACTGACGACTTACCGCAAACTGGCCGAGTCGGCACTGGCGCAACTGGCCCCGTACTTCACCCACATCAAGCCAAGCTGGACCGCCAGCGCTACCCTGCCCGGCGGTGAAGACATGACCACCCCGCAGGCCTTGAGCTCGCGGATTCGCGACCAATTCGACTGGCTGCCCACCGAGATCGCTCGACGCTGGGCCACCACTTACGGTAGCCGCACCTGGCGCATGCTCGAAGGTGTGGAAAGCCTCAGTGATCTGGGCGAACACATCGGCGGCGGTCTCTACACCCGCGAAGTCGATTACCTGTGCAGCGAAGAATGGGCGACCACCGCCCACGACATTCTGTGGCGCCGCAGCAAGCTTGGGCTGTTCACCACACCGGACGAGCAGCAGAAGCTGGCTGACTATCTGAACAAGGTTGAGCAGAACCGCAGCAAGATCGAAGCGGCCTGATCGGGAATCCGGTTGAACCCAAGCCCCTGAATCGAAAGGTTCAGGGGCTTTTTTGTATTCCGAATGCATCGCGATCCCCTGTGGGAGCCGGGCTTGCCCGCGATGACGCCAGCACAGTCAGTAATAATGTCGACTGATACACCGCTATCGCGGGCAAGCCCGCTCCCGGTTTGAGGAAAACCCAAAATTTCATTCGGTTTTCCGAACGCGACTTGCCAGTCGATTCGGTAAACCGGATCGCCCAATAAAATATTCAACGCCATAAATATTTAATAACCTTATAAATCAATAACTTGATCTATATCGCCTGGCCTGGCACGAGTCATGCTCTACACTCTTGGACGAATGCCTGTTGCGCCAACGCTTCAGGAGCCGTCAGGCATTCGAAGCACCAAAAGGCCGATGAACTGGCTCCATAAAAAAAACAATGTCGAGGAAAATTTGATGCGCATCGTTCCCCATATCCTGGGCGCAGCCATTGCTGCCGCTCTGATTAGCACTCCAGTTTTCGCTGCCGAACTCACCGGCACACTGAAGAAGATCAAAGAGTCCGGCACCATCACCCTCGGGCATCGTGACGCTTCCATTCCGTTTTCCTACATCGCGGACGCTTCCGGCAAACCGGTCGGCTATTCCCACGATATCCAACTGAAAATCGTCGAAGCCATCAAGAAAGACCTGGACATGCCCAACCTCCAGGTCAAATACAACCTGGTGACCTCGCAAACCCGTATTCCGCTGGTGCAGAACGGCACCGTGGACGTCGAGTGCGGCTCCACCACCAACAACGTCGAGCGTCAGCAACAAGTTGACTTCTCCGTCGGCATCTTCGAAATCGGCACCAAGCTGCTGGCCAAGAAAGATTCGCCGTACAAAGACTTCGCCGACCTTAAAGGCAAGAACGTCGTGACCACCGCCGGTACCACGTCCGAGCGCATCCTCAAGTCGATGAACGCCGACAAGCAGATGGGCATGAACGTGATCTCCGCCAAAGACCATGGCGAATCCTTCCAGATGCTGGAAACCGGCCGTGCCGTGGCTTTCATGATGGACGACGCCTTGCTGGCCGGTGAAATGGCCAAGGCCAAGAAGCCGACCGACTGGGCCGTGACCGGGACTGCGCAGTCCAATGAAATTTACGGTTGCATGGTTCGCAAAGGCGACGCGCCGTTCAAGAAAGCTGTCGACGACGCCATCGTGGCGACCTACAAGTCTGGCGAGATCAACAAGATCTACGAAAAATGGTTCATGCAGCCAATCCCGCCAAAAGGCCTGAACCTGATGTTCCCGATGAGCGAAGAGCTCAAGGCCCTGATCGCCAATCCGACCGACAAAGCGGCTGACGAAAAGAAATCCTGATTTCTGACTAACCTTATCCCCTGAGAGGGCCTGCGCCCTTTCAGGGATTTGTCACCCCTGCTGGCATTTCTGGAAACACTCGAACCGGTGGCTGTCGAGCCGTTCGTGTGTGCCTGAACTTCAAGGTTCGGGCGGGAACGGAGCTTCCCCAGGCGGGCATTTGTAAATCGAACGAATCCGAGGGGAGACCCTAATGAATTACAACTGGGACTGGGGCGTGTTCTTCAAGTCCACCGGCGTGGGCAGCGAGATTTATTTCGACTGGTACCTCTCCGGTTTGGGCTGGACCATCGCCATCGCCGTCGCCGCCTGGATCATCGCGCTGCTGCTGGGCTCGATTCTGGGCGTCATGCGCACGGTACCGAATCGCATCGTATCGGGCATTGCGACCTGCTACGTCGAACTCTTCCGTAACGTGCCGCTGCTGGTTCAGCTGTTCATCTGGTACTTCCTGGTGCCCGACCTGCTGCCTGCGGACATCCAAGAGTGGTACAAGCAGGATCTCAACCCGACCACTTCGGCTTTCCTCAGCGTCGTCGTGTGCCTGGGTCTGTTCACTACTGCCCGGGTTTGCGAACAAGTACGTACTGGTATCCAGGCGCTGCCTCGCGGTCAGGAATCTGCTGCCCGTGCCATGGGTTTCAAGCTGCCGCAGATCTACTGGAACGTGCTGCTGCCCCAAGCTTATCGCATCATCATTCCGCCGCTTACCTCGGAATTTTTGAACGTGTTCAAGAACTCGTCCGTGGCCTCGCTGATCGGCCTGATGGAGCTGCTTGCGCAGACCAAACAGACCGCCGAGTTCTCCGCCAACCTGTTCGAAGCCTTCACCCTGGCAACGCTGATCTACTTCACGCTCAACATGGGCCTGATGCTGCTGATGCGTGGGGTCGAGAAGAAAGTCGCCGTACCGGGCCTGATTTCCGTAGGAGGTAAATGATGGAATTCGACTTCACGGGCATCATTCCGTCTCTGCCGGGTTTGTGGAACGGCATGGTCATGACCCTCAAACTGATGGCTCTGGGCGTGAGCGGCGGGATCATCCTCGGTACCCTGCTGGCACTGATGCGCCTGTCCCACAACAAACTGCTGTCGAACCTTGCCGGCGCCTACGTTAACTACTTCCGCTCGATCCCGCTGCTGTTGGTCATCACCTGGTTCTACCTGGCGGTGCCATTCGTACTGCGCTGGATCACCGGTGAAGACACCCCGATCGGCGCGTTCGCCTCGTGCATCGTGGCGTTCATGATGTTCGAAGCGGCGTACTTCTGCGAAATCGTCCGGGCCGGCGTGCAGTCGATCCCCAAGGGCCAGATGGGCGCCGCCCAGGCATTGGGCATGGGCTACGGCCAGATGATGCGATTGATCATCCTGCCGCAAGCGTTCCGCAAAATGACCCCGCTGCTGCTGCAACAGAGCATCATCCTGTTTCAGGACACCTCGCTGGTTTACGCGGTGGGTCTGGTGGACTTCCTCAATGCCTCGCGCGCCAGTGGCGACATCATCGGCCGCTCCAATGAGTTCCTGATCTTCGCTGGTTTCACATACTTCATCATCAGCTTTGCCGCCTCGCAGCTGGTCAAGCGTCTGCAAAAAAGGTTTGCCGTATGATCTCTATCAAGAATGTCAACAAGTGGTATGGCGACTTCCAGGTACTGACTGACTGCAGCACCGAGGTCAAAAAAGGCGAAGTGATCGTGGTGTGCGGGCCATCCGGTTCCGGCAAATCCACCCTGATCAAATGCGTCAACGCGCTGGAACCGTTCCAGAAAGGCGACGTGATCGTCGATGGCACGTCCATCGCCGACCCGAAGACCAACCTGCCGAAACTGCGTTCGCGCGTCGGTATGGTGTTCCAGCATTTCGAACTGTTCCCGCACCTGAGCATCATGGATAACCTGACCATCGCGCAAATCAAGGTGCTGGGCCGCAGCAAGGAAGAAGCCAGCAAAAAAGCCCTGCAACTGCTTGAGCGCGTCGGCCTGTCTGCCCACGCCAAAAAGCACCCGGGCCAGCTTTCTGGTGGTCAGCAACAGCGTGTGGCGATTGCCCGTGCGCTGGCGATGGACCCGATCGTCATGCTGTTCGACGAACCGACCTCGGCGCTGGACCCGGAAATGGTCAACGAAGTACTCGACGTGATGGTGCAACTGGCCCACGAAGGCATGACCATGATGTGCGTGACCCACGAAATGGGCTTCGCCCGTAAAGTGGCGGACCGGGTGATCTTCATGGACCAGGGCAAGATCATCGAAGACTGCAAGAAAGAAGAGTTCTTCGGCGACATCAACGCCCGTGCCGAGCGTACACAGCACTTCCTCGCGAAAATTTTGCAGCACTAAGCATCGGACGCCGCTCCCCCTGTGGGAGCTGGCTTGCCTGCGATAGCGGAGTGTCAGTCGACATCATCATTGACAGACCGACCGCTATCGCAGGCAAGCCAGCTCCCACAAGGATCTGTGGTGACCTGTAGATTTGTGTTGTGGTTGACCCAAGGCATCTGTGATGAAATGCGACTCCACTCTCTATCGCGCCGCGCCGCCATCACTCGCCGTGAAACCCCGTTTGATTCGCCATCTGTTCCTGCCGCCGCTGGTCATCGCCCTGATGATTGGATTGGGTTGTATCGGCTTCTGGGTCAGTGAACACTACGGAATTCGCGGCCTCAGCGAGAACGGCCAGCGTCAGCTGGAACTGCACGCCCGCGCCGTCGAGAGCGAAATCAGCAAGTACACCTACCTGCCCAGCCTGCTGGAACTCGAATCCAGTGTTTCCAGGCTGCTGGCCGACCCGTCTCCGGAACTACGGCAGACGGTCAACGAATACCTTGAAGGCCTGAACCGGCGTAGCCGCAGTCGGGCCATTTATGTGATGGACACCACCGGTCGCGTACTGGCCACCAGCAACTGGCGCGATGTCGACAGTTATCTGGGTGAAGACCTGTCCTTCCGTGCCTATTTCAAGAACGCCGTGCGCGGTCAGCCGGGGCGTTTCTACGGCATCGGCAGCACCAGCGGCGAACCTGGCTATTACCTGGCGCACGGCCTGGAAGAGCATGGCAAGATTACCGGCGTCGCGGTGGTCAAGGTTCGCCTCGAAGCCATGGAAGAACGCTGGCAGCGTGCGCGCCTGGAAGCCTTCGTCAGCGACGAGAACGGCATCATCATTCTCTCCAGCGATCCGGCGCGGCGGCTCAAATCAGTGGTGCCGTTGAGCGATGAAACGAAGGAACGCCTGGCCCGCAGCCTCCAGTATTACTGGTATCCGCTGAACGAACTGCAACCGCTGGCGCGCGAGCCTTTGGCTGAAGGTGAGGAGAAACTGACCTTCCCCGCCAACAGCGAACTGGTGTCCGATGAAGAGAACATCAGCTACCTCTCGCAAACCCGTCCTTTAAGCGATACACCCTGGAATTTCACCCTGCTCACGCCCCTGCAAGACCTGCGGCGTGAAGCGATCAATCAGGGGATTCTGGTGGCAGTCGCGTTTGCCCTGGTGGCCTTTCTGCTGATCGCCTGGAATGAGCGGCGCAAGGTCATCGCCACCCGCCTCGCGGCGCGGGAGGCCTTGCAGGAAGCCAACAATCAACTGGAGCGTCGGATTACCGAACGCACCACCGACCTGCGCGCCAGTAACGAACGGCTCAAGGGCCAGATCCGTGAACGCCGACAGGCCGAAGAGACCTTGCGCCGGGCCCAGGATGAACTGGTCCAGGCCGGCAAACTGGCCGCTATCGGCCAGATGTCCACCAGCATCGCCCACGAATTGAACCAGCCGCTGGCAGCCTTGCGGACCTTGTCCGGCAATACCGTGCGCTTTCTGGAACGCGGTCAGCTGGATGTGGCCAGCACCAATCTCAAGACGATTAACGAACTGATCGACCGCATGGGCCGGATCACCGCCAGCCTGCGTTCCTTCGCCCGGCGCGGTGATGACAAGGGCCAGGCCAGTTTTGGCAAAGCCGTAGACGCCGCCCTGCAATTGCTGGGCAGCCGGATGGAAAGCGCGCATCTGCAACTGCACCGTGACTTCGTCGATGTGCAGGTGCAGATCGACCAGACCCGTCTGGAGCAGATCCTGGTCAACCTGATCGGCAATGCCCTCGACGCCATGCAGGCACAGCCGCTGCCAGAGCTTTGGCTGGAAGGCGAACAGTGTGATGGCAAATACCGCCTGCGGGTACGCGACAACGGCCACGGCATCGATGCCGAAACGCGCAAGCATCTGTTCGAACCGTTCTTCACCACCAAACCCGGCGAACAAGGCCTGGGCCTCGGCCTGACCCTTTCCGCGAGCCTGGCCGCTGCCACCGGCGGGCATCTGGGTGTCGAACACCCGGCCAGCGGTGGTACCACCTTCGTCCTCAGTTTACCGTTGGTAAGCCCCACTCCCGCCGAGCCGATATGAACAACGACCTTAGTGTGCTGATCGTCGAAGACGACCCCCATGTCCTGCTCGGTTGCCAACAGGCGCTGACCCTGGAAGATATTCCCTGCATGGGTGTGGGTAGCGCTGAAGAAGCGCTGGAGCGAGTCGGCGATAACTTCGCCGGCATCGTCATCAGCGACATCCGCCTGCCGGGCATCGATGGCCTGGAACTGCTGACCCGGCTCAAGGCCCGCGATCGCAGCCTGCCGGTGGTGCTGATTACCGGCCACGGCGACATTTCCATGGCTGTCGGCGCGATGCAGAAAGGCGCCTATGACTTCATGGAGAAACCCTTCTCCCCCGAACGCCTGGTGGACGTCGCCCGCCGCGCCCTGGAGCAACGCAGCCTGGCGCGGGAAGTGTCGTCGTTACGTCGACAACTGTTCGAGCGCGATTCCCTCGAAGGCCGGATCATCGGACGCTCGCCGGCGATGCAGAACCTGCGGGAACTGATCGCCAACGTCGCCGATACCTCGGCCAACGTGCTGATCGAAGGCGAGACCGGAACCGGTAAAGAGTTGGTTGCACGCTGCCTGCACGACTTCAGCCGTCGGCACACTAAACAGTTCGTCGCGCTGAACTGCGGTGGCCTGCCGGAGAACCTGTTCGAAAGCGAAATCTTCGGCCACGAGGCCAATGCCTTCACCGGTGCGGGCAAGCGGCGGATCGGCAAGATCGAACACGCCGACGGCGGCACGCTGTTCCTCGATGAAGTGGAAAGCATGCCGCTGCCGCTGCAGATCAAATTGCTGCGGGTGTTGCAGGAACGCACCCTCGAACGCCTCGGCTCGAACCAGAGCGTGGCCGTGGATTGCCGGGTAATCGCTGCGACCAAGTCCGATCTGGATCAATCGAGCAAGGCCGGCGAGTTTCGCAGCGACCTGTATTACCGCCTGAACGTGGTGACCCTGGAACTGCCGCCGCTGCGCGAACGCCGCGAAGACATCCTGCAATTGTTCGAACACTTCTTGCAGCAGTCATCCCTGCGCTTCGACCGCGCGGTGCCGGAGCTGGACAATCAGACCCTGTCGACCCTGATGAGCCACGACTGGCCGGGCAACGTGCGCGAATTGCGCAACGTCGCCGAGCGTTTCGCCCTTGGCCTGCCGGCCTTCAAGAAGTCCGGTACCAGCGGCAGCAATCAGGGCCTGGCCTTCGCCGAAGCGGTGGAAGCCTTCGAACGCAACCTGCTCATCGACGCCTTGCAGCGCAGCGGCGGCAACCTGACCCAGGCCAGCCAGGAACTGGGGATGGCCAAGACCACGCTGTTCGACAAAGTGAAGAAATACGGGTTGAGCCACTGATGGACCTGATGTTCAAAGCAACCCTGGGCGCGGCAGTGGTGGTGATTCTGGCCATGCTGGCCAAGACCAAAAACTATTACATCGCCGGCCTGGTGCCGCTGTTTCCGACCTTTGCGCTGATCGCTCATTACATCGTCGGCAAGGGGCGTTCGCTGGATGATCTGAAAACCACCATCGTGTTTGGCATGTGGTCGATCATTCCGTACTTCGTCTACCTGGCGACCTTGTACGTGATGGTCGACCGGATGCGGCTGGAGGCTTCGCTGGCGGTGGCAGCGGTGGCGTGGTTGATGGCGGCGACGGTGCTCGTCAGCGTGTGGGTTCGCCTGCACGCCTGACCATCCACCCTTGTGTTCTGTGACTTGTGACTTGTGAACTGTGAACTGTGAACTGTGGCGAGGGAGCTTGCTCCCGCTCGGCTGCGCAGCAGCCGCAAAACAGGTGTGCTCGGTGTGCCTGACAGAAACAGTTCGTTGTTATTGGGGCTGCTGCGCACCCCAGCGGGAGCAAGCTCCCTCGCCACAAATCAGCTCACGGTACCGCCCCTGGCTTCACTCATGATCTGGCGAATCGCACCGACAAACGTCTCCACCGGCTGCCCGCCACTGACGGCGTACTGCCCGTTGAACACCACCGTCGGCACTGAACTCACGCCGCGCGTTAACCACAACTGTTCTTCTTCGCGAACCTCTTTGGCGAATTCATCGGACGCCAGAATCGCCTCGGCCCGCTGCCGGTTCAACCCCACGCTTTCGGCGATCTGCGCCAATTGCCCGTGATCCGACGGATTGCCGCCCTCGGTGAAATACGCTTTGAACAGTGCGTCTTTCAGGTTGAACTGCAACCCCTCCAGCCCGGCCCAATGCAGCAAGCGGTGAGCATCAAAAGTGTTGTAGATACGGCTATTGCCGTCCGTGCGAAAAGCAAAACCCACCTCGGCACCACGTGCGCGGATCATTTCGCGATTCTTCTGCGATTGCTCAGGCGTCGAGCCGTACTTTTCGCTGATGTGTTCGGTGATGTTCTGGCCTTCGGGGCCCATCTTCGGGTTCAGTTCGAACGGCTGGAAACGGATCTCGGCCTGGACTTCGTCGCCGAGCAAATCCAGGGCACGGGTCAGGCTATACAGACCGACGACGCACCAGGGGCAAGACACGTCGCTGACGAAATCGATTTTCAGGGGGGTACTCATCACACACCTCGCAGGCTTGGGTCGCGCCGGAAAGTTTGAACGATACACCCGAAGGCTGAGCCCGTGTGGCAGCCGTTCCACTCTCCCTGTGGGAGCCGGGCTTGCCCGCGATGACGGTTTTCAAAACGACATCTGCGGTGACTGACACGCCGCCATCGCGGGCAAGTCGAATCGTCGCACCGCCGCTCCCACAGGTTTTGGGGTGTTTGAGAGGGCGTGTTTAGTTCTGTTTAGCGTTACTTCCTGAAAGCTACAGCGCCTTGCGCCGTCGCCTACAACCACGTCAGAATCCGCCGGCTTGTGCGCCTGGAGGCCCGTCGGTAACTTGGTTCGTGTCACTGATTCCCAGTGATCGGGTTTAGTAGCCCGGCTTTTTTCCCCATCCGGACGCACAAGTGTCATCCAGTCAGGTATTCACCTGCACTTGATGGTAGCTGTGCGCATGGTGCCCTCGGGCGCGCCGGTTTTGGATTGGGGCCGGTCTACTAACTTGCGCACAGCTGCCACCCTTCCGTTTAGTAGCGAGACAGGTTGCAGCTCTACTAACAGGAGTTCCAATCCAATGTTCAAAATTACACCAAACCCACCGGAAACCGACGACGTTTCCCCGTACGAAACCCCAGGCTCCAAAAAGCTCAACGAAGCCGCCGACCGCGCCCTCGATTACTACCTCAAACCGGTCATTCCCAAAGACACCCCACGCAAACCCAGCACCCTTTACTCCGTCGCCCCCGACGCCGACAACGAAACCCTGCTGATCAACGCCTGCGAATCGCTGGCGGCGGCGAGCGTGATGTTGAGTGATTTCGCGGGGATGCTGAACGGCCCGCAGCGCAACACCGTGCTCGGCATCCAGAACTCCGTCATGTTGGGTGAACTGGCGGTGAACCGGATGCTGGATAACTTCGTTCCAACGTAAAACAGCCTCCCCTGTAATTGAGGCGCTTTTGTGGCGAGGGGCTTGCTCCCGCTCGGCTGCGCAGCAGCAGTCGTAAACAGGTCAATGCGGATTACCTGAGACTCAGCAGCCTGTGCAGGATTGGGACTGCTTCGCAGCCCAGCGGGAGCAAGCTCCCTCGCCACAAGAACCCGCCCCCACAGTTTGGATTTGGGTGTTACAAGAGATTTGGGGCGGTCACTGGATCGATTTGTGCCCAGTGCGAGGTGTCTTCGCGGTGGGCCTGCAAATACGGCAACACCGCCGCCAACAACGGCGCCTTGAACGCCTCTTGAAAACGATGCGCCAGCCCCGGGATCAGCTTCAACTGACTGCCGCGAATGTGCGCCGCCAAGTGCACGCCATGCATCACCGGCAGCAACGGATCGGCAGTGCCGTGAACCACCAGCGTCGGCACCCGCAATTGATTAAGCAGCGCCACGCGGCTCCGTTCAGCCAGGATCGCCATGATCTGACGCTTCACGCCCTCCGGGTTGAATGCCCGGTCATAGGATTGCGCCGCCTGCTGCAACAACGCCTGCCGGTCATCGCTCACCGCCGGGCTACCCAATGCCGCCAGCAAATCAGCCTGTTGCTCCAGCGCCACTTCGCGATTCGGCGCGCCGCGTCGCGCGAGTAACTGCACCAGCGCCGCACTCGGCGCCGGCAAACCTTCGGCACCCGAGCTGGTCATCAGCAACGTCAGGCTCTCGACCCGCTGCGGTGCCATGGCCGCCATATGCTGGGCGATCATCCCGCCCATGCTGGCGCCCAGCACGTGGAATTGCTCGACGTGCAAGGCATCCATCAGCCCAAAGGCATCGTCCGCCATGTCGGTCAGGGTGTACGGCGCCGATACCGGCAAACCGAGTTTGTAACGCAGCACTTCGAAGGTCAGGTTGGCGTCGACAGGCGTCTGCCGCCAAGTCGAGAGGCCCACATCGCGATTGTCATAGCGAATCACCCGAAAACCCTGCTGACACAACGCGACCACCACCTCGTCCGGCCAGTGAATTAACTGCCCGCCCAGGCCCATCACCAGCAACAACGCCGGATCGGACGCACGGCCGATGCTCTGGTAGGCCAGGCTCACCTGATCCAGATCGACCCGTTCGGTCGGAACATTGACATCGCAACGAGACGCCGCAAGAGACGGGAAATTGAACAACACAGCGGCCAGAAAGACCGCTGTGGATAAAAATCGTGCACGCATGAAAAACACCGAAACGCAGAACTCCAGTAGAGCGCGAGTCTGATGAAGTTTGTTCAAGCGCGCTGCCACAGTTACGTGACAATTTCGTGAATGTCGCCCAATGGTCAATGCGATAACTATGTAGTGCCATGGACGGTGGCAGGTTCTTTTTAATGGTGCGCTTCAAGAGCGGATACGCCGCTCCCCTGCACAGAGCCACGTTGCCATGAATGAAAGTGTGTTAAGCACCCTGCCCGTTTCCACTGCGCTCCTGAAAAACAACCCGGATGAAAGCCTGTTGTTGAGCGCATCAGCACGCTGGCGCGACAGCAGCCAGGGTTTGCAGGCATTGTTTGCCGCCGCCCCATTGAGAATTCACCGCCCTGAACCTTCGCTCAACGAACGCTGGAACGCCTATTGGGACGCCCGGGCGCCCGGTACGCAAGTGTCGCGGCGCGAGCGGGCGGGTCAGTTGTACCGCAGTCATTTCGAGGCCTGCGCTCAGGTGGCATTCGCTCGCCGCACCCTGACGGCTGAACAGTTGCAGCCGCTGTTATTGATCCTGGCCCCTCCCGCCTCGGGCCTGCGCCTGAACGATCAGCCCGTCCAGACCGAGCAGTTGACCCTGGTGTTGAGCGACAGCGGCACCCTGAAACTGCCCGCCGCCTGGGTCATCAGCGTGGGCGATCAGCCACCCACCGCGCAGTGGCTGTACCTGCCTGGCCGGCCTGTTCCCATTCAGATCTTCAATCAACGCAGTGACATGGAAGACTGGTTGTCCCGACAATCCCTCGTCCCGCAGGGCCTGCCCGACGATGACTTACGCTTTGAATACACTGCGAAAGCTCAGCCGCTCACGGTCGGTCTCACAGAGCTGCTTTTACACCCGCAGTACGCGAACGCCGTCGTTTTTGCCTCGCCTCCAGACCTTGAAATCCCCCTGCCAGACCCTCTGCTTGAAGATGAACAACCGCTGTTCGACAGCCTGTTCGCCGACATTCCCTGGCCCCAGCGTCAGGCCTCACTGAACCGGCAGCGCGATGCGCTCGAAGCGCTATTGGGCGATGAGCTCGACAGCGACCGTCAACAACCATTCAAGGATGCACTCAAGGCGCTGGAGACGGCTGAACAAGCCGCCGATACGGCCGCCTCCGCCCTGCTTTACAGGTCGCGCACCCTCGACTTTTCAACCATCAACCGCGAATTCAGCGCGCTCTATCAGGCGCACAAGGATGGCCTGCTCGCCGAGGCCCAGCTTCAGTTGACGCTCAAACATCTGGACAGTGATGAGTTCAGCCTGCTCAAGGCTGTGCTGGATACACCGCTCGCGGCTGATCGCGATGCGGCCATCACCGCCGCCAGCCTGACGCTGTCGATGACTGAGCCCAACGGCGGCGTTACCAGCCAGGCGCTCAACGGTCCCTTCGTCATCACCCGAGATACGCCATCGCCGCACAGCCTTTTGCTGTACTGGCCAGGTTTAGGCGGCGGTTTGCAACGGTTCGCCAACCGCACGGAACTGGAACAACAGCTGTTCAAGATCCAGGAGCAAGACCCGATTCTGGCCTTGGATCTGAACAAAATTGTCACCGACCCGCTGAGCTACAGCCTCGATAAACAGACCACCCACTTCGAAGAACAAGCAGCGCATCTACGCCAGGCGCCACAGAGTGCAGACGAACTGGAAAAGCTGCGCAAACAAACGCTGGCGACCCTGCAAGTCCCGGTGCCAGCCGCCAGAAGCCTGGCCTTCTCACACCTGCTGGAACAAAGCCGTAGCGCGAAGCTCTTCTCCCTGTTGCCCAATTGGCTGGCCACCTTATCGGCGTCTGACCGTGCCGAGCTCAAGGGTTTGGTTGAGGCTTACCTCCTGGCCATGCACCGCAGCCATGCACAGCTGGCAATCGCCCTGCCACCGCGTGATGATTTCACCCGCCAGCATTTACAGGCCCGTCTGCGCAAAGACTTCTCGCTCAACGGGCATTTTGCCGTGCAGCTTGATCTACCCGATTCGGTGACGCTGCAAAAACAACTGTCCGATGGCGCCTCCCCGGGAACCCCGCAGAAACTCGTCGCAGTGCCCAGTACAAGCCGCAGCAAAATGTCACTCGAAACACTCGCCCAACTCAATATCGACAACACGCCCTCGATGCAGCTGGAACCCCTTTCTCTGCGACTGGGTTTTATGCGGCTTGAGGTCACGGCGGCGGATGAAACCGAACGACGGGCGTTGGCCAGTGGCATCACCCTGCCCTGGCTGCGCAAAGTGCTGCCTGAACTGGATCTGCCCCAAGCCTACGAAAACCTGATTCGCGACGCCTTCATGGGCTCGGCCAGCGAGACCGCGTTCATCAAAGAACACCGGCGTGAATGCCTGATCGAGCCCTGGCGCCTGATGCTCCAGTTGCAGGGGACCTGTGCGCGCCTGCAAAAACAGATCAATCAAAACGAATGGCAGGTATTGAACCTCGCCATTACGGCCGATACCGCGCAAGCCTGGAACGTTGCGGGCAAGCGCATCGTGATCTTGCCGGCGTACTTGAGCGCCGGTGGCAAGGACACGCCAAACGAAGGGCCCACCACGTTGTCAGGGGTGACCTTCATTGAAGAGCAAGTCAGCGGGATGACCCTGCTTTATTTGCCCGACAGCCCCGACGGTCAGTTCCTGCGCCGCTACGACAGTCTTGAGACGGCTCGCAGGGCCTTGTTCAATCTGTGCCTGCGCAGCGAGATGGTCAGCTACCTGGCAGGACGTGCCTTGCAAGGCAACGTGCGAGCCCATGCAAGTCGCATCAACCAGGCCGTGCTCAAGCATTTCGACGCGATGATCGGGGTCGGCTTGCCCTGGCCGAAAACAACATCGCTGTCGGCCCATCTGCTCGATGCGCACATGGGACGCCTGATCGAAGCGCATCGCGGCACCTCGCGTTCCAACGATGCCTTGTACCTGGAACGCTACGCGCTCAGCGGGCCGAGGGCGTTCAATTACATAAAAATGGCCTTGGGCATGGTGCCCTTTGTCGGCGCGGGCATCGCCCTCTACGATGCCTGGAACAGTGCCAACCATGCGGTCGCGGCCCTGTTGCGCGGTGACGTCGGCGATGGCCTGACGGAGATTGAATCAGTGCTGTTGTCACTGATCGATGCTGCCATGGACATTCTTCCGGGCGCTTCCGTCGGTGCCAGGACAGCGAAGGGCGCTCGCTCTCTGACGCGTATTCGTCAACTCAGCGCATTGGGTAAAAACGCCGGGACGTTGCACGCGCCGTCGAAACGCCGGGCCCGGCACGCTGTCCAGCGTTTCGCCGGGTACGAGTACGAAAAGCCGATCTCCCTGACCGGCCTGGAGCCGGCGACCTATGGGGTTTATCGCAATGTCTACCGGCATGCCGACGGTGACTTTATCGTCCGCCAGGGCCGTATTTTCCAGATTGAAGGCAGCAGCGACTCACGCAACTGGCGTCTTTGCGGCACTTCACAAAAAACCTACAAGCAACCAGTCGGCCTCGATGAGGCCGGTAACTGGGATACTTGGTTCGGTGTCTATGGGGTGACGTTCGAGGGCGGAGGGCTGGGTGGCGGCGGCGTGCTCGGACACTTGGCGGATGGCCTTGACCCGCTCTGGCCCGCCGTCATTCGCGAACGTCTACCGCGTTGGTGGACCGACCAGACCTTGCGCCGCCATCAAGCGCTGACCGAAGCCGCCGATGCCATGGCCCCGCTCATTGATGCCCAGATCACGCGCACCACCGCCCTGATGGAAACGTACAACACCAGCCCCGAACACCTTCGCCCGGCGCTGATCCAGGCACTTGAAGCAGCGTGCATCAAGGACATGGAACTGGGCATCAAGCATTACCAGACCCTGGCTGATCTGATTCCCATGACGCGCGGCAACAAAATGCGCGTGCTCAAGGAAATACAAAGTAATGACGCCTTGTTACTGGCCGATCGGGCCAAACAACGGGTGGTCCTCGCCAGTCAACGGGCACTGTCCCTGACGGACAGGATCGACGATCTACTGGACCAACTGGACTTGCTGCCGGCCGAGGCACTGGGCGAGCGCTTGCGTATTCTGGAGGACGTCAGGAAGCTGCGCCTGGAGAATATGCTCGAGTTCGACGCGATCGATGCCCACATGCGCGACCTCAACCTGTGGTACCCGCGCATTACCGACAAACCGACCAAAACAGTCTTGAGCCGCGCCTTCGTGGACTTGAACGCGAAGCTCACTGAGGCCAATCAGCTGTACTTGAAAACGAGCCACTTGCTGGAAATCGTCAAACGCTACGACAGCGCCCGCGATGTTTCCTGGTTCTACCTGCAAGTACGGGCACAGACGTTGCGAACCAAAGTCGATCGCGCCCTGTTCACTCAACACAGCCTCCCGGAGGTGAGCGCCACCCGAGCCCAGCGCAATCGGATATTGCAGGAGTGCCTCGATCTTTACGGGGAGTTTCGCCGCAATATGAATGCCTGGACCGCCAGCTATCCACAGCACTTCCATCTGGAGGCTGTGGGGCCGCTGCTGGAGGGTATCGAGAAAATGGCCGAACGGGCACGCAAGGCCATCGATCAGCCCGCGCCCGCGTCCCCTGCCGGGCAACACCGTAAAAAAGTGTTCACCACCGAAGATGATCAATTGCTGATCGGCGAGGAGCGCTGGGAACCGACGACGCAAAAGCGCCAATACACCCTGACAGGACAGCGCGGTTTCGAGGAGGTTTGGGAGCAAGGAACAAACGGCAAGTTTCGCCTGCTCAATCCTCAGGAACAGGCTGCTCACCCTGCACACCGGGACCTTGGAGCGTTAACAGCCGATGCCCGCAGCCGACTCGCGGCTCAAGCGGCATACAAGACCCGCGTCGAGGCCTACGCCCGGCAGGACATGCTGCCCGTTGATCTGGAACACATGATGCTCAGCGAGGCCGCCGAACTCGGCCGGCGTGCCCTGACGATCGAAGAGCTTCAACCCGGTCACGCGCTCGTCCAGCAACTGCGTGACAAGGCCACGGAACTGAGCACTACTGCACAGGTGCTGCGTATCGAGTACTCGATGAACAGTCGAAACCCGACCGATGGCATGCTGGATTACCTCATGAAGCAAAATTCAGCACAGAAGAAAATCGTCGATATCCATAAGCGCAAACCAATGGAAATGTTGGGTAAACGTGCAGACGGACGCACTGACTACCTGCAGGAGTACGAGGTAAGAGACTTGACGCAAACACCACCCAAGGTGATGTGGTATGCCCATTTTCACTACAGCAAGGCTGCACCTGCATTCGGTGAATTCGAAAAGGCTCATCTGAAACTGCCGGAGTACCGGTTTCTGACCCACGCAAATAACGCCAACCTGCCTTACGCCGACATCGGCAAGAAATCAGCAGCACTCGAACATTTCGACCAGGCTTAGAACGCAAATCGGGAGCGGTTTTTCCGCTCCCGATTCAGGCACCTATGCCAACTCACTCCGCAGCTGCCGAGCCGCCGCCACCATGTTGACCAACGCCGCCTCAGTCTCCGGCCAGGCGCGAGTCTTCAACCCGCAATCGGGATTGATCCACAACCGCTCGGCCGGAATCCGCTTCACCGCTTTGCTCATCAACTTCACCATCTCGGCCGTGTCCGGCACCCGCGGTGAGTGGATGTCATAAACGCCCGGCCCGATATCGTTCGGGTAGTCAAACGCTTCGAAGGCTTCCAGCAGTTCCATGTCCGAACGCGAGGTTTCGATGGTGATCACGTCGGCGTCCATAGCGGCGATGGACTGGATCACGTCGTTGAATTCGCTGTAGCACATATGGGTGTGGATCTGGGTTTCGTCACGCACGCCCGATGCACTCAAGCGGAAGGCTTGCACCGCCCAATCGAGGTATTCCTGCCATTGCGCCCGGCGTAGCGGCAGCCCTTCGCGGAAGGCGGCTTCGTCGATCTGGACGATTTTGATGCCGGCGTTTTCCAGATCCACCACTTCATCGCGCAAGGCCAGGGCCAGTTGCTGCGCCTGAATTTTGCGCGAGACGTCCTCGCGCGGGAACGACCACATCAGCATGGTCACGGGACCGGTGAGCATGCCTTTCATAACCTTGTCGGTCAGGCTCTGAGCATAGGTGATCCACTCGACCGTCATCGGTTTCGGACGGCTCAGGTCGCCATAAATGATCGCCGGTTTGACGCAGCGCGAACCGTAACTCTGGACCCAGCCGAACCGGGTGAACAAGTAGCCGTCCAGTTGCTCGGCGAAGTACTCGACCATGTCGTTGCGTTCGGCTTCACCGTGCACCAATACATCCAGGCCCAGGCGTTCCTGGATTTGCACGGCGTGGCGGATTTCGCTGTGCATGGCATCGGTGTAATCGTTGGCCGACAGCTTGCCTTGCTTGAAGGCCTGGCGCGCCAGACGGATTGCTCCGGTCTGCGGGAACGAGCCGATGGTAGTGGTCGGGAACGCCGGCAGTTTCAGCCGGGCCTGTTGTTGTTCGATGCGTTTGGCAAACGGCGAATGACGCTGACTGTCTTTAGCACTGATCGCTTCTATCCGCGCTTGCACCTCGGCTTTGTGGATACGCGGCGATTGGGCACGACCGGCCTGAATCGCACGGCTTTCAGCCAGTGCGGTTTGCACCTTGGGCGATTGCGGATCGTTCAGCGCATCACGCAGCACGGCGATTTCACCACACTTCTGCACGGCGAACGCCAGCCAGCTTTTCAGTTCCGGGTCGAGTTTGTCTTCACGGTCCAGGTCCACCGGGCTGTGCAGCAGCGAGCAAGAGCTGCTGACCCACAAGTTATCGCCAAAACGCTCCTGGGCCGGCTGCAGTTGCGCGAGCGCTTGCTCCAGTTCGCAGCGCCAGACATTGCGGCCGTTAACCAGGCCCACCGAAAGAATCTTGTAGGTCGGCAGACGATCCAAGATCTGGCCAAGCTGATCCGGTGCGCGCACCGCGTCAATGTGCAAGCCTTGCACCGGCAGGCCGACCGCCAGGCCGAGGTTGTCTTCCAGGCCACTGAAGTAAGTCGCCACGAGTTTTTTCAGCGGCGAATATTGAAGGATGTGATAGGCGCGTTCGAATGCGTTTTTCCAGGCCTGCGGCAGGTCGAGGGTGAGGATCGGTTCGTCGATCTGCACCCACTCCACGCCTTGGGCCGCGAGGCGACCAAGGATTTCGCCGTAGATCGGCAGCAGGCGCTCCAGCAGGTCGAGTTTATCGAAGCCATCCCCCTTCGCCTTGCCCAGCCACAGGTAAGTCAGCGGGCCGATGATCACCGGTTTGACGTTGTGGCCCAAAGCCTTGGCTTCTTCGACTTCATCGAACAGCTGTTCCCAGCTCAGTTTGAACTGTTGATCAGCGCTGAATTCCGGGACCAGGTAGTGGTAGTTGGTGTCGAACCACTTGGTCAGCTCCTGAGCGTATTGCGCTTTGGTGTGTTCACCGCCGCAGCAGGTTGCGGTAGCACCACGAGCCATGGCGAACAGGGTGTCGAGTGTCGGCAGGCCACGGGAATCCTTGGCACTGTCGAAACGCTCGGGGATGACACCGAAGGTCAGGGAGTGAGTCAGTACCTGGTCGTACCAGGCGAAGTCGCCCACCGGCAGCAGGTCGATGCCTGCATCTTTCTGCAGTTGCCAATGGGTGGCGCGCAATTGGCGGCCGACGCTTTTCAATGCGTCCTGATCGAGGTCGCCCTTCCAGTAGGATTCGAGGGCTTTTTTCAGTTCGCGGTCTGCGCCAATGCGCGGAAAACCAAGCGTGTGGGCCAAGGCCATGGTGAGATTCCTCCCTGATAAGATGGTGCTATTGTCGACAGCCCACCCAACATGAGACAAACTCAACTTTTTCGTGTTGATCACAAGTTTTCCTCATGGAGCCCCCCGGTGCTTGAAATCCGTCACCTGAAAACCCTGCACGCCTTGCGCGAAGCCGACAGCCTGGTGGATGCGGCCGACCGCTTGCACCTGACCCAGTCGGCGCTGTCCCACCAGTTCAAGGAGCTGGAAGAGCGCATGGGCATGCCGCTGTTCGTGCGCAAGACCAAACCGGTGCGCTTCACCAGTGCCGGCTTGCGCCTGCTGCAACTGGCCGACGCCACCCTGCCATTGCTGCGCGGCGCCGAGCGTGACATTGCGCGGTTGGCCGGCGGCACTGCGGGGCGGTTGCACATGGCGATCGAATGCCACAGTTGCTTTCAGTGGCTGATGCCGACCATCGACCAGTTCCGCGATGCCTGGCCGGAAGTCGAGCTGGACCTGGCCTCGGGGTTCTCCTTCGCCCCGCTGCCCGCGCTGGCCCGAGGCGACCTGGACCTGGTGGTGACTTCCGACCCGCTGGAACTGGTAGGGATCACTTACGTGCCGTTGTTCACCTACGAAGCCATGCTTGCCGTGGCTAACCAGCACCGTTTGGCGAGCAAGCCGTACATCGTGCCCGAAGACTTGCTCACGGAAACCTTGATCACCTACCCGGTGGAGCGCGATCGGCTGGACATCTTCACCCGTTTCCTGGAACCGGCCGACATCGAACCGGCGCAGGTGCGCACGTCGGAACTGACGGTGATGATGATGCAACTGGTGGCCAGCGGCCGCGGCGTGTGCGGCATGCCCCATTGGGCGCTGCATGAATACAGTTCACGGGGTTATGTGAAGGCCAAGCGACTGGGGGAAAAAGGCTTGTTCGCAACGCTCTACGCCGGGATTCGCGCCGACATGCTGGATGCGCCGTACATGCGCGACTTCTTGCTGACGGCCAAGGACACGTCGTTTTCGACGCTGGATGGGGTTAGTGCCGTCCGATAGAGCGACCATCTCCTGTAGGAGCGAGGCTTGCCCGCGAAAGCGGTGTGTCATCAGCCGACATCAATGCTCGATTTGAAACCGCCTTCGCGGGCAAGCCTCGCTCCTACAAGGGATCGGGGTGGTTCAGCCCTCACGCCACATATGGTGTGGGAACGAGCAGCGACAGGTCTTGGTGTTCAGTAGTACTCGAAATTGTGGCGAGGGAGCTTGCTCCCGTTCGGCTGCGAAGCAGTCGTAAAACCGGTGTATGCAGAGTGTCTGAAAACATGCGATTGCAGGTTTTGGGGCCGCTTCGCAGCCCAGCGGGAGCAAGCTCCCTCGCCACAACAGCTCTTATGCCAAAGGCTCAGGGGTGAGCTCACGCCACATATGGATCTTGTCGAAGTAGTCTTCGCCGACCCGCACCGCCAACGGTTCCAGGCCGAACTGCACAAAGCCGCAACGCTGATACAGCTTGAATGCAGCTTCATTGCCGGCGGTGACGGTCAACTGGATCAGCCGCAGCCCCTGATGGGTCTGCGCTTCAGCCAACGCGGCCTGAACCAGTTGATAGCCGAGCCCGCGCTGGCGAACCGCCCCTGAAACGTACATGCCAAACAACGTCACCTTGTGCCGGGCCTTTTCCCGAGGTTCGAACGCCAGGCCGACGATGCCCGCCAACTTGCCCTCCTCGAACGCCCCAAGTACCCGGTCCAGCTTGCTGGTCAGGCGCGATTCCCACCAACTCAGCGGCATCACCGCGCGCTCGCGCACGCTGGAGGTGAACGCCTGAGGATGCAAGTCATAGGCCTCAAGCATCAACGCCCGGTAATCCAGGGCATGGCTGGCATCAAGCCGTTGAATCCACATCTTCAGGCCGCTCGCCGCTGCTCAAGCATCAAGCGCACCGCCAGCCCGGATAGCACGAAGCCCATGAAGTAACGCTGCATCGCCAACCAGTTCGGATTGTTGACGAACCAGGACGCGATGCCCGCGGCGAACAGAGCGATCAGCAAGTTGACGCTGAAGCTCACGCTGATCTGGGTCAGGCCGAGGATGATGCTCTGGGTGAACACCGAACCGTGCTCAGGGGTAATGAACTGCGGAAACACCGACAGATAAAACACCGCAATTTTCGGGTTCAGGGCGCTGGTAAGAAAGCCCATGGTGATCAACTTGCGCGACGAATCCGCCGGCAGCTGCTGCGCCTCGAACGGCGAACGCGCACCGGGCTTGACCGCCTGCCAGGCCAGCCACAACAAGTACAGCGCGCCAGCCCACTTCAACACTTCATAAGCCATCGGCACTGCCACGAACACCGCGGTCAAACCCGCGGCAGCAGCAAACAGGTGCACTAAAAACCCCGCGACCACGCCCAGCAACGAAGTCACTCCGGCCTTGCGCCCCTGGCAGATAGAACGAGAGATCAGGTAGATCATGTTCGGCCCGGGCGTGAGTACCATCAGCAACGCCGCGGCGGCAAAAATCAGCAAATCTTGAAGCGGGATCATGGGCATCCTCCGTCCTTGGACGATCAGGCAGTTTCGATCAGTGAGGCTCGATAAAACGGCAAGATCAGGTCCCGTGTCAATGGCGCCAGCGTGACATCGCCGTCGGTGGCCGGATCGATCCAGCGCACCTCTTCGATCTCCGCCGCCGGGCAAACGTGCGAATCGATGGTCAGCTGAAAGAGTTCGGCCTGTACGACATAACCCGGCTCATTGGCGGCCGGTGCCGAGAATTGCCCCAGGTAGGCGGCATGCGCCGGATCGATGACCAGCCCCAGTTCCTCTTCCAGCTCACGGGCGAGGGCATGGACCGGTTGCTCATGGGCCTCGATCTTGCCCCCCGGCTGCATGAACGCCTGGGTCCCGCGCTTGCGCACCAGCAGGGTGCGACCGTCGGGGCCGATCAGCAGGGCAGCGGCAATGCGGATGAGGCGGAGCGAAGCGGCGGATGAAAGCGTCATGGATCAGGATTGGCCTTGGGTAAAAGCAGCAAGGATCACATGCATGCCGGTTCTACGTCACGCCGAAAACTTATCTGCCGAGCGTCAAATATTGTGGGAGCGGGCTTGCCCGCGATAGCGGACTGTCAGCAACATCAATGTTGGATGTGATGACCTCATCGCGGGCAAGCCCGCTCCCACAGGGGATCAGTGCTGAGTCTGAGAAGCTCAACTCGTCTCCAGAAGCGCGCCCTCCACTTCCTCCGGCACTTTCACAAAAATGCTGTACTTGGCACTTTCCATCGCCTCGAAAGCGATCAACTTCTCCACCAGTGGCCCATTCAACACCTTGCCGGCATTGAGCAGCAGCATGCCGTTGTCGGCATTGAGATTGCGCGCCAGGATCATGCCCGCCACCAGATCCCGGGTGGCCAGCACCTTGACCGTCGGATCGGCCAGCGTCACGTCGCTCAGATAAGTGGCGCAGACCTGAATGAAATCCTCCACCAGTTCCGGGTCGTAGAGGCGACCGGCGTATTGGCGGATATAGACCAGGGCTTCATCGCTGTTCATCTGCCGTTCGAGGATCAGCCCGCGCTGCAACTCGATGAAATCCACCGCCAGTTTCAGCAACCGTGAACCGAACGGAATCGCTTCGCCCTTGAGCCGATCAGGAAAACCGCTGCCGTCCCAACGCTCCTGATGATGCAGGATCAGCCGAGCGGCATCCTTCATTGGGTCGAGCGTCATCAGCAGCGACTCACTCTGCTTCGGATAACCCCGATAGCGCTCGCGGTCATTGTGATGCAGCAGGTCCGAGGGCGTGTTCATCATGCTGTCGGTCCAGCTCAACTTGCCGATGTTGTAGAGCGCCGCTGCCATGGTCAGGTCACGACTGGTGCCTTCGTCCAGGCCATGGAGTTTGCAGTACACCCGCACCAGTTCAATGATCTGCCGGTTGGTCTGTTTGGTGGGCGGCAGGCGCAGGTTGGCCAGCAACGAAAACACTTCGGTGCCGGTGACATAGCTGCGCTTGAGCTCTTCGTAGGCCAGGTCCAGCATGTCGGCGGTCTGTTGCAGCTCGCTGGTGCGGGCCGCGACGTGTTTTTCCAGGGTGGCGTTGAGCTGCTTCAGTTTCTCGTTCTGATCCCACGTCTCTTGCACCAGACGCAAGCGCTCACGCTCGGAATGCTGATAGGCAAGTGATTGTCGCAAGGTCAGCAGCATTTCTTCATCGTGCCAGGGTTTGCTGATGTAACGATGAATCTGCCCTTCATTGATGGCTTTGATAATGGCCGACGGATCGGCATAACCGGTCAACATGATCCGGGTGGTGTCGGGATAGCGCTGGTGGACGTGAGCCAGCAGCGTGGCGCCGTCCATATTAGGCATGCGCGCATCAGTCATCACCAGATCGATCGGCTGCTGGGCCATGATCTCCAGGGCCTGGGCACCGCTGGTGGCCAGCAGTACCTCGTAAGGCTGACCGCGCAGCAGGCGGCGCAGACTGTTGAGAATCGACTCCTCATCGTCGACCAGCAATAACTTGGGTTTATCGGTCACAGTCGTGGGGAGTTGCTCTTCCATGGCATTACCTCAAGTCAAACGGGTGTCTTTGCCGCGCGTGTGGGGGCCAACATCCTGACGTTCCCCTCGCCTGACCTACAGGCTAGATGATTTTCAGCCCTACCCAGGAAATGATTCGTTTCAGTCAACCGGGCGAAGTTCCGGCCGGGCGACTATGCTCAGATCACTCGGATCCAGAACGATACTCGCGCCATCCAGCGATCAGGGAAGGGATACCCTTTATGAGCCCATTGCACCAACCTGCTGTCGGTACAGGCGCATGTCAGTGAATACGCTGCTTGCGCGCATTAATCGGCGGATTCTCATCGTCGATGACACGGCGTCGATCCATGAGGATTTCGCCAAGATTCTCAGCCCGCCATCGATCGAAGACGACAACCTGATCAGCGCCGAAAACGCCCTGTTCGGTACCCCGGCGTCGGTATCGTTGCAAAGTTTCGTCATTGATTCCGCATTTCAGGGCCGCGAAGCGCTGGACAAGGTCGAGACCGCGTTGGCGAATGACTCGCCCTACGCGATGGCCTTCATCGATATGCGCATGCCACCGGGCTGGGACGGTCTGGAAACCATCGAACGCTTGTGGCAAGTCGATCCCAAGCTGCAGGTGGCGCTCTGCACTGCGTATTCCGACTATTCCTGGGAAGACATCGCCGAGCGTCTGGAGCTGGGCGATCGCCTGCTTATCCTGAAAAAGCCTTTCGATGCCATCGAGATCCGCCAGATGGCCAGCGCATTGACTGCCAAATGGCAAATGACCGAAGACGCAGCACTGAAAATGTCCTTGCTGGAGCTCGCGGTCGAAGAGCGCACCCGGGAGCTGTCCGACGCCAACATCATCGTGCAGAACAGCCCGACTATTCTGTATCGGCTGCGAGGCGAACCGTCGTTTCCGTTGATGTACATCTCCCACAACATCACCAAATACGGCCACATCGCGGCAGCCCTGGTAGCGTCCTCCAACTGGGCGCAGGAGCTGATCCATCCCGACGATCAATCAAAAGTCGATACGGCCATGGCCCGGGTGCTGGACCGCCATGCGGCAGGTGCGTCCATCGAATTCCGGATGCGCACCGGCGACGGCGACTGGCGCTGGGTCGAAAACCGCTATATCCCGGTGCGTGACGATGAAGGCCGCTTGCTGGAAGTCGAAGGCATCATCATCGACGTCACCGAACGCAAACTGGCCGAGGAAAAAATCGCCCTGTTGGCCCGCACCGACGGGCTGACCGGGTTGGCCAACCGCGCGACGCTGATCGAACGGCTGCACCAGGCATTCGCCGCCGCCCGACGCGGGGCCACACCCTTCGCCATGTTTTACCTGGACCTGGATCACTTCAAACGCATCAACGACACCCTGGGCCACCCGGTGGGCGATCTATTGTTGCAGGAGGTCGCCAGGCGCATCAAAAACTGCGTGCGCGAAAACGATGTGGTTGCCCGCCTGGGTGGCGACGAGTTCGCGATACTGCAACTGGATGTCGGCGATCCGACCCAATCAGCGGCCCTCGCCGCCAAGGTCCGCGATGCTCTGGTGCTGCCCTACTCCCTGGCCGGCAATGATGTGCGGGTCTCGGTCAGCATCGGCATCAGCAGCTACGCGCCGATCAGCTTCAGCGCCGACAGCCTGTTGACCCAAGCCGACATGGCGCTGTATCGCTCCAAGGAAAAGGGCCGCAACCAGTACCACTTCCACTCCGATGAGATCAATCAGGAAGTGGTTGAGCGCATGACCATCGCCAACGACTTGAAAACCGCCATCGAACACGACGAACTCGAACTGCGTTATTGGCCGGAAGTAGACCTGAGCACTGGCAAGATCCTCGGCATGGAAGCGCAGGTCAGCTGGAACCACCCTCAGCGCGGGTTGCTGGAAGCCCAGGCGTTTCTGCCCGCGGCGGAAAAGACCGGCACCATCATCGCCCTCGGTCACTGGGTGCTGGAGCGTGCCTGTCGGCAAATGCGCCAGTGGCGTGACGAAGGCATGGCACCGCCGGTGGTGGCAATAAAACTGTCCCTGGCTCAGCTCAAGAGCGGTCCCGAGCTGATCTATGACGTGTTGCGCACCACCGCACGTTGGGAACTGTGCCCGTGGGACCTGCGCTTCGATGTCACCGAAGCGACCCTGGCCCAGACCAAGTGGACGCACAACGACGTACTGCCGCGCCTGCGTGAGCTGGGAGTGAAAATCGCCATCGACGACTTCGGCACCGAATACTCCTCGTTCGATTACCTCAAGACCTATCAGGTCAATCACCTGAAACTCGCCCAGACCTTCATCGACATGGCCGCACGCGACCCGGCCAGTGCAACCACCTTGCGGGCCATCATCAACTTCGCCCGTGAGGTAGGGATCGGCATTATCGCCGAGGGCGTCGAAACCCAGGAGCAACGCAGTTCGCTGATGGCCACCGGCTCACCGATGAACGCCCAGGGTCACTACTTCAGCCAAGCGGTCAGCAGCCAACAGGCCGCCGAGTTGCTGAAGGCCGGGAGCATCGTGCATGCCAGCCACGACACCGGAGCGATGCCCGACGACCCGCGGCGCGCCATGGAGGACAAGGAATGAAAACTCCGTCCGCCCAGGCTAACCGACGCATTCTGATCATCGATGACACGCCTTCGATCCATCAGGACTTTCGCAAGATCCTCGGCCCGGATACCGACGACGAACAAACCCTTGCCGGCACAGAAGCAGCGCTGTTCGGCAGCCCGCAGGCCGCACGGCTGGTGTTCCAGCTCGACTCGGCCTATCAGGGTGAGGAAGCGCTCGAACTGGTCAAGCGCGCCCAGGCTCAAGGTCGCCCTTACGCCATGGCATTCACCGACATGCGCATGCCCCCCGGCTGGGACGGTCTGGAAACCATCGAACAGCTCTGGAAGGCTGATCCTCACCTGCAAATCGCGCTGTGCACGGCCTTCTCCGATTACACCTGGGAAGCCATGGCCGAACGACTGGAGTTCGGCGATCAGTTGCTGGTGCTGAAAAAACCTTTCGACAGCCTGGAAATCCGCCAGATGGCCAGCGCCCTGACCTGGAAGTGGCAGATGGCGCAGGACGCGGCCATGAAAGTGCTGACCCTGGAGCAAACCATCGAGGCCCGGGTCCACGAGCTGCTCAAGGTATCGCACTTGTTGCAGTACGACGTATTGACCGAATTGCCCAACAGCACCTTGCTGGGCGACCGACTGAACCAGTCACTGGCCCTGTCACGACGCCATGACAAACAACTGGCCGTGATGTTTCTGGGGCTCGATCGTTTCAAACGTATCAACAATGCCTTGGGTCACCCGACCGGTGACGAGATGCTCAAACGTGTCGGGCACAACCTGGTGGCCTGCGTGCGCGAGTCCGACTCGGTGTTTCGTTACGGCTCCGATGAGTTTGTGGTGATCCTGGCTGACATCCACCACCCCCAACAGACCAAGGGCATCGCCGAAAAGCTCCTGAACGCCATAAGCACGCCTCAACACATCGGCGGCCATGACCTGAGCGTGACGGCCAGCCTGGGCATCAGCATCTATCCCGAGGACGGTTTCGATGCCATCGCACTGATCAAAAAAGCCGAAACCGCCATGCGCAACGTCAAGGACAGCGGCCCGAACGATTTCAGCTTTTTCATCGATGAGATGAACCAGCGCGCCCGGGAACAGCAGAGTATCGAGTCGGGTATTCGCCTGGCGCTGGAACGCAACGAATTTGTCCTGCACTACCAGCCAAAACTTGACCTGGGCAGCGGCAAAGTGGTCGGCGCCGAGGCATTGATCCGCTGGCAAAAGCCGGGGCAAGGCTGGGTTTACCCGACAGATTTCATCGGTGTAGCCGAGGACAGCGGCTTGATCGTACCGCTGAGCAAATGGGTGCTCGCCCAGGCCTGTCAACAAGCCCGCGCCTGGCAGACGAAAGGCCTGCCGAAACTCTGTATGTCGGTGAACGTGTCGGCCATCGATTTCCGCCAGCGGGACTTTGTCGAAGGTATAGAGCAGATACTCAAGCAAACCGGTATGGACCCCACTTTGCTGGAGCTGGAAATTACCGAAGGCGTATTGATGCAGAATATCGATGCCACGATGGTCGCGCTGAATCGGCTCAAGGCATTGGGCGTACGGCTGGCCATCGATGACTTTGGCACCGGCTATTCCAGCCTGAGTTACCTGCAACGGTTTCCCATCGATGTGTTGAAAATCGACCAGTCATTCATTCGTGGCCTGAGCCGTGACAGCAACGACGCAGCCCTGGTCAGCGCCATCATCAGCCTGGGCAAGAGCCTCAAACTGACCGTCATTGCCGAAGGGGTGGAAACCCTTGAGCAACTGAATTTTCTCAAGGCCCTCCAGTGCGAGGAAGGCCAGGGTTATTACTTCAGCAAAGCCGTGGAGCCGGATGCCTTCGTGCAATACCTGACGTCTGTACAGTCCGCTCTATCCAGCACCAAATGAATGATTTGCAACGACACCCAGGGCCCTGCGCCAAGGAGTAATAAGATGTCGCGCTCCTTCTACTACCTGCTTCTTGCGCCTCTACTCGGATGTTGCCTGATAGCCAACGGCGCACCTCTGGACGAGCCACTCAAACCCTTGCCCGCAGTGCCCCAACAGAATCCCTTGCAAGTTGAACTCGGTCGCCGGTTGTTCAACGAGCCACGCCTGTCGGTCAACAACAGCCTGTCCTGCGCCAGTTGCCATCGCCTGGAAATCGGAGGCGCCGACGACAAAGCATTGTCTATCGGCTTCAAAGGCGATCCCCTGACGATCAACACTCCCAGCGTCTTCAACTCAAGTCTGAATTTCCGACAATTCTGGAACGGCCGCGCCGACACCCTGGAAACACAGGCCCACGAAGTGGTGCAGAGCCCCAGCGAAATGGGCAGTCATTGGGAGCATGTCGTTCAGACACTGACCGCCGACCCGGCTTACAAAAGTGCTTTCGCCAAGGCCTACCCGGACGGCGTGACGATGAGCAATGTGCAAAATGCCCTGGCCACCTATGAGCGCACGCTGATCAGCGCCAACTCGCGTTTCGACCAATACCTGCTGGGCAATACCGAGATTCTGACGATCGATGAGAAGTACGGTTACCAACGCTTCAAGGACTACGGCTGCATCGCTTGCCATCAAGGGGTAAACATCGGCGGCAACATGTTCCAGAAATTCGGAGTCATGGGCGATTACTTCCAGGTACGGGGCAACCCCACCGAAGCCGATCTGGGCCGCTATCTGGTCACCAAGGCTGAAGAGGACCGCAACGTGTTCAAGGTTCCGAGCCTGCGCAACGTCGCCGTGACCGCGCCGTACTTTCACGATGGCTCGGCGAAAACCCTCGAGGAAGCGGTAGACGTGATGTTCAAGTTCCAGCTCGGTCGCGTGCCCTCTGACAAGGACAAGACCTTGATCATCAAATTCCTCAAGACCCTGACCGGTGAGTGGGGAGGTAAACCTTTATGAAAACGTACCACCGTCGCAACCTGATATTGCTCAGTGGCGTGGCATTGTTGCTGGCCTCGACACTGCTGTTTCTGTACCTCAAATCAAGCTCCGATCAGACCTCGACGTACGCCGAGTCCCGGGGCCTGATCGGCCAGATCAAACAGCTCAATGCGCAGTGGGAAACCGAGATTCTCAAGGCCAGAATTGCCATCAGCCACAATTACGATCCGCTGGTTGCACCGCTGAACGAGATGACCCAGTTGTGGGAGCAATTCGAGACCATGGAGTCCAATCACGGCCGCAACGACCCCATCTGGCATTCCGGCCATGACGCATACCGCACCGCTGTTCAGGAAAAAACCCGGCTGGTGGAGCAGTTCAAATCCCACAACGCGGTGCTGCGCAACTCACTGGCGTTTTTGCCCACCGCCGAAGACGACATCCAGGAGCCGCTTACCCGGTTGATCGACGAAGACAAACTGCAACTCCAGAACATTGCCACCGACACCTACGACTTGCTGCTCAGCAGTCTGGAGTTCGCCCAGGTCACTTCCGACGACAGAGCGGCCGACATCCTGGTCGGGCTGAACAAACTGGGGGTGAACAAGGAGCGATTACCGGAGCAGTTTCATAGCCCGATCGATGTTCTGAGCAATCACATCGCGCTGATCCTGCGCGAACAACCCGTGGTCAATCGGCTGCTGGAAAACATCGAAGCCGTTCCTGTGGCCGCACGGCTGGACGACATCACCAATCTGCTGAATCAGGATCAGCAACGCGCCGACGCGGTGGATCGACGCTATCACTTTTACATGCTGGTCTTTTCAACGCTGCTGGTACTGGTGCTGGTGTACCTGGCAATCCGCCTGATGCGCAGCTTCGGGGAGATCAACCGGGTCAACAAGGAACTGCAAACCGCCAACGACGTCCTCGAACAACGCGTCGAAGAGCGCACCCGCGAACTCAAGGATACCCAGAGCGAACTGCTCGACACCGCGCGTCAGGCTGGCATGGCTGAAATCGCCACTAACGTGCTGCACAACGTTGGCAACGTGCTCAACAGCGTGAACATCTCGGCCGACGTGGTCACCCGCAAGCTGCGTAGCAGCAAGGCCCAGGGATTGGGCAAGGCGATGCAACTGATCAACGCGCATCAGGACGATCTGGGCATCTTTCTCACCCAGGACGAGAAAGGAAAAATGCTGCCCGGCTACCTGAATCAACTGGTGGAGGCCATTGCCCTGGAACAACAAGGCATGACCGACGAACTCGCGCAACTGAGCAAAAGCGTCGACCACATAAAGGACATCGTCGCCACCCAGCAGTCCTACGCAGGCGCCAACAGCCTGGTGGAACCACTGCACATCAGCGAATTGCTGGAAGACGCCTTGCGAATGAACGCTGGCGCCCTGACCCGGCATCACGTCACGGTGGTCAAGGAGTACGGCGACGTACCGCAAGTCATGGGCGACAAACACCGATTGTTGCTGATCCTGATCAACCTGATCAGCAACGCCAAATACGCCATGACCGACCTCAGCAACCGCCCGCGGCAAATGATCCTTGGGGTGAAAGTCGTCGAGGACACGATCCTGCAAATCAGCGTCAAGGATGACGGCGAAGGCATCGAGCCGGAGAACATGACGCGGATCTTTGCCCACGGTTTTACCACCCGCAAGGAAGGTCACGGCTTCGGCCTGCACAGCTGTGCCCTGGCCGCGATCGAGATGAACGGCCACCTCACCGCCCACAGCGATGGGCCAGGCAAAGGTGCGCTGTTCACTTTGCAGATCCCGTTGAAACCGGTCATGGAGGAAGCATGAGCGAACTTTCGAACCGACGCATTCTGCTGATTGACGACACGCCGTCCATCCATGAAGACTTTCGCAAAATCCTCACCCCGACATCGGCGCAGCATGCAGAGCTGGACGAAATGGAGGCCGCGCTGTTCGGCAGCGAAGTGAAGTCCGCCAGCGCCTTGTTCGAACTGGACTCTGCCTATGGCGGTCAGGAGGGTCTGGGCAAACTCATCCAGGCATTACAGGAAAACCGCCCCTACGCGCTGGCCTTCGTCGACATGCGCATGCCTGAAGGCTGGGACGGCGCGCAAACTATCGAACACCTGTGGCAGCAAGACCCGCAGCTGCAAGTGGTGGTGTGTACCGCCTATTCCGACTATTCCTGGGATGAACTGCTGGAGCGCTTGCACGCCCACGACCGCCTGCTGATTCTGAAAAAACCGTTCGACAACATTGAAGTCCAGCAGATGGCCAACACCCTGCTCACCAAATGGGAAATGACCGAACGTGCGTCCATTCAGATGAGCCATCTGGAGCATCTGGTGGATCAACGCACGACCCAGTTCAAGCAGGCCAGCGAGGCCTTGCAGCGAGAAATCGACGAGCGCAAACAACTGGAAAGCCAACTGGTGCAATCGGAAAAGCTCGCTTCGCTGGGGCAACTGGCGGCGGGCGTTGCCCATGAAATCAATAACCCCATCGGCTTCATTTCCTCCAACCTCGGCGCCCTCGATGGCTACTTCAAGCAACTGCAGGACATGCTCGATGCCTATCGGGAGGCGGAAAAATCCATTGGCTCAAGCGAGGTCATCGACCGTCTCGGTCAATTACGTGAACGGGTGGAACTGGACTTTCTGCGCGAAGATATTCCGCTGCTGATCAAGGAGTCCAAGGAAGGCATTGGCCGCGTCGGGCAGATCGTCAAAGACCTGAAGGACTTCTCCCGCGTCGACTCCAATCAGGAATGGCAGTGGACCAATCTGCAACAAGGCATCGAGTCGACCCTGAACATCGTCGCCAATGAACTCAAGTACAAGGCCGATGTGGTGAAGGAATTTCAAAAGCTGCCCGACATTGAATGCCTGCCGTCGCAAATCAATCAGGTGATCATGAACCTGATCGTCAACGCATCTCAGGCGATGGGGCCGGAACGGGGCACCATCACGTTACGTACCGGGCTTGAAGGTGAAACGGTGTCGATCGAGGTCGCGGACACGGGAATAGGCATCGAGCCGGACAACCTGCAAAAAATATTCGACCCGTTCTACACCACCAAACCGGTAGGCCAGGGGACGGGGCTCGGGTTGTCCCTGTCCTATGGCATCGTGAAAAAACACCAGGGCGATATTTCGGTGCGTAGCGAAGTCGGGGTGGGCAGCACGTTTCGGGTCGAGTTGCCGGTACGGCAATCGAAAATGGCTGTCTGACCAGCCGAGCAGGGGATTAATCTCAATGCGAGTTGTTTTCGATTTTTCTCCAGGCGCAGAATGCCTGCCGCATAACCATTGTTTGAACGCCAACCTCATCGGGAGGCGGGCTTAACACCAAGGAAGGACACCTTGCTTAAAGTAATCGCTGAAGATTTCATCAAACCCGAATACATTGAAACCGTTCGCCCGTGGTACGCCGAACTGGTCGAGAAGACTCGACTGGAACCTGATTGCATTGCTTACGACCTGTTCATCGATCAGAAAGACCCCGGGCACTTTATCTTCGTCGAACAATGGCCGAATAAGGCCGCGCTGGATGCTCATTGCCAGTCTGAGCATTTTCGGCGTTTGGTGCCGCAGATCAACGGTTACCAGGCGAGGGATTGTATTGTTGTGCTGATGGATGCGTTCTGAGGTCAACCTCAAGGGGGGGAGGTGCTTCCCCCCGGATGAATAAACGGGCTTCACTATCCCCTTCCTTTAGCATCTGCACCTGTTTCCAGTGTTTGGGAAACAATGCGTCATGTTCAGGACGGGCGTAGCCCGTTACCCACCAGATCCGCTTGGCATTCAGTTTCAAGGTTGAAAAATCGTCGAAGAGAATCGAACGCAAATGACGGGGAATGAGTGCCCAACCACCGTATTCGGCGGTTCCCCAAAGGGTGCCTGTCGGTGGTTTAAAGACGTATAACTTTGGCTGAACGCCTGTCGAGTTGTAGTACGTGAATGGCAAGTACCAATACAGGTTATCCACGATGATTTCGTCCCCCGGACGGACTTCGCGACCAAGACCTGCGACCACGGCGTCCAGCCTTGCGTCCTTGCGAATGCTTGTCCCGTTCATCTCATCCGTTTGCGCGTAGACCGCCAAAAGCCCATGTATTTCTGCCAACAGAACCAAAGCCATGGCGACAGCGGCAAGAGCGGCGTGGCGTTGGCTCCATGCGTCCAGCGCGAGCGCAACGATAAGAGGCAACGCAGCGGCAGCAAACACCAGGTACCTGGCGTTGAATACCGGCACGATCAGCGACACCAGAAAAACGGTCAGCACCGGCACGAAAAAATAGCTCACCAGCAAGACGCTAAAAGGTCGCTCATGGCGTGCCTTGAGCAGCACCGCAGCGGCGCAAACAACGATAAACCCCGAGGGCAACACACGCCATAAGGATGAATAACTGACCGCTCCCTCCATCATCACCAGTTGCCAAACGAAGGTCATCGCTGTTTGCCAGGTGAGCGGCGGTATCCACTCGAGCCCGTCCATTCGCAGAAATTGATCGATGAAATAAGGTAGCCAGGGCAGGTACAACACAACAATTGCACTGTTGGCCACGACCCACGCACGAAACGGAATTGCCGTGGACCGACCGCCATTTCGCACTTGCCACCCACAAAGCCAATGCACCAAAACGCACAGCGCGGCGAAGTAATGCGTATAGAAAGCAGCCGTCATCAACAGCACGTAAAAAACCGGATAACGCTTTTGATCCGGTGCCTTGATCCAGCAAACAAGCGCCACGGTCGCGCCCATAAGCCAGAAGCCGAGCAAGGTATACATTCGCACTTCCTGGCTGTAGCGCACCGATATCGGTAGCAATGCCAACAACAATGCAGCGATCCAGATCGCCCTTCGCGTTGTCACCAGGCTCATCAATTTAATGCACAGCAACAGCGTGCCGACATCGGCCAGTGCACTCAGGGATCGCGCAGCTAACACGCCATTGCCGAACAGCAGCATCCAGAAATGCAGCAAGACGTAGTAAAGCGGCGGATGAACATCGCGCGCTGTCGTAGCCCAAATATACGCAGGCGAACCCTCGGCCAGCAGCAGGCTGTAGGCCTCGTCGTACCAGATGACCGGCACGGTGATGGAGTGAAACCTTGCGAACAACGCGAGGACGATCACCGCCACCAGACCTGCCCTGTCGGCCATCCGGGATGAAAAACTTTCGGGAGGGATCGAAGAGGTAATCACCGGGCTCACCACTGCAGCGTGGTGATCGGGGTCGGTTCTTTCATGACGATGAAACCGTAATCGCCCAGCAGATAGATGCGGTAGAACTTGCTCTCCACCAGCGGCGGATGACCCTGGTAACCCATCAGGGTCGCGTTACGCCGTTCCCTCTCTACCTCCACGTTGGCGATGCCCGCCTTCGGCAGGTTTTCAGCCAGCATGAAGAAGTTGATGTTCAGCAGATAACGCAAAACCGGCATCTGCTTGAACGAACCCGCGGCCCCCACCAGCCAGTGATCGGAATAACTCACCGCCAGGTAAATGCGCTTGGCCTCGTGCAGTTTCCGATGGGCCGCAATGTCATGCCCCAGGGAAAACAACGCGCTGGACGCAAAGGTGTTCTGCACCGTCAGCACGCGGCCATAAGCGTAAGACAACGAAAGCATGGCCAGCAGAGGCAGCGCCAACAGCATCGGCAGCCGCTCATGAATCGACGTCAGTACCAGATGGCTCAAATAGAACAACAGCACCAGCAACACCGCGAACCCCATCAAGGTTCTGGCGCCTTCATTGAAGTCGCGGAAAAACAGCGCAGCACCCGACACCAATAAAGTCACGACCGGCACCGTCAGCACACACACCAGGCCCATCACGATTTTTCTCAGCCCGGTGTCGTGGCGATCCATCACGTTGCGGGCTAACTGTGCGCCACCCACAAGGGCACACAACAGCAGCGCGGCGAACACCCAAGTGAATCCACCGTGAAACAGCAGCGCGACTTTTTCCAGCACCCGGCCGATATTGATTTCAAGTTGCAGCAAAGGCTCCGCCGCCCAGTTCAGCAATAAGGCGCGATCGTGATGCATGTACGGATAAGCCGTGACGCTGTAGATCAACCCGCCGAGCCCTGCCTGGGCGATTTTCCAGCCGATCAATTCGTACCATTGCCGCCAGGCCCACTTGTCATTCGCGCCCCTGAGCAGTTCCAGGCAACACAGGCCCAGAAACACATTCAGGCTCACCTGATAGAACCCCAGCGCCAGCGCAATCAGGAAGGCCGGCACCAGCCATTGCAGAATGCGCGAGGAATGACGAAAAGTGATCGCGTAGATCACTGCCACCAGACTCAAGGCATTGGCCGGCCCGTCGTATTGATAAGACAGGTTCTGCAGGAAGAACGGGTTGTACCAGAGCGGTAACAGCACCAGGCAGCAGGATATCGTCGGCTGCGGGTAGTAATGGAATGTCAGGCTGGTCAACGCCGAGGCCATGGCGAGCGTGGCGATCAACAGCGGCAACGGAAAGATGTTCGGCGCAGCATCGCTGAACGTCAGCAGGTTGTAGAACAGCTCGGTGAATAACCTCCCCTGCCCCGCCCAGGCAGTTCCGGCCGACAGCGATCGCCAGTTGTCATCGATGTAGGGATAGTCCGCGAGGATCAGCGGAATGACATAAATCAGGGTCGCGATCAGGAAAAACCGCCAGACCCGACGACGCCCGAGTTCTCTGCTGAAAAAGTCGCTCAGTCTGCCCATGCTAAAGCCCGAGCCGGTCTGTACCGCCGATGACGTCTTTGACCACATAACGCGGCCGGTGCTTGGCTTCGATGTAGATGCGGCCGACATACTCACCAAGGATGCCGATACCAATCAATTGGACGCCGCCGAGAAACAGAATGGCCGTCATCAGCGAGGGGTAACCGGGGACGTTGTTGCCGAAGAAAATCTTGTCCAGCACCATGTACACCGCATACAGCACTGCGAAGATCGAAATGCCGCCACCGATGTAAGTCCACAACCGCAACGGCACCGTGCTGAACGAGGTAATGCCTTCCAGCGCCAGGTTCCACAGCTTCCAGCCATTGAACTTGCTGCGTCCTGCCACTCGCCGGGCCCGTTCATATTCGACCACCGCCGTGGTGAACCCGGCCCAGGACAGAACGCCCTTCATGAACAACTGATGCTCGGGAAGCGCACGAATCACATTGACCACCTTGCGGTCCATGAGCCGGAAATCCCCGACGTTTTCTTCGATCCGGGTGTAAGAAATCCTGTTCAGCAAATGATAGAAAAGCGATGCGCTGTGGCGTTTCAAATAACTGTCACTGTCACGATTCCGGCGTTTGGCGAGCACCACATCGGCGCCCTTTTGCCACTCGGCAATCAACTGCGGGATGACGCTGATCGGATCCTGCAGGTCAACGTCCATGGGAATCACCGCATCGCCGGTGGCGTATTCCAGCCCGGCAAACAACGCCGGCTCCTTGCCGAAGTTACGGGAGAAGTTGATCAGCAATACCTGTTCATCGACCTGTGCCAGCGCCGTGGCTTGCTCAGCCGTCCGGTCGGTACTGCCATCGTTGATGAACACAATCTCGACTTCACACGGGTCAAGTTTCAATTCACGACGCACCGCCTGATGGAACAGACTGATCGCCTGCTCTTCATTGAATACCGGGACAATCAGCGAAACTTTCACATTTCACACTCCTGAAAACGAAGTGTAGATGTTCGGCAGACGCCCATCAGGGGGCGTTCTGGTGCGTGAACTGCCCGGCAGACCGACGGACATGGGTTCAATTCGTTCGCTATAGGCAGCTGAGACATTCGGTAATATCCAGCCTTTTGCAATTACCCGCGAATCACGCCACCCTGCGCGCCGCTGTAGGATCGCCTCACTGCTCGCTCCTACCCAACAACCCCGTTCAAGAGCCCGCCGTCATGACGTTTGAACGCGATCACCGAGTCGACTTTTTTCGCGGCCTGGCCCTGGTCTTCATCTTCTGGGATCACGTGCCGCAAAACCCGCTCGCGCAGTTCACGGTGCGCAATTTCGGTTTCAGCGACGCAGCGGAGATTTTCGTATTCCTGGCCGGCTACGCGGCAGTGCTGGCCTACGGCAAAATCGCCCGGCGTGACGGCTTCATGGTCGCCACGGTGAAAATCCTGCGACGCGCCTGGGTGCTTTATGTGGTGCATATCTTTTTGCTGGCGATGCTGATGGGCATTGTGTTTTTCGCCAACAGCCATGTGGAAACCCGTGATCTGGTGCAGGAAATGGGCTTGCAGTATTTCCTCAGCAATCCACAGCAGGCGTTGATGGATGAGTTGTTGCTGCGCTTCAAGCCGAACCTGATGGACCCGCTGCCGCTGTATATTTTGTTGCTGCTTGGCCTGCCGCTGGTGCTACCGATGCTGCTGCGCAAGGCTGAATACGTGGTGGGGTTGTCGGTGGTTTTGTACCTGCTGGCGCCATGGCTCCAGTGGAACCTGGCGGGCACCGACGGTGGCGTATGGTTTTTCAATCCGATGGCCTGGCAGCTGCTGTTTATTCTCGGTGGCGCGACGGCGATTCACGGGCAAAGGCCTCGGGTGCAGCAGCCTCGGCCGCTGACTCGGCAGCCGGTTTTTATCGCCGCGTTGACCTATCTGATGGTGACCGGGCTGATCGCAGTGTCGTGGAAATGGCCGACCATACATGACGCCTTCATGCCCCAACGACTCGGCGAATGGCTTTATCCGATCAGCAAGACCAACCTCTCGCCGGCACGCCTGCTGCATTTCCTCGCCCTCGCCTACGTCACCGCCAGGTTGTTGCCGGACACGGGCTGGACGCAACACTGGCTGGCGCAACAAAGCTGTCGCATGGGCCGTTATTCGTTGGAAGTGTTCTGCCTTGGTGTGTTGCTGGCGCCATTGGCTGACATGCTCAACGCCTTGGGCGGGAACACACTGGCAATCCAGATATTCAGTGCACTGCTGGGAGTCGGGTTGATGGCATTGCTGGGGGCCTGGCTGGATTTCAACAAGCGGCTGAATCGACCGGCCCAAGTCGCCGTCGTCTAATTGAGACAAGCAAACCTTTGTGCTGGGGAGCCTTTGTGGCTATGGGCTTTTGTGGCGAGGGAGCTTGCTCCCGCTCGGCTGCGCAGCAGTCGTAATCCGGCACATGCGATCGGTATGAACGGTGACCCTTTAGGGCCGCTACGCGCCCCAGCGCGAGCAAGCTCGCTCGCCACAGGAGATCGGCGCCATGTCTAGTCCTGAAACAGGTGTAAACCTTCTTCAGAACTAGACACCAATCAATAAAAAGCCCCAGTCATCTCGACCGGGGCTTTTGCATTTCTGGCGTTACGACTTACGAAGTCGAACGCACCGCACCTTGCGACACATTGGTCGGTTGCAGCTTGAACACGTAGAACAACACTGTCAGCAGCACCAGGAAAGCAGGCCCGACATACAGTGCCACGCGAGTGTCCGGGAAGTACGCCATCAGGCCGACCACCAGCACCAAAAATGCCAGTGCCAGATAAGAACTGACCGGGTACAGCCACATGCGGTATTTCAGGCCAGCACGTTCGCTGGCGCTCAGGCCTTTGCGGAACTTGAGCTGGGCCAGCAGGATCATCGCCCAGGTCCAGATCGCGCCGAAGGTGGCAATCGCGGTGACCCAGACGAAGACTTTCTCTGGCACCAGATAGTTGAGCAACACGCCCAGCAGCAAGGCACCTATCGACAGCAGCAAGGCACGACGCGGCACGCCGTTGTTCGAGGTCTTGGCGAAACCGGCCGGGGCCTGGCCGTTCTGCGCCAGGCTGTAAAGCATGCGCCCAGTGCTGAAGATACCGCCGTTGCAGGACGACAGCGCAGCGGTGATCACCACGAAGTTGATGATGCCGGCGGCGGTCTTGATGCCCAGACGCTCGAAGGTCATCACAAACGGGCTGCCCTGGGTGCCTATTTCGTTCCACGGGTAGATCGACAGGATCACGAACAAGGCGCCGACGTAGAACAGCAGAATCCGCCAGAACACCGAGCCGATCGCATTCGGAATGGTCTTCTGCGGGTTCTTGGCTTCACCGGCGGTCAGGCCGATCATCTCGACGCCGAGGTAGGCGAACATCACCATTTGCAGGGACATCAACACGCCTTGCACGCCGTTGGGCATGAAGCCGCCATGGGCCCAGAGATTGGAAATCCCCAGGGCGACGCCGTCGTTACCGAAGCCAAAAGCGATCACGCCAATGCCGCCGACCACCATCGCAATGATGGTGACGATCTTGATCAGGGCGAACCAGAATTCGAACTCACCGAAGGCTTTCACCGCGATCAAGTTGATCGAGCCCATGCTGATCAACGCCGCCAGTGCCCAGATCCAGCGCGGCACGTCGGGGAACCAGACGCCCATGTACACCGCCACCGCGGTGATTTCCGCGACGCAGGTCACCAGCCACAGGAACCAGTAGTTCCAGCCGGTCAGAAAGCCTGCCAATGGGCCGAGGTAGTCTTGGGCATAACGGCTGAACGAGCCGGCGACCGGGTTGTGCACGGCCATCTCGCCGAGGGCGCGCATGATCACCAGGATCGCCAAGCCGCCAATGATGTAGGAGAGCATGATGGCCGGGCCGGCCATTTCGATGGCCTTGGCCGAACCCAGGAACAGGCCGACGCCGATACAGGCACCGAGCGCCATCAAGCGAATATGCCGTTCGCCGAGTTCGCGTTTAAGCGGGCCGCCCTGAGCGGTCTCGCCGTGAGGCAGGTGATTGCCGACTGGCATAGGTACAACCTCGTCTTGTTATTGGATGTGACCACCGAGTGTCGAAGCACCGACCGATAAGCCAGCGCTTCTGCGAAACCGGGCCTGCTTCATGGGCAGACACGTCTTGCAGGACCAAAACCTGCAAGATCAGCGGGCATGCAGTATAAAAAGCTTCCAGCAGGGGTTTTCACTCTATAAACCACAACATTCAGCCATAACTCTCGGCAAAAGCGGGGTTTTCGGAGGGGCATTACCTGACTTATGTAGGATTATTCGCCACTGAAACGGCGCGGAGTATTGCACAGCAATGGTGCATCGTCATGCCCCTACCTAGGCAGTATTTACCGCGTTGATGCGTCTAGCTCGGCCGTTACAGACAACACAACACCTGTGGCGAGGGAGCTTGCTCCCGCTCGGCTGCGAAGCAGTCGCAAACTCAACACACCGGTTTTATCTGGCAGATCACGATTGCAGGGATTGGGGCCGCTTCGCAGCCCAGCGGGAGCAAGCTCCCTCGCCACAAAAGCGCCTGGATCCTTCAGGGATCTCGGAAATTTCAGTCAGAAGTTGCAGCTTCAGCTATGTAAAGAGGGAGCTAAGGTCAAATGAGGATCACTACAAAAGGACGCAAGGAATGCATCCACATCCCAATTCCCATTTGCTACGCCATGGACGCTGTTCAGAACAGGGTCGGGCCTATCTCATCACTGCGGTTGTGCATCAACGCCGCCGAATATTCACTGATTGGCGGTTGGGGCGCCTGTTGGTCGCCGAACTCAAGCGAGCCCACGACCAAAAGTGGGTCAACTCAATAGCTTGGGTCGTCATGCCAGATCACTTCCATTGGTTGGTACAACTCGAACAACACTCCCTGGCGCAACTCATGCAAACCACCAAATCTCGCAGCACACTCACCATCAACCGCGCGTCAAACAATGAAGGGGCTTTCTGGCAGACCGGCTACCACGACAGAGCAATCCGCGATGGCGAAGAGCTTCTGCCTTTTGCTCGTTACATTGTTGCCAATCCGTTACGGGCAGGGTTGGTCAAGAAAATTGGCGATTACCCACTCTGGGATGCCTGCTGGATTTGAACTGCGACACAACCTTTGTGGCGAGGGAGCTTGCTCCCGCTCGGCTGCGAAGCAGTCGCAGAACCGGCGAATGGTATTTATCAGACAAACCGCGATGGTATTGGTTGGGGCCGCTTCGCAGCCCAGCGGGAGCAAGCTCCCTCGCCACAAGCCACAAGGAACGGTGCATACCCGATATTTGGTTATTCACAATTTTTTCACCAACGCCAACCAACGTCTAAGCTTCAAACAAGTCCGATCAATCTGCGTGAATGGATCAGTCGACTATGGGCGCTTTGTGGCAAACCGATTCGAGTAAAACTGTGGTTCCGACTGAAAGAGTGGATGAAGCGCCTTTACCTGAGAAACCCCGTCGTTCCCGACACGGCTGGGGGGCGTTCTGGTTGTTGCTGCTGATTATCCTGATTGTCCTGGGCCTCGCTGCGGCCAAGGAAATGCGCACCTCCAAGTTTCAGGCCCGGGAAATCAGCAAATATGCCGCCTCGCTGAAGTACGAGCTGCAGCCCGGCCCCAGCGATGCGATTCGCTATCCTGGCGCAGGCCCGTTCGATCAGCGTTTGGGTTACAGCGCCCTGGATGAATTTCTACCGCGCCTGCTCAAGCGCAATTACGTGGTGTCGGCACAAACCCGCTTTTCCCCGGCGCTGATGAAGTACAGCGACAAGGGCTTTTTCGTGCCCTATGCAGAGAAAATCCAGGCCGGGCTGTCGATCACCGATTGCCGCGCGGCACCGCTGTACCAGTTCAAATATCCCCAACAACTCTATTCAAGCTTTGCGACGATCCCTCCGCTGGTGGTCAGCAGTTTGCTGTTCATCGAAAACCGCTTTTTGCTCGATCCCCACCAGCCTTTAGCCAACCCTGCCGTGGACTGGCCACGATTCGGTATGGCGGCGTGGTCCCAGGTGGCCAAGTTGTTGCGTCTGCCCGGTCAGTCGGCGGGGGGCAGTACGCTGGCAACGCAGCTGGAGAAATATCGACACTCGCCTGATGGCTTGACGATGTCGGGCGCGGAAAAGATCCGGCAAATGATTTCCGCCAGTGTGCGGGCTTATCAGGCGGGCCCGGAAACCCTCCAGGCCCGGCAAAATGTGATTCGCGATTACCTCAACAGTGTTCCGCTGTCGGCAGTACCGGGCCACGGTGAAGTGCATGGCATGGCCGAAGGTTTGCGCGTCTGGTACGGCGCCGATTTCAACCAGGCCAACGAACGGTTGGCCAGCACCAACACCGATCCGAAAAGCCTGTCAGAAAAAGGCTTGGCCCTGCGTGAAATGCTGTCACTGATGATCGCTCAGCGTCGCCCTTCCCATTACTTGACCAAGGGCCGTGATGAATTGGCCAGCCTCACCGACAGCCACATTCGCCTGCTGGCTCAGAATGGCGTGATCGATGCGCCACTCGCGGCGGCGGCATTGGCCAGTAAAGTGACTTACCGCGACTGGGCCACCCAGCCCACCATTCAGCCAATCGAAACCAACAAGGGCATCAGTGTGGCGCGCAGCCGTCTGGGCGGGTTGCTCAACCGTCCGCTGTATGACCTCGACCGCCTCGACATGTCGGCCACCAGTACGCTGCAAGGCGAGCTGCAAACCCAGGCCACCGCGTACCTCAAACATCTGGCCGACCCAACCTATGCAGCGGAAATCGGCCTGATGGGCGAACGCCTGCTCACCCCCACCAGCACCACACAGGTGCGCTACAGCTTCACTCTGTTTGAACTGACCCCGGACGGCTCGCGAGTACGGGTGCAGACCGACAGTACTGACCAGCCATTCGACATCAATGAAGGCAGCAAGCTCGAACTGGGCTCCACCGCAAAAATGCGCGTGCTCACCACCTACCTGCAGATCATCGCCGAGCTGCACGATAAATACGGGACGATGACCATCCCTGAACTGAAGAAAGTCGACGTCCCCGACCAGGATCGCCTGACCCGCTGGGCCGTCGATTACCTGATTCAGAACACCGACCACAACCTGCCGACAATGCTCGGCGCCGCGCTGGATCGCAAATACTCCGCCAGCCCCGGCGAAGCTTTTTTCACCGGTGGCGGGCTGCACACGTTCGTTAACTTCCGCAAGGAGGACAACGGCCGCCTGCCGACCCTGCGCGATGCCATTCGTGAGTCGATCAACCTGCCGTTCATTCGGCTGATGCGTGACCTGGTGCGCTACACCACCTATTCCGGCCCAAACAGCAGCGCCGAATTGCTCAAGGACGATCGCGACCCTCGGCGCCAGGAATACCTGGCCTCATTCGCCGACAAAGAAGGTACCTCGTTTCTGCTGAAGTTCTGGAAGAAATACCGCAACAAGGACACCCAGGCGCGGCTCGAAACCTTTCTCGACGGCATGCGCCCGACCCCGATTCGCATGGCTGCCGTGCATCGTTATCTATTCCCCCAGGCCGACCAGGAAAGCTTCAACACCTTCGTACGCTCGCACCTCAAAGGCGCCAAGCTCAATGAAAAACTGACCGATGAACGCCTCGAACGCCTCTACCTGAGCTACGGTCCCGGAAGCTACGATTTGCCGGACCAAGGCTTCATCGCCAAGGTCCACCCGCTGGATCTGTGGTTGATCGGCTACCTGCTGAATAACCCCGACGCCAAGTTCAGCCAGATCGTCAAAGCCAGCCAGTACGAGCGTCAGGAAGTTTATAGCTGGCTGTTCAAGAGCCGCCACAAGGGCGCCCGTGACAGCCGCATCCGCACCATGCTGGAGATCGAGGCGTTCCTCGACATTCACCAGCGCTGGCAGAAAGTCGGCTATCCGTTCGATCACCTGGTACCGTCACTGGCCACCGCCATCGGCAGTTCCGGCGACCGTCCGGCTGCATTGGCGGAACTGATCGGCACCATCCTCAACGACGGTGTGCGCATGCCGACGCTGCGTATCGACAGCTTGCACTTCGCGGCCAACACACCGTATGAAACCAAATTGATCAACGACCCGGACGTCGGCAAACGAGTCATGCCATCCGAAGTCGCCACGGCCATGCGCGAAGCCTTGTCGCAAGTGGTGGATGCCGGCACGGCGAAACGGGTGTCCGGCAGTTTTGTAACGCCAGATGGCAAACCGTTGGCCATGGGCGGCAAAACGGGCACTGGGGACAACCGCATTGAAGCGATCGGTTCGGGCGGACGGATTCTAAGCTCCAAATCCATCAACCGGACGGCGACGTTTGTATTCTTTATCGGTGATTCACACTTTGGCACCTTGACCGCGTTCGTGCCCGGGCGCACGGCAGAGGCTTTCAAGTTCACCTCGGCATTGCCGGTGCAAGTGCTCAAGGGCATGGCGCCGATTCTCATGCCGTACCTGCAACCCGGCAGCAAAACAGGTTGCTTGCCGACTGAAGTCGCGCGGCGTTAACAGAACTGACACCGTGCGCGTGCGGTAATTAAATATTTTCGGCATTGATAATTCCAATGCCTTGAGGGGACAAACACTGACTTGGCAGCAGTAATTCAAACTTTAACTTTGAGCACGAAAAGATAGGCTGGGAGTTCCTATCAATGTTCAAGGTTTATTAGAACAATGGCTGATTTACAAGGACGTATTACTCCAGATCAATCACCCGACGCACCAGGGCGTCATTACGCGTTCATCGAGAACCGTATCCATCCTGTTTTTAAAAGTGCATCGCTTAGAAGAGCGCGGGAACTGAGTGCAACACGTATAGGCCCCGCACGCTGGATAACCGACGCAACTAACTTCGATCACACCCTGTTACAAGAGGCGAACCTTAAACTGTGGACCGAGCACAATAGTGTTGACCAGTTGCTCGCTCAGTTAAAAGACGTCTATGAGTTTGCCGAGCCCTTGTTGCGCACCGCACTGAAAGATCAATACGGTGTTGAGGACGACGTCAGAACAACCTGCCTGCACCTTTATCTACCCAAGGAGCGCCCGTGGTATGCCATCGATTTTTCAGGGGGCGTTGTCACGCGAACCGTTTCACTTCTGGATGCCGCGCTGCACAACTTCGCACGTTCCGAAACCTGCGAAGCCGACTCAGACTTCATCAGCCAACCCGATGAACGTGGACTGTTCGACATCAAACCGATCAAACGCAAGATGTCCATCGCTCAATTCCAGACGCTATGTCGTGAACTGGATATCGGCGCCCGATACACCCGATACCTGGAAAGCGTGTTGTTGTCCGAAGATGCCGTTGCCAAAACGGTTTTGAGAAAAAAAGTCGTCAACAGCCAGAAGGCCGCATTCAAAGCCGCGGCACAGCTGGCAGTAATAAAAGGCGACATCGGGCCTTACACCCGTGACGTCGTGCTGGCGATGCTTGAGGGCGAACGCAACCTCAAACTCAAAGGCAAGCACCTTCGATTTCATGAACTGTCGATGCTGGACACGGCGTTGGCCGGCATCGTCCTGATCGCCCCGGATCTGGATCGCACATGGCAGACCGAGCAGGTGATTGCCTATGTCCCGCAAGACCCCGAACATCCGCTGAAGTCGTACCCCTCGCTCCCCGACTTCCTCCAAGAACTGACGCGCCAACTGCGGGAAAACAAACTGATCAAATCCAGCGGCATGACCTACCGCCAGCACTTCAGTCAATTCGTCCCTCATCAACAACGCGGGCTGTTTTTCGCCGAACTCCAGCAGAACCTGACCGAGGTGCGTTGGCATAAAAAAGAGCCACTGGATCAGCGTCCGCCATGGCGCGAAGAGCCGGTGTCTCACCCCCGCCTGCATTTTCGCACCGAGCTGATCACCGGTGATCTGTGGACGCATCTCTACCAGCAAAAACTCAACAAGATTCTCAACGACGCCAGGCACATCGCCGTATCCACCGCCGATACCGACAGCAATGCCCGCTGGGCCTGGTGGGATAACTTCAAGAGGATCGTCTCGGACATCTTCAACGTCGCGCTGATTGTCATCACGCCGTTCGTGCCCTTCCTGGGTGAGTTGATGATGGTCTACACCGCCTACCAGATCACCAGTGATGTCGTCGAATCCATCCTGGACTTGGCCGAAGGATTATGGACCCAAGCCGCCGAGCACATCGTCGCGGTGGTGACGAATGTCATTCAACTGGGGGCTATTGCGGCAGGTGCGGAGCTTGGCAAGTTCGCGCGCCTGAGGCTGTCGCCATTGATCGAAGGCATGAAACCGGTAAGGTTGCCCAACGGTCAGTCCCGGCTGTGGCATCCCGATCTCAAACCCTACGAACAGCCCTATCTCGCATTGCCGGACGGTTCGCGACCTGATGAGCGAGGCCTGCATTCGCACAAGGGACAAAGCGTGTTGCCATTGGAGGGCAAACATTACGCCGTGCAACACCAGGAAAAGCAGGGTCGCTACCGCATCAAGCATCCTCGCCGCGCCGATGCCTATTTACCCGAATTGAAGACCAATGGCCTCGGTGCCTGGACTCATGAAGGCGAAACCCCGCAGGAGTGGGAAGGCCCGACATTGATGCGCCGCCTTGGCCATTACGTGGACGGTTTCAGCGATACAGAGCTTGAGCGGGCACGTATCGCCAGCGGCACCGACGACGATGCGCTACGCCGGATGTACATCGACAACGCCCCTCCACCGCCGCTGCTTGCCGATAGCCTGCAACGATTGAAGATTGACCGGCAAATCGACACAGCGATCGGGCAAATCCGTGCCGGCCACCCCCTCGAACCGACCTCTTACTGGTTCGAGTCACTGCTGGCCTATCTGGACGGCTGGCCCGCAGAAAAGGCGCTGAAGGTTTACGAAAACACCGACCTGACCGGGCGTTTTCGCCAGTATGGCAATGCCCAGGCCAGCGATGAACAGACCCTCGCGACCAGCCTCTCCCATGTCATGAGCGGCCAATTACCGCAAAGCGTGATCGACTTTTTGAACGACGCCGAGCTTGAAGCGTTGCTCGGGCCACAGGTTGCCAAGGGTGATCGAGTGCAAGCTCTGCGCAATCGATTGGGTGATGAAGCCGGCGAGCTCAGGGCAGACATATTCAATCAGCTTTATCAGGCCGGGCAAACCTCGGACAACCCTCGTATCCGCGTTCTTCGTCAAACGGTACCGGAGCTGCCGGCCCGCACGGCCGAAACACTGCTGGGCGAGGCCCGTGGCGCTGAGCTGGAGCGCCTGTCAAAAGAACAGCGCGTGCCGCTGCGCTTGAAAACCCTGGCCCGCGAGGCCGCTTTCGAAGCACGGATCAGCCACGCCTATGAGGGCTTTTATGATGACGCACAGTGGGGGCCGGATACCGAAAGGCTGGTGCTCAATACCCTGCGGCTGCACAGCGACACTTTCGCCGGGCTGCGCATTGAAGTGCACGAAGGCAGCTTCGACGGACCACTGCGATGCAGTGTCGGGGCCGAAGACGCGACGACCGTGCGGCTGCTGATCCGCGAGGAATCCGACCAATACGAAGTGCGCGACGGCGCCAACAATAAACTGCATGAAGCCGACGATTTTGTTGAATCGGTACTCCACGCCATGCCCGTAAACAAGCGTCAGGCACTGGGTTATCGGCCCGGACAAGGTCTTTTCTTCAAGCAATGGATCATGGCCAAGACCGAAATGCCCAGCGTGCGTCGAGTGCTGCTCGCCGAACCACCGAACGTGCCCGTCCTGCCCCCGGAAACGATCACCCTGCTGCGTGGCCCGCTGTTTTCCAAACCCGCCGCGACGCTGCAAGACCGGGTACGCAACCTGTACTCCAACCTGAATGAACGCGAGGTGGAAACCTTCGCTCGATCCTTGAATGCCAAAGAGGAGCCGCTCCAGGTCATGAAAGCGCTGGAGGATGAACTCGAAAAACTGCGACAGACCCTGGAAAGCTGGAAACCTTCGCCTTATGACGACATGGGTGACGGTGAGGTTGACCGCGAATGGTTGAGCTTCAAGTACAACGGCGGGAGCTTTATCAGCGACCGACTGTTGCAGTGTTTTGAACGAAGGTCGATGGTCCTCGGTGAGCGCAGCGCCAGCCTCGAAGGTGGATACGCGTTGGATCTGTCGGCGGAATTCACGGTCATCAACCTCGATCTGTGGTGGGACAAGTTACCGGATATCCAGCACCTGCTGGATCAGGTCACCACGCTGACGCTGGACCGTGCAACCTTCAACCCCAGAGCAGGCAGTCTGCTGGAAGACTTCCCTGCGCTTGAGCAGCTCAGCGCCAGAAGCTGTCGGCTGGCCCACTTGCCGGACGGCATCGACAAGATGCATTTTCTGCGCACCCTGCGCCTGACGGACAACTACATCACCCTGACACCTGACGCCGTCGAGAGCCTCAGAAACCTGACTCGCATGGAAACACTGCGGCTCGATGAAAACCCGGAACTGGGCCTGCTGCCCAATGTCGAGCGCATGCCCAAACTGATGATCCTCAGCTTGAGCAACACCGGGGCGACGCGCTGGCCTGAGGGTTTGTTCAAGAAACGCCGCCCCCGAGGTTTTTTCCTCGACCTGATGGAAAACCCGCTCACTGAACTGCCGACCGTGGTTCCGGGCTCCGAAGATGCACGCATCGTAGCCCGCACGCGTTTGTTCGCAGAACGGCTTTCCGACGCAAACCGCATGGCTTATGAGGATTACCGAATGTCGGTGGGCCTGAGCCCCGAGCACCTCTATCGGCGTGCCGCCGCGTATGCGATCGATGCCTGGCCGATGCCGGATGATTCCCGTTGGTGGAGCCAAGTCGTCGCAGGATTGGGGACATTCAGGGAAGAGGCCTGGCACGACATGATGGGCGAGCCAGGCTCCAAAGACTTCTTCGCATTGATTGAAAAACTCAAGCAATCGGCCGACTACCGCGCGGGTGGAGCACTGCGCGAAAATCTCAGCGCACGCGTCTGGCGCATGATCGAGGCCATGGACCTGGACGCCGAGTTGCGCACCGAGCTGTTTGAGATGTCTTCCGCCCCCACCACCTGCGCCGATGCTGGCGCCCAGTTGTTCAACAACATGGGGATCAAAGTCCTCACCGCCGAAGCCTATGCCCTCTCGACATCGAATGAGATTCTCGAAGGCAGGTTGGTGGCCCTGGCAAAAGGGGCCGCGCGCCTGGCGCGGGTGGATGAAATCGCCAGCGCCGATGTCCGCAGCCGCACGGGCAATCCCGATGAAGTGGAGGTGTACCTGGCCTACGAAACCGGCCTGGCCCATCGCCTGGGCCTGCCATGGCAATCCAATACGATGCTTTATGAGCCCGTGGCCGGAGTGAGTGCAAGAACCCTCGACACGGCGTTCGATACCGTGATCTCAATGGAAGCCGGTGATGGGCTGGTCAATGAAATGATCGAGCAGCCCTACTGGGAAAAGTACCTGCGTCAGACCTACCCCGACGCCTACAGTCGTAATGCCCGAATCTACCGGGGTAAACCCGAGCTGCTGGATCAGTTGCGCGATGCCCAACGCGCCTGGGCACACTCTGCCCGATGGGCTGAAATGCGCCGCGCGCCATTGCGGCGACAGTTGCAGGATCTCGCCGATCAACTTCCCGTGGACCACAGCGTGGTGTTTACCGGCACCGAGATGACCGATGCCGTGCATGAGCGGTTGCTCAACGACATCGGCTATGACGAAAAGGCGTTAAGCAGACGCTTGACCCGTGAAGCGCTGCAAAAGGCCGATCCGTCGATGTAGTTTCGTGCCGATGCCAGTCTCGCCGCACAGGCCTTGAGCGACTGGCATCAACCCACCTCCGAATCCCAGATGACCGTGACCGTGCCCGAGTAACTTCGGGCAACGCCCGGTTTGAGCATCTCCTCGACCTGGTCCCGGGCGACTTCGAAATGCAGCGTCCCGGGCTTTTGATCCACGTAAAAGCCAGGCTGGAACCAGTGCGTGCCACTGCCATCGAGCAACAGCGGGCGGCGATTGACCGGCTGGTTCGCAGCGTCGGTCAAACCAGTGGGCAAGGTGACACCGATGTTGAGCGGCACTGAATGCCCCGTCGCCGGCTCCCGCACGCCGCAGGTATTGCCACTGATGTACTGGCACTCAAGGTTCATCTTGAAACGGCTCGAGGCCGAAATGTTGAACGTCTGATCACGGAACAACCGCGTCGGTTTACGCCCTTGAGTCAACCAGGCCTGCCAGCCACCTTGCGGCACCAGCTCAATGCGCGTACCACCGGGAGGAATGTCCACCTTGAGCGTATGTTGAACATCCAGCGAGAAATTGAGGAGCAACTGGTTGTCATCCGGAATCATCACGTCGCCCATGTCGAAATCCTGGCGAGGACCGACCGAATACGGGATGGTGCCTGTGTATTTACCCGCCTTCATGTTCAGCGGGTCCGGTGTACGCAGCTCATAAGCGAAAACGAAGTACAGGTAGCGGAAGGACATCGGAATGTCGAAAAGCGCCTTCTTGCTGCACACGCCCGCATTCTCCGGGACTCTCCAGAAACTGTTGTATCCCACGGGGCCAGCCGTCGCCCAACCAACCCCCTGACAAGGTGGAGGGGCATATATCCAGCGCCCCCCTTCCCACAAGTTGTCCCATGTTCCCCCACCGGTCAACTCGGTGATCGAGCGGGGGATCGACGCCTCATGGCCAATACCGCCAATCCGTATGGAAAGCACCTTGGTATCGCCCGACTCATGCGTCACCGGCACGTCTCGCCACTCCGAGGGCACCCGGGCCATGCCGCCCTGACGCGGGTCCGTGTGATTAGCCAGGATCGGCGCATTGGCCGTGAACAAAATGGGCGCGCCCAGGCTGAACAGCCCAAAGGGCTCGCAGGCCTGCGGCACCTGCCGGCAGAAACCTTCGGACGGCGTCTGATTGATGAATTTGTTGCTCTGCGGATTGGACGAATCGGGCTTGAAGGTTGCCTCGATGTCCACGGTCAAGGCTTGCGCCGACAGTGCAAACACGGCGCACAACAGGCCGGTCAGTTTTCCAAATGATTGCGTACGCAGACAGCTCATTGCCTTTCCTTCAACGATCATAGTGATGCTCGGCCCGTTGGAACCGTGGCAGCGTTTGACGAAGCGCTAGACATCCGAATCCCAGATCACTGTCACGTTGCCCGAGTATTGGCGAGCAACACCTGGACGAAGCATTTCTGCCACCTGCGCGGCAGGCACCTCGAAGTGCAGCGTTCCCGGTTTGCGATCCACATAAATGCCCGGTTGAAACAACTCCGTGCCACTGCCATCAATCCGTAGCGGTCGACGACTGACCGCTTGCCCATTGGCATCGCTCAAGCCATGGGGAAGGCTGACGCTGACATTCAGGGGAACGGTGTGACCACTGACAGGTTCGCGCACAGAACAATTCTGCCCATCCTGCGTGTATTGGCATTCGAGCTGCATTTTGAATCGGGAACTGGCGGAAAGATTGAACGTCTGGTCCCGGAACAGGCGTGTCGGTTTGCGCCCTTGGGTCAACCACGACTGCCAGCCGCCTTGGGGCACCAGTTCCACACGGTTGCCGCCCGGAGGTATATCCACTTTGAGCGTGTGCTGAACATCGAGGGTGAAGTTCAAGGCCAGGGTCGAGCTGGTGGGCTGCATGATGTCGCCCATGTCGAAGTCCTGTCTCGGGCCGAGGGTATAGGTCAGGTTTCCACGGTACTTGCCCGAGGACATGCCCAATGGATTAGGGGTCACCAGTTCGTAGGCAAAGTCGAGATAGTTATAACGCAGCCATGGAACATTGAACTGCGCCTGTTTTGCACAAATACCCTCCGTTGGCGTTTTCCAGAAAAAACCGTACCGATTGTGACCGTAAAACCCCACACCACTGATAGCACAGGGTGCAGGTGCGTAGACCCAGCTACTGCCCCATAACTGATTATGGGCAACTCGATAATCGTCGCCGCCACCCACCAGCTCGATGACGTCCTCCGTTACATACTGCGACCCCACGCCGGAAATACGCATTTTCACCGTCGCCGGCTCACCGGTTACTTCGTGAAAGACCGTCAAGTCTCGCCACTGTGTCGGGACCTTGATCATTGCCCCCTGGCGAACATCCCCGTGACGAGCTTGAATCGGTGCGATTGAGTTGAACTCGATCGGTACTTGCAGACTGAACATCTCATAGTGACGACACTGATCGGGGTAACTGACGCAGTAACCACTGGACGGCGTGTCGTTGGTGAATTTGTTGCGCTGCGGATTAGCTGAATCCGGTTTGAACGAGGCTTGAATCGACACCTCCTCCGCCCAGGCCGTGGGTAGCCACATCGAGCACAAAACAATCGCACCGGCACAACGTCGTAACATCTGAAAACGCTTCATCCCTTTAGCCTCATAAAATCGATATCAAGCACCGGGCATGACCGCGTTGAAGATCATGTTGACGTTGCCAAAGTAATTGCCGGGCTTGTAAACCCCATCGGCCGGCGGCATCGGGACAATTTCCAGCAAGACGCGTTTGCCGGGGGCGGCGTCGGTCGGGGAAACCACTTGAATGCTCTCGACTTCGCTCAACAACGTGCCGTTGAACAACACACGCAAAGCAATGTCATGGGCCGGGGTGCCGTTGGACAGATACGGCCGGCCTTCAAGCCGCGCCTCGATCGAGCCGGCTTCGTTCTTCACGTCGAAATACTTGCGCAAGCCGCCCAGCGTCGACGCGGTCAGGCTCCAGGGCAGTTGCTGCTCGCGGTGGATCCAGGTCGGGTCCGAGGGAATCACATAGAACGCCTGGGTCGGGATCGTCACGACCACTTCAAACTCATGCACTTCCCTGGCGGCAAACGCCGGATGACTCGCATACGAAACAGCAACCGCCAACAACCCGAAGATCAGTTTCCTGGTCATGGCTTCAACCCTTCACATCGAGTTTTTTGCTGTTTGCACCTTCCACCATCGTGAACTGATAGTGGCGCCCGGCCTGTTTCTCGAAAGTAAACGTACGACCGGCGAGAATGTGATGCTTGGTGGTCGGCTGGCAGTCCTGCTCGTTTTTTACCGAGCAATCCTTGAACTCATCGATCACCACGACCGTGTTGCCGTTGTTGCGGATCCGGTAGGTGCCGGCGCCGTTTTCGATCGCGCTGTCAAAACGTGTCTGCTTGGGCCGTACGAAAAAAACCGCGCCATAACCCGCCAGCACATTGACCCCGGCGGAGAGGGTTTTCTTATAGTCCTCACGCTCTTCGCTGGAGACGGCGAACTCGTCTTCTTTTTCGGGCACTACCGGGACAAAACGCACGCGGAAATAACGTTCTTTGTCGCGCTCCCCCATGAACAGCAATCGCGTACCCTGCATGCCATTGGCCGGGACGATCAGTCGAGCCGGGCTGGCCATCAAGCCATCGCGGGCGCTGCCGTCCGTGCTGGTCTTGAGCGGCACTTCCTGCGATTTGCCGTCGGTGTCATAGAGGATCTCGAGAATGTTGACCTTGACGAAGGCAGTGCTGTCGCCGCCATTGAAAACCCGTTTCAAAAAGGTACTTTTGTCGCCGTCCAGATAGTCGTAGACGGTGCCGATATTGATACTCGGCGTTGTGTGTGCGGTCTGAGCAAACAGACAAAAACCAAACAGTGCCAGCAGGCGTTTCATTGTTCTTTACCTCGTCGATTAATCACGTTCTGCCGGGCAATCAACCCGCCGTCGGAGTCCTGAAAGTTGCATCCGCCAACGTATCCGGCGTGCAGCGCAAATCCCCGATCATCAACACGTTGTTTTCCGTGCGCCCGCTGCTCGTATCGAGGCGGAACTGGCACAACAGCTGATTACCGTGGCGCACTTCCAGCGTCGGTGAACCGGCGTTCATTTCCATGGAGAAGAACCCGTCCACTTCACTTACCCCGCGACTGGCGTGGTTGATGATGTGATGGCCCTTGAGCGGGTTGCCCTGAGGGTCGATCAGACGCCCGAGCACGGTGAGGGTTTTCATCACTTTCACCTGGCGATATTCAACGCCGCCCTTGTTCAGGTGATAACTGGAACGGGCCGGCTGGATGGTTGCGGCGGGGACATGGTTGCCCTCGAAGTCGAAACTGACGGAGCTGCTTTTATAGGCGGTGATCGGCACAAAGTTGCGCCCGGGCTTGAGTACCGCACTGCCACCGCTCAAATCGTCGGCGCGCAGGGCGATGTCCGCGATATCCGATTCCACATCGATGATCATGCCGGCGCCGTTGCGGTGGTACTGGCTGGTCATGACCATTTTCTGGCCGCCAACGGCCACGGTGCTGTCCAGGTTCAGACCGCCCGTAAGGTCGTTGTTGTAGGACGAACGCTGGATAAACCCGTCGCCATTGACCAGGTCCGATTGCATCGTCGCCATCGCGTTCAAGCCGATGCCATAGGTATCGGTGATGGCGGTGGCCGAGACACTTTGCAGCACATGGTCCTGCAGCACTTTGCGGTAGCTGATCGAGGCGTTGTTATCGCGGCCGCCCTCGCGCGCGGTTCGCGAGCCGATGCTGCCGGAGATCTGTTCACCGGGGCCGCCCAAGGCAATGTTGACGCTCAAATCGACGCCACGATTGCGGTCGTCACCCGAGCTGAAGCTGCCCGGTCGATCGAACAATGACAGCCGCCAGTTGGCATCACTGCCAAACAATTGGGTGCGCTGGGTCCATCCCAGATCCACGCCCGTGCCTTCAGTGTTGCCTTCGCTGTGGGACACCCGGGCATTGACCGAACTTTTGCTGGTCAGCCGATGATTGATCGATAAGGAAGAGTTACTGGTCTGCCCGACAAACACGTTGCGCTGACGCACTCGTGTGCCATCCGGCAGGGTGTCATAGAGCCGGGTGGTATCGAGCCAGCTGCGGTTATGGCTGGCGACAATGGAGCCAGCGCCATAGGAATACAGCCCCTGGATGTCGAGCCCGGTGCCGTAGTCTTCGGTTTTGTAGACGTTGGCATACAAACTGGCATTGTTGACGATCGCCCAATCGACCGAAGTGCCGTATTGCAAGGCATCGCGTACCTGCCGCCCGCTCAAGCCCAGGATGACCCTTGGATGCACCAGAAAGTTGAAGGCTGCACCGGCGGTCATGTCGCCGTCGTCCTGTTCATCCCAATTGCTCAGCACTTTGGATTCACGGCCGGCGAACAGGTTGTAGCGCCAGCGCTCGTCGTGATTGCGCCAATTGCTGGGCTTGTACACCAGTTCCTGCGTGCTGGAGGTGATCTGGCCGTCTTCGATCAGACGCACTTCCACCTCATAGATCCCGCCCGGCAGCGGTCGGGTATCCAGAGTCTGTAATCCGGCGGGCACCGGCTGGGTATTGATCAGCAAACCGTCGCGGTAGATCTCCACCGAGCCCTGGCGATTGGCGGTGACATAGATCGGATAGACCGCCGCTTTCGGATTGTTGATCGCCAGGCTGTCGGAGCTGCCATACATCACGCCCAAGGCCGTGTCGGGGCTGGTGCCGAAGGTGCGCGGCTGGCGCGTCAGGCCTTCGGAAGCGGGAGTGAACAAGCCCAGCCGCAGAAAACTGCCTTCCAGTTCACGCTGGGTATAAAGCTCATTCACGGAGTGGTAGAGCTGGTTGTCTACGCCGCCCAGTCGGGAAAGCTGCACGTTGACTGCTTGCGTCCAGAGGCCCAGGCTGCTGCTGGCCTCCAAACCATAACGCCCACCCAGATCCTGATTCTGACCACCATTGAGGTTCAGTTGATTGCGCACGATCAAACCGGTGCTGCCACCTTCGGGCAACGTGTAGTAACGCTGTGCCTGATCGTCGCGTTCGGCGTTTTCCGTGAGAATCGACACCAGCGAATTTTCAAGGCTGTAGTGCACGGCCAGTAACTGTTCGGGGCATTTCGTCGGGCAGCCGCCGAGCGCTACCCCTTGTTTCAAATAGTTAGACCAGATGTCTCGTTCACTGGCTTTTATCGTGCTGTCGCCGACATCGGCGAAGTCAACGAGGGTGATACGATCGTCGCGGGTTAACACCACCATCGCCTCACCGAGAAATTGTTGGTCAAGTTCCACTCGTACCGCCAGCGGCACATCAAAGAAGTGCTCTTCGAACTCAGTCGGCAAACCCTTGGCCTGGGCCAGCAAACTTCGCGGTGTGTGAGCATTTTCCGCTGGCGCGGCGAGAGCCGTTGTGCAGAAAAAAAGGGCAAGCGCCGTCGCGATGGGAGTCATCGGGAACATGAACGAAATACTCTGAAGATAAGTTCGTTGAATCCCGATCGACAGGCAGGGACCGCCCATCGACCGGTAAAGTTACTTGATAAGGGCGAGCCTTAGTTCATAACTAAGTTACTGGGTAACACGAGGAATGGCATCGAAGACCACAACCGGAGTGGCAGTGTAAAGCCCCGTCTGAGCGGCGGTCGGTTTAGCGGCGGCAATCACCAGATCGGCCCGCATGCCGCCGTTGGACTCGGTATCGCCGACCACTTCTTGTGAAACGCCGGTCAGGGTGACACCGTTGAAGGTGTAGGTCAGCGCGATGTTGTTGTTACCGTTGAACAGGGGTTGCGGACCACCTTCAACATAGGCATTGACCCAACCGTTAGTGTGCCGGATATCGTAAGTCGCACGTATCGGATCCAAGGTGCCTGCTACCAGGTTGTAGGCCATTTTTTCATTTTTACCGAAGTCAGGATTCACCGGTTGGGCGTGGAATACCTGGGTTGGGATAGTGGCGCTGATATTGATGGTTGTTCGCGCTTCATTTTCCACAGCGAACGCCACCGAAGAACTGAGGGCCAGGAGGGTCATCGGAACGGCGATTGCAAACTTCTTGAACATTGTGAGTACCTGTTTTTTTCAAAGGATTGATCCGTGGAAAGTCTGGAACAGCCACGCCGTCACTACAGCGATGGCGCGTTGGCTTAACTTTCTACGCCGGAGCATGATCGACCAATTTCTTGAGAAAGTAAGTACGTAACTTCCCAAGAACATGTAGTTACAACGACGCACGAGCCCGTTGAAAAAAGACTAAAAAACAAGAACTCACTAGTTTGGACGTCAGAGAGAGACTACATACAGTTTTAAAGTAAAAAGCACACAGATTAAAATAGGTCGACTCCGAGTAAGAGCCAGCACTACTTATCCAGTCAATAAACATTAGAACCCGACAATTAGTCCAATCCTTCTAAACCCGCAAGCGCCAAATCCTCTCTCTATCGCCAGCAAGCCTGCTTCGACCGTCGGTCGAGCAGGCTTGCGCCCCTGGTAAGATATATCTTAAGTTGTATCTAAACACGACAGAGAGAAGGAAAAAATGAGAGACCATCATTCCCCCCACCGCGAACACGGCGATGGCCGTGACGGCTTCGAAAAACGCCCCGGCCGCGAACGGGGCAGTCGCGGGCCACGGGTGTTCGCCCCTGGCGACCTGAAATTGCTATTGCTGGCGTTGATCGCCGAACAGCCCTGCCATGGCTACGACATGATCCGCCAGATCGAAAGCATGTTCGACGGCGCCTACAGCCCCAGTCCCGGCGTGATCTACCCGACCCTGACCTTCCTTGAAGAAAGCGAAATGATTCTGGGCGATGCCGAGGGCGGAAAAAAACGCTACAGCATCACCGACGCCGGACGTCTGTCTTTAAGTGAACAAGCGATTGCCCTGGACGGCGTGCGCATGCGCATCGAAGTCAGCAAGCGCTCGTTGCGCGGCCATGACCGCCCCGCCGAAATTCACGAAGCAGTGCACAACCTGCGCCACGCCTTGCAAATGCACCATGGTCGCTGGAGCCCGGAAGAAATTTTGCGGGTACGCGACCTGCTCAACAACACGGCCAAAGCCATCGTCGACGGCCCCGCCGTTCCACCCGTTCAGGAGAACGCCGAATGACCGACGTTATCGTGCCATCCCAATCCATTCACCGTGTCAGCCACGAGATCAAGCGCCGTCGTCTGGAAGTATTGCGAGTGGTCGACCTGACCCCGCGTATGCGCAGGATTACGTTGGGCGGTCCTGAGCTTGAAGGCTTCGTCAGCCTCGGAACGGACGACCACGTCAAACTGCTGTTCCCGCAAAACGCTGCGGAACACACGGCGCTGGAAACCCTGGTACTCGGTGCCGGCAAGGACAACGGGCCGATGCCCGCGATGCGCGACTACACACCTCGTCGTTACGACCGGAACACGCTGGAGCTGGACATCGACTTCGTGCTGCACGGCGATGGCCCTGCCTCGACCTGGGCCGAGCAGGCCAAACCCGGCCAGTTCCTGCACATCGGCGGGCCGCGGGGCTCGATGATCGTGCCGGACATCTTCGACAGCTATTTGCTGATCGGCGACGAAACCGCCCTGCCCGCCATCGCCCGCCGTCTTGAAGGCCTGGCCGCCAATCGGCGTGCACTGGTGATTGTGGAAGTGGAAAACGGCGCCGAACAGCAACGTTTGGAAAGCGCAGCCCAGGTCGATGTGATTTGGGTGCTGCGTGAAGGTGGCAGGAATAACCTGCTGACCACCGTGCAACAGATCAAGGTGCCCGATGGCAATCTGTATGCGTGGGTGGCGACTGAGTCCAAGGTGTCGCGGCAGGTCCGCCGGGTGTTGCTCGATGAGCATGGTCTGAACGAGCAATTTGTGAAGGCTGTCGGTTACTGGCGACTGGATGATAGTGACGAGGAATGACCGCAACACTGTGATTGCATGCTTTTTGTGGCGAGGGAGCTTGCTCCCGTTCGGCTGCGAAGCAGTCGTTAACCGGACAACACGGTGTGTCAGAGAATACCTGGTTGCAGGTTCAGGGCTGCTTCGCAGCCCAGCGGGAGCAAGCTCCCTCGCCACAGTCAGTGTTCACTTGCGACCTGTGCGCCACCGATCCAATCCAATCACCAGCAGCGCAACCAGCACAAACCCCACCAACAACCCGCCGGCATTGATGAACACCTGTGGATAACCCAGCTTGTCCACATCAATGAACGGATACGGATAAACCGCCAGCAGATGCCCGCGCCATAACGCATAGCCGAAGTACACAAGCGGATAGATCACCCACAGCGCAATGTGCTTCAGCCGCAACGTGCCTTTGGGCACACAGAACCACCAATAAACCAGAAACAGCAGCGGCATGACGTCATGCATCAGCTCATCGGCCAGCCATTGCCAGCCTTCGGGGTGCCACAAATGGCGCAACAACAGGCTGTACGCCACACCGACCACGGCGATGCTCACCGCGACTCCACTGCTCACCCACGGCTGCAAAAACCAGCGCCGCGCCGCAGACTCGCGGGACGTCAGTTCACAGGTCAGCACCACCGCCACCAGCGTATTGGTCAGCACGGTGAAAAAGCTGAAAAAACTCACCAGGCCACCCAGCAGACTGGCTGCAACACTCCAGCGTGAGTAGAGAATCAGGTACATCTGAATGCTCAAACCCGCCCAGCCCAAAACCGCAGCCACGGCAACACAACGACGCCTCGCGGCAGAACCTGGCGTCGAGGGTATGACCACGCTCAGACCGGTCGCTTGGTGCGCATCAACTTCACGTACAGGCGTTCGACCTTCTCCCGCGCCCATGGGGTTTTGCGCAGGAATGTCAGGCTCGACTTGATGCTCGGGTCACTCTTGAAGCAGCGGATATCGATACGCTCGGCCAGCCCCGACCATTCGTAGTGTTCAACCAAGGCGTTGAGGATCTGTTCCAGCGTTACGCCATGCAGCGGGTTGGTGTTCTGTTCGGTCATGCCGGGCCTTCGAGCGATGAAAGGATGGAAGCCGCGCACCTTAGCGGAGGCCTTCGTGCAGTGGAAGGGCCCCGGACAAAGGCATTCGTCAGAGGCTGAATTAACTGTAGGCGAGTTGGACAGCCTCTGAGGACAAACGTCAGGCGATAGCGCCGTCGGCTCAGTAATAACGTCGCGGGTCCGAATCGATCAGGCTGGCCAGCTTGGTCAGGGCAAATCTCAATTCGTCCTGACTGGTGGGCGACATCAATACCAAACGCACGCAGCGGGTCATTGCGCTACGTTCGGCCTGGAACTGGGTACCACTGAGGACCAACACGCCATTGGCACGGGCCAGCATGGTGAATTCGTCGCTGGTCCAAGGCTCGGGCAGCGTCAACCAGATGTGGTAGGAGTACGGCTGGGTCTTGAGTTCGAAATTGGCGAATATTTCCTGAGCGATCGCCTGCCGCCCGGCGGCTTCGTTGCGCTGAATACGGATCAGCTTCTTATCCAACCCCTGCGTGATCACGTTGCTGGCCAACTGGGCGGTCAACGGCGACGGCATCCAGACACTGCTGCGCACCATCGAGGTCAGGCGCGACAACAGTTTCGGCGGGCTATAGAGATAGCCGATCCGCAAGGCCGGCATGATCGACTTCGACAGACTGGTGAGGTACACCGAACGATCCGGCGCGAACGCCGACAGCGGTTTGATCGACGGGTCGGTGGCCAGAAAACCGTAGATGTCATCGTCCAGGATGATGAAGTCGAACTCTTCGGCCAACGCCGCGATTTGCGCCCGCCGCTTTTGCGACATGATCGCGGTCGTCGGGTTCTGGCAAGTCGCCACACAGACCAGCATCGCCGGTTTCTCACGTTGGCACAGTTCGCGCAGCGCTTCGGGAATGATGCCTTCATCGTCCATTGGCACGCCACGCAGACGTCGTTCCAGACCATGGGCCAGGGAAATGATG